>NZ_CP127294.1:1650000-2315000 GCF_030285625.1 Amycolatopsis sp. 2-15
TGGCCGGGGTCGATGACGATGCGCTTGCCGCGCAGGCGGGGGCCGGCCTGGCGGACCTGCTCCTGTTCGCGCAGGAACACGGGGCGGCCGCCGCGGGCGCGGGGCGACGAAAGGCGGTGCAGCTCGCGGATGGTGGCCGGGCCGCAGATGCCGTCGGACTCCAGGCGCATGTCGCGCTGGAAGGTGCGCAGGGCGCGTTCGGTCTGGGGGCCGAAGTAGCCGTCGGGGCGGCCGGCGTCGAAGCCGAGTTCGGTGAGGCGCTCCTGCAGCGCGAAGACGTCGTCGCCCTGCACGGGTGCGGACAGCATGAACTGCAGCGGACGGCTCCCCAGGTGGAAGCTCGCGCCCTTCATCGCCTGGAACGTCGCGGGGCCGACCACCCCGTCGGTGATCAGCCCACGGCGCTGCTGGAAGGCCCGCACGGCGTGCTCGACGGCGGCGTCGAAGGTGCCGTACTGCTCGGTCCCCGCCACCGGCGGGAGCAGGTCCATCCCGGCAAGGATCGACCTGATCTCGGCGACGTCCGGACCGGCGTCACCGCGGCGGAGTACCCGCATGCACTCCTCGCTCTTCCTAGGGCACCGAAACCGGCTCGATGCGAGAACAGAAAACCTGTGTGGGTGGTAAGCCCAGGGCACCTATTGTGCCCTGTGAACTGTCGGTGAGCGCGCAGGCCCGGTCGGTGTGCCCCGGGAGAGCGCAAGCCGCCGCAGGGCGGACACGCGCGTGCGCCTGCGTGATCATGGCCACGGACACTTCGCCCGAACGTGCGAGAACCCGGGCCCGCGAGGCGATTCCCGCAGGCCCGGGTTCTCAGCAGCTGGACAGCGCCCGCTCGATCAGAGGATGTCCTTCAGGTCGGCCAGCAGAGCCGCCTTCGGCTTCGCGCCGACGATCTGCTTCACCGGCTTGCCACCCTGGAACAGGATCAGGGTCGGGATGGACATCACCTGGTAGTCACGCGCCGTGTTCGGGTTCTCGTCGATGTCGAGCTTCGCGACGGTCAGCTTCTCGCCGTTCTCGGCCGCGATCTCCTCGAGTACCGGAGCGACCATCTTACAAGGGCCGCACCAGGTCGCCCAGAAGTCGACCAAGACCGGCTTCTCGCTGGTCAGGACGTCGTCCACGAACGACTTGTCGGTCACCTTGACGGTGTTGTTGCCCATGGTTTCTCCTTCAGGTCGGTCTCGGAAAGTCAGTGGTGGCCGGCGCCGTAGCCGCCGCCGACCAGCTCGGACGCCTCGTGGGCGTTCTCGTCGCCGTGCTCCGCCAGCCATCGTTCCGCGTCGATGGCCGCGCTGCACCCGGAACCCGCCGCCGTAATGGCCTGCCGGTAGGTGCGGTCCACGAGGTCACCGGCCGCGAAGACACCCGGCACGTTCGTGTAAGTCGTGCGTCCCTGCGTCACCACGTAGCCGTCCTCGTCGACGTCGACCTGGCCGCGCACGAGAGCGCTGCGCGGGTCGTGGCCGATCGCGACGAAGAAACCGGTGACGTCCAGCGTTTTCTCGTCGCCGGACTTGGTGTCCGTGACCTTCAGGCCCTGGACCTTGCCGTCGCCTTCCACCCCGGTGATCTGGGAGTTCAGCTGCCACTTGATCTTGTCGTTCGCGCGGGCGCGCTCGAGCATGATCTTGGAGGCGCGGAACTCGTCGCGGCGGTGCACGATCGTGACGGACTTGGCGAACTTCGTCAGGAAGGTCGCCTCCTCCATCGCGGAGTCACCACCGCCGGCCACGGCGATGTCGTGGTCGCGGAAGAAGAAGCCGTCACACGTCGCACAGGCCGACACACCGCGGCCGAGCAGGTCCTGCTCACCGGGCACGTTCAGGTAGCGCGCCGCAGCGCCCATCGCGAGGATGACCGCGCGCGCGGCGTACCGCTTGCCGTTCGCGACCACGTATTTGACGTCGCCCGTCAGCTCCAGCGACTCGACGTCCTCCGCCCGCAGCTCGGCGCCGAAGCGCTCGGCCTGCTTGCGCATCTCTTCCATCAGGTCCGGGCCCTGGATGCCGTCGCGGAAGCCGGGGAAGTTCTCGACCTCCGTGGTCGTCATCAGCGCACCACCGAACTGCGTGCCCTCGAACACCAGCGGTTCGAGTTGCGCGCGCGCCGCGTAAACCGCGGCCGTGTAACCGGCGGGACCCGACCCGACGATGATCAGGTTCCTGATTTCCTCGGCAGCCACCCGTGAACCTCCGCTCGTAGTGACCTGTGCACTGGTCTCAACACGATGGTAGGTGGCGGTGTTCCCGACGGTGACGGCCGCTACTCAGCCGTCCCGACCAGCGGTTATTTCTTGCCGACGACCTTGTCGAACAGCTTGTCGGCGTGACCCGGGCCGCAGTCGGCCCCGAAGGCCACGAGACGGAACTGCGCGAGCTGACCCGTCGTGTAGATGACGAGCACGCCGGGCTTGCCGTCGACGGTCACCGGACGGATGCCTTCCGGGCGCACATCCGGGTCCAGGCCGGCCGCACTGACGCATGCGTCGAGGCGCTGCTCGTCCTGAAGCGGGCCGAAATCGCGGACGCCCATGGCTCCACCCAGCAGCGCTTCCGCACCGCTGCCGTCGCTGCCCACGGACGGAGCCGGAGCCGGAGCCGCCACCCCCGCGGTGCCGCTTTCGGTCGACGTGCCAGGCACCGTCACGGCAAGGGCCACGATCGCCGCCGCGGCCGCCGTCAGGGTCCCCGCGCCCCAGCCGAGCCGCTTGTTCCGCCGCCGCCGTGCTGCCGCCAGGTCCACCACGGGCGCCACGCCGGGCTCAGCCGGTGCTTCAGCGCTCGCCGGAAAGGAGGCGGCCTGCCGGGACGCGGCCTCCGCGGCCAGCGCCTGGTCGATCCGCGCGGTGAACTCGGCCGGCATCGGTGGCGCCGGCTCGTCCGCCAGCGCGGCCAGGTCGGCCGTGGTCGCCTCGAGGGCTTCGATGATCGCGCGCGCTTCGGGGTCCGCCTGGACCCGCGGCCACAGCTGCGCCGCCTCGTGTTCGTCCAGCACGCCGGCGTGGAGGTCGGCCAGCACGTCGACAGACCAAGGCGGACCGACGGTCCCGCCGACCCCCCGACTCTCGTCCGTCATCGTGCCTCCCCGTTCCCCGGCGAGCGGTCGGCTCGCCCGGCACTCCGGGACCCGTCCGAAGTGGCGCTCCTGCGTTTGCTTTCGTGAGTTGGGACGTTCGCATTCGCATCCGGGTTCCGCAGGTGCCCCAGAACCTTCGCGAGTTTGCCCCTTCCTCGCGCGCAACGGCTTTTGACCGTGCCTTCGGCGATGCCGAGCATCTTCGCGGTCTCGGCCACGGAGTAGCCCTCGACGTCGACGAGCAGGATCGGCGCGCGCTGCTCCTCGGGCAGTTGCTCCAGCGCCTCGCGCACGAGCAGGCTCGTCTCCTTCTCGGACATCGAGTCGCGCGGCGAGGCCGGCTCGTTGAAGCCTGCCTCGGGCAGGGGAACGGTGGGCCGCGCCTGTTTGCGGCGGATGCGGTCGAGGCACGCGTTGACGACGATGCGGTGCAGCCACGTGGTCACCTGCGACTCCGCGCGGAAGTTGCCCGCCGCGCGGAAGGCCGAGATGAACGCCTCCTGCAACGCGTCCGCGGCCTCCTCCGGGTCACGCAGCGTCCGCAGGGCGACGGCCCACAGCCGATCCCGGTGCCGCCGGACGAGTTCGCTGAACGCATGGGGGTCCCCGGCGGCGTGCGCCGCGATGAGGTCCGCGTCCGTGGGAGCTGCAGCCGTCACCCGGCAGAGCCTACTGAGTGGGAGATGTCGATCACCCCGCAGGCAGGAAGCTCACGTCTCCGATCTCGCTGATGAAGCCACCCTCGCTGTCGTCGCCCAGCTGGGTGATCCACACGACGAAGTACTGGCTCTCCGTCGGTGTCTGGAGGTTGATCGTCGTGTCGGTGCCGTTGAGGTCACCGGTGCCGACCACCTTGGTGTCGTCCAGCTTCGGGTTCTTGCTGTCGGCCGAGCGGATCTCGATCTTCGTGCCGGGGCTGTCGGCCGCGATCTTCACCTGCGCGAGCTTCACCGGGTCGTCGAACTGCACCACGAACCCGACGCCGGGCTTCAGCGCGGGCAGCTGCTGCTGGTACTGGTCGGTGCGCCAGACCGTGCCCGGGTCGCCGTCGACCGTGTTCTTCACCCGGCTGGAGTTGTCGCCCGAGCCCTTGGGGTTGTAGATCGTGGCCGTCTTCGGTTCCACGGCCTGGCCGAGCTTCGGCGCGGCCGGCGACGACGGCGGGGGCGCCGCCGAGTTCGCGGCCGGCGGCGCGGCACTCGACGTGGGCGCCGCGACGTTGATCGTCGGGCCGCTCGCCTTGGAGTCGCCCTGGAACAGGTTGATCAGCATCAACCCGCCCCACGCCAGGATCAGCACGGTGGCGACCACCAGCACGGTCACGCCGAACGCCAGCTTCCGCCGCCGCGCGACGTCCTTCACCGGCTTCTTCGTGGTCCAGATCGTGCCGTCGGCCTCGCTCGTGGCGTTGTCGCCGACGGCCTTGATCAGCTGCGTGCGCTCCTCGGCCTCGGCGGCCTGGTCGAGCACGCGCAGGATGGCCGAGCTCGTGCGGATACCGCCGTTGCCGCCGTCCTCGATCGTGCGCACGGCCAGCGAGGACAGCTCGGGCGGCACGGCCGGGACCAGCGTCCGCGGCGGCACGACGTGGCCCTGCGGGGTCAGCGGCGCCGCAGGGATCGCGGGCGGCCCGCCCGGCAGCGCCCAGCGTCCGGTGAGCAGGAGGTAAAGGACGGCGCCGAGGGCCTTGACGTCGTCGCGCAGCGTCGCGTCCGGCAGCGGCCCGGGGAACGCCAGCTTCAACGCGCCGTTGGGTGTCAGGCGCAGCCGCTGGGGGTGGTCCAGACCGAGGACCAGGCCGTTCTGGTGCGCGTGCTCCACCGCTTCGGCGAGCGCCTGCACCATGCGCGCGGCCGCGGCCGGCGCCACGGGCCGTTGTGCGACCAGGTCCACCAGGTCGCTGCCCTTGGTCCACTCCGCGACGACAACGCCCAGAAGTCCCTCGTTCGAGGTCACGCCACTGCCGAGGCTGAGCACGTCGAGCACCCGCGCGACCCCGCCGTGGCCGAACTTCGACGCGTGCGCCGCGCGCTCCAGCGTTCGCCGGGCCAGCCTCGCGGCCTCCGGATCCGCCGGATCACCGACCAGCAGCGTCAGCGCGACATCGCGCTTGAGCTGCCCATCGCGTGCCCGCCACAGGTGCGCGGCGGCTCGTTCGTCCACCCCGAACTGCGCGAGCAGGCGGTACCGGCCGTCGCCGACGACCCGGCCCGGGGCCAGCGAACCGCCCTGGGCACGAATGCCCGCACGGTTGGCCTCCCCTGCCTGTTCGCTCCGTCTCGTGTCCACCGCTTCTCTCCCGCGTCGCGCTCCCGCACCGAGGGTACCCGGATCAGGTCTGGAGGAAGCGTCGTCAGTCGTGAATCAATCGTTACCCGCGCTTGATCAATCGGGTGATCCTGGACGTGGCCGGCCTCAGCTCCTCCACCTTCAGGGCCATGAGCACGCCGAACGAGACGCCGATGCCCACGATCCCCTGCAGGAAGAGCTTGATCCAGGCCTGCAAAGTCGGGCCGAGGGAATCGGGCACGATCAGGCCCGCCAGGTACGCGGCGGCGACGCCGAGCACGCACGCGACGACGGTGAAGAGGATCACCCCGATGATGCGCTTGCTGCGCAGGTTGCCCAGCGTGACCCACAGCCACACCTGGCCGAGCACCGCGCCGACCACGTACGTGAGCGCGTTGACCATCATCACGCCCAGCACCACGTTGTTGGGCGACAGGACGACCGGGCACAGGTAGAGCAACGGCACCTTCACCAGCGTCATCACGATCATGATCAAGGTCGGTGTCCGCGCGTCCTTCATTGCGTAGAACACGCGCATCTGGAGCATGACCAGCGCGTACGGCAGGAGCGCGAACGACGAGACCGCCAGCGCTTCGCCGAGCCGCGTGGCCCCTTCGAGCGAACCCTTGCCGAAGGTGAACAGAGCGATACCGATCGACGAGCCGACGATCGTCATCACCGCGGAGATCGGCAGGAGGGTGACGGTCGAGATGCGCGACGCGTACGAGAGGTCGCCGATCAGCTTCTTGTTGTCGCCGTCGGCGGCCGCGCGGCTCATCCGCGGCATGATCGCCGTGAGCAGCGAGACGCCGATGACGCCGTAGGGCAGCTGGAACAGCAACCACGCGTTCGTGTAAGCCGTGACGCCGCCGGGCGCGCCGTTGGTGAGCACGCGGGTGGTGATCGTGTAGCCGATCTGGCTCACTCCGACGTACCCGATGACCCACAGCGCCAGGCCGCCGAACTCCTTCATCCGCTTGTCGACGCCCCAGCGCCACTTCGGCCGGAAGCCCGAGCGCAGCAGCGGCGGGATGAGGATGATCGCCTGCGCGATGATGCCGCCCGTCACGCCGAGGCCCAGGGTGAGCACCTTGGGGTCGGTGATCGACGGGTGGTCCGTGTCGATCGAGCCGGGCATCACCCACACGACCAGGATCGTGAAGATGACGACCAGGTTGTTGATCACCGGCGCCCACGCCGTCGGGCCGAAGATCTGCTTCGCGTTCAGCATCGCCGAGAGCAGCGCGAACACGCCGTAGAAGAAGATCTCGGGTAGCAGCAGGTAGGCGAACGCCGTGGTCAGGCCGGAGCTGGCCTGGCCGGACGAATCGACGTAGAGCGACGTGAAGGCCGGCGCCGCGATCACCGCGACGAGCGTGCCCACGAGGAGCAGGGTCAGGCCCACGGTCAGCAGTCGCTGGGCGTACGCCGCTCCGTGGTCCGGATCGTCTTGCGAGCGCACCAGCAGCGGCACCACGACACTCGTGAGCACACCGCCGATGAGCAGCTCGAAGATGATGTTCGGCATCGTGTTGGCGACGTTGAACGAGTCGTTGGCGATGCCCGTGCCGATCGCCGCTGCCAGCAGCAGCTTCCACAGGAAGCCGGTGATGCGGGAGATCAGCGACGCGATCGCCATCCGGCCGCTGGCCTTCGCGATCGACGGCGCCTTCGCGGGGGTGGCCGGCTGCTCGCCGGTGGACCCCGGTTCGGTGGGCCGGACCAGTGGCGCGTCGCCGATCCGCGGCATGACCTGGGTGGCCAGCGCGTCGTACGGGCGCATCGAGTCGGGGTCGGCCACGGGCCAGCGCGAAGCCGCCATGGGGACGCCGGCGGTGCGCGGGATGAAGCGCGTGGCTTCGGGGTCGCGCAGCGCTTCTTCCTGCCACGGCCGGATCGGCGTGCCCGGACGCGGGCCGCGGCCGCGGTGCGGCGCGGGAGCCGGGGGCAGCGGCTGGGGCCCGGAAACGGGACCCGAAGCCGGAGGCGGCAACGGCTGCGGTCCGGAAGGCGGACCCGAAGGCTGCGGCAGTGGTGGTGCGGACGGCGGTGGTCCCGCCGGCATCGGTCCGGAGGGCGGTGGTCCGGACTGAGGTGGCCCGGCGGGCACGGGTGGTCCGGACGGCTGCGGCAGAGGCGGCCGACCCGACGGCGGGGGCGGCGGCACGGGCTGCCGTCGCGTGGGCGGCGGCGGGGTCGCCTGCGCGCGGGACGCCTGACGCGGCTGTCCTTGCTGCGGCTGTCCCTGCGGCGGCGGGGGTACGCGGCGCTTCGGCCGGTCTGCGCGCTCGTCGGGCGCCGGGTGGCGCTCGTCGGCGGGGACCGGCAGGTGGCGCGTGCGGCCGTTGGCCGGCGGTGGCTGCTGGCGACGTTCGGGCGGCACCTCGCCCTGGGGCGGCGGCTGGCGCCGGCCTTCGCGCGCGGCGCGGCGCGGCTGCTCGGTGCGTTCGCCGCGACGAGGAGGCGCGCCGTCGCGCCGAGGACGACTCGCACGCTCGGGTGGTAAGCCCGGCTCTCTGTCCAACGCGCGCCCAATCCTCGGTGCCAGGGTCCCTGCCATTGTGGCAGCGGTCGACCCAGGGTAATCGGGAACGGCCTCCGGCACCCGGTCCCCCGAGGACTCAGCGCGATTCGGCCCCGGCGGCCCGGCCTCCCTTGACTCGCCGGTAGATCCGCCGCGACGCCAGGAGGAGCAGCGCGCAACCAGCGACGACGGTGATGATGATCGTGATCGGGCCGTACTCCGTCGAGGTCAGCTCGAAGCGCGCCGTGGTGCCGAGCTGCGTGCCCGCCGGGGTGGTCAAGGACACATCGACGCTGAGGCGGCCGGCGCGCAGGGCCTCGATCTGCAGCAGCTCGTTCTGGCCGCCCTTGGCCGGGATGAACCAGTTCTGCACCTGCTCGGGGCGAATGCCGACCTCGTTCTTCAGCGCGATCTGCGCGGTGATGCCCACTGGGAGACCGTTGCTCACGAACACAGGCAGCGGTGACGAACCGGACGCCAGCGCGATCGTCTGCTTCGGCTGTTCCACGGTTACCTGGTCGCGGATCGCGGCGAGCTCGGCGTCGGCGTTCGCGCCGGCCGTGCTGCCCGAGGGCGCGCGGTAGGCCGTGGACGCGCCGCGCACGAGGGCGTTGCGCACCGGCGCGACGATGTCCTCGGGCGGCACCGGGTGGATGGTGTCGATCCGCATGGCCGAGAGCAGGCCGGCGGTCTGTCCGTTTCGGTCCGTCAGCGCGTCGGCGACGTCCCCGCCCCCCGACAGCGGCTGGTCGTCGGTGCCGGTCGCGAACGACGCCGTGCCCGAATTGCTCTGGTCGAGCAGGTCGGCCAGCGGGGCGCCGTCGGCGACGCCGCCGGGGCCGAGGAGCTGGCCCACGTGCTGCAGGAACCCGGTGAGCTCGCTCACCGGCACGTCCCAGCGCCGCGGCGGCGCGACGAGCAGGCGGGTGTCCGGTTCGGTGCCGGTGCGGCCGAGGCCGGCTTCGAACGCAATGGCGGCGAGGCCGTTCTGGCTCGCGATCGCGGGCTGCGTCGCGGCGCCGACGGTGGTCGGGGTCTGCGGGTTGGGTGCGGAATTCGCCATGGCGCTCGCGATGACACTGTCGATCGGCTGGGCGCGCAGGCCGCCGGGCAGCGAGACCGGGCCGGTGACGGGCGCGTCGGCGTGCAGTTTCGAGCTGTCGGTGAGCACGGTGTGCACGCCGGCCGCCGACATCGCGGTGAGCGCCTGGTCGTCGGGTGTGCCGGCGGGCCAGAGCACGCCCTGGCGCGGCTGCGTGTTCAGCAGGTCGCGGATCGTCGCCTCGCCGCTGAGCGCCGTGCTCAGCAGACCGGTGTCGGGCGCGCCGGTGGCGGAGCGGACCTTGCCCAGCGTGGTGAGGTCGGCGTCGGCGAAGGGCAGGGCGATCACGCAGTGGCCGTTGACGAGCGCGCGCAGCTGCACCAGCCAGTCCTGCGCCAGCTGCGAGCCCTTGCCGGGCGCGCCGGCGACGACGTAGCCGTGGCTCATCGTGTCGACCGTGCGCAGCAGGTCGGGGTCGACGGCGAAGCACAAAGAGTCGCCGACGTTCGGGTCGGACTGGGCCGCGCGAGCGGCCGCGACGAGGGAGTGCAGCCGGCCGTTGGGGCTCAGCTCGGCCGCGAGGGTGTCGTCGGTGAGCGTGAGCTGGCCGCCGTAGGGGGACGACAGCACGTGCGGCGAGCTGTCGGTGATGGGCCACAGCACGCTGACGTCGGCGTGCTTGCCCGGCGGCGGCGTCGACTTCCCCGGCGCGGACAGCACCGGCATGAGCAGGCTCACGGCCGCGAGCCGCGCGGGGCCGCCGAACTCCGGCGTGCCGTTGACGTTGACCAGCATCGGGTACACGCCGGGCCGGCTGAGCTGGAGCGCGCTCTTGCCGGTGAGCGGCACGCTGACGTCGAGTTTCGCGGTCTGCCCCGGCTCCAGCGACTCGGTGAGCGTGGTGAAGTCGGTGAGCGGGCTGTCCTGGATCGGCTCGCCGGCCAGCACGCCCTTCAGCTCGCGGTCACCGGCCAGGCGTTCGCCGACCTGCAGCCGCACCTGCGGGCGGGAGATGCGGCGGTCGCCGATGTTGGTCACGGTGCCGGACACGGTCAGCGTCTTCGCGGACGTGGTGATCACGCGCGGGTTGAGCTGGTCGAGCTCGAGCCGCAGGCGTGGGGGCTCGGGGCTGGCGGCGTCCTGGGCCTGCGCGGGCGCGCCGAGGAGGGCGGCCGCTGCGAAGATCAGCAGGGACAGGAAGAAGGCGGCGGGCCGCTTCACTCGGGTGCTCCCTCTCAGGCGCGCTCGTCGTGCGCGAAAAGTTCTTTGGCCTTGCGGACCAGTTTGCGCTCGTCCGCGTAGGCCAGCGTCGTCTCCAGCTCGGCCAGCGGCACCCACGCGACTTCGGTGACCTCGACGTCCTCGTCGGAGAGCTCACCACCCGTCGACTCGAGCAGGAAGTGGTGCACGGTCTTGTGCACGCGGCGTCGTTCGGCCACGAACCAGTAGTCGATGGTGCCCAGCGGGCGCAGGACCTGCGCGGAGATGCCCGTCTCTTCCTTCACCTCGCGCACCGCTGTCTGCTCCACCGTCTCACCGTCCTCGATGTGGCCCTTCGGCAACGACCAGAGCAGTCTGCCGTGTCGGTCGAGGCGGCCGATCAGCACCGCGTGTTCCCGCCCGGCGTCGACGACCAGTCCGCCGGCCGATGTCTCGTCGACCGTGGTCAGGCGCCTGCCCCTCTGCCGCCTGCGCCGGCGGCGCGGCTTCGGCGCTCCGGCGCGGCCGGCAGATCCAGGCATGCTGCGATGCTAGAGCAAACGGTTGCCCAGGTACGCTGGCTCTCCGTGTCCGTGTCCGACGGCGTCCGTAGTAGTGGACGTCACTTCCCGTTGTCAGCTAATGGTGGGATGAAGTGAACAACCTGGTCGCCCAGCAGAACGCGGTGACGGAACTGATGCGAGTGTCCCCACTGGCCGACGAGCTGGCGGAGCGGTTCGCGCGAGCCGGCCACAGTCTCTACCTGGTCGGTGGCAGCGTGCGCGACGCGCTGCTCGGCCGGCTCTCGAGCGACCTCGACTTCACCACCGACGCGAGGCCGGACCGCGTGCTGCAGATCGTGAGCGACTGGGGCGACGCCGTGTGGGACGTCGGCATCGCGTTCGGCACGGTCGGGGTCACCAAGAAGGGCACCACGCTCGAGATCACCACGTTCCGCGCCGACAGCTACGACCGCGTCGGGCGCAACCCCGAGGTCACCTTCGGCGACTCCATCGAGGGCGACCTGTTGCGCCGCGACTTCACGGTCAACGCGATGGCGATCGACCTGGTCACGAAGACGTTCATCGACCCCCACGACGGCATCGACGCGCTGCGGCTGAAGGTGCTCGACACCCCGGCGACGCCGCAGGAGTCGTTCGCCGACGACCCGTTGCGCATGCTGCGCGCCGCCCGCTTCTCCTCACAGCTCGGTTTCACCGCCGCGCCGCGCGTGGTCGAGGCGATGACGTCGATGGCGAGCGAGATCGAGCGGATCACGGCCGAGCGCGTGCAGGCCGAGCTGTCGAAGCTGATGCTCGCCGCCGACCCGCGGCCCGGCCTGGAGCTGCTCGTGGACACGGGCCTGGCCGACCACGTGCTGCCCGAGCTGCCCGGCATGCGCCTGGCGATCGACGAGCACCACCAGCACAAGGACGTCTACCAGCATTCGCTGACCGTGCTGGCGCAGGCGATCGAGCTGGAGACCGCGCACGAGCCGGCGTCGGAGCCCGACCTGGTGTTGCGGCTGGCCGCGCTGCTGCACGACGTCGGCAAGCCGGAGACGCGCGAGTTCCTGCCGGGCGGCGGCGTGAGCTTCCACCATCACGAGGTCGTGGGCGCGCGGATGGCGCGCAAGCGTTTGCGTGCGCTCAAGTTCTCGAAGGAGATCGTGGAGCAGGTCTCGCAGCTCGTGTTCCTGCACCTGCGCTTCCACGGCTACGCCAACGGCGAGTGGACGGATTCGGCCGTGCGCCGCTACGTCACCGACGCCGGCGACCTGCTGACGCGGCTGCACAAGCTCGTGCGCGCCGACTCGACCACGCGCAACCGCAAGAAGGCGGCCGCGCTGCAGGCGACCTACGACGATCTCGAGCAGCGCATCGCGACGTTGAAGGAGCAGGAGGACCTCAACCGGGTCCGCCCCGACCTAGACGGCAACGAGATCATGCGGCTGCTCGGCCTCAAGCCGGGTCCGCAGGTCGGCAAGGCGTGGAAGTTCCTCAAGGAGCTGCGGCTGGACCGCGGTCCGCTCGATCACGACGAGGCCGTCGCCGAGCTGAAGAAGTGGGCTGAGTCGGAGGGCATCGCACCCGCGGAGTGATCTCGCGCTGCGGGCACGGGTGATCACCCTGGGGCGCCCTGAGGTCGGCGTGAGGTCTTCCGAGCGAACACGAGTCGAATTCGTGATCGCGAATCCGCCAAGATCCCCCTTTGGCCTCTGGAACGCGGCCCGGCGAGCGGGAATACTCGCTGCTCCGGGCGCTGCCGGAGGGAGCGCGCCCCGAACCGGGGAGATCGATGACGGCGCAGGCAACTGAGGACAAGGACGGCCGGCCGCCCCGCACGTCGAGCTTCCTCGTCACCCTGTTGAAGCGCGGCACGCCCGCGCTCGCGACGGCGACGACCGGGCTCACCGACGAGATCGCCGACCCCACGCCGCTGCGGGCGTTCAAGCGGATCTCGCGCATGGCTGGCGCGGTCGACGCCAGGTACAACGACGGGCTGCTGCTGCGGGCCGCCCGCTATGTGGTGCTGGTGCCGCTGGCCTACCGGATCGTCGCGGTGCCGGGCGCGTTCGGCGCGTTCGTGTCGGCGCACGGCTCGACCGGGGTGGTGCCCGTGGCGCTGGTGGCGTTGTGCTCGATGGCGATGAGCGCGTTCGGGATCTTCTGGATGCTGCGCAAGTCGCCGTTCCGGCCCGACCTCGCGGCGCGGCTGCTGGTGGCCGACCTGATCGTCACGGTGGGGTTCCAGCTGGTCATCGGCCTGGCCGAGCCGACCGCGGTGTTCCACGACGCACTCGGGGTGGCCGACAAGCACCTGCTGGGCGACATCGCGCTGCTGACGCTGGCCATCGGCATCCCGTCGGGGCTGGCGCTGGCGGCGCTGAGCCTGCCCGCGCGGCTGCTGTCCGATTTCCTCAACAGCGGTTCGGCGAACTTCGCGCAGGCCTGGTCGCTCTACCCGACGATGTTCGGGGTGCTGTTCACGGGCATCGGTGCGCTGATCCTGCTCGGTCTCGGCACGCGGCTCGCGCTGGCGTACGGCATCCGCAACGGCCGGCTCGCGGAACGCGCGCAGCAGCACCGGATGCTGCACGACACCGTGCTGCAGACGCTGGAGGCCATCTCGCTCGGCGGCACCGGCGAGTCGGGCGATCGGCTCGTGGAGGTGCAGCGGCTGGCCCGCGCGCAGGCGATGGAGCTGCGCCAGACGATCGAGACCGCGGCCGCGCAGCGGGAGGAAGAAGCGTCGCGGCCTCTGGGCGAGAAGCTCGCGGCGCTGGCGGCGGAAATGGCGCGCGACGGCCTGCGCGCGCAGCTCGTGATCGCGGAGCTCGACGAGGACACGCTGTCGGAAGTGCGCCAGATCGCGCTGCGCGACGCCGTGCGCGAGTCGCTGCGCAACACGATGAAGCACTCGGGCACGGACAAGGTCGTGGTGCGCGTGGAGGAACGCGACGGCGGCATCGCGGTGATCACGCGCGACCACGGGCAGGGCTTCAGTCCTGACGCGCGGCCCGCGGGGTTCGGCATCAGCCAGTCGATCAACGCGCGTCTCGGCGAGGTCGGCGGCACGGCCCTGGTGGAGTCGACGCCGGGCAGCGGCACGCGGGTGACGTTGTGGGTGCCGTTCTGATCGGCCTGCTACACAAGAGCGCGTGATCCTTGCCGATGCGCTCGCCGCCTACCGTGCCGGAGACGGTTCGCGGGCTCTTGAGCTCGCTTCACAGGCTGATTCTCCGTTGGGCGCCGAGCTTTCCGCGTACCTCGCGACCGACGGCTCGGGGCCGGTGTACGACCAGCCCGCGGCGTTCACCGCGTTCATCCGCGGCGGTGGCAACGTCTCGTTGTACGAGCGGCTGAGCGCTGCGCTGGCCGCGAAGTACGCGACGCTGCGGCCGGAATCGTTGCTGGACTTGGGTTGTGGCGACGGCCTGGCCGTGGTCCCGGCGCTGGCGCAATCCTCGTTCCAGCCGGGGCGGATCGACCTGGTGGAGCCGTCGGCGGCCTTGCTGGCCGACGTCGATGTGCCCAGGGCGAACCGGTTCGAGGCGACCGCGAAGACGTTCCTCGGAGCGAACGGTTCCACGTGGAACCTTGCGCAGTCGACGTTCGCGATGCAGTCCATGACACCCCCGGTGCGGGCGGCGGTGTTGCGGGAACTCCGGCCACGCACGGAAACGCTGGTGCTCGCCGAGTTCGACATCCCTGTGCTCGACGAGAGCTCAACAGAGTTCCTGCAGTCGCTGGTGACCCGCTACGAACGCGGTGTCGCCGAGTACGGCGACCAGGCTTCCCTGGTGGCGCAAGGCTTCCTGATGCCCGTGCTGCTCGGCGTCGCCGCGGGTGCGGAGCGCACGAACTGGGAGCAGCCGGCCCTCGCGTGGGTCGCCCAGCTTGAAATCGCGGGCTTCACCGAGGTGACGATCGAGCCGCTCGCGGGCTACTGGTGGTCCCCCGCCGTGCTCATCACCGCGAGTGGTTCACACGCGGGATAGCGCCCCCGCATCCACGTGCTGCAGCGCGGTCGAGCCGGGCCTGACGTGCGACGCCGCCGGAGGTTGCATCGACGAGGGTGATCCCACTGCGGAGCATCGAGACGGCAGTGCTGGGCATCTTTACCGGTGAGAGAACGAAGTTGGCCAACAACTCACCGGACCTGAAGGAGATGTCATGAAGACCTCGCTCAAGACCATCGCCTCGATCACCGTGGCCGGCGGAGTTGCCGCCGCCGCACTGCTGCTCACCGGCGGCGCGGCCAGCGCGATGCCGTCGGACACGCCGTGCGGAGCGGGCGACGTGACCGTCTCCGTGACGCCGGACCCGACGCGGGCCGCGGGGCAAGAGGCGTTCGTCGTCCACTACGCCGCCGCGAGCCCGACCACCAACTGCCGCCTCGAGGGCGCGCCGAGCGCGGTGACCTTCACGAAGGGCAGCGGCCACAGCGAGAGCGACGGCAGCGGCACGGTCGTGACGCCGGACGACACCTCGGGTGCGCCCGCGCAGCCGGTCAACCTGCGCGCCGGTCACCCGGCCGAATCGCGGATCCTGCAGCCGTCGCAGGCGCCCGCGACCTTCCAGCCGAACGTGGTGAACCTGAACCTGCCGACCGGGCCGAACGGGGACAGCATCACTGCCGCGTGGCCTGCCGGCGCGCCACTGAAGGGCACGACCGCCGAGGTCACCGAGGTTTCCGCCAGCTGACCGGGCTCAGTCGAGGACGTCCGGCGCGAGGCTCCACGTGGAACCTCGCGCCGCTCTCGTCACCGCGCGTGGTTCACACGCGGGATAGCGCCCCCGCCTCCACGTGCTGCGCGATCGGCCGCGGCAGCAAGTAAGCCGTCGCCCCGCCCGGTTGCGGACCCCATGGCGCCGTGATGCCGGTGAGCACCCGCAACGTCCGCTGCACCCGGTACTCGTGCCGCTCGCGTTCGCGTTCCGGAGACAGCGACGTCGAGGCGAAGCGCGTGCCAGACGCGTGGACGAGATTGCCGGCGTCGGTGCCGAAGCGCAGGACCGTGGTCCCGGCGGGGAGGACGACAACGCGTTTGCCGCGGAAGAAGCTCAAGGGCGGTTCGCCGCGGAGCGGCAGGATCGGCCAGTCGGCGGGCTGGTCGGATTCGTCTGCGGCGCGCGGCGGCAGCATGAGCAGCGTGCCGAGCAGGAAGCGGGCGGCGTCGGCCAGGCCGGCGAAGGCCACGGGCGCGACGGCCGGCGGGCGGGAGACCTCCCAGCCGTTCTCGGCGCGGCGCAGGGTCCACACGTCGGCGACCGGCACCTCGTTGGCGCCGATCCGGTACGCGCTCGCGGGCACGCCGTGTTCGACCAGGCGCTGGTGCAGCAAGCTCAGCGTCTCGGCGGCGTGCAGGTCGAGGCCGAGGTCTTCGCCGCGGAGGGCGCGCGCGAGGCGGCTGTCGTCGGGGAGTTCGGTTTCCGAGCGCGTCGGGCGCGCGGTACCGAGGATCTCGGCTTCGGCCGTCGCGCGGACGCCCTCGCGCACCAGCGGCGGACGGAAGCCCGCGACCCGGATGTGGTCGAGCAGGTCGGGCTCGGGTGGCACGCCGTACTTGCGCAGGTAGTGCGGCACGGCCGCGGGCCACACCCAGGTGCCGTCGGTGTGGAAGGCGTGCGGCACGTCGGGCGGCGCGCCCGGGGCGAAGATGTCGTGCTGCGGCTGCGGGCGGTGCAGCACGAGGGGCGCGCGGAACAGGTAGTCGAGCACGCCGCGCAGCTGGTCCGGTGGCACCGGGGGCCGGTTGACGACCGGGCGCTCGTTCTCGTTGTGCGCGTCGACCACGCGGGCGTGGCGGAAGGTGACGTCGAGGGGCTGCCGGGCTTTCGCGGCCAGCCAGTCGGGCAGCTCCTCGGACGGGCGCGGGTACTGCGCGAGCTCCACGGCGTACGACTCGGGCGCGGGGCGGCCGCCGTCGTTCGGGGGGACGCGCCAGGTGGGTTCGTGCTCGGAGTCGAAGTCGAAGTCGAACTGGGCTTCCGTGTCCAGGGTGAAGGTGCCCTGGAACCACGTGCCGGTGTCGGGTGAGTACATCGCCGCGCGCAGCCGCGCGAACAGCGCGCTCAGCTTCGGCGGCGCGGGCAGCGACACGGACACCGGCCCGTTCTCGTCGCCGACCGCGCGGACCTCCAGCTCCGCGTAGTCCCCGACCTGCCGGAACTGTGCGGCGACGCGGGTCCAGCCGCCGGGTACGGCGCGCAGCGTGCGGCCGATCGCGCGCAGCAGGGCGCCGTGGTCGGCGTCGAGGTCCGGGCGCGGTTCGCCCTGGTCGCGGCGCAGCTGCCAGAGGCCGGTGACGCGCTTGGCCTCGGCCGTCGTCGAGAAGTCGGTGAGGCCGAGCTGCGCGGCGCGCACGGGGTCGTGCTGCGTCCAGCGCAGCGTCAGCTCCCTGCCGTTGCCGGGCGCGACCTCGAACAGCTCGTCGTCGTACTCGCAGTACGTGCGCAGCGTGAACGTCGCCGGCACCTCGGTGGCCAGCACCACGCGCGCCGGGCGGCCTTCGTGCTCGCGGTCGAACCCGTCGGGCGCCTCTTCGTCCGGCGGGACGGACAGCAGCAGCGTGCCGTCGGTGGTCGAACGCTCGGCCGCGAATGTGCGGTCGTCCAGCGTCGCGTACAGGCCGTCCGGGCGGTCTCCCGCCTCTACCCGGTAGCGCACGTCAGGTTCCTCCCCAATTCCCCCGGTGACCGGGAAAGAACTTAGTCGACCGGGTAACGCGTGAACCAACCCTCGTCACTCGGTGAGTCGGGACCGAACTCGGCGAGCGCGTCGTCCGCCAGCCTGATGATCACGTCGCGCAGTTCGAGCCGCTCCAGCCAGCTGACGCGCAGCGCCGCTTCGCCGTACATCGCGCCGACGAGGTTGCCGCAGACCGAACCCGTGGAATCGCTGTCGCCGCTGTGGTTCACGGCCGCGAGCAGCGCGGAGTCCGGATCTTCGGTGGTCAGGGCGACATACACCGACATCGACAGCGCCGTCTCGCCGACGTTGCCCGCACCCAGCTCGGCCAACCGCTCCGGCGTCGGCGGGCCGGACATCGCGAGGGCCTGCGCCAGCGCGGCTTCCTGCTCCTCGTGACCCGGGTGGCGCGCCAGCTCGGCGCGTGCGGTCGCGACGGCGTCGAGCAGCGGCGAACCGGCGAGCAGCCGCTGCACGATCACCGCGAAGGTGCCCGCCGACAAATACCCGCTCGGGTGACCGTGGGTCAGTGCGGCGAACTCGGCCGCGAGCCGGAACACCTCGGCCGGGTCGGCGGACCACAGCGCGACGGGTGCCACCCGCATCACGCCGCCGCAGCCCTTCGAGTTGTTCACCGGCCGCGAGACGCTGCCACGAACACCCGAGCGTCCGTACGCTTCCAGCTCCCCGAAGCACGTGAGGCCCGGCGCGCGACGACTGAACAGGGCGGCGTGCGTCACGAGCTCGCCATCTGCCGCCGCGAGCGCGGAGTGCGGGCCGCGTGCCCGCTCCCACGGCACGCCCTGCGTGTGCAGCCAGCGCTGATACGCCAGCTGCACGGACTGCACGACGTCGGCGCTGCCCGTCTGCCGCTGCTGCGCGTGGGCTCGGATGAGCGCTTCGAGGGTGAAGAGCGTCATCTGCGTGTCGTCGGTGAAGCGCCCTTCGCCGCCGTACGCGGGGATGAAGTCGGTGATGCCGGCGGGCCCGGTGAGCTCGCGGATCCGCTCGATCGAATCGAACTCCGTCTTCGCGCCGAGCGCGTCGCCGATGGCGCCCGCGAGCAGGCAGCCCCTCAGCCGCTGTGCCTCCATGACCCCATCTTTTCGAAGCCCCGCGGCGTCAGTGCCGCGGGTAGCGCTGCACCCACTCTTCGCCCAGGAAACTCAGCGCGGAGCGGCGGTCGAAGTGCCACAACGCGTCGGTGACGACCTGTTCGATGAGGTGCCGCAGCTCCAGTTGCTCGATCCACTTCTGCGGCAGACCCGGCACGCCCACGCGGGCGCCGAGCAGCGCGCCGGTGATCGCCCCCGTCAGCGCGCTGCGCCCGGAGTGGTTCACCGCGCGCAGCAGGGCCTGCTCGGGGTAGTTCTCGAACCCGGACAACGCGGCGAACGCGCGGCCGAGCACCGAAAGCGTGCCCTGGCCGTCGCCGATGAGCTCGGGCATCCGCAGGTCCGGCAGCCCATGCTCGCCGAAGAACGGCACCGACTCGGCGACCATCGCCTTCACCGGCGCCCACTCGGGACCGCTGACGAACGTGGTGTTGTGCTCGGTCAGGATCTCGCGCGAGAGGTTCCACACCGGGTAGCTGAACGCGTCCTTCGTGAGCACCGGCTCGAAGAGCCAGGCCAGGTACGTCGCCACCGACAGGTCGTCCTCGTGCGGGTGCGTCACGCCGACGAGGTCGCGCACGGCCTGGCGCACGCCACCGCTGAAGCCCGTGCCGGGGCCGGCGGCGATGAGCGTGGCGGGCAGCGCGGCGATCAACGACGCCGGCCCGGTCAGCGGCACGGCCTGCGGAGATCCGCTGACGAGCGCGTGGTAGGCGTTGAGCTCGGCGTCGTCCGCGGTCCGGCGGACGTGGAGGTCGGGCACCTTCACGAGCCAGCCGTCGGCGTCGTCGTACGGCGCGCCCTGCGTGTGCAGCCAGCGCATCAGCGCGCCACGCACCACCGACGGGAACTGCTGCTCGACGTCACGCGACTCCGGCTGCTCGCGGTGCGGGCTGCGGATCACGGCCTCGGTGTAGAACAGCAACCGCTGCGTCAGCGAACCGATGCGGCCCGCTTGGTCGAACGCGATGGGCAGGTCGGCCACGCCCTCGGACCCGAACTGCGTGACGATCTCGTCGAGCCGCATCCGGTCCACGGCCATGCCGAGCGCCTCGCCGAGCGCGAAGCCCACGTACGCGCCGGCCACGCGCTGCCAGCCGTAGCGGAAGTTCTCGAGGTCGCGGTCGGGGTACTTGCCGAACGTGTCCAGGCGCGGAATCACGCGGCCGAGGTTGTCCCAGCCCGGCACGAGACCGTTGGTGCGCCAGTCGTTCGGCTTGCTGCGCGGCGGCTCGGCCATCGCGAGGCGGTTGAGCCACGACTGGCCCAGCACCGTGCGCTGGCACTCCTCGGCGGTGAGCTCGAAGCCGTGGCGGCGCGCGTTTTCGGCGGCCGCCAGCGGCACGGCCACCGGCTCGGGCAGGCCCATGCGCGTGGCGGTGTCGCGGGTGAGGCGTTCAAGGTCCTCTTCGGCCTCGGGGCCGCGACCGTGGCGGTCGATGCGCGGCTCGTGACGCGGGAAGCGTTTGGCGGTGGCCGTGAGGTCCTCACCGGAGACGTCCTCGAACGTCGCCGGGCCGCCGTTGATCACGAGGTTCGGCGGGTGCTCGAACTCGGCCAGCGTGGCGAGGTCCACGCGCCACCAGGAGTGCTCGCGCGGCGGGAAGTGGCGCGTCGCGCTGAACACACGCAGCTCGTTGCGCTCTTCGGAGAAGTAGAAGCGGTCCGTGGCGCCGGTCTCCGGGTCGAGCGGCACGAAGACGTCGCAGCGCAGCAGCCCGATGAGCAGCTGCTCGCGCGTGAGCCAGCCGACGCTGGCGAACGCGAGCAGTGTCTCCAGCGTGTTCTCCGGCTTCGGGTAACCACGGCGGATCGGCCCGGCCTTGTACTCGGGGTTCTCGCGCTCGTCGCCGGTCTGGCGGCCTTCGTTGTCGACCTTCACCCAGCCGGCCACGGCCTGCAACGGCACGCCGAGCTCGCCGAACCCGGCCTTGACGTACTCGGGGTCGACGACTTCGCGCCAGCTCTCCTGGCCGGGGAACGCCACGGGGATGCTCAGTCCTCCTGGGTTCGGGGGTGCCTGGCGCAGCTCGCCGTCGGGCTCGCGCACGACTACCGACGGCGGGGGGAACAGTTCCTTGTCCGGGCGCCCGTCGTCAAGGTAAGCGGTGGTGTTGTACGGGATCGACCAGCCTTCGGGGATGCGCAGCACGCGGTCGTGGTCGACCCGCAGCCCACCAGGACCGGCGATCTGGGGACCGTGTACAGCGCGTAGCCAGTTCACGACCTTCTCCATCGCTTCCGCCGCTTCCACCTACTCGATCCTCTCCAGGCTTCCGTCGGACTCGTGCTCCGCGATCGGCTTGGGCAACACGTACGCCACTGCTCCGCCCGGCAGGTTCGCCCAGGGCACTGTGACTCCGGTGACCACGTAGAGTGACCGTCGTAGGCGGTAGGTGTGCGCCACTCGTTCCCGTTCGAGTGGCAGTGACGTCGTGGCGAACCGTACCTCGCCGTGATGGACCAGGTTGCCCGGTTCCTCCCCGAAGCGCAGGACGACCGTACCTTCGGGCAGTCGGGTGAGTCTCTTGTTGCGCAGCAGGGTCAGCGGCGGGTCACCCGCGGTCGGCTGGATGGGCCAGTCGTCCACTTCCTTCGCCGTCTCGAGCGGGGTCTCACGCCCGCCCGTCCGCCGGGCCGGGTGCAGCAGGAGCGCGCCGAGCAGCTGCTGGGCCGCGTCGGCGAGGTTGTCGAAGGTCTGGCCTTCGCCGATCGAGGAGGTGACCGTCCAGCCGTCGTCGCCCCTGGTCAGGCACCACTTCCCGGCCTCGGTGGCACCGATCCGGTAGGCCTGCGGCCACACGCCGAACGACTCGAGCCGCTGCACGAGGACCACCAGCAGCTGTTCGTTGGCCAGGTCCGGGTCGGGGCTGGTCTCCAGCTCGGCGGCGACGTCGCCCGCGGTGCGCTGTCCGTCCTCGGCGCCGGGACGCGGCCGCGGGCGGCCGACCAGGTCGGCCTCCGCCGTGCGGCGCACGAGGTGCTCGACGTACGGCGGCTGGAACCCCAGCTCACGGATGTGCGCGACGAGCTCCGGCTCCGGCGGGATGCCGTGGCGGCGCAGCTGGTGGGGCACGGTCTCGGGCCACAGCCACGTGCCGTCGGTGCGGTGCGCGTCGCCGACCAGCGCTTCGCGCTCGAGGTACTGCAGCACGAGCGGCAGCTCCTCGTCGGCCAGCGGCTCGCGCTCCTCCCCCACGTCGGCGGGACGGGCGCGGCGGAACTCGACGCCGAGCGGCAGGCCGGTGCGCAGCCGCCACCAGTCGGGGACGTGCTCGTCCTCGCGGGGAACGTCTCGAGCTCGTCGCGGTAGGCGCCGGCGTCGGGCGGGGTCGTCCACTGGGGTTCGCCGTCGACGAAGAAATCGAAGTCGAACGTGCCGTCGGCCGCGAGCACGAACCGCGCCTGCAGCCAGGTGCCGCGGCCCTGGCGGTACATGCCGTCGCGCAGCGCGTGGAACATCCCGACGAGCTCGGGGCCGGCCTCGGTGTTGCGCGGCTGGACCTCGGTGTGGTCGCCGACCTGCGCGAAGCCGATGCCGGCGGGGGCGCCCTCGTCGGGCTGGTGGGCGCGGATAAGTCGCCCGATCTCGACGAGCCGGTCGTGTTGGTCGGACTCGGAAAGTGGTGGTTCCACAGGTCTCAGCACATCCGCCACGCGCGGCGTTAGTAGCCGCGGCGCCGGTGCTGCGGCACGGCGCTTCGCGGAGGCAGCGGTCCTTGCGGCTTCACAGCGCCCTGCGTGGCGGGGCTCTGCGTGCTGGGGCTTTGCGGCGCCGATGCCGTACGCGGACGCACGCGGCGCGGCGTCGGCCGAGGGGACGGCATCTGCTGCGGTGCGGCGTCGGTGAGCGGGGCCTCGGCGAGCTGCTGCACCAGGGCCTGGACGGTGAACGCGAGCTGGGCGGGAGTGGTGCGCTGGAAGGTGTCCGGAGCGAACTCCAGCCGGCCCAGCGTGCCGCCACTGCCGACGGTGGCCCGGACCAGCCCGTCAGGAGACGTCAGCACTGCAGGAGCGGCTTCCAGAGCGCGGTCGTCCCCTGCGGTACTCACGGTGGCCCCCCGTGTCGGTTGCACTCGCCGGGGTTCACCCGGCTGGGTCACGCGTCACTCTAATGCCAATGCGACGATCACTGACCCCGTTCGGCCCAACGGTTTGCGGCAGCGAATCAGTTCGGCCGGTCCGGCACGGCGCGGCGGCGCGCCACGAGGTAACCGACGCCGCCGAGGAAGTAGCAGATCGTGGCCGCGATCATCAGCCCCGGCGAGTACCCGTTGTCCGGGATGAAAACCGCGCCGATGGCCACAGCGGCCACCTGGGTGATGTTGAACAGCGTGTCGTACAGGGCGAACACCCGGCCGCGGGCCTCGTCGGCGACGTCGAGCTGGATCGACGAATCGACACACAGCTTGAGCATCTGGCCCGCGCCCGTGATCAGGAATGACGCCAGCAACGCCAGCGGCAGCACCATCGGCAGCCCGAGCGCCGACTGGGCGATGGCGGCCACCAGCAGCGCGCCGAGGATCGCGCGCAGCCGGCCGAAGCCGCGGATCAGCCGCGCGGTGAGCAACCCGGCCACGAGGATGCCGGCGCCGGCGAGCGCGGCCATCTGGCCGAGTCCGGGCAGGCCGGCGCGGAAGATCCCGTTGTCGGTGAAGTAGTTGCGCATCAGCAGCACGGTGACCAGCAGCGAGATGCCGTAGGCCGCGCGGTGGGCGAACAGTGCGATGAACCCGGCCGTCACGCTCGGCGCGCGCCAGGCGTGGCGGGCGCCGTCGGCGAGACCGCGGGCGACGGCGAGGAACGGGTTCGGCGGCTCGTCGACGACCGTCGGCCCGAGCACCCCGCGCGTGAACCGCCGGGCGATCAGCGCCGAGACCAGCGCGCCCAGCGCGGCGAACGCCGTGGTCTCGGCCGAGCCGAGGTTGTCCGCGCCGAAGACCGCGCGCAGCAGGATGGCGCACCCGCCGCCGACCACGGCCAGTGCTGAACCGAGTGTGGTCGCGAAGGCGTTGGCGGAGACGACGCTCGACGCCGGGACCACGTGGGGCAGCGAGGCCGACAGCCCGGAGCCGATGAAGCGTGACAAGCCTTCGGCCAGCAGCGCGAGGGAGAACAGCCCCGGCCCGCCGAGACCCGTGGC
Organism: Amycolatopsis sp. 2-15; assembly: GCF_030285625.1. Taxonomy (NCBI): domain Bacteria; kingdom Bacillati; phylum Actinomycetota; class Actinomycetes; order Pseudonocardiales; family Pseudonocardiaceae; genus Amycolatopsis; species Amycolatopsis carbonis. The sequence continues at coordinate 1,673,589 of NZ_CP127294.1, forward strand.
CACCGCGGCGGCCGAGGCGAGGATGGCGACCACCCGCAGCAGGTTCGCGAACACGAGCACGCGCCGGCGGTCCCACCGGTCGAGCAGCGCGCCCGCGAACGGTCCCACCACGGAGTACGGCAGCAGCAAGACCGCGAAGCCTTCGGCGATGGCCAGCGGGTCGGCGGCGCGTTCGGGGTTGAACAGCACGGCGCCCGCGAGGCCCGCCCGGTACACACCGTCGCCCCACTGCGCGGCGAACCGGGTGTAGAGCAGCCTGCGGAACTCGCGATCACGGACCAGGAGCTTCGGCCCGATCCGCTCCGTCGTCGCGCTGATCGTCACGGGGGCCAGCGTAGCTACGGCCCGAACGGCCCAGAAGGTCCTAATGAGCGCACTTCGCCCAGTGAACAGCGGGCATTTTACTGAGCTGTGACGCCTCTGGCGGAGTGCGAAGCGGCATGAAAGCGTTTTATCCAGAGGACAGACGTCCGACTGTCGTCTCCGAGAAAGGGGTGTGGCCATGACCGGCGCCGCGTCGCGGCTGGTGGGTGCCGCCGAGAAGCTGCTCGGAGCAGAGCTCCCGCTGCAGATCCGAGCGTGGGACGGTTCCCAGGCCGGCCCGGAGGGTGCGCCCGTGCTCGTGGTGCGCAACCGCCGCGCCCTGCGCCGCCTGCTGTTCAAACCGGGTGAGCTGGGCCTGGGCCGCGCCTGGGTGTCCGGTGACCTCGGCCTCGAAGGGGATCTCTACACCGCGCTCGGAGCCATTTCGGGGCTGATCTGGGAGCGCGACGAGGCGGAGAATGGCGGTGTCCTCAGCGCGCTGCGCGACCCGGAGGTGCGCGCCGCCATCGGTGAGCTGCTGAAGCTCGCCGGACCGCCGTTGCCGCCGCCGCGGCCGCCCGAGGAGGTGCGCCGGCCCCGCCACCTGCACACGCGGCGCAGTGACAAGCGGGCGATCAGCCACCACTACGACGTGGGCAACGACTTCTACGAGCTCGTCCTCGGCCCGTCGATGGTCTACTCGTGCGCGTACTGGTCCGAAAGCAGCACCTTGGAAACGGCCCAGCGCGACAAGCTCGAGCTCGTCTGCGCCAAGCTCGGTCTGCAGGAAGGCCAGCGGCTGCTCGACGTCGGCTGCGGCTGGGGCTCGATGGCGCTGCACGCGGCGCGCGAGCACGGGGTGCGCGTCGTCGGCGTGACGCTCTCGGAAGAGCAGGCCACCTACGCCCGCAAGCGCGTGGCGGAGGCGGGGCTGACCGACCGCGTGGAGATCCGCGTGCAGGACTACCGCGACGTCTCCGACGGTCCCTACGACGCGATCTCGTCCATCGGCATGGCCGAGCACGTCGGCGCCGAGAGCTACCTGGAGTACGCCCGCGATCTGTATGCCCTGCTTCGCCCCGGCGGCAAGCTGCTCAACCACCAGATCGGCCGCCGGCCGCGCGAGGACGAGTCCGAGTACCAGCTCGACGGGTTCATCGACGCCTATGTCTTCCCCGACGGCGAGCTAGCTCCCGTCGGGACGACCGTGACGCAGCTGGAGCGCGCCGGGTTCGAGGTGCGCGATGTCGAAGCGCTGCGCGAGCACTACGCGCTGACCCTGCGCCGCTGGGTCGCCAACCTCGAAGCCGACTGGGACCGGGCCGCGGGGCTCGCCGGCGCCGGTCGCGCCCGCGTCTGGCGGCTGTACATGGCGGCTTCGGCGCTCGCGTTCGAGAGCAACACCATCGGGGTGAACCAGGTCCTGGCGGTGCGGACGCCGGACGAGGGCACGTCGGGTCTGCCGCTGCGGCCGCGGACGTGGCACGGCTGAGGGAGGTTGGGGGCCGGCGCACTTGGTCGCCTCTCGGCGGCTTGGCGCAGTGTGGCTCCAGCCGAACTGGTATTCCACAAAGGCTGTTCTTCAGTGAGCCCGGGGGACACGGAGTGCGCCGGCCTACTGTTCCCAACGGGGCACGAGTGGTTGGTGTTCCCGTGCCGACGGAAATTCTCGCGGCGGGAAGTGGGAGGATTGGCGGCGTGCCAGCGGACGCCGAGGTTGAACCGGGAACGCTCCTGGTCGCCGCCCCCACGATGTTCGACCCGAACTTCAAGCGGACCGTGGTGTTCGTCATCGATCACCGCGACGAGGGCACGCTCGGCGTGGTCCTGAACCGCCCGAGCGATGTCCCCGTGCACGATGTGCTGCCCAACTGGGGCGGCCACGTGGCGGAGCCGCAGTCGGTGTTCGTCGGCGGTCCGGTGGAGAAGAAAACGGCTCTGTGCCTGGCCGCGCTGCGCACGGGCGAGACGGCGGCGAGTGTGCCCGGCGTGATCGCCGTGCGCGGGCCGGTGGCGCTCGTGGACCTCGACACGGATCCGGAAGCGCTCGTGCCGAAGGTGCGCGGCGTACGCGTCTTCGCCGGCTACGCGGGCTGGGACTCCGGCCAGCTGGCGGGCGAGATCGAGCGCGACGACTGGGTCATCGTGCCCGCGTTGCCGAGCGACATCCTGGCCTCGCCCAACCGTGACCTCTGGGGTCAGGTGCTGCGCCGCCAGGGCGTGCCGATCGCGTTGCTGGCCACCCACCCGGGTGACCTGCAGCGCAACTAGCTGTCGGCCTTCTGGAACACGCCACAGCCACCCGAGCCGCACGCGCAGCCGGCGCAGCCCGCGGGGGCGGCCGGAGCCGGGGCGGGCACGGTCAGCGCGGCGCGGGCGCCGAGCACCCCGCCGCCCATGACCAGCACCAGCATGCCCAGCACACCAACAAAAGCCGCGGCGATGATCCCGGCCGTGGTGCCAGTGGCGATACCCGCCAGCCCGGCGACCACGCCGACGGCGCCGCCCGCGAGCGTCGGCACGCTCGCGACCCGGTTGGCCAGTTTGAAGGCGGCGTCACTGCGCAGCGAAGCCGCCGTGCGGACACCGGTACCGCTTTCGCGGGTCAGCCGTTCGCGGAAGCCGAGGAAGCCACCCCAGCCGACGACGAGACCCAGCACGATCGGGACGAGCGCGATAGCGAACACCCCCTGAGGATAAGCGTGACCTTCCGGCAACGTGGTGGATACCCTCGTCCGTTGTGCTACACGCCATGTCTTCGTCCCAGCGACGCCGCGCGCTCACCGCTGCCCTGATCGGGGCACTGCCCCTTTCCCTGCTCGCCGCTCCGGCGGCGAACGCCGCGGAGAGTCACGCTCGCCCAGTTCGCCTCATCGGCGAGCAGATCGTGCCCCACGCCATCCAGTTCCAGGGCACCACCGTCGGCGGCCTGTCGTCGATCGACTTCGACCCGCGCACCGGCGGTTACGCGTTCATCTGCGACGACCGCTCCGCGATCAACCCCGCCCGCTTCTACACGGCGAAGTTCTCCCTCGACGCCCACCACCTCGGCCCGGTGACCTTCACGGGGACGAAGCCGCTGCTGCGTCCCGACGGCACGCCGTACCCGCCGCTCGCGCAGAACGACCCGGCGGCGCCGCAGAACGAGCAGACGATCGATCCCGAAGAGCTGCGCGTGGACCCGTGGACCGGCGGGTACACCTGGTCGCAGGAGGGCGACCGGCTGGCGGACTCGCTCATCCAGCCCTCCATCCGGGAGGCGACTCGCGACGGCCGCTACGTTCGTGACCTGCCGCTGCCGGCCGACGAGAAGATGACCGTCGACGCCGGCCCGCGTCGCAACTACGTGCTCGAAGGCCTCGCCTACACCGGCTTCGGCGCGCTGCTGGCCAGCGAGGTCGAGGCGCCGCTGCTGCAGGACGGCCCGCCGCCGACCCCGACGTCCGGCGCGCTTTCGCGGGTCACCCTGCAGGCTCGCACCGGTCCGGTGCTGGCGCAGTACGCCTACCCGCAGGAGAAGCTGTTCGCGACCCCGGTGCCGGCCGACGCGTTCGCCGACACCGGCGTGTCCTCGATGCTCGCCGTGAACCAGCTCGACCCGACGAAGTTCCTGATGATGGAGCGCTCGTTCGTCACCGGCGTCGGCAACAAGGTGCGGGTGTACGAGATCGACACGACGGGCGCGACGAACGTGCTGCACGTGCCCTCGCTCGCCGGCGCGAAGGGGATCAAGCCGGTGAAGAAGAAGCTCATCGCGGACCTGTCGGACTTCGGTCTGCCGGCTGTGGACAACGTCGAGGGCATGACCTGGGGTCCGACGCTGCCCAACGGCGAACGCAGCCTGGTCTTCGTGAGCGACAATAACTTCTCCGCGACCCAGGTGACGCAGGTCATCGCTTTGGCGGTCCCATCGGAACGGCTTTGACCACCACGTACTGTGCTGTTCGTTACCAATCCGACCACAGTCGCGGCGGAAACCGCGGACTGACGAGGTCACGTCCGGTCGGTGTCCGCCTACTTTTGGCCGGATTGGTAACATGAGCTCATGAACACGGCTCGGCTGCTCCTTGGCCTGCCGCGCTGACTCGGCCAACCCTTGGCCCGGCCGGCGCGGCGACCCCTCATGCCTTCGGGCTTGAGGGGTCGAGTTGTTTCTGGAGTGGTCCGATCACGGAGGAAGACGGCGATGACAGAGTCCACGGCGCCCACCCCGACCACGGGTGACGGCGCTCCCGGCGCCGAGAACACCCCGCCGCACCGCTACACCGCGGAGCTCGCGGGGCAGATCGAGCGCCGCTGGCAGGACTACTGGTCCGACCACGGCACCTACCACGCGCCGAACCCGACGGGCGCGCTGGCGGTCGAGGGCGAGCCGGTGCCGTCGGACAAGCTGTTCGTGCAGGACATGTTCCCGTACCCGTCCGGCTCGGGTCTGCACGTCGGGCACCCGCTGGGCTACATCGGCACGGACGTGTACGCGCGCTACCACCGCATGATCGGCCGCAACGTGCTGCACACGCTGGGGTATGACGCGTTCGGCCTGCCGGCCGAGCAGTACGCGGTTCAGACCGGCACGCACCCGCGCACGACCACCGAGGCGAACATCGCCACGATGCGCAGCCAGCTGAAGCGCCTGGGCCTGGGCCACGACGAGCGCCGCTCGATCGAGACGATCGACCCGGACTACTACAAGTGGACCCAGTGGATCTTCCTGCAGATCTTCAACTCCTACTACGACGAGGAAGCGCAGAAGGCGCGACCGATCGAGCTGCTGGAGAAGGCCTACGCCTCCGGTGAGCGCCCGACGCCCGACGGGCGCGCGTGGAGCGAGCTGAGCGACGTCGAGCGCCGTAAGGTCATCGACGACCACCGCCTGGTCTACATCTCCGAGGCGCCGGTGAACTGGGCGCCCGGCCTGGGCACGGTCGTCGCCAACGAAGAGGTGACCGCCGACGGGCGCAGCGACCGGGGCAACTTCCCCGTGTTCCGCAAGAACCTGCGCCAGTGGATGATGCGGATCACCGCGTACTCCGATCGCCTGGTCGACGACCTGGACCTGCTGGACTGGCCCGAGAAGGTCAAGTCCATGCAGCGCAACTGGGTCGGACGCTCGCAGGGCGCGCGGGTCGCCTTTGTTTCCGGGGACGAGAAGATCGAGGTCTTCACCACCCGCCCCGACACGCTGTTCGGCGCCACCTACATGGTGCTGGCGCCCGAGCACCCGCTGGTCGACAAGCTGACGCCGGCCGAGTGGCCCGGCGAGCACCCGCAGGTGTGGACCGGCGGCGCGAAGACCCCGGCCGACGCCGTCGCGGAGTACCGGCTGGCCACGTCGCGCAAGTCCGATCTGGACCGGCAGGAGAACAAGGAGAAGACCGGCGTCTTCACCGGCGCGTTTGCGGTGAACCCGGTCAACGGCAAGGAAATCCCGGTTTTCATCGGCGACTACGTGCTGATGGGCTACGGCACCGGCGCGATCATGGCCGTCCCGGCGCAGGACCAGCGCGACTACGACTTCGCCAAGAAGTTCGAGCTGGAGATCGTCCGCACCGTCGACCCGGGCGAGGGCTTCGAGGGGGAGGCGTTCACCGGCGAGGGCGCGGCGATCAACTCGGCCAACGACACCGTCTCGCTGGACGGCATGGGCGTGGCCGACGCGAAGAAGACGATCATCGCGTGGCTGGAGGAAAACGGCCACGGCGAAGGCACCGTGCAGTACAAGCTGCGCGACTGGCTGTTCGCCCGCCAGCGCTACTGGGGTGAGCCGTTCCCGATCGTCTACGACGAGAGCGGGCTGCCGATCGCGCTGCCCGAGGACCAGCTGCCCGTGGTTCTGCCGGAGGTCGACGACTACTCGCCGAAGACCTTCGACCCGGACGACGCCGACTCCGAGCCGTCGCCGCCGCTGTCGCGCGCGACCGACTGGGTCGAGGTCACCCTGGACCTGGGCGACGGGCCGAAGAAGTACCGCCGCGACACCAACGTGATGCCGCAGTGGGCGGGTTCGTGCTGGTACCAGCTGCGCTACGTCGACCCGGACAGCCCTGACGTGTTCTGCGCGCCGGAGAACGAGGCCTACTGGATGGGCCCGCGCCCGGCCGAGCACGGCGTCGACGACCCGGGCGGCGTCGACCTGTACGTCGGTGGCGTCGAGCACGCGGTGCTGCACCTGCTGTACTCGCGCTTCTGGCACAAGGTGCTGTTCGACCTGGGCCACGTGTCGTCGAAGGAGCCGTACCGCCGCCTGTTCAACCAGGGCTACATCGAGGCGTACGCGTACACGGACAAGCGCGGCGTCCACGTGCCGGCCGACGAGGTCGTGGAGCGCGACGGCAAGTTCTTCCTGGGTGACGAGGAGGTCGCCCAGGAGTACGGGAAGATGGGCAAGAGCCTGAAGAACGCCGTCACGCCCGACGAGATGTCGGACACCTACGGCGCCGACACCTTCCGCATGTACGAGATGTCCATGGGCCCGCTGGACATGTCCCGCCCCTGGGCGACCAAGGACGTCGTCGGCGCGCACCGCTTCCTGCAGCGCCTGTGGCGCCTCCTGGTCGACGAGGAGACCGGTGAGCTGCGCGTGACTGCCGACGACCCGTCGGAGGCCGACCGCAAGCTGCTGCACCGCACCATCGCCGGCGTCCGCGAGGACTACGCGGAGATGCGCTTCAACACCGCCGGCGCGAAGCTGATCGAGCTGAACAACCACCTGACCAAGGTGTACGGCTCGGCCGCGGGCACGCCGCGCGAGGTGGCGGAGCCGCTGGTGCTGCTGCTGGCCCCGCTGGCGCCCCACGTCGCCGAGGAGCTGTGGCACCGCATGGGCCACGTCGACTCCCTCGTCCACGGCCCATTCCCGGTCGTCGACGAGCAGTACCTGGTCGAGGACTCGGTGGAGTACCCGATCCAGGTCAACGGCAAGGTCCGCGCCCGCGTCACCGTCGCGGCGGACGCGTCTTCCGAAGCCGTGCAGGCGGCGGCTCTGGCGGAGGAGAAGGTGGCCGCGCTGGTGGGCGGCAAGACGCCGCGCAAGGTGATCGTGGTGCCGGGGCGGTTGGTCAACATCGTGCTGTGAATCGGTGCGTTCCGGCCCGGGTCTCGTACCCGGGCCGGTAACGTGCTCGCCGTGCGTAGTCGATCGCTCACCGTTCTGCCGCTCCTGGCGCTGACCCTCGCCGGGTGCGCCGTCGCGCCCGCTCCCGCCCCGGGCAAGCCGGCCCCGGCGCTGCCCGCCGAGTCGGTCGCCTACGACCAGCTGCCGACGGAGACCACCCGGCCCAACCTCTTCGCGGGCACGTGCGCGCAGTTCGAACAGCATCCCGACCTCGTGCGAACCTTCGCCGCGACCGACCCGCCGGTCAACGACTCGTCGACCCGCAGCTGCATCGTGCCGATCGCCGACAAGGGCTTGATCGTGCTGCAGCAGCCGAAGCAGGAGGAGGGCCACGACAGCCCCTGGGTCGAGACGTGGATGGGCGAATCCGGCTTGGTCGACCACTTCCGCCGTGAGGTGGTGCTCGATCGCTACTACGCGGTCAGCACGGTCAGGTCCAACGGCTGCGAGATCACGGTGAACACCGGTTCTCCTCTCCCGTTCACGCTGAGTCTCGGCTACCAGTACCGCCAGAGCTCGGACGACTCCGTCGCCGCGCTGCGCGCGAGGGCCGACCAGTACTGCCCGACTGTCCGGAAGCTCGTCGGCGACTACCTCACCGTGGTCGACCCGGGTGGCGGCTCCCTCGCGCGCTAGGCGGCTTCCCGCCGTGCGGCACGGAAGATCCCGAGCGCCGCGACGCCGAGCCAGAGGACCAGCGACGTCGCCAGCGCGATCGGCCCGTGCGCAGAGAGCCCGCCCAGCTGCCGTGCGGGCTCGATCGGATCGACCCAGCCCGCGAAGTCCTGGTTGGCCTGCACGATCACGAACAGGATCGAGATCAGGCAGTACGTGGCGATGGCGCCCGCGGTGTTCGGGATCAGCCAGGCGATCGACACCGCCAGCAGGGTCATCAGGAACGAACCGACCAGGCACACCCCGATGGTGGTGCCGGCCCGGATCGCGAGCAGGTTCTGGGCGTCGTGGTCGTCGAGCACGCCGGCGAAGTAGGTGTAGGTCATCAGGATGTGCAGCCCGGCGATGAGCAACCAGGCGAGGAAGGCGATCGTGCCCTGGGCCAGCGCGTACCGCAGTCGCGAGGGCTGGGCGAGCAGAGTCGGCTGGGCGCTGCGGTAGTGCCATTCGCTTGCGATCAGCTTGACCAGCGCGACGTCCACGAGGATCGCCGCGAGGCGCACCGTCGTCACCACGGTCCCCAGCTGCTTGCGCAGGGTCACCGGGTTGAACGGGTCGACCATGAACAGGATCGACAGCAGCACCAGCGCGATGGGTCCTGCGATCAGCAGGATCTTGTCGGCCGGCGTGGCGGTGAACTTCCGCAGCTCGACACTCACCACCGTGCCGAACGAAGCGCGCTTCGCGGCACCGGTGGCCCACGCCGGCTGCTGCTGCACCTGCGTCTGCATCGGGATCATCGCGGACCTCCCGTGAGGCGGAAGAAGAGTTCTTCCAGGTTCTGCTGTTCCTCGGCCAGCCCGAGCACCCGCACCTGCGCGGCGAACGCGATGTCCGACACGCGCTCCGTCGGGGCGGCGACCGACAGCGCGTCGGGCCCGGTCTGGCGGACGTCGAGGCCCGCGCGTTGCAGGGCGGCGCCGAGTTTGGGGACGTCGTTGGTGCGCACGACCGTCCGCGCAGGGCCGGCGAAGCTCGCGAGCGGACCGTCGGCGACGACGCGGCCGTGGCCGATCATCACGATGCGGTCGGCCGTCTGGTCCACTTCGGACAGTACGTGGCTGGACAGCAGCACGGTGCCGCCGCGTTGGGCGTAGCCGCGCAGAAGCTGCCGGGTGGAGCGGATTCCTTCGGGGTCGAGGCCGTTGATGGGCTCGTCGAGGATGAGCACAGGCGGGTCGGCGAGCAGCGCGTGCGCCAGCCCGAGGCGCTGGCGCATGCCGAGGCTGTACTTGCCGATGCGCCGGTTCGCCGCGTCGCTGAGCCCGACCTGCGCGAGCACCTGGTCGGCGCGTGAACTGGGCAGCCGCATGAGCTTGGCGCCGTTCACGAGGTGGTGGCGGCCCGTGCGGCCGGGGTGCACGGCAGCCGCGTCGAGCAGCACGCCCGCTACGTGTCCCGGGTTGGGCCAGTCCGCGAACCGCCGTCCGGCGATCGTCGCGGTGCCCGCGGTGGGGCGGGTCAAGCCGCAGATCATGCGCAGCGTCGTCGACTTCCCGGCGCCGTTCGGGCCGAGGAACGCGGTGACCGTGCCGGGTTGCAACGCGAACGACACGCCTTCCACCACCCGGCGCCCGTCGTAGTCCTTCACCAGCCCCTGGACGTGCAGCAACCCCCGGCCCTCCCGTTCAAGATCCAAAGGTGAGTTTGTCACAACCCGTGTCCGGCCGTGCGCGAAACCGAACCACTCGGCCGGCGGGATGACCGGCCTACGCGCTCCCGCCGTTCTTCGGGTGCACGGCGTCGAGTCCAGTCATCTGACATCGCCGTCTCGCGCCCTCGCCGACGTTGTCCACAGCCGCACCGGAGTTGTGGACAGCTTGGCTTCCTCACGTTCCTTTTCCCGGGTTTGTCGTACCCGGCCGATAAACTGGACTGGGGACGCCCCCCGAGGAGGGTGGGGGCGTGTCCGTGCGGCGGGGGCACACGTCGAACGCCGAAAATGTCCGCGTGATCTGCGGCAGTTCCGGCAGTTTCGGGTGATCGACGGCGGTGGGTGGGCCTGGCGTGGCCACCACGCAGGCGTCGTGGACCGAAGCCGATCGTGTGCCTGCGAGTGAAGCGGCAGCCCGGCTGCGCACCTCGGCGACGGTGGGCGCGTGGTCACCATCGGCAGCTGCGTCAGCGATCGCGTGGCGGGGCCGGGCGTGGTGCTCTACGCGATGAGCAAGTCGGCGATGGTCGGGGTTGACGAAGGCGCTCGCGCCGCGCGGGGTCACCGTGAACCTGGTGCACCCCGGGCCGACCGACACCGACATGAACCCGGCCGACGGTCCGTTCGCCGACGACCAGAAGTCGCTCACCTCCGTGGGGCGCTACGGGGAGTACGCGCTCGCCGGGCCGGCGAGGTACGTCACGGCGTCGGCGACCCTCACCGCCGCGACCTTCTCGGTCGACGGCGGGCACGCGGCCTAACCGGCGTACAGCCCCACGTCGCGGGCCAGGTCGGTGAGGATGGCCTCGAAGAGGATGTCGGGCTTCGACACCGGGATCGGGTAGTTGCCGAACACCTCGAGCGTCACGTGGCCGTAGAGGCGCGCCCAGAACTGGATCATCAGGTACGTGAGCCCGAGGTCCAGCTTCTCGGGCGCGATCGCGCGGCCCGACTCGCCGAGTACGGCGAGCAGCTCGCTCTGGAACGCGGTGAGGTCGTCGCGCAGCTCGGGCGGGACGACGTCGTTCGGCGGCATCACCAGGTCGTGCGTGGCGAGGACCTGGCCGGCGGCGGCGAGGAAGACACGGCCGAACGGCTCGTCGAGGCGGTGCAGCGCGCTGCCCGCGGTGGTGCCGACGCCGCCCGTGGGCGACGCGAACACCAGCGTGAACTCCTTGGTGTGCGTGAGCGCCCACCGGCGGAAGCCCTTGCAGATCGCGAAGAGCTGCGCCATGCCGTCGTCGGGGAGCACGGCGACGTCCTCGGCCAGCTCGGCGGCGAGATCGGCGATCACGTCGAGGCGCAGGTTCTCGACGAGGTCGTCGCGCGACTCGTAGTAGCGGTACAGGGCCGGCGCGGTGATGCCCAGCTCCCGGGCGATCGCCCGGAGCGTCACGGCGTCCGGACCCTGTTCGACCAGCAGTCTCCGGGCGGTCCGGCGGATGTCCTGCTCGGTAGCCGCTCGCGCGCGGCCCCTTCGCGTGGGGCTGCTCATCCGGACATTCTAGGTGGTCGGCACCGTTGTTCCCGCAACAACGCGGCCGGAGAGCAGCCGGGCCTGCAGATCGGTGAGCGGACGCAGCACCCACATGGCCACCACGGCCATGCCCAGCGCGCAGAAAAAGTGCACGATCCACGCCCCGGCGAGCGACGGCCCACCCCACGATTCATTGGCCGTCGAGGGGTCCCAGAACAGGCCGTACGTCACGATCCGCCACACCAGGAACCCGATGAGCAGCGCCAGTGGGATGGCCGGCACGCTCACACCGGCCGCGGCCAGGTAACGAGGGGTCCCTTCGCGCGGCGGGACGTGGAGGAGCCGTTCGGCGAGCAGTTGCCGGGCACGTCTGCTGCCGAAACACGCGGGCAGGGCGAGGAGGGCGTAGAGCACTCGTTTCCAGTCCGAGATCTTCATGGGTTCGACGCTAGGGATCGTTGAGCTGCGAAAACATCCGGTCGTCCGCCGAACGGGGTAGGGAAACCTCGACCGCGTTCTGTCACACTTCGTCCGAGATGGACGAAATCACCACGGTCACCTACCCCACGCCCGCCCCGCCGGACGAGGTGCGGCTGGCGACGTTGCTGCTGCTGGTTCCGGGGCTCCTGATCGCGGGCTTCGGTGGCGTGCTCATGACGGTGAGCCGCGCCGGTCTGTATGCCGGGTCCGTGATCGCCCTGGTCGGGCTCGTACTGCTGGGCTGCATCCCCATCGGGCGGCGTGGCCTGCGCAAGGAGCGCCTGAGCGTCGAGGTTGCGCCGAGTGGTCTGCGGTTCCCCGTTCGCGAGGCGCGGCTCGTGCTGCCGTGGGCCGACGTCAGCGCGGTGGCGCTGGTCGAGAAGCACAACCGGGTCGAGGTGTACCTGGCGCCGGCTTCGGCCGCCGAGGATCGCCTGGTCAAGCGGTTCAGCCGCCGCGGTCCCCACGGCTTCGTCCTGTCGACGCTGTTCGAACCCGACGAGGCCCACCGGCTGGCGGCCGCGGTCGAGACGGTGCGGCCGGGGCTGGTGCGGTGGCCGTCTCTCGAGGTCCGGCGCGGCGGGTTCGGCCCGCAGCGCGTGGCGGCGACGGTGGTGCGGTGGACCGCGGTGAAGCGGAAGCCGGTGGCCGGCGAGAGCGTGACGGTGCGGGCGAGCAAGGCTTCGGGCGCGCGTCAGGCGGCGATCGGGGGCACGGTGGCGTTGCTCGCGGCGGTGCTCGTCGTGCGGACGTGGCTGCCGGTCACGGTGCCCGGGCTGATCGCGGTCGCGGTGTGCGTTGCCGCGCTGGTCTGGACCCGGCACCGCGGCACGCGGGGCGTGTTCACCGTGGACGGCGCGGGCGTGGCGTGGATTCCTCGGTACGACAACGGGGTCGTGGTGCGGCTTGACGAGATTTCGGCCCTGACGGCCGAGGCGGGCGGCGTCCTGCGCGTGACCCGGCGCGACGGCGGCGACTTCGTGCTCGCTTCGGGGGTTTCGATGCCGGCCGCGCGGACCGTGGCCGCACTGGTCGGGGCGCCGCCGACGCCGATCACTCGGGGGGCTACGTGATCGGCGCCGGCGACCCGATGCCCTCTCCGGTGCGCTTCCGGTCGGGGCAACGCCACTGGCTCAAGGACAGTGACGCTCCACAAGAGCGGAACCCGTGTCAGAAGTGACGCCTGGGGGACATGGATCCCCCGATCGAGTGACGGGCAGCCGCTGCTCGCCTGATTGTCGCACTGGGCGCCGGATAAGTTACAAAAACCTTCACTTTTGCGCACGGACGGTGGGTGACCTGCGCCCGAGCGCGCCCGTGGCAAGGTGTCGACCATGTGTGCAGCCGTGCTGGTGGTGGGTTCCGCCAACGCCGACCTCGTCGTCCCCGTCGACCGCCGCCCGGCCGGCGGCGAAACCGTCCTGGGCGGCGACACCGTGCTGTCGCCGGGCGGCAAGGGCGCGAACACGGCCGTCGCGGCGGGGCGGCTGGGTGCGGATGTCGCTCTGCTGGGCGCCGTGGGTTCGGACCCTTACGGCGCCCTCCTGCGCGATTCCCTGGCGGGCGCGGGGGTCTCGACCACGTTTCTGCGCGTCGTCGATCGCCCGACCGGCATCGCGTACATCACCGTCACTCCCGACGGCGAGAACTCGATCCTGGTCTCGCCTGGCGCCAACTCCGCCCTGACACCCGCGGACATCACGTCCGAGGCGCTCGCCGGGGCCGCTGTGGTGGTGCTGTCGCTGGAAGTCCCGCTGCCGACCGTCGAGCACGCCGTCCGCCGCGCGGCTGCGGCAGGGGTGACGGTGGTGCTCAACCTTTCACCCGCCGCCCGGTTGTCCGCTTCGACCTTGGCTGCGGTGGACGTGCTGCTGGTCAACGAACACGAGGCCGCCTACCTCCTCCGCTCGGACGACGCCGACCCCCGCGAGCTGCTCGATCTGGGCCCACGCGCCGCCGTCGTCACGCTGGGCGCGAAGGGCGCCGTGGTGGTGGACGCCGACGGGGTCACGGAGGTCGCGTCGCCGGCGGTCGAGGCCGTCGACACGACCGGCGCCGGCGACGCCTTCGCCGGAGCACTCGCGGCCGCCCTGTCCGAGGGCACCGCACTCGTCACCGCGGCGCGGCGCGCGGTGAAGGTCGCGGCGATCAGCGTGACCCGCCACGGGGCTCAGCCGTCGTATCCGTCGTCGGACGAGCTGGAATGACCTGATGGCTTGAGGCCCATGGTCTCCTCGGCGGCGCGTTCAAGCGAGGGCGAGCTTTTGCCTCTCGCGGTTGGCCTTGGGGGCCCTCGCGGTGACCAGGGCGCCGTCTACGTTCCCCGCTGGACTGACCTGAGGGGCGGGTTCGTCCTCGGCGGCCATCCCCAGGTTGCTTCGGTGGGCCTCTCGCCTTGCCGCTCGTGTTTCCTGGAACCTCCCCCGTTGCGCGAGGCTTGTTCGGTGGCGATGGATTAGCGCCGGTGCTCTCCACTCGTTGCCGCCTCGGGTTGATTCGCATCCTGACGGCGCGCCCGGCGAGCGCCTGTGGACCTGGCCCGCGGTCCTCGCTTCGACGCGCACCCTGTCCCGCAGATCTGGACGCCCCTCCGATCCGGCCGCTGTCCGCCGCCCCGCCCCGAGTTGTCCACAGCGGGTCCCGCTGATCCCGAGTTGTCCACAGATTGCCCACAGCCCGTTTTCAGGCCCCTGACCTCGGTAAAATGGAGTCGGGGCAGCCCCCCGGAGAGGGTGGGGGTTGTGTTGCGGGCCGGGGAAGGGCGAGCGTCACACGGGATCGGAGCGAGGTAGGAGGTGGCGCGGGTGCAACACAGCAAGGAGCGTCGGCGGGTGTGGCCGACGCCGCGAGCCATCCGCAGGCATCTGAGCTATGGTCTAGACCATGTCTGAGAGCCAGTCCGCCGCCGGTGTGAGCCTGAGCGGTGTCGCGGTGAGTCCGGGGCGCGCGAGCGGTCCCGTCGTGCGTGTTGCCGAGTCGTTTGGTGAGCCTGCGAGCACGCCCGCGCCGGCCGACGCGGCCGCTGAGGCCGCCCGGATCGAGCCCGCGGCGCAGGCGGTCGCCGCGCGATTGGAGGCGCAGGCCGGGAGTGCGACCGGCGAGGCCTCCACGATCCTCATCGCGACGGCCGCGATGGCCGCCGACCCCGCGCTGGCCACGCAGGCACGGCAGCTGGTGACGGCGCAGAACCTGCCCGCGGCGCGCGCTGTCTACCAGGCCGCCGAGGGGTTCGCCGAGGCGTTGGCCGCTGCCGGGGGCTACATGGCCGAGCGGGTGCGTGACGTGCGTGACGTGCGTGACCGGCTGGTGGCCGAGCTGCTCGGCGTCGCGCCGCCCGGGGTGCCGGAGCTGGCCTCGCCCAGTGTGCTGGTCGCCCGGGACCTGGCGCCCGCCGACACCGCCGGGCTGGATCCGGCGAAGGTGCTCGCGCTGGTCACCGAGGAGGGCGGGCCGACGAGTCACACGGCGATTCTTGCTCGCGCCCTCGGGATTCCGGCGGTGGTGGCCGTGAAGGGGATCCTCGACCTCGACGCGGAGGCGCTGAGTGTCGATGGCGACACGGGCCTCATCCAGCCAGTCGACCCAAACGCGCCCATCGTCACCGCCGTCGCGCAGGGGCCGGCGGAGTGGAACGGCGCGGGCGCGACCGCCGACGGGCACGTCGTCAAGGTCTACGGCAACGTCGGCTCGCCCGCCGACGCGCAGGCGGCCGCGGACGCGGGAGCGGAGGGCGTCGGCCTGTTCCGCACCGAGTTCAGCTTCCTCGACGCGCCGGCGGAGCCGTCCGTCGACGAGCAGCGCAAGGCGTATGCGGCGGTGCTGGCGCCGTTCCGCGGCAAGCCGGTGATCGTGCGGACGCTCGACGCCGGCGCCGACAAGCCGCTCGCCTTCCTCAACCCCGACGACGAGCCCAACCCGGCGCTCGGCGTGCGTGGCCTGCGGGTGGCGTTCGACCGGCCCGAAGTGCTCGATCGCCAGCTCGAGGCCATCGCCGGGGCGGCCCAGGATTCGGGCGCGCTGGTCTCCGTGATGGCCCCGATGGTCGCGACGGCCGAGGAAGCCGCGTGGTTCGCCGAACGGGTGCGCGCGGCGGGCATCGAGCGCGCGGGGGTGATGATCGAGATCCCGGCCGCCGCGCTGTCCGCGCGGGAGATCCTGGACGTCGTCGACTTCGTCTCGGTGGGCACGAACGACCTGGCCCAGTACACGTTCGCGGCCGACCGCCAGCTCGGCGCCGTCGCGAAGCTGAACGACCCGTGGCAGCCCGCGTTGCTGCGGCTGCTCAAGCTGATCGGCGACGCGGCGAAGGCGACCGGCAAGCCCGCCGGGGTCTGCGGCGAAGCGGCGGCCGACCCGCGGCTCGCCGTGGTGCTCGCGGGCCTTGGCCTCACGAGCCTGTCGATGAACGCGGCGGCCGTGCGGGCCGTCGGCGCGTCGCTGGCCGCGGTCACGCTGGCCGAGGCCGAGGCGAAAGCAACCAACGCGCTGGCCAGCGCCGATCCGGTCGCGGCGCGCGTGGCAGCGAGCTAAAAAGACGGAGCCGGACCCGGCCGACGGATGGAAAACCAGGTCCGGCACCGCATCACTGGTCAGCCGAAAAAGCCCCGCCGAGGGTTGCGGATGACCAGCGAGCCTCCATGGATGCGGCCCGTGATGACGTAGCGCGGGCTGCCGGCGCGGCCGTTGCTGCCGGTCTTGTCGTCGAGCGAGCCGAACTTGATCTCGGTGATCGCGTTGTAGTCCACCGCGGCCTGCGGCGGGATGATGATCTCGACCGAGCCCCACTTGGAGTCCAGCTCGATCTCGACGACCGGCGTCGACACCTGGGCCTCGGTGAAGTCCAGCTTCGTACTGCCGTACTTGTTGCGCACGACCATCGCCGGCGGCACCAGCCACGGGCCGCCGCGCTGCAGCGACGAGTACTTCGCGTTGAGCTCGAGCCGCTGACCGGGCGCATACGTGCTGGTCGGCGCCTGGTAAGCCGGGTGACTGGGCGCGGCCCCCGGGTGCAGCAGCCCCGGCAGGTCGGTGAGCACGGCGTTCAGCTCGCCGCGCGTACGCGACGCAAGCGCCTTGTCGGTGCGCTCCGTGAACTCGTCGAGGTTGAGCATCCCCAGCCCGATCGCCTTCTGCAGCACGGCGACGACGTGTTCGCGCTCGTCGTCCGACACCCGGATGTCGCGCGCGGTCAACGGCTTCGTCTCGGTCGCGGTCTCCGCGCCGGTCGTCTCTTCCTCGGCCATGTAAACGATGGTAGAACCGTATTTCCCTCGTCAGATCGGGGAAAAACCCTGAACAGACCCGTATATCGCGCCGGCGTCGCCCTCGTTGCGACGAGCTTCCTGCTGGCCGCGTGTACGGGCGGGATCCCCACCCCGGCCCCCGCGCCGACGACCGAGCGTCCGCAACCCGTCGGGCCGACCGGGCCGCCGCCGAGCGGGCTCACCGGGTCGGTCACCACCGGCGGGATCGGCGTGCAGCTGCTGCTCGCCACGTCACCGCCGACCCTGTTCGACGCCGACACCGGCGCGAACGGCCCGGTGCCCGGCGTGCCGGGCGGCGATCGGCTGGTGGGCGTGCAGCGCGTCGGCCGCACCCCGGTGATCTTCACCTCGCCCCGGTGCCAGCAGACCTGCCAGCCGTTCGACGTCTACGCCTACGCGGGCGTCGCCACGCCGCTCGGCCAGGCGGTGAGCCTCGCGCCGGGCGCCGACGCCAAGAGCGTGTGGGTCATCCGCCAGGACGCCCCGGACAGCTGCCGGCTCGAGCACGTGTCGCTCGCCGGCTCGACGCTGGGCGGCGGCAGCTCGGCGAGCTGCGCCACGGTCCTGCGGCAGGAGACCTCCCACGGCCTGCTGATCACGGTCAACAACGGCACCGCCGAAACCGTCGACGTCCTCATCGACCCCGACACCGGACGCACCGTGCAGCAGGCCCCGAGCATCCTCGCCGCGATCGGCGACCGGCTGATCCTCGGCGGCCTCACCGACCTGACGGTCGTCGACCTGGGCGACGGGAGCCGCAAGAAGATCCAGCCGCCGGTGGTCCAGAGCAATCCCCTGGTCGTCCCGAGCCGGGAAGGCAACTTCGCGGCCGTCGACTTCGGTTCGCCCGCGTGGCACAGCTCCGACATCCAGACCCGCGACGTGTGGCTGCTCGACCTCACGGACCTGACCTGGCAGCAGGCACCGTCGATGCCGTTCTCCACCGACAACCTCAAGCGCTCGTCGCTGGACTGGACCGACGACGGCGACCTCGTGCTCGACGACGGGGTGGTCGCGGCCTGGCACCCGGGCGAACCCGCGTGGCGGCTCGGGAAAGCCAGGCTGGCCGGCGCCCTGCAGACAGCCGCAGTCAGCGCTTCGTAGCGATCAGTCCTCGTCGAGGCCGTGTTCGATCGCGTACCGCGCCAGCTCCACGCGGTTGTGCAGCTGCAGCTTCCGCAGCGTCGACTGCACGTGGTTCTCCACCGTCCGGTGCGAAAGGACCAGCCGTTCCGCGATCTGGCGCGCGGTCAGCCCCTTCGCGACCAGCCGGAGCACGTCCGTCTCGCGTTCGGTCAACCGCGGCGGCGCCGGCTCCGCGGACGCAGGCGCGTCGGCCATCCGCCGGTACTCCCCCAGCACCAGACCGGCGAGACCTGCCGTGAAGACGGGATCGCCCTCGGCCGTGCGGCGGACGGCGTCCACGAGCTCCGCCACGGACGCCGACTTCACGAGGTAACCCGAGGCGCCGGCCTTCACCGCCTCGAGCACGTCGGAGTGCTCGCCGGAAGCCGACAGCACCAGCACGCGCGTGTCCGGCAGCTCGGTGGTGATCTCGCGCGTCGCGTCGACGCCGGAGGTGCCGTCGAGGTTGAGGTCCATGAGGACGACGTCCGGGCGGACCGTGCGCGCGATCCGCACGGCGGCGGGGGCGTCGGGCGCCGTGGCGCGCACGTCGAAGCCGTTTTCGCCCAGGTCACGGGCGACGCCGTCGCGCCAGATGGGGTGGTCGTCGACCACCATCACGGAAATCGTCATCGTCTGCCCCTCGTCTTGTTCGGCAGGGCTTTGTTCGGCCCGCTCTTGTTCGGGACCGGCGTGTTCGGCACGCGCACCTCCCACTCCGTGCCGCGGCCCGGAGCGCTGTCCAGGGCGGCGGTGCCGCCGAGATCACGCACCCGGCCCCGGATGGACTCCACCACACCCAGGTGCCCGTCGGCCTCCGCGCGCGCCAGCCGGCCTTCGGGAATGCCCGGGCCGTCGTCGCGAATGCTCACCACGATCTCGCCGCCCAGGTCCTCCAGCAGCACCCACGCGCGGGCATCGGGACCCGCGTGCTTCTCCACATTGGACAGTGCCTCGCGCGTGACGGCCACCAGTTCCGAAGTCACGTGCGCCGGCAGGTCGACCGTGCCCGCGGGCGTCGCGACCTGAACCGAAGGCGTGGCGAGCAGCTGCAACGCCGAACGCAGGTCCGCGGTCCCGTTGCTCGCCACCGCCCACGACGGCTCGGTGGTCACCAAGGCGCGCAACGCGATCTCCTGCTCACCCGCCAGCCGCGCCAGGTCGGCCGCCTCGCCGCCGACCTTCATGCCACGCCGGCGCACGCGCGCGAGGACCTGAAGCACGCTGTCGTGGATCGAGCGCGCGAGCCGTTCCCGTTCGGCCGTCGCGGCTTCCGTGCGCAACGCCAACGCGAGCGCCTCCGCCGAACGCCGTGCCGTGGTGGCCGCCATGCCGATCAGCACACTGCTCGCGCAAAGCAGCACGCCGTCACGGAAGACGTCGAGGTCCAGTCGTTCGCGCGCGATGCCGGTGCCGATGGCGACCACGAGTCCCGCCAGCACCCCGCCGCCCGCGCCGAAGCGCGTCGCCGCCGCGATCGGTCCCACCGCGGCCCACACCGTGGTGATCAGCGGCGCGGCCTCGGCGTACTGCGTCGGCGACAAGATGAAGGGCGACAACAACATCAGCCCCGTCGTCAGCACGACGTCGAGCACCACCAGCCACCGCCACCGGCCGCCTTCACGCAGGTAGGCGAGGCCCGACACCAGCGTCCAGCCGCCCATCGCGCCGACGACGGCCCACGCCAGCCACGCACGCTGGAACTCACTGCGGTGGACGATCACCACGCCGAGCGCGAACGCCCACGTGACCACACGCAGCAGCACGACCCCGCGCCACAGCGGCGTTGCCGGGTCGCGGGTGGCCGGCGTGCTCACTTCTCCTCGTCGTCGCCCCGAGTCGGCACTTCGGCTTCGTCGGAGCCCGGCTCGGCGTCGTTGGGTTGCGCCGCTTGGTCGTGGAGCACGTCGACGCTCTCGGGATCGGGGTCGTGCTCGTGCAGCAGCGACCGGATGCCCGCGTTGAGCACGGCCAGCAGCGGCACGGCCAGCAGCGCGCCGGCGATGCCCGCGGCGACCAGCCCGGTGGCGATCGCGAGCACCACGGCCAGCGGGTGCAGCCGCACGGCGCGCCCGAGCAGCAGCGGCTGCAGCACGTGGCTTTCCAGCTGCATCACGCCGATCACGATCGCCAGCACGATCACCGCGCCGATGAAACCCTTGGTCACCAACGCGATCAGTACCGCGACGCTGCCCGCGATCACCGCACCGATGATCGGGATGAACGCGCCGAGGAACACCAGCGTCGCCAGCGGGATCACCAGTGGCACACCGACGATCCACAGCCCGATGCCGATGCCCACGGCGTCGACCACGGCCACGGCGGCCGTCGCGCGGATGTAGCTGACGAGCGATGCGAAACCGCGGCGCCCGGCCACGTCCACGCGTTTGCGCACGCGCGTGGGGACGCCGCGCACCAGGAACGACCAGATCTGGTTACCACCGGCCAGGAAGAAGATCGTGACGAACAGCGTGAGCACGAAGCCGGTGAGGATCTCGCCGACGGTGCCCGCCGTGGTCAGCGCGGTGTTCGTGAGCGAGGCCTGGTTGTTCTGGATGAAGCCGATCGCGTTGCTCAGGAAGTCTTGGATCTGCTCCTGGCGCAGGTGAATCGGCCCGTCGGTGAGCCAGTTCTTGATCTGGGTGAGGCTGTTGTTCAGCTGCTGCTGCAGCTGCGGCAGGCCACTGGAGAACTGCGTGATCACGAACGTGAGCAGCCCGCCCAGCACCGCCAGCCCGGCGATCAGCACGATCGCCGTGGCGAGCCCGCGCGGGAACCGGATGTGCACGAGTTTCTCGACGGCGGGCGCGAGCAGCGCCGAAAGCAGCAGCGCGATCGAGACCGGGATGACCACCGCCGACAGGTAGCCCATCAGCCAGATCACTGCGTACAGCGCAGCGATCACGACGATGAACCGCCAGCTCAGGGCCGCGGCCACCCGGAGCCCGCGCGGGACAAGGCCCGTGACGTCGTTTGTCTCGGGGAGGAACGGTTGCTCGCGCCGTCCGCGTGCTGGGTGGCTCACGGGTCTCACCGTATCGGTCCGCCCTGTCATTCCGGGCGAATCGCGGGGCCGCGGGCGGCGGCGCGTCCGGTGGTTCGCCCGAAGTGGCGCTTGACAGCCGACTGCGGAGTAACCCCGCTCCGCCAGTGATGATCACCGAAAGTGAGATCAGACCACACTCTGTGTCGTTCACACGATGGTGGCATCAAGTCGTGTCAAGGATGCGTAACGGGTGTGAGTCCTGGTTCTCTCGGTTCCACACCCGGCGATGAGGAACGCATTTCCGCGATTCCGCGAAAGCCGGCGGGAACATCGAAACCCCGAAAGTCTTTCCCGAGCCAGACGTTTTGAGTTGAGGAGAAGCACGAGTGACGAACGCGGCGAACGAGGGGCGGGGCGCGATGCGCGTCGGCCGTCTCGCGTCGCGTGCGCTGTTCGTCCTCGGTGGCGCGGTCGCCGCGACCGCCGCCGCGTGGGCCGTCTCCTCCTCCGCCGCCTCGGCCGACACGATCCAGGCCGGCGACGTCAACGCGAGTGTCACGCCGGTCACCGACGCGACCGTGACCAACCTCGGCGACGTCACGCGCGGTGTCTCGGAGTTCGCCGGCAACGTCGCCGGTACCGCCGCGGGCGCCGTGCAGAACGTCTCCGCGTGCGAGCAGGACGCCACCACGTGGTCCGAGCCGGGCCATGACCGGCCGATCTGCTCGCTCGACCCGCGCGATCACATCGGTGGCCCGCACCGCGACCAGGTGCGCACCACGGCCGACCACGAGGTGTCCGGGCGCGTCAGCGACGCCGTGACCGACCTCGGTGAAGACGCCGTGCTGCACCCCGCGGCGCGCACGCTCGGCGCGCTCGAGCACATCGCCCGCAAGCCCGAGGACACCCGCCGCGTGATCGACGAGGCCACGGCCCCGTCGCCCGAGGCGCAGGACTTCGGCCGCAAGGTGTGGGACCTGCTCGACCCGCGCCACACGGGGTCGCTGGTCGACCTCCCCGAGCTCCCGGGCTCGCCCGTCGAGCCGGCCGCTCCCGTCTCGGCCGCCACCGGCACCACCGGTGACACGGCGCAGAACCTCGGCGCCGCAGCGGTTTCCACCTCCGACGCGCTGCGGGCGATCTTCTCCCGCTCCGCACACGAGGACTTCGCGGCAGCAGGCGACAGCGTCGACACGCCTTCGCGTGGCGACCACCGCAACCTGCCCGACCCGTTCTCCCCGGCGCAGCTTCCGATGGCGCCCCCCTCCATCCCGACTGTCCCCGGCGGCGGCAACAACACCGCCCCCGGTGGTCACCTCGACGGCCTCAACTTCGGTGTCCCCTCCTGGGTCACCGCTGCCGTCGACAACGCCGTGGCGGGTTCGACCCGCGCCGGTGTGCGGCACACGCCGCTCAGCCCGGGCCACCAGCCCGGCGTCACTCCTGACTGATTCACCTCACCCGCGGGGTCGTTGACGCGCCCTGAAGCCAGAGCACCTTTGTCGTGCCTGCTTCGCGTCACCGACTGAACCCCGCGGGTTTTCTCGCGATGCGCCCCTTTTCCGCGCTCGCACCGCACCACCCCTCTGGTGCGCTTTCCCTCAATTGATCACGGCGAAAAGCGCACCTCCACAAGCCCGCAAGGGAACCCGAAATGAAGGAGAAAAACCCCATGCAGACCTGGGCAAAGCGCGGACTCCAGACCGCGTTGGTCACGGGTGGGTTGTTGATGCTGGGCACCGGCATCGCCTCGGCCGACGAAAACGTCAACCCTGACACCCCGGCCTCCCCGCTCGACCTCAACGTCACCGTTCCGGTCGACGTCGACAACAACGCCATCGGCACCCCGCTGGGTCAGGTGGACGTCCCTGGTTACCAGGGTGAGGTCAGCACCAAGCCCGTCACCTCCGCTGTGAAGGACGCGCTCGCTTCGGCGAAGGCCCCCGGCGGTGCGGCGAGCAACCTGACGGACAGCCTGCCGAAGGCCGACGCGCCGCGGCAGCTGACGCCGACCCACGACGCCCTCAAGGGCAACAAGGTCTCCGGCGACCTCGTCGTGCCGATCCAGATCGTCGACAACGCCGTCGGTGTGCTGGGTGACGCGAACGTCGACGGCAAGTCGCACGAGCAGACCTACTCGCACAACCAGGACATCGCGACCTCCGGCAAGAACTCCGGGCTCGCGGGCAACGTCGTCGCCCTCGACTGGGCGCTCCCCGTGCAGCTGGCCGGCAACGGCGTCGGCCTCGCGGGCGGGTCCGGCGCGGTGCACGGCGGCTCGGCCAGCCAGAGCACCACCGAGACCGGCAACATCGACACCACCGGCAAGGGCTCCGGCCTGTCCGGCAACGTCGTCGCCGGCCAGTTCGCCACCCCGGTGCAGGTGACCGGCAACGCCGCGTCCTGGATCCTGGGCAACGGCTACAGCCAGTACACCGCCGACACCTCGGCGACCTCGGGCGGCTCCGCGCTGACCGACGGCAAGGGCGGCGCCGGCACCGGCAACGTGGTGGGCGCGCCCATCGCCCTGCCGGTGAAGTTCAACGGCAACGCCGGTGGCGTGTGGGGCTCGGACGCCGACGCGACGTCCTCCTCCTCGGCCGACGCGAAGGCCGGCGACGAGCGGCCGGGCAGCCTGGCCGGCACCCCGACCTACCTCGAGACCGACGGTGACCAGTCGTTCCTCGGCGGCAACGCCGCGGCGGCGCAGCTCAGCCCGATCGCGAACGTCGCGAGCGTGGCGGGTTCGTGGATCGGCAACGCGACGACGGGCATGTCGCCCGAGCGTTCGGTCGGCAGCTCGCACTCGAGCACCGTCGACTCCGGCGGCTTCGTCAAGACCTCGGGCCAGCAGGCCGCGGGCGCGGGCAACGTGGTCGACCCGGCCGTGGCCCTGCCCGTCGAGGCGTGCGGCGTCGGCGGCACCTACATCGGCAACGCGCACGCCGCGTGTGACAACACCACCGACGCCAACGCGGGCGACGGCAGCTACACCCGTGGCAACGACACCGTGCTGGGCGGCAACGTCGTCAACAGCCAGGTGGCGGGCGCTCCCGAGGTGCACGGCATCGGTGGCAGCCACATCGGCAACGCCTCCGGCACGTCGAACGAGACCAAGACCGTCACGGCCGGTGGCTACGACGGCAGCCAGGGCAACGACTCCTCGGGCTCGGGCAACGTCGTCCAGGTCCCGGTGGGCGTGCCCGCCGAGGTCTTCGGCGTGGGTGGCTCGTTCATCGGCCAGGGCTCGGCCGACGCGCACGAGACCAAGGTCGTCCAGGGCGGCGGCGGCGGCAACACCGCCGACGACAACGGCTTCCTCAGCTCGAACCTCGGCACCGTCCCGGTGTCGGCTCCGGTGCAGGTCTTCGGCATCGGCGGCGCGTTCGTGGGCCAGGGCCACGGCAACGCCTCCGGCGACACCACCTCGGGTGCCGGCTGGGACACGCACGCGACCGGCACCAAGGGTGCGGGCGCGGGCAACATCATCGAAGCTCCGGTCTCGCTGCCCGTCCAGGGCCACGGGATCGGCGGCGCGGTGGCCGGCATCGGCACCGCGCAGGCCGACAACCTGACCGACTCGACCGCGGGCGGCCACGCCAGCACCGACGGTCAGGGCGGCGGCCTCGCCGGCAACATCATCAAGGCGCCGGTCGGCGGTGCGGTGAACCCGTCGGGCGTCGGTGTCGCGGGTGCGGCGCTGGGCCACGCGGCCGGTTCGAACGACGTCGCGTCGACCGCGGGTGGCGACTCGCAGACCAACGGCGACGCCGGTGCGGTGGCGGGCAACGTCATCGGTGCCGACCCGCTGGCGGCCGTCCCGGTCGTGGCGGACTCGGTGTCCGCAGCGGGCGTGTCCTCCGCCGACAGCATGAACACGCAGGACGTGACCGCTGCCGGTGACGACACCACGTCGGGTCTCGAGGGCTCGGTTTCGGGCAACATCCTCGACATCCCCGTCAGCGCGGTGCCGCACGTGGTGACCAACGCCGTTTCCGCGGCCGGTGTCGCCCACGCGACCGGTGACAACAACATCACCGCGACCAACGGTGGGACCCCCACCACCGACGGTGACGGAAGTGCGCTCTCGGGCTACAACTTCTACCACCACCTGCCGGTCAACGTCCCGGTCTTCGGCGTCCCGCTGGAGCTGCTGGGCACCGCGACCGCGGAGGGCACCGACAACACCGTCGTGTCCGAGCCGTCGATCGACACCCCGCTCGGCAACGAGCTGGGCGCCGCTCAGCTGCCGGCGCTGCCGGCTCTGGCGTCGCTCCCGACCTCCGGCGCCACGCCGGGTCTGCCCGCGCTGCCGGGTCTGCCCGCCCTGCCGGACGCCGGTGCGCTGCCGGGTCTGCCCGCCATGGCGATGCTGCCGGGTGCCGAGCGCGCCGACCTGCCGGTCAGCGGGCTCTCGGGCCTGAACGAGCTGGGCCAGCTCAAGGGCGCCACCTCCCTGCCGACCGTGTCGGGTCTGGGCAGCGGCGTGCACCTGCCGGGTCTGCCCTTCGGTGGCGAGCGCGCCGACGCTCCGGCTCTGCCGGCGCTGCCCGCTCAGCTCCCGGTGAAGGCGAACCTGCCGACGCTGCAGCAGCTCCCCGCCGTGACGGCGCTGCCGGCTCTGCCGGGCGTGCCCGCCACGCTGCCGACGTCGGGTGTCCCGGCGCTGCCGACCGCGGGTCTGCCGGCTCTGCCGACGCTGCCCGCCGTCCCGGCGCTGCCCGTGGCTCAGGTCCCGGCGCTGTCGGGCATGGACTCCTCGCCCCTGGCGATGATCCAGCAGCTGGCCGCGAAGGTGACCGGCTTCTTCAAGAAGTGAGCATGTAGCTAACCCGAAACGGGCCCGGAAGCAGCCAGCTTCCGGGCCCGTTTTCTTTGTGTGTCAGGAAAATTCGAGCGAACGCTTCGCGAGGCCGTGCCAGAACCCGTCGATCACGGTGCGGCCGGTCGTTTCGCTCGCGCCGAGCGTGACGAACAGCGGCGCGAAGTGCTCGATGCGCGGGTGCGCGACGGCGGCGGCCGGGGCCTTGTGCTGGAAGTCGAGCAGTGCGTCGACGTCGCCTCGGCTGATGACCTCGTCGCCCCAGTGGTCGAACTCGGTGGACCACCGCGGCGGCGTGCCGTCGGTGCCGTCGGTCTCGCGCATGGCGCTGAGGTTGTGGGTGAAGAAACCGCTGCCGATGATCAGCACGCCTTCGTCGCGCAGCGGCGCGAGCTTGCGGCCGAGGTCGAACAGCACCTGCGGGTCGAGCGACGGCATCGAGACCTGCAGCACGGGGATATCGGCGTCGGGGTACATCTCGACGAGCGGCACGTACGCGCCGTGGTCGAGACCGCGGTCCGGCGCGTCGTGCACCGGCGTGGTTGAGCTCAGCAGCTTGCGGACCTTCGCGGCCAGCGCGGGTGCGCCAGGTGCGGCGTATTTCACCTGGTAGAAGCGGTCGGGGAAGCCCCAGAAGTCGTAGACGAGGGGGACGGTCTCGGTCGCCGCGAGCGTCAGCGGGGCCTCTTCCCAGTGCGCCGAGACGACGAGGATGGCCTGGGGCTTCGGCAGGTCCGCGGACCAGCCGGCGAGCTGCCGCGTCCACCGCGCGTCGTCCGTGAGCGGCGGCGCACCGTGGCTGAGGTAGAGAACCGGGGTGCGGGCCATGCGTGCCTCCAAGTGTTTGAAACTTCAACTACCAGAGTACGTGACGCTGGGGGGCCCGGCGATATTTCGTCAGGTGAGGTTTTCAGCCATTCGCTCGAGGGTGCGGACGGTGATGAGGTAGTCCAGCTCGTCGATGCCGGTCGTGGCTCGGGCGCGCAACGCTCGGACCTCGGCCTAGATCCCTTGGTGGACTTGCCGGCCTTCGGCGGTGAGCCGGTGGTCCGGGGTGAGCCGGCCGCGGTGGTACAGCTCGTCGAGGTGCCGGGCCATGCTGCCTTCTTAAGCGACAAAGGGTTTCAGCGTTTCGTCGACTTGTTCTGTGGTGCGCGCGCCTTGTGCGACCGAGTTGAGCACCTGCCACTGCCGGCGGGTGAGGTGGTAGGTGCCGAGTGGCTGGTCGAGGGCCTTTTCGAGCAACTCGTGGTTGTGCCGGAGCCAGTGGCCGATGGGTTTCATGGATACTCCCTATGTCGAAGAGCAACTGCATGTAAATGTACATGTATTTCCATGAGAGGACGCCCATGCCGGACCCGGTGGCCGACGTCGAGCGAGCCATGATCGCCATCCGCCGGAGCCAGCAGCGCCGTGCCCTCACTCGCATCGCCCGTGATCGTGGCCAGCACGCGCTCGACCCGGTGATTGAACTGCTCGACGTCGTCGAGGACTTCGCGGACCGGGGTGACCCGGCCACCGTCACGTCGCTGGCCACGGCGCTCGGCGTCGATCAGCCGCGCGCCAGCCGTCTCGTCGCCCGCGCCGTCGACCAGGGTGACCTGCAGCGGGAAGCCGACCAGTCCGACGGCCGTCGTACCGTCCTGGTCCTGACCTCGGCCGGCCGGGCCCGGCTGGACGCGCTGCACACGTTCCGCCGCACTGTCTTCGCGGAGGCGATGTCCCCGTGGAGCGCGGAGGACCGTGCGACGTTCGCCCGCCTGTTGACGAGTTTCATCACGAACTACGAGGCCCTTTGCCGCTGACCGCCCAGCGTCCCGATGGCAGGGTGATCGACATGGACGACCCTGACCGGGGCGACGTCGAATCTTTCGCGTCTCCAGCGCAGATCCGCGTGGCTCAGGCTGCCGCCGCCGCGGCACCGCACGCGGCGGCCTTGATGACCGAACATCTCTCCGACCACGGCGAACTACTGCCGATCATGTACTTCGACACCCTCGGCGTCTGGTATCTCGCTGCCTGGCGCCGCCGCGACGCCGACCCTGATCAGTTCGCGCAGGCCGGCGCCGTCGCGGCCGTGCTGGACGCCCAGCTCAAGTCCGACCCGGGGCTCGAGAACGCGATCGCGGTCGGCTTCGTGGAGATGTTCACCTTCCTGCCCGCGTCCGAACAGGCTGCCGCCGCGGCGACGCTGCCGCCTGTCCTGCGGGCCGAGTACACCGCGATGGCCGCCTGGCGCCCCAGCTAGTCGTGCTAGTCGTGCGCGAGGTCGGCGAAGCGGCTGTAGTGCAGCTGGTGCGCGACGACGATCGTGCTCGTCGGGCCGGCGCGGTGCTTCGCGAGGATGAGGTCGGCTTCGCCGGCACGGGGGTCGTCGCGTTCCCAGGCGTCGGGGCGGTTGATGAGGATGACGATGTCGGCGTCCTGTTCTAGGGAGCCGGACTCACGGAGGTCGGACAGCATCGGCTTCTTGTCGGTTCGCTGTTCCGGACCACGGTTGAGCTGGGAGATCGCGATGACCGGCACTTCGATCTCCTTCGCGAGCAGCTTGAGCTGCCGCGAGAACTCCGAGACTTCCTGCTGCCGGGACTCGACGCGCTTGCCCGACGTCATCAGCTGGAGGTAGTCGACGACCACGAGCTTGAGGTCGTGGCGCTGCTTGAGCCGGCGGGCCTTGGCGCGGATCTCCATCATCGTCATGTTCGGCGAGTCGTCGACGAACAGCGGCGCCTCCGAGACCTCGCTCATGCGGCGGGCCAGGCGGGTCCAGTCGTCGTCGGACATCTTGCCACCGCGCATGTCGGCGAGGCGGATCTTGGCCTCGGCCGAGAGCATGCGCATCACGATCTCGGTGCGGCTCATTTCCAGCGAGAAGATGACGCTGGTCAGGCCGTGGCGGATCGAGGCTGACCGCACGAAGTCCAGGCCCAGCGTCGACTTACCGACACCGGGACGGGCGGCGACGATGATCATCTGGCCTGGGTGCAGGCCATTGGTGAGCTCATCGAAGTCGGCGAACCCGGTCGGGATGCCCTGCGACTGCCCGCCGCGCGACGCGATCGCGTCGATCTCGTCCATGGTCGGCTGCAGGAGGTCTTCGAGCGCGACGTAGTCCTCGCTGGTGCGGCGCTCGGTGACGTCGTAGATCGCGGCCTGCGCGCGGTCGACGACCTCGTCGATGTTCGCGCCGTCGGCGGCCGCCGCGCCGTAGCCGTACTGCACGATGCGCGTGCCCGCCTCCACGAGCCGGCGCAGCACCGCCTTCTCGGCGACGATCTCGGCGTAGTAGCCGGCGTTGGCCGCGGTGGGGACGGTCGCGATCAGCGTGTGCAGGTACGGCGCCCCGCCGACGCGGCCGAGCTCGCCGCGGCGCTCCAGCTCCGCCGACACCGTGATCGGGTCGGCGGGCTCGCCGCGGCCGTAGAGGTCGAGGATGCAGTCGTACACGGCCTGGTGCGCGGGCCGGTAGAAGTCGCCGGGCCCGAGCGCCTCGATCACGTCGGCGATCGCGTCCTTCGACAGCAGCATGCCGCCCAGCACCGACTGCTCCGCCGCCATGTCTTGCGGCGGCTGCCGGTCGAACCCGCCCGAACCCGGGTCACTCGGCCCCGGGTCGGAGTCCGCGTCGTACATCGGACCGCGGTCGTCGGTCAGCGCCACCGCCCCGGACACCTCCTCGACCGGCGGGCAAAGCCGCGGTCATCCCCTGCCACTCGTCACGTCCTGTGTCGAACGGTGCCGCGCGAGCCCTCCTCGTGCGAACACCTGTTCGAGTATGCCGGATCCTCTCCGACTTTCCCAGCCCAACCGCCGGGCCCTCCTTGATGATGGACCGGCGTCCCCCTCACCGATGACTTGCCACGCCGGGCGCCACCGTGAGTGCTGGCCGAGAGGGCACGCTAGATCCCCCGGACGGACGAGCGCAATTCCGGGTGTTGACCGTCCTGTGGATAACTTGTGGACGACTGGAGGTAACCAGTCACAGGTAGCCGCCAGGCTGTGGACAAGTTGGGGACAGTCCTGATCACCTTCACGAAATCCCCAGGTCAAGGCCTGTGTAGAGACTGTGGAGAACTTTGTCGAAACTCGTCCGGCGTGTCGCGCTCGGCGCGTCCTTCGGCGTGTCGTCCGGACGCGTGCACACCTGCCTGTGGATGAATGCTACGGAGCGTAGAGGCGTGACACGGTGGGCTGAACGAGTGGCCACGCCGGTCGCACACCGGCGTTTCGGTGCTCTGAGTAACCGCTGAGTGAGAACGCGCTGGTAGGCCGCCCGCACCACGAAAACTGAGTGGGGTTCACCTGGCGGCCACCTGAACGTGCCGCACTCGAAACCCCACCCGGAGTAGCGCTCTAACGGGTCAGTTTGCGGGGCGGGATCCGGCTGCTTGTTCAGTCCGTCGACGTGGCCTGCTTGCTCATGCGACGTCCTTGAGGTGCCCGCCCATGGCGGTCGCGAATGTCTTTGCGACTCCGCACGGATCGTCCACGTTCTTGCCGGTGCTGATCTGCGGGATGATCGAGACGGCTAGTTGGTTGGTGACTCCCGCCCAGAGGGTGCACTGCCGGACTTGCGTCCGTCCTGTGCGTCGGCGTAGACCGCCGGGTAGCCGTCGACATCGGTCGGTTCGAAGTACGCCTGGTTGGACTTCTGTGCGTAGACGTCGCTGATTCCGCCGCTGTTCTGCGGGAGCGGGGTGTCGTGAACAAAGTTTTGATTGCTGCCGGACGACGTCCAGTTGCAGCTGACCAGGGTCTGGGTGACCTGCTCACCGGGGTAGGCGAGGCCGACTTGAGCTGCTTCGGCGGCGTTGAGCACCGAGCACGGGTCGCTGACCAAGTCCTGAGTGGGCGCGGGCACCGTGGGTCCGGCTGCGCCATCGGCTGCGCTGCTGGGACTTGGGCTCCAAGTCTGGTTGATGTCGTCGCGTCATAGCTGATCTTGTTCACGCGGGTAGACCGGCCACCACGCAAACCGGGTGGGGTTCACCTGGCGGCCACCTGAACGTGCCGCACACGAAACCCCACCCGGAGTAGCGCTCTAACGGGTCAGCCCAGCGCGCTCTGCGCGGTCCGCAACCGATCCCCGATCGCCTTCGGCGTGCCCGGCGTGAACACGATGAGGGAGTCGTCCCGGCCGGGCCGCTCCTCCATCAGCCAGCGCCCCTCGGCGGTGTCCACGAAGTTGATCGGCTTCGGAATCCGCCGGCGCCGCCCCCCGTTCGGCCGCGTCGCGACGTACAACGACCCCGCCCCGGTCCGCGGCGCCTTGAGGATCCGCTGAATCTCCTTCAGCGGCGCGAGCGCCTCGTTCCGCCCGGGCCCCGTCTGCATGATCGAACGCTGCGACACGTCCTCGGACCCCGCGGCGTGCCCGCTTTCGAATTCGCTCTTGCTGGTGACCAGCGGCTGCCCGGACGCACCCTGGCCTGCGGGCATGAGGTCCAGGAACGTCGGAAGCAGCAGGTCCGGCCGCTGCCGCACCACGGTGACCGTCTGCTCTCCGACGACTCGGAGCAGCGCGAAGCCGCCGCCGTTCCCGCTCCCGACCAGCACGGCGTAGTTCGAGGGGCTGCCGTCTTCGAACTGCCCGTCGAACCACCCGTAGTACTCGATCTGCGGGTGGCAGATCGACTCGATGAGCGCCAGCAGGTCGCGGTCCATGCCGCGCGGCCCCATCAGCCCGAGGTCGGTGAGCACCGCGTTGACGTCCTCGTCGATCCGGCGTTCGGCCGTCGGGTCGTAGAAGGTCGCCATGTCCGCGATGGTCTGATGCGGCTCACCGCCCCGGCGCCTGATCAGGGTGAACAGCGTCGGGACGGTGAACTTCGTCGGTTGGTCGAGAGTGATCACGTCGTTGGGCCTCATTCACCGATCACGGGTGGCGCGGTCAGCTCGTCGGTGCCGAAGAGGTCGTTGGCATCCTCTTCGACGAGGTACTTCGTCTGGTGTTCCTCGTCTTCCTGACCCTTGCCGCCCTTGGCGCCGCCGGCACCCATCCCGCCCATGCCCGACGTCCCGGCCTTGCCGGCCGCGCCCATGCCGCCACCCATCGCGCCGCCGCGAGCACCACCGGCTCCGGCACCGCCGAGGCCTTCCGCGGCACCCGAGCCGACACCGCCGGAGCCGAAGGCCCCGCCGCCGAACGCACCCGGCCCGAAGCCTGCGACAGCACCCGAACCGGCGCCGCCGCCGCCGAAACCGCCGCCGCTGCCGCCCGGGCCGAAGCCGCCGGCACCGCCGGGCCCGAACCCGCCGGCACCGCCCGGCCCGAAACCGCTCGAGTCGAACGACGACGGCGTGAAGCCCTGCGCCGTGGTCGAGTCCGACCCCGGCGGGGTGTACGTCGGCAGGTTGGTGTGGCCTGGCCCATTGGGCCCATTGGGCCCATTGGGCCCGTTCGGGTCGTTGAACTGGTCCGTCCCGGTCGGATTCACCGACGGCGGCTTGGCGTCGAACTTCGGCATGTCGGCCGGGTTGAAGCTGCCGCCCCCACCACCGCCGCCGACGCCGCCACCGCCACCGAAGTTGCCGCCTCCGCCACCACCACCGAAGTTGTTGCCGCCACCGCCGTTCGACAGGTTGTTCCCCTGCCAAGCGCTGTACTGCGGCAGCTGCTGGGCGTTGCTGCTCGAGGCGTTGAAGTAGGCGGTGTAGGCCTGGACGTTCGACTTCGAATTGTCGTTGTACTGGTTGATCTCGTCGTCTTTGTCGCTCATCGGGTTGATCCCGTCGAGGAACCCGGCCGACGGCGGGTCCTTCGGGATGTCCTGGACCTTCGACTTGACGGTGTGAAAGCAGTCGACCTGGTTGCCCAGGTACATGTCGCTCTTACCGAGGTTGCCGGCCGAGTCCTGCAGCCAGATGCCAAGCGGGTGCGCACCGGCCTGGGCGGCCATCGCGCTGGCACCCTGCCAGGCGGTGTCCATCTTCTTGTTCAGGTTGTCGATGTCGGTGACCCGGCCGCTGTGCACCTCCTTGAGCGCGCCGGCGGCCTTCGCGCCGTTCTCGAGCGAGGAGGGGTCACCGGCGTGGATCTTCTGGTAGATCGAGTACGCGTCGATCGAGCGGCCACCCAGGTCCGCCGACTGCTGCTGTGCCTCGGGACCACCGCTGAACAGGCCCACCAGACCACCGGCGATGGCGCCGACGCCGGCGCCCACCGCGGTGCCGACACCGGGAACGACGGAACCGATCGCGGCGCCGTAGCCGGCGCCGATCGCCATCCCCTTGAGTTCTTTGCCCATGGTGTTGGCGTCATTCCCCATGATGAGCCACTCCTTCTGAGGTGTTCGGGTGCTCGGTCACGCCGCACCCTTGAGGTGTCCGACCATGGCGGTCGCGAACTTCTGCGCGATTCCGCACGGGTTGTTCTTGTTGTCGCCAACGCCGATCGACGGGATCACGGACACCGCGAGCTGGTCGGTGACACCGACCCAGAGCGTGCAGGTGCCGGAGGGGCGGCCGTCCTGGACGTCGGCGAACACCCCGGGGTAACCGTCGATCGACACCGGCTCGAAGTAGACGTCCTGGGCCTTCTGGTCGTAGATATCGCTGATGCCGCCCTTGTTCTGCGGCAACGGGTAGACCGCAACAGAGTTCTGATCACTGCGGGTCGACTCCCACATGCACCCGGTGAGCTGGCTGCTGCTGGTGTCCTTCTTGCCCGGCAAAGCCAGTCCGACCTGGGTGGCCCCGTCTGCCGTCAACACACTGCACGGGTCGCTCAGCAATGCGTCGGTGGGCAGCGCCGCCGGCACCTTCGGACCCGACCCCGCTGCCGGACTGCTCGCCGGTGCCGAGGACGAGGGGCTGGTACCGCCGCCGCTCTCACCGCTGCACGCCGTGAGAGCGGCCAGCGCAGCGACGGTTCCGGCGGCGATGCGAACGGTGCGGGAGATCATGCGGGGCTCAGACTCCAGTCTTGATGTTGTCGCGCGCTTCCTGCTCCGCGACGGTGATCTTGTTTTTCGCCGCCTTCAAGGCAGTGATGAAGTTGTTTACGTAGTCGTGCATGCGCTGGTGCTGGTCCAGCAGTGTCTGCCCCGACGGATTCGCGCCGCCGTTGATGAAGTCGCCACTGGCGAACTCGTCCGCGGGCGCCTTCACCTGCGCGATCGCCCGAGCGTGGTCGAGGTCGGTTTTCATGTGTACGAGTAGGTCGTGCCACTGGTTGATGACGCTGTCGACCTCGTCCTCGCTGAACTGGTAACCGCCGCCGGTTCCGTAACTGCCGACCTTGATCGGCGGAGTGGGTGGAACTTCGGACATCGGCGTGACCCCCTTTGGCTACTTCTCGCTCCCCAAACGGCGAGATCAGCAGGTTGGATGGTAACGCACGGCCATTGGTTCCCGCTCGGGTTCAGACGACCTTGTGCGCAGGTCGGAACCGATCTTGTCGCTCGCCCGATCGGGTGGGTTCACGCAAACGCAAAGCGCCCCCGGGAAGACCCGGGGGCGCTTTGCTGGAGCAACAGAAACAAACCGTCAGACCGAAGTCGCCTTGACTTCGAGGCGGACGTCGACCTTCACATCGGGGTGGAGGCGGGCGTTGACGGAGTGCTTGCCGACCGTCTTGATGTGGTCGCGGAGGTCCAGGACGCGCTTGTCGAGGAGCGGGCCGCCCTGGGCCTTGATCGCGTCGACGATCTCGCCGGCGGTGATGGAGCCGAAGAGCTTCTTCGAGCCCTCCGCCGCCTTGCCCGTCAGCTGGATGGCGCCGAGGCCCTCGAGGGTCGCCTTGATTTCCTTGGCGTGGTCGAGGTCGCGGATGCGCCGGGATTCCTGCGCGCGCTGAATGGTGCGCACGTTCTTCTCGGCACCCTTGCTGGCCACGATCGCGTAGCCGCGGGGCAGCAGGTAGTTGCGGGCGTAACCGTCCTTGACCTCGACGATGTCGCCGGGGCCACCGAGGTTCGCCACGTCGGTGGTGAGAATGATCTTCGCCATGACGAGCCTCCTCAGCGAGCGGTCGAGGTGTAGGGCAGCAGCGCCATCTCGCGCGAGTTCTTCACCGCGATGGCGATGTCACGCTGGTGCTGGCTGCAGTTGCCGGTGACGCGACGGGCACGGATCTTGCCGCGGTCGGAGATGTACTTCCGCAGCAGGTTGGTGTCCTTGTAGTCGATCAGTTCCGGGCGGCCCTTCTTCTCGGCCTTGCAGAAAACGCAGACCTTCTTCTTGGGCTTACGGATGGGTGGCTTGGCCACTGTCTTCTCCTGGATTCAAATCTTGAGGTGTAAAAGTGCGAGATCAGAACGGGGGCTCGTCGGCGAAACCGCCGCCGCCGCCACCGCCCGCGGGCGGAGCGGAGCCCCACGGGTCGTCGGCCGGCATTCCGCCGCCACCGCCGCCACCGCGGTTGCCACCGCCACCGCCGCCGCCGAAGTCACCGCCGCCGCCACCGCGGCTGACCTTGTTGACCTTCGCCGTGGCGTACCGAAGCGAGGGCCCGATCTCGTCGACCTCGAGCTCGACGACGGTGCGCTTCTCGCCTTCCTTGGTCTCGAAGGACCGCTGCTTGAGCCGGCCCTGCACGACCACACGGGCGCCGCGGGTGAGCGACTCGGCGACGTTCTCCGCCGCCTGGCGCCAGATGTTGCAGCGCAGGAACAGCGCCTCGCCGTCCTTCCACTCGCCGGACTGCCGGTCGAGGGTGCGCGGGGTGGACGCGACCGTGAAGTTCGCGACCGCCGCGCCGGACGGGGTGAAACGCAGTTCCGGGTCGGAGGTCAGGTTTCCGATCACCGTGATGACGGTGTCTCCAGCCACGGGGACGTCCCTTCGGCTCAGGCCTTGGCGGCGACGGGCTTGGCCGCGGCGCGCTTGACCTCGCGGCGCATGACCTTGGTGCGCAGCACGGTCTCCTGCAGCGACAGCTGACGGTCGAGTTCCTTGACCGCGTCGGAGTCGGAGTTCAGGTCGAGCAGCGCGTAGATGCCCTCGGCGTGCTTCTTGATCTCGTACGCCAGGCGACGGCGGCCCCAGACGTCGACCTTCTCGACGCTTCCGCCCGAAGTGCGGATCACGTTGAGGAAGTTGTCCAGCGTGGGGGCGACCGTGCGCTCGTCGAGCGTGGGGTCCAGGATGACCATTACCTCGTAATGGCGTGACACAACCACTCACCTCCTATGGGCTCGCGGCCACGGACTGTCCGTAGCAGGAGGGTTTGTCCAGGTAAGAGTACCTGGGGTACCGACAGTCTTGTCGGGAGGCCTTGTCAGGAGGCCCGGCGCAGCGCCCAGGTGCGCACCAGCCCGGCCGTCACGCCCGCCAGCACGATCACCGCGAGCAGCATCGGCAGCTGGACGTCGGACGCGCCGCCGGAGGTCGCCAGCGACTCCGCGTTGCCGGCGTTGCGCACGTCCGGGCCCTGGCTCTGCGTGTCCTGGCCGCCGGTCACGGGCGCGGCCGAGCCGGGCAGCGTGCCGTTGGCCGGGTAGCGGATGCCGGGGGCCACGGCGGTGCCGGGCGTCGCGGTCGGGATGCCGTTGTAGTCGCGCTGCGGGGCGGTGCCCGTGGACCCGGGGATCAGGTTCGCGAGCGGCCCGCCTTCCGAGCCCGACGAGGTCGAGGGCGAGGTCGACGACGAGCTGCTGCTCGGCGGCGTCGACGAAGACGTCGGTGGCGTGTAGTGCGTGGCCAGCGTGGTCAGGCCGCAGTTCGACGTGACCGAGGTGGTGATCGCGTCGAGGACCTGCTTCTTCGTGTCGGCGCTCCAGCCGAGCGCGGCGTTGCCCTGCAGCGCCTGGTTGACGGCGCTGCCGATGGCCTTGCCGTCGATGGTGCCGCCCGACGAGCTGGGCACGGTGCCGACCGTGAGCGTCTTCGCGGACAGCGCGTTGGCCACGCCGTTGGGGTCCACACCGTTGAGCGGGATGAGCCACAACAGCGACTGCTGCTTCGCCGCCGCGGCCTGCTTCGCGAGCGCGCTGACGGACGAGCCCGGCAACGCGACCGTGTCGCCCATGCTGCCGCTGACCGAGCCCGTGCACTGGTTGGCCAGGGTCGTGGCCGCCGAAGCGGTGCCCGAGCCGAGGAACGCTCCGCCGGTCACCAGGGCCGCCAGCGCGGTGACGCTGAGTACGCCCCGAGTTCTCAGCCAGGTGGGGTTCTTCGGCACGAGCGGTGTCCTCCAGGATCTGCGGGCGTCGACCATCGCGACAGGTAAACGAGCGGGACCCCGAAAAGATACTGGTGAGTCGGCCTAGCTCGCAGCGGCCATTCGGCGGAGCACCCAGGTCCGAACCAGGCCCGCACTGACTCCGGAGAGTGCAAGAACTGCCACCAGCACGGGCCAGTCCAACCCGTTCGTGTGGTTGTCTCCAGTGGGCGGTAACGCCTGCGCCTCGCCCGCGTTCTGAACGCTCGCGTTGCCGCCGGCCGACGGCTGACCCGGGTTCGAGAGGCCGTACTGCGGCGCGTACCCGGGAATCTGGCTCCCGTAGCGCAGGGCCGGCGACGGGGAGAACAGCCCGGCCATCGCCATCGGGATGTCGCTGTAGTCGCGCATCGGCGAGTAGCCGGTGCTGAACGGCAGGTTCGAGAAGTTCGAGAAGCCCGGGAACAGCGACGCGAGCGCGCCGCCACCGCCCGAGAGCGGCAGCAAAGGGCTGTTCACCGGCGGGATCGGCGTCTGTCCGGCGGGAGTGCCACCCTGCGGCGCGCCGGGACCGGTCGCCGGCGGCTGCTGCGGGCTGCCGGGGTTCTGCTGCGCGGGCGCCCCGCCGGCCAGCGCGCGCTGCGTGGAGTCGACGCCCTGCTGCAGCGTGTTCGTGGTTCCCGAGACGGTCTTGTTCAGCGCCCCGGCGGCCGGTGCGCCGACCACGGGCACCGGCGCGACGACGGTGTCGACCACGTTCACGGTGACCTTGCAGACGGTGCCGAGCAGCGCGTTCACGGTTCCGGTCAGCACGCCGGACACCTGGCCGACCACGCCGAGGTCGAGCGGGATCCCCAGCAACGGCGTCGTCGCCTTGACCTTGTCACCCGGCTTCGCGGTGATCGTGGACCCGCATGGCGTGGTCAGCGTCTCCGGATCCGACACAGCGGACGCCGTACTCGGCGCCGCGAGCGCGGCCGAACCGGCCAGTACGAAGGCGGCAGCTCCCACCGCGGTGGCCCTGCGTGTGCGGTGCTGCCTGGCCATCGAGCCCTCCGCCGCGTCCGGTCCGAACCTGTCTCCCCTGGACAACGACGGTAACGGGAACGAGTGACGCCCGCTCAGCCACCGATGTCAGGCATTCGGGTGGAAGCGGGCGTCACCGCGGGTGTCGATCAGGCGGTCTTGCGGCGCAGCCACGCCCGCACGAGCGCCGCCGCGACGAGGGCCAGCGCGAGCACCGCGATGAGCATCGGCAGCTTCGCCGGCGGCGTCACGGCCGGCAGCGCTTCGGCGGTGCCCGACTTCTTCGCGTCGACGGTCGGGACCTGGTCCGCGGGCAGCTGGCCCGGGATGACCTGCGTGATCACCGGCGGCGCCTGCACCAGCCCGGACGGCAGCATGGCGGCGTTGGTGAAGATGCCCGCGATGGAGTCGATTCCGGACAGGTCGCCAGCGCCGGTGATCACCGGGTCGAGGCTGCTCCCGGGACCGCCGGGCTGTCCCGGTCCGCCGGGGCCACCGGGTCCACCCGGCGGGATGCCGGGAGGCGTCCCGGGCGGGTTGTCGTCCGGCGGGTTGTCGGTGGGCGGGTTGTCGGTGGGCGGCACGACCGGCGCGGTCACGCCGCCGACCAGGCTCTGCGTGGCGTTGCCGACACCGTTGGCCGTGTTCTGCGCGAGCGGGCAGACGGCGTTGGTCGCCGCGTCACCGACCACCGGCACCTCGCCGACACCGAGGCCGCGCACCACGTCGCCCACCGGGAGCGTCAAGAGCGGGTTGCTCCCGTCCGACTGCTCGGCCTTCGAGTCGAGGCCGACGGTGAGACGGTTGGGGGCGTTGAGCGGCGCGCCCGCGTCGAGCGACAGGCCGTTGCCGGACTTGCCGTTCTGCAGCGTCGCCGAGCAGTCGCCGTTGAGCGTGGGGCTCGGATCCGCGGAAGCCGTGGCGGGGAGCGCGAGCGCGGCCGAGAGAACCGGCAGCGCGGCGGCGATCCCCAACGTGGTGATCCGGGCGGCGTGCTTCCCCATGCAAAACCCCTCCGTCGGCCCCGAACTGGATCACGGAACGCGCTCACGGTACTCCACGAGCGTCACCAACTGGGGCGTCAGGTGCGGATTCACCCGGGGGTAGCGTGCTGGCATGCAGATTGGCGCCCATGTCCGCGACGACGATCCGCTGGCCGCTGTCGCCGAGCGAGAAGCCGACGTCGTCCAGTTCTTCCTGTCCGACCCGCAGGGGTGGAAGGCTCCGAAACCGCACCCGTTCGGGGACGCGATCAAGGAGTCGCCGGTCGAGGTGTTCATCCACGCGCCGTACCTGATCAACGTCGCGTCGCTGAACAACCGCATCCGCATCCCGTCGCGCAAGAACGTCGCGCAGCACGCCACCGGCGCCGCCGCGATCGGCGCGAAGGGACTCATCGTGCACGGCGGCCACGTGGGCGCCGGCGACGACGTGGCCGAGGGCCTGGCCAACTGGCGCAAGCTCTTCGAACGCGAAGCGGACAAGGGCGGCTTCGCCGTGCCGATCCTCATCGAGAACACCGCGGGTGGCGAGAACGCGATGACCCGCGAGCTCGACGTGATCGCGCGCCTGTGGGACGAGGTCGGCGAGTTCGGCGCCGGGTTCTGCCTCGACACCTGCCACGCCTACGCCGCGGGCTGGGAGCTGGCCGACGCCGTCGAGAAGGTCAAGGCCATCACCGGCCGCATCGACCTGGTGCACCTCAACAACTCGCGCGACGAGTTCGGCTCCAACCGCGACCGCCACGCCAACGTCGTCGGCGGCGAGGGGACCATCGACCCCGAGCTGCTCGCCGACGTCGTCCGCAAGGCGGGCGCGCCCGTCGTCGTGGAGACGCCGAGCGAGGGCCAGGCGGCCGACATCGCCTACCTGCGCAAGCAGACCGCCTAGGACTCGGGCGCGGGAGGCGCCGGGGGCACCGGGGGCACTGTCGGCACAGCCTGGCGGTGCTTCCCGAAGCCCGGGAACGTCACGCGGTCACGCGCTCGTTCCAGCACACCGCCCGCCGGGTCGTCGTCGCCGGCGAGCCGGATGAGGTCCGTGCGCGGCCGGTAGATCTCGCGGATCACCAGCACGCAGATGCCCACCACGGCGAGGTCGCGCACCACGACCGTGCCGAGGAACCAGCCCTCCGGCAGTCCCTTGTGGTCGATGCCGAGGTAGTAGAACATCCGCGGCGCCCACACCAGCGCGTCGATCACCATCCAGCTCAGCAGCAGCCGCCAGCGCGGGATCGCGAGCACCGCCAGCGGCACGAGCCACAGCGAGTACTGCGGGCTCCACACCTTGTTGGTCAGCAGGAACGCCGCCACCACGAGGAACGCGAGCTGCCCCAGCCGCGGCCGTCGCGGCGCGGTGAGGGCGACGTAGGCGATGCCGGCGCAGCAGAGCAGGAACAGCACGGCGATCACGGTGTTGAGGATCGCCGGCGTCTGTCCTTTTTGGAGCACGCCGTCGAATCCCGTCCACCCCGTGGTGTAGGAGATGACGTTGTAGATCGAGTCGGGATCCATCGGCCGCAACGTGTTGAGCCGGAAGAACTCCCACCACCCGCGCGTGGCCACGAGGATGAACGGCACGTTCACGATCAGCCAGGTCAGCACGGTGAACGCCGCGGTTCTGCCCCACGTGCGCAGCTTCCCGGCGCGTAGGCAGAGCACGAACAACACCCCGAGCAACAGCAACGGGTACAGCTTCGCCGCGGCGCCGAGCCCCAGCAGCACGCCGGCGATCTCCGGCCGTTTTCGCGACCACGCGAGGATTCCGGCCGCGGTACACGCCGTGGCGATGGCGTCGAAGTTCGTGAACGCCTGCACCAGCACCAGCGGCGAGATCGCCACCAGCACCGCGTCCCACGGCCGGCGTTTCATCGTGCGCCCGGTCGCCCAAACAGTGATCAGCCACGCGAGCGAGAGCCAGAACGCGGAGATGTTGAAGTAGATCGCCACCGGCAG
Organism: Amycolatopsis sp. 2-15; assembly: GCF_030285625.1. Lineage (NCBI taxonomy): Bacteria > Bacillati > Actinomycetota > Actinomycetes > Pseudonocardiales > Pseudonocardiaceae > Amycolatopsis > Amycolatopsis carbonis. Next base: position 1,714,570 of record NZ_CP127294.1, read on the forward strand.
CGCGCTGGGGAGCCAGCCGGAGTTCGCGACCGAGAGCCACCCCGCCGCGAGCTTCGCGTTGATCCACTGGAACAGGCCCGTGACCACGGGGTATTCCATGTAACGGGTCTGGTTCTGCGCCGTCTGCGTGTCCTCCTGCCAGGACGAGACGTACGGGAAGGTCTTCGGGTCGTTGAGCCGCTCGGAGCTGTAGAGCGGCACGATGTCCGAGTAGCACATCGCGACGAATGGGCGGCCCGCCCGCCAGTCGAGCTGGCTGGCGCCGCTGGAGTCCTGGTACTGCTGGATGCAGGACGCCTTGCCGAACCAGCACAGCACCAGCGCGAGGACCGCCAGGCCCAGCCCGACGCGCTGCGGTGACCAGAACCAGTGCCGGCCCACGGCCGCGTGCTCGCCGAGCGGACCGCCGATCGGTCTGGTCGCCGCGGAGGCCAGCGGGTCGTTCCAGCTCGGCACGATCCGCTCCGCTGGCGTCAGCGTGCGGGGAGCCGCGTCCGGCTCTTCGGCGGTGGCTTGGTCGGGCACGTCGCGGATGCTATCTGCCCCCAGGTCAGGCGCCGGTCATTTAGGGTCGGAGTAGAACCCGGCAAGCACCTCGAAAGCCCCACCGAGGGCCACGGCTTCCTCGCCGAGGTCGCTCAGCTCCACGTCGATGCGCTGCCAGTGCGGCACCGGCAGCAGCTCGCGCAGCTGCGCCGACACCGTGTCCCGGTAGACCTCGGGCGCCGCGCGGATCGTGCGGCCGAACAACACGATCCGCTCCAGGTCCAGGACCTGCACGAGGTCGGCGAGGCCGATCCCGAGCAGGCGCGCGGCCTCGGCCGGCGTGGCGGCCGAGCGATGCATGATCTCGACGCAACCGCGCCGTCCGCAGGCGCAGCGCGGGCCGTCGTAGGCGATCGTGGTGTGGCCGAACTCACCGGCGTTGGTGCGCGGGCCGCGGTAGACGTTCCCGTCGACCAGCAACCCGACGCCGATGCCGGTACCCACGAGCACCACGGCAGTCGCGGTCTCCGGCGTGTCGGGCCACGTGTGGGCGACCGCGGCGGAGTTCGTGTTCTTGTCGAGCGTCACGGGCAGTCCCGTGCGCTCGGCGAGGAGGTCGCGAAGGGGCACGTCGTGCCAGCCCGGCATGTTCGTGGCGTCGCGGACGCGGCCTTCGCGGTGGTCGAGCGGTCCCACCGCGCCGACGCCCAGGCCCAGCACCCGCGCCGGGTCGACGTCGGTGAGCAGCTTGCGCGTCGCATCCACCACGGCGGTCACGGCCTGTTCAGGCGTGAAGCCGACGGGCAGCGGACCTTCCACGGTGGCCTCGACCTCGCCGGACAGGCCCGTGCGCAGCACGAGGAACCCGTCGCGGTCCAGCTGCGCGCCGAGGGCGCACTTCGCCGAGGGCCGGATCCGCAGCTGCGTGCGCGGCTTGCCGACGCCGGCCGCGGCCTGCCGCTCGACATCGAGCAGTTGCGTCTCGAGCAGCTCGGCGACGATCTTCGACACCGCCTGCTGCGTCAGCCCCGTGCGCTCGGCCAGCTCCACGCGGCTGAGCCCGCCCGCGCGCAGGATGTGACCGAGCAGCAGCGCTCTGTTGTAGCGGCGCAGCCCGCGCAGGTTGACCCCGGTTTCCGCCATCCGGAGATCCTCCCGAAGAACTGGCTAGTTACGCAACAGTGTTGTTTAATAGGTGGCATGGCTGATGACTTGCGAGTCGGCATTTTCGGTTACGGCATCGGCGGCCGCGTTTTCCACGCGCCGCTGGTGGCTTCGACGCCGGGCCTGGTGCCCACGGCGATCGTGACGGCGAACCCGGAACGCGCCGGTCAGGCCCGTGCGGAGTACCCCGGCACCGAGATCGTGCCCGACGCCGACGCGTTGTTCGCCCAGGCGGGTGACCTCGACCTCGTCGTGGTGAGCACCCCGAACCGTACCCACGTGCCGCTCGCGCTGCGCGCCATCGAGCTCGGCCTGCCCGTGGTCGTGGACAAGCCGTTCGCGCCAACCGCGGACGAGGCCGAGCAGGTCGTGGCGGCGGCGAAGGCCAAGGGCGTCGGCCTCACCGTCTTCCAGAACCGCCGCTGGGACTCCGACTTCCTCACCGTGCGCAAGGTGATCGAGTCCGGCCGCCTCGGCGACGTGTTCCGCTTCGAGTCCCGCTACGACCGCTGGGTGCCGAAGATCAAGGACAACTGGCGCGAGTTCGGCGACCCCGCCGAGGCCGGCGGCCTGCTCTACGACCTCGGCGCGCACATCGTCGACCAGGCGCTGCAGCTGTTCGGCCCGGTCACGCAGGTCTACGCGGAGGTCGACCGCCGCCGCGCCGGCGTGCAGGTCGACGACGACGTGTTCGTCGCGTTGCACCACGCCAACGGCGTGCGCTCGCACCTGTGGGCCTCCGCCTTGGCCGCCACGCGCAACCCGCGCTTCCGCGTGCTCGGCGACCGCGCCGCCTTCACCAAGTACGGCCTCGACGTGCAGGAACCCCAGATCAAGGACGGCCTGCGCCCCGGCGACGAGCGCTGGGGCGTCGAGCCCGAGGCCGACGCCGGCACCCTCGGCGTCGACGACGGCACCGACCACACCGAAACCGTGCCCACCGAGGTCGGCCGCTACGAGGACTTCTACGCCCAGGTGCGCGACGCGTTGCGCGGCGAAGCGGCGTTCCCCGTGGACCCGGCCGGTTCCGTGGCCGCGCTGCGCGTGATCGAAGCCGCCCACCGCTCCGGAGCCGAGGGCCGCGTCATCACGCTCGACTAGCTTGCCGCGAGCTCGGCAACCCCCAGTGCCGAGCTCGCGGCCTCCCCCGCTTTTCCTTTGCGGGCGCGAAAAAGGCTCCCCCCGTCCGGAAACCCGGCTGGGGGAGCCTTTTTCTCTTGCGACTCCCTGGCTATTCGTCGGGATCGCCCGTGTCGCCGGGGTCGCCCGTATCGGTTGGATCGCCCGAGGGCGTGTTCTTCGGCGGTTTCGGGGTGTGCGTGGGGAACGACGGGAAGTTGCCGCCCGGGCCGCCAGGGCCGTTCGGGTCGCCGGGGTTCACCGGGTTGCCGTCGCCGTTACCCGGGTTGTCCGGGTTGTCGGTCGGCGTGATGTCCGACGGCGGGATGTTCGGGTCGCTCGGCGGGCTGATCGGCGGCGCGGCGTCGCCGATCAGCGACACCTGGGAGAAGCGCTCGGCCGGCTTGCCCGCGAGGTAGTTCGTCATGAACTTCTGCCACAGCGGGCCGGCGATCGTGGAACCGAAGATCGGGGTGCTGCCCTTGCCGTGTAGAGCCAGGTCGCCGTCGCCGCCGACCCAGACCGCCACGGAGACCGACGGCGTGTAGCCGACCATCCACGTCTGCGCGTTGGCGTTCGCCGCCGAAGCCGGCTCACCGGCGCGCTTCGTGTGCTGCTGCGTCCCGGTCTTGCCGGCGCATTCGTGTCCCGACGGGCACTTCAGCTTCGAGAAGCCGATCACCGGCTCCAACGCGGTGGTCACGTTGCCCGCGATCTGCTTGCTCAGCTCCGGGTCGCCGTCGGCGAACGCCGATTTGGCCGGCTGTGCCTGAGCTTCGTAGGCCACCTCGTTCTGCGCGTTCGTCACCTTCAGCACGAAGTGGCGGTCGCGCTGCTGGCCGTCGCCGGCGAAGGTGGCGTAGGCCGAGGCCTGGTCGGCCGGCGTGATCTTCGTGTCGCCACCGCCGAGGGAGATGTTGTTGTTCGAGATGTCGATCTGCGAGTTGCCGCCGCCGTTGTCCTTGGTCTTGACGCCGGCTTCTTGGGCGGCCTGCTCGACGGGGCCCTGCTTGGTGACGTTGAGGACCATGTCGTAGAAGACCGTGTTGGCCGAGATCTTCATGGCCTCGGCGACGGTGCACTGCTCCGAACAGCTGTCGCTGTCACCGGCGTTGCGGACGATGCGCCCGTCGAACTCCCGGTTGTTGCGGCCGTCGAAGGTCGAGTTGATCCCCTTGCCCATCTTGAGGAACGCCGTGAGGTCGTACGGCTTCATCGACGAACCGGGGTTCTGCGGGGTGTCGGCCCAGTCTCGCGCTTTCTGTTTCTGGCCGTTCACGTCGACGGTCGTGGGCCCGCCGTAGTACGCGAGCACGCCGCCGGTCTTCGGGTCGACGGCCACGAGCGCGTCGAGCAGCCGGTTGTCCGACTGCTTCGCCAGCGCGTCAGCGCCCGCCTGCTCGGCGAGATCCTGCGCCTTCTTGTCGATGGTCGTCTGGATCGTGTAGCCACCCGAGTAGTACTGGTCGCTCGAGATGCCGTGGGCCTCTAGCTCGGCCTGCACCTGGTCGGAGATGAAACGGTAGGGCGCGCTCGAGTCGTCCTGGTCCTCCGACAGCGGGATCGGCGTGGGGAACTGCGCGGCCTTGCGGTCGGCCTCCGTGATGTAGTGGTTTTCCACCATCCGGTCGAGCGCGGTGTTCCAGCGGTCGTGCGCCACCTTCGAGTTCTCCGAACGGCCCGGCTGCTGGATGAGGCCGGCCAGCAGCGCGGCTTCGGAGAAGCTGAGGTCCTTCACGTCCTTGTGGAAGAAGGCCTGCGACGCCGCGCCCACGCCGTACGCACCACGCCCGAAGTAGATGATGTTCAGGTACGCGGTGATGATGTCCTGCTTCGAGTACGTCTGGTTCATCTTGAACGACTTCGCCAGCTCGGTCCATTTGCGGGTGAGCGTGGGCGCGTCGTTGTCGGTGGCCTTTTTGATGTACTGCTGGGAAATCGTGGAACCACCACCGGTGCCGCCGGTGACCTGGTTGTACACGGCCCGCAGGATGCCCGTGACGTCGAAGCCCGAGTTGGTCTCGAACGACGAATCCTCGGTCGCGATCGCGGCGTGCTTCATGATGTCGGGGATCTGGTCGGCGGTGAGGATCTGCCGGTTGCCACCCGACGGCACGTCCTTGCCCATCGGGCTGCCGTCGGCGTAGAGGTACGTGACGGCCTGGCTCTGCCCCTGCGCCACGCTCTGCGGTGAAGGCACGTCGACGCTGAAGTACGTGATGACGAACGCGATCGCGGGGATCACGATGAAGACGCCGACGAACGCGTAGATGCTGCGCCGGATGATCTTCCAGCGCCGCTTCTTCTTCTGCGCGGCCGTGAGGACCGGCCGGCCCTTCTTGTCGAGCTCCGGCTCCTCCGGGTAGACGTCGTCGGGGTCGAGCGGTCCGCCGGCGTCGTACCGAGCGTCGTAGCCGTCGTCGGCGGTGCCGTTGTGCACGTGGTGCGTCATCAGCTCCGGCTCACGCCGCGGCGGCGGATTCGGGCGACCCCCGCGCGTGCCCGGGGGCGGCGGCTGCCGGAAGCCGGGCGGTGGGGTGCCGGGGCGGTTCTGCGGCGCGCGCGGCGGCTGGCCCGGCTGGCCGGGCTGAACAGGCTGGCCGGGCTGCGCGGGGTTGCCGGGCGGGGGCGTGCGAGGGGCGTCACCCGGAGGCGGCTGGTTGCGGGCCCACGGCGGTGGCCCCTGCCGTCCGGCGGGGGGTGGTTGACGCCGCGGATCGGGATCCCGGTCGGGCCAGGAGCGGTTGCGGTCGTCGTTCACGTGCGGATCCTCTTCTCGGACGCGGGCGTGCTGCGGGCGCAGATCCCCTCTCCACAAGGGGACGCACCGCGGGTGGGGTCGGTTCACTCGACCGGCGGGACGTATCTCTGGGTAACGGCCCCGGCGCGGCGTGAACCGGACAAAACTACGCCCAGGGTGGCCGCTGAGCGATGTCGCCTGGGTCACTTCGACCGGGTCACTCCGGGCGTGGGGTCGCGGCGGCCGGGACACGACGAGGGGCTCCCCTCCTGACCGGAGAGGAGCCCCTCGGCACGGGTTATCCGCCTGGCTGTCTCGGTGGCGGTGTCACCTCGACGCCTCCGCCGTCGCCGCCTCCGCCGTTACGACCCGGACCGCCGCCGTCGCCGGGGCCACCGCCGAAGATCCCGCCGGGGCGGCTGGGCGTGGTGGTCTCCGACGTGGTCGTCTCGCTCGATTCCGTGCTCGGCGTGGTGGTCGTCGAGGACGGCGTGGTGGTCGTCGACGACGGGGTGGTGGTCGTGCTGCTGGGCCGGCTCGAGGGCGTGACGGTGTCGGCGTCCTTGCCGATCGGGTCGACCTTCGGGAACTTCTCGGTGGGCTTGCCCTTGAGGTAGGTGTCCATGAAGTCCTGCCACGCCGGACCCGCGATCGTGGCACCGAAGATCGGCTTGTTGTTCTTGTCGTGCAACGGCTTGTTGCCGTCACCGCCGATCCACACCGCCGCGGAGATCGACGGGGTGTAGCCCACCATCCACGTCTGGGCGTTGCGGTCCGCGTAGCCCTTCGGCAGGTTGGTCTGCCCGTGCGGGTCGAACTGCTGCGTACCGGTCTTGCCGGCGCAGTCGTGGCCGGTCGGGCACTTCAGGTGGGATTCCTTGATGACCGGCTGGAGTGCGTCGGTGACGTTGCCCGCGATCTGCTGGCTCTTCTGTTCGTCGGGATCGAACGCCGGCTTGCCCTGCAGCGTCGCCTCGTCGAACTCCACCTCGTCCTGGGAGTTGGTGAGCTTCGAGACGAAGTGCTGCTGGCGGTAGATGCCACCCGAAGCGAAGGTCGCGTAACCCGCGGCCTGGTCCTCCGGGGTCAACGACGTCTCACCACCGCCGAGCGCGATGTTGGCGTCGTTGACGCCGAGCTTGGCCTTGCCCTTCGGCGCCGGCTGCACCCCGGCTTCCTTCGCGGCTTCGGCGACGGGCGTCGGCTTCGTCACGTTCAGCACCATGTCGTAGAACACGGTGTTGGCCGAGACCTCCATGGCCTTCTTGACCGTGCACTGCGGACCACAGCTGGCACTCTCACCCGCGTTGCGGACGATGCGACCGCCGAGCTCACGGTTGTTGGTGCCGTCGAACGTCTCGCCGAGCCCCTTGCCCATCTTGAGGAACGCGGTGAGGTCGTACGGCTTCATCGACGAGCCCGGGTTCTGCGGCGTGTTGGCCCAGTCGTTGGCCAGCGTGTCCTTGCCGTTCTCGTCCTTCACCGTGTTCGGGCCGCCGTAGTACGCGACGACCCCGCCCGTTCTCGGGTCGACGGCGACCAGAGCTCCCAGGATGTCGGGGTCGGTTTGCCCCTTCATGTTGTCCTGCACGGCCTGCACCGCCGCCTGCTGAGCGGCGGGGTCGATCGTGGTGTAGATCTTCGCGCCGCTGCCGTAGAGCTTGTCCTGGTCGTAGCCCTTGGCTTCGAGCTCGTCGAGGATGCGCTGCTGGATGAAGTAGTCCAGCGTGCCCGCGTCCTGCTTGGCCTGTGCGTTCTTGGGGATGAGCTTCGGGAACGTCGCGGCGTCGCGGTCGGTCTTAGAGAGCCAGCCGTTGGCCACCATCTGGTCCATCACGTACGACCAGCGTCGTTGGGTGTACGCCGGGTCTTCCGATTTGCTCGGCAGCTGGATCAGTCCGGCGAGCAGCGCCGACTCCGACGGGGACAGCTGGCTGACGTCCTTGCCGTAGTAGGCCTTCGCGGCCGCCGCGATGCCGTTGGCGCCGCGGCCGAAGTAGACGATGTTCAGGTAGCCCGTGATGATGTCCGATTTGGACTCTTCGTTGTTGAGCTTGAACGACTTCGCGAGCTCGGTCCACTTGCGGGTCAGCGTCGGCGCTTCGTTCTCCGTCGCCTTCTTGATGTACTGCTGCGAGATGGTCGAACCACCACCGGTACCACCGGTGACCTGGTTGTACACCGCGCCCAGGATGCCCTTGATGTCGAAGCCCGAGTTGGTCTCGAACGTCTTGTCCTCGGCCGAGTACACGGCGTGCTTCACGACGTCGGGGATCTGGTTGGGCTGCAGCAGCTCGCGGTCGCCGCCCGGCGGGACGCTGCGGCCCATCACCTGGTTGTTGGCGTAGAAGAACGTGATGGGCTGGCTCTGCAACGCTTTCACGTCCTGCGGGGAAGGAACCTTCACCATGAAGTAAGTGATCACGAAAGCGACGGCCGGCACGACGATGAACAGACCCACGCACGCGTACGCGATGCGCCGGATGATCTTCCAGCGGCGCTTCTTGCGCTGCTTCGGCGTGAGCGGCGGCTTGATCGGCTTGCCGTTCTCGTCGAGCTCGGGGCCCTCGTCCTCGAAGTCGTCCTCGTCCGAGTACTGGGGGTGTTCGGCGTCGTCGTAGCCGTCGGCGTACCGATCGTCGTAACGGTCGTCGTACGGGTCGTAGCCGAACTCCGTGCCGTTGTGCGCGGCGTGGGTGATCAGGTCCGGTTCACGGTCGGGATACGCCGGGGGCGGCGGAGCCGGCCGGCCCTGCGGCGGACGGCGGACGGGACCGGACGGGTTGCGGCCTGGACCACCGGGCCTGGGCGGACCCGGCTGGCGGAAGCCCTGCGGCGGGCTGGCGGTGGGACCGCTCGGCCCCGCCGGACTTCCACTGGGCGGCGGCGGGGGCGGCGGAGCCTGCCGGCGCGGCGGCATGCCGCCCTGACCGTTGGCGTTCGGCACGCGCTGGGACTGCTGGGGACGCTGCGGCGGCCGCTGCGGACGGCGCGGGGGCTCGTCAGCCGGCCACTGAGGTTCTGAGCCGCGTGGTTCTGAACCGCGTGGTTCTGAGCCGCGTGAATCTGCACCGCGGGGGTCTGCACCACGCGGGTCTGGACCACGGCGGTCCGCGCCACGCGGCTCGTCACCGCTGGGCCACTCGGGCGCGGCGCCACGCGGCTGCCGCGGCGCACCCCCGTTGGGGCTGCGTCGTGGCGGGGCCTGCCGCGGCGGGCGGCGGGGGCCGTCCTCGCCCGGCCAGGCGGGACCCGGTTCTTCCTCCGGCCATTGGGCACGGCGAGGTGCATCTGGCTCCTGGCCGGGCCAGGAGCGGTTGCGGTCGTCGTTCACGAATGGGCCTCCGAAGGCGGCACTGCCGGCACCGGGGTTCGGGAAAAGCCGGAGCGTGCCGCCCTGTGCTCTGCGGCGGTTTTGGTACTCGTCACTGGCCCGCTGTCCTCCGCGGCCGGGTGGGCTGGGGCTCGCCCGTGCCGAGGACGTAGGACAGGACCAGGTGATTCCAGTGGCACGTCCGGCACACCTCTACGTCGTAGACGGTGAACTCGCCGAACAGCCCCGCCATGCGGGCCAGTTCGTCGGGTGTCCGCGCCGATCCCGAGACGTGCTTCAGCTCGTCGCCGTAGACCCACGACACGAGGGTCAACGGCGTCCGGCGGCACATCGGACAGGCGCGGTCGTCCGGCCTGCCGTGGAACTTCGCCGCACGGAGCAGGTACGGGCTCGCGTCGCACACCTCATGGTCGCCGACGCGTCCGGAGCGGACGCCGGCCAGCAGCGCACGGCGCTGCAAGGCGTAGTCCACGACCTGCCGCTGGGTAAGCACGAGGAACAGAGTACGGGCTCTTCCTGTGTGCGCAGTGCCCCCTGCGCGAGGCCACCCAGGGCGACCATTCGGACACGCCGGAAATTCGATAACTCTCTGGTGACGTTCCCCTGGTCTGACCACTTCCGGGGGTTACTTCCGCCACTTCGATGTATCGGCGCGATATAGTTGCCGAGTAGGTTCGTGGAGGCGGTCGCCCCGGTAGCCACTGGGGCAACGGCGGCCGCTGCGGTTTGTTCCCGTGAGGGGGTGCGGTGTGCTCGAACTCGCGATCCTCGGGTTGCTGCACGAGGCACCCATGCACGGGTACGTGCTGCGCAAGCGTTTGCACGAGACGCTCGGGATGTTCCGGGCGTTCTCGTACGGCTCGCTGTACCCGACCCTGCGTCGGTTGCTGCGGGCGGGATTCCTCGTCGAGGAGCTCGACGAGGCGGACGACCGGGCCTGGTCCCGGCGCGGCCGCCGCGTCTACAAGCTCACCGCCGAGGGCAAGGAGCGGTTCGCCGAGCTGCTCGGTGACGCGGGTCCGCAGACCTGGGACGACGAGGGATTCGGCGTCCACCTGGCGTTCTTCTCGCGGACACCGGCCGACGTCAGGATGCGGATCCTGGAGGGCCGGCGGCGTCGCGTGGAAGAGCGTCGCGAGGGTTTGCGCGAGGCGCTGGCCAGGACCGAGGAGAGGATCGACCGCTACACCCGCGAGCTGCACCGGCTGGGACTCGAGTCGAGCGAGCGGGAGGTGCGCTGGCTCAACGAGCTGATCGCGCACGAACAAGCCGAGCAGCGTGACCCGCAGGAGTGAGGGCGCGCCGCTCGGGCCGCAACGTCGCGGCCAGACCTGCAGATGAAGTAACGGATTGAAGGAGAAACCGGCATGGGCGAGAACCGCCGCGTTCGGGTGGCCATCGTGGGCGTCGGCAACTGCGCCTCCTCGCTGGTCCAGGGTGTGCAGTACTACCGCGACGCGGATCCCGGCACGCGCGTGCCCGGTTTGATGCACGTCCAGTTCGGCGAGTACCACGTCAGCGACATCGACTTCGTCGCCGCGTTCGACGTCGACGCCAAGAAGGTCGGTCACGACCTGTCCGAGGCGATCTTCTCGAGCGAGAACAACACGATCAAGATCGCCGACGTGCCGCCGCTCGGCGTGCCGGTGCAGCGCGGGCACACCTACGACGGTCTCGGGCGGTTCTACCGCGAGACCATCTCGGAGTCGGATGAGGCGCCCGTCGACATCGTCGGCGCGCTGCGCGACGCGAAGGTCGACGTGCTCGTCTCCTACCTGCCCGTGGGTTCGGAAGAGGCCGACAAGTTCTACGCACAGGCCGCGATCGACGCGAACGTCGCGTTCGTGAACGCGCTGCCGGTGTTCATCGCGTCGGACCCGGTGTGGGCCAAGAAGTTCGAAGACGCGGGTGTGCCGATCGTCGGTGACGACATCAAGTCGCAGGTCGGCGCCACGATCACGCACCGCGTGCTGGCGAAGCTCTTCGAAGACCGCGGCGTGCAGCTCGACCGCACGATGCAGCTCAACGTGGGCGGGAACATGGACTTCCTGAACATGAAGGAGCTCGAGCGCCTCGAGTCGAAGAAGATCTCGAAGACCCAGTCGGTGACCTCGCAGGTCGACCGCGAGCTCGGCAAGGGCAACGTCCACATCGGACCGTCGGACTACGTGCAGTGGCTCGACGACCGCAAGTGGGCCTACGTGCGCCTCGAAGGCCGCGCGTTCGGCGACGTGCCGCTGAACCTGGAGTACAAGCTCGAGGTGTGGGACTCCCCCAACTCCGCCGGCATCATCATCGATGCCGTGCGCGCCGCGAAGATCGCGAAGGACCGCGGCATCGGCGGCCCGATCCTCTCCGCGTCGTCCTACTTCATGAAGTCGCCGCCGGAGCAGTACGACGACTCCACCGCGCGCGACGCGGTCGACAAGTTCATCCGCGGCGAGCTGGAGCGCTGACGCGTTTCCTCGTCGGCAGAAGGGCTCCTCGGTTCACCGGGGAGCCCTTCTCGATTTCTACCGCCCGATTGCTACAGACCGAGCGCCGCGGGGAGCTCGTTGATGTCGCGCACCACGGCGGTGGCCTGCTCCAGCACGGCCGGGTCCGGCGGGAAGTGCGGGTTCGGCACCGCGTACACGGCCATTTCCGCCGCCAGTGCTGCCTTCAGCCCGTTGGTCGAGTCCTCCACGGCGGCGGACTGCTCGGCCGGCACGTTCAGCAGCTTCGCCGCGCGCAGGTAGACGTCGGGCGCGGGTTTGCCGGCGCCGACCTCCTCGCTCGACACCGCCACGGGCACCAGCGATGTGAGGTCGCAGGCTTGCAGGAATGCCTGGATCAGCACCGGCGGCGACGAGCTCGCGATCGCCACCGGGTAGCGGCGGGCGACGGCGCGGACCACGTCGGGCGCGCCGTCGATCACGGGCGGGCCCGACGCGTAGCGCTGCGCCATCCGGTCGATCACGGTCCGCGCGATCTCGTCGGGCGTCAGCCGCGCGCCGAGTGTGCCGACCAGGTAGGCCGCCCACTCGGGAGTGCTCATCCCTTGCTGTGCCCTGGTCGATTCGGGTAACCAGGTACCGCCGTGCTCCGCGACCACGGCGCGGCGCACCTCGTCCCAGGTTTTTTCGGAGTCCACCAGCACGCCGTCGAGGTCGAAGATCACCGCGTCCATGGCTGCATCCTAGTCTGTGAGGCGAATTACTTCGCTACTCTAACTAAATTTGTTAGCCTGGCTAAGTGACTTCCGGAATCGTGGATCTCGCGCACCGCCTGTGGCCGGTCGTGTTCCGGCTCTACTACCTGGTGCGCCGCGAGACTTCGCAGGCGTTGACGCCCACCCAGGGCTCGGTGTTGTCCGAGCTGGTGCGCGTCGGGCCCAGCCGCATGAGCCGGCTGGCGCAGCTCGAAGGCGTGCGCATGCCGTCGATGACCGACGTCGTCGGGCGGCTGGAGCGGCTCGGGCTCGTGGTCCGGCGCCCCGACCCCGACGACGGGCGAGCCGTGCTGGTGGAAGCGACGGAAGCGGGCCAAGGCTTCTACGCCGAGCTCGTTGCCGCTCGCGAAGCGCAGATGCGCGAACGGCTGCTGGAGCTGACCGACGAGGAGCGCGCCGCGATCGACGCCGCCCTGCCCGCGCTCGGCAAGCTGATCCGCGATTTCCACGTCGTACCAGGGAAGAAAAGTCAGGAGGAACTGATCAGCGATGAGCGCTGAGCACCACTCGAGTCTGCTGGACGCGGTCAAGGGCCAGCCCAAACAGGTGTGGATCACGGCGTTCGCCGCGGTCATCGCGTTCATGGGCATCGGCTTGGTCGACCCGATCCTGCTGTCGATCGCCAAGGGCCTGAACGCGTCGCCGTCGCAGGTCACGCTGCTGTTCACGTCGTACCTCGGCGTGCAGGTGATCGCGATGCTGTTCACCGGTTCGATGTCCGCGGGCTTCGGCGCGAAGCGCACCGTGCTGGTCGGGCTGACGTTGATCGTCGCCGCGACCGCGCTGTGCGCCGCGGCTGGTTCGATCGAGCAGCTCGTGGGCCTGCGTGCCGTGTGGGGCCTCGGCAACGCGTTCTTCATCGCCACCGCGCTGTCGGTGATCGTCGGCGCCGCCACGGGCGGGCAGTCCGGCGCGATCCTGCTGTACGAGGCGGCTTTGGGCGTCGGGCTGTCCGTCGGCCCGCTGCTGGGTGCGCTGCTCGGCACGATCTCGTGGCGCGGCCCGTTCCTGGGCACGGCCGTGCTGATGGCCGGTGCGCTCGTGCTGTGCTCGGTGTTCCTGAAGAGCGACTCGCACGAGAAGCGCGAGCCGATCAAGCTGCTCGACCCGATCCGCGCGTTGAAGCACCCCGGCCTGCTGCGCACGTCGGTCGCGTCGGCGCTGTACACGGCGGCGTTCTTCGCGGTGCTGGCGTGGTCGCCGTTCGTGCTGGGCTGGAGCGCGATCGCCGTCGGGCTGATCTTCTGCGGCTGGGGCCTGTGCGTGGCGGTGGCCGGCGTCGCGCTGGCGCCGAAGCTCGCCGCGCGGTTCGGCGAACGGCACGCGGCCGCGCTCGCCGTGGTCGGTTACACCGTGCTGATGCTGGTGCTGGCCGTGCCGAACAAGACGGTCGTGGTGATCGGCATCGTGCTCTCCGGCCTGGTTTCGGGGCTGCTCAACACGTTGTTCACGGGCACCGCGATGTCGATCAGCACCGCGCCGCGCCCGGTCGCCAGCGCGGGCTACAACTTCTGCCGCTGGCTCGGCGGCGCCGTCGCGGCCACGCTCGTGGGCCACGTCGCCGACTGGCTCGGCTGGGAGCAGGGGCCGTTCGTGATCGCGGCCGCGCTGTGCCTCATCGCCGCGGTGCTGCTGTCGTTGCGGGAGAAGAAGGCCGACCCGCACGCCGTGCCGAAGGAAGCCGCTCTGGTGGGCGACGAGGAACTCTGAACCCTGCTTCGGCGGGTTCCCGAAGAGCCAGGCGGAAGGGCCGCTTCGGGCTCGCCGGCCGCGTCGGCGTGCGGTAACTCTTTGGAGTGGCTTCCGCTGCGCCGAACCCGGGCGGAGTAATAGCTTCGATGGGTGAGGCGGGCAGGAAAAGTCGCGATCGGACGTTCGGCGGGCGCGTCGGCCTGCACCCTGGTGCTGGCCGGCGCGCTCGTCGTCCTCCCGGGTTCCGCTCCGGCAGCCGACACCCCGGCGTGCGGCGGAGCGGCCCCCAACCCGAGCGTGGAGCAGGCGAACGCGCCCGGCGGCGCACCGGCGGGCTACGTGTTCACACCCGCCGCACCCGTGCCGCGCAGCACGCCGCCGGACAAGGTTCCGAAGCTCGTCACCGACACCGCGCACGCGGCCGACGGCAAGCTCAACGCGCAGATCCAGACGCCCGACGGCCGCGTCAGCTCCGCCACCCAGACCTTGCCCGCGGCGCCGGGCGGCATCTACACGCTCTCGGCGGCGACGGGTTCCGTCGGCTCGGCGCTGGCCGACCGCGCCAACGCCCAGGCGACCGGCCTGCGCTTCACCGATTCCGCCGGCCGCACGCTGCTGGAGAAGTCGCAGAACGTCACGCACGACGTGCAGTCCGACGGCAAACTCGCGCACCAGGACTTCCCCGCGCAGACGGCGCCGGACAAGACCACGTCGGTGGTGTTCTTCGCGACCACCAACCGCAACTGGGTGATGTGGGACTGCGTGAACCTGCAGCTCGCCGCCTACACGGTGAAGCTGGAGGTGCAGAACCCCGCGACCGGTGAGTGGGGCCCGTCGGCCACGATCCCGGCCGGCGAGATCGCGCACTACCGCACGACCGTCACGAACTCGGGATCGTTGCCGCTGACCGGCGTCCTGCTGAAGGACTCGTGGTGCTCGTCGCTGCCGGGCGCGTTCAGCCTGGCGCCCGGCGCGTCGAACGCCGTTCCCTGCGACCACCCGAACCTGGCCGAGAACGACACCGGCCACGTGAACAAGGTGCGGATCACCGGCGTCGCCTCGCCGAGCGGCACGCTGGCCGACCAGTCGGCCACGGCGTCGATCACCGTGACGCCCCTGCCGCTGATCGACAAGATCGGCGACCGCGTGTGGCGCGACACCGACCGCAACGGCCGGCAGCACGACGGCGAGCCCGGCGTCGCCGACATTCCCGTGACGCTCAAGGACGGCGCCGGCGGCATCCTCGCCACCGCGAAAACCGCGGCCGACGGCTCGTACCTGTTCGACAAGCGCAAGGACGGGACCTACCAGGTCTGCTTCGACGTCTCGCACCTGCCGGACGGGCTCACGGTGACGAAGCAGGCGGCCGGCTCGGCGGTCGACCCGGCCACGGGCTGCACGGCGGCGTTCACCCTAGGCGGGGGGACGCACGAGAACCTGAACGCGGACCTGGGGCTGGCACCGCCGCCCCCGCCCCCGCCCCCGCCGCCTCCGGCTCCGGCCCCGACATCGAGCTCGACTCCGCCACCGCCTTCGCCGCCCTCGCCACCTCCTTCCCCGAGCGCACCGCCGCCCCCCTCTGCAAGCCCGTCACCTTCGGCGTGACTCGACCACCCCAATGTGGCGTTCGTTGCGTTGAACGCACCGAACGCCACATTGGGTGCGTTGAGCGCAACCAACGCCGCATTGGGACGCTTGCCGTCCAACCCCCGGATGCGAGACTGGGAACAGAGCACCGGGGAGAGGGGCCATGACCACAGCCACCACCGTCACGACGAAATCCGTGGCGGCGCCCACGCCGTGGCTCAAGTCCCCCACCACCTGGCTGACCTTCGCGACGCTGGCGCTCTACGCGTACCTTTCGTGGCGCCGCCGCTGGATGTCGGACGACGGGTTGCTCGTCCTGCGCACGGTCCGGCAGATCCTCGCCGGACACGGGCCCGTGTTCAACGTCGGCGAGCGCGTCGAGGCCAGCACCAGCCCGTTGTGGACCTGGCTGCTGGCCGCGCTCGGCACGATCCCGGGCCCGGCGCTGGAGTGGCTGTCGGTCTTCACCGGGCTGATCTGCGCCGTCGGTGGGCTGTTCTTCGCGATGGACGGCGCCCGCCGCCTCTACGACAGCCCGGTCGTCCCGGCGGGGGCGCTGATCGTGTGCGCGCTGCCGCCGTTCCGGGACTTCGCGACGTCCGGCCTCGAAACCGGGCTGGCGATGCTGTGGATCGGCCTGACGTGGTGGCTGCTCGTGCGCGGCAAGGCCCCCAAGGCCACGGCGTTCGTCATCGGTCTCGGCGTTCTGGTGCGGCCTGACCTGGCGCTGTTCAGCATCGTCGCGTTCGCCGCGCTGGTCTTGCGGCAACGCCCGCGGCTGCGCGCCGGCCTCGGCTGGCTCGGCGTCGGGCTCACGTTGCCGGTGGCGTACCAGGTCTTCCGCATGGGCTACTACGGCCTGCTCGTGCCGAACACCGCGCTGGCGAAGGAAGCGGGCACGAGCAACTGGTCGCGCGGGTTCGACTACCTGCTCGACCTCGTCGACCCGTACTACCTCTGGCTGCCGATCCCGGTGCTGGCGGTCGCCGCGTTCCTGAGCCGGAAGTCGCGGATCCTCACGCTCACGCCGGTGGCGGGCGCGGTGCTGCTGGCGGCGTACGTGGTGCGTGTCGGCGGCGACTTCATGCACGGCCGGATGTTGCTGCCCGCGTTGTTCGCGCTCCTCCTGCCGGTGATGGCGCTGCCGTTGACGCGCAAGACGTTCGCGCTGCTGGCGGGCGTCGCGGTGTGGTCGGTGGCCGCGGCCGGGTGGCTGCGCGTGCCGTACGCGAACGACCACGCGGCCGTCGGTGTCACCGACGAGCGCGCGTACTGGTCGTGGGTGACCGGGCACGAGCACCCAGTGCTGGCGTCGGACTTCCTGGGCGAGCCGGTGATGCGCGCGGCCGTCGACGGCACCGACGCGACGCGTGCGCCGGCCGTGCTCGTGTACAGCTACGGGGAAAAGCGCTGGTACACGTTTCCGACGGACCGCCCGTACGTCACGCTCGCGGCCGACAGCATGGGCGCGATCAGCAACCTGGTGTCGCTCGACGTGCGGGTCCACGACGGCTACGGACTGGCCAGCGACCTCGGTTCGCATTCCACGTCGATCCCCGGCGGACGGCCCGGGCACTCGAAGTGGCTCACCGCCGCGTGGGAGATCGCGGACGCCGGCCGCGGCGACGTCGCGACCGACGGGCAGCTGCACGTCTTCACCCCGGCCGAGATCGATGCCGCCCGGCAGGCGCTGCGCTGCCAAGGTGAGCAGAACGTGCTCACTTCGACGCGAAGCCCGTTGACCTTTGGTCGATTCATGGACAATCTCGCGGGATCTTTCAGCCGTACGGGCATCCGATTCGACCGCGACCCCCGCGCGGCGGCGTCCTGCTGACGCTTACGGTGAATCGCATGACCGATCTTCCGCTCGCCCTGGTCACCGGCGCCTCGCGTGGCATCGGCGCCGCCGTCGCCCACCAGCTCGCTCCGACGCACCGCCTGCTCCTCGGCGGCCGCGACGAGGCCGCGCTCCAGAAGGTGGCCGCCGAGCTGCCGGGCGCCGAGCCGTGGCGCGTCGATCTCACGGACGAGGCTTCGCTGGCGGCCGCCGCCGCGCGGATCGACCGGCTCGATGTCCTCGTCCACTCCGCCGGTGCCGCCCGAATCAACACCGTCGCCGACGCGACCGCCGAAGACTGGCGCGTGAACTACGAGGTCAACGTCGTCGCCGTCGCCGAGCTCACGCGTCTGCTGCTGCCCGCCCTGCGCGCCGCCCGTGGTCACGTCGTCGTGATCAACTCCGGCTCCGGTCGCACCTCCCGCGCGGGCTGGGGCCCGTACGCCGCGAGCAAGTTCGCGGTCCGCGCCTTCGCCGACGCGCTGCGCGAGGAAGAACCGGACCTGCGCGTCACCACCGTCTACCCGGGCCGCACCGACACCGACATGCAGCGCGCGGTCATCGCCCACGAAGGCGGCGAATACGACCCGGCGCGCTTCCTCCGCCCCGACTCCGTGGCGACGGCGGTGCTCACCGCGGTGAGTGCGAGCCCGGAAGCGCACCTGACGGAAGTGATCCTCCGCCCCCGCTGACCCGGGCCTGGGCTCAGGCGCGCAGCCGGGCCGCGGTGTCGGCGACGGACGCCTGGATCTTCGCGCGGTCCACACGCGTCGGCTCGGCGTCGGCGACGACCTGTTCGCCCGCGACCCAGACGTCGCGCACGCGGCGGGAACCCGCGGCCCACACGAGGTTCGACAGCAGCTGCTCGTCGGGCACGTCCAGGCCGGCCGCGAAGGCCGGGTCGTCGAGGTCGACGTGGACGAGGTCGGCCCAGCGGCCTGGCTCGAGGGCGCCGATGTCGGTGCGGCCCAACGCGTCAGCGCCGCCGCGGGTGGCCATGACGAAGACGTCGGCGGCGGTCAGGACCGTGGAGTCGTCGTTGGCGAGGCGGGCGAGCATCGCCGTGAGCTGGAGCTCTTCCCACAGGTCGATGTCGTCGTTGGACGCGGGGCCGTCGGTGCCGAGGCCGACGGCGACGCCGGCCGCCCGCAGGTCCTTGATGCGCGCGATGCCGGACGCGAGCTTCGCGTTCGAGCCCGGGCAGTGGGCCATGCCGACGCCGCGGGCGGCGAACAGCGCGATGTCCTCGTCGGACAAGTGGATGGAGTGCGCGGCGAGCGTGCGGCCGGCGAACACGCCGAGCGAGTCGAGCAGCGCCGGCACCGAGCCGTACTCCTTGCGCTGGGCGAGGTCCTCGTTCGCGGCCTCCGCCACGTGGATCTGCACCAGCGCGCCGCGCGCGGCCGCCGATTCCGCGGTGGCGCGCAGGCCGTCGGGGTTCAGCATGTACGCGGAGTGCGGGCCGTAGCCCAGCTCGACGCGGTCGCCGGGGCCGAAGCGCAGGCCGTCGGTGTCGATCCAGCGGTCGATGGCCGCCAGCGACGTCCGCCAGTCCAGGCCGGGCAGCTCCATCACCGGCGGCGCCACGAGCACGCGCCCGCCGGTGATGAGCACGGCGTCTACGATCTGCTCGCCCTCGAAGTACATCTCGGCGCTGGTCGTGACGCCGTGGCGAAGCATCTCGACGGAGCCCAGCAGCATGCCGGTCCGCACGTCCTCGGGCCGCAGCTTCGCCTCGGTCGGCCAGATGATCTCGCGCAGCCACCGCAGCAGCGGCAGGTCACCACCCATGCCGCGCAGCAGCGTCATCGGGCTGTGCGCGTGGGTGTTCACCAGGCCGGGCAGCAGGATCCCACCGAGCCGCGTCACCTCGCCGGTGGACTCGGGTGCCTCGGCCACCGGGCCCACGAACGTGATCCGGCCGCTGTCGTCGACGTCCACGACGGCGTCGCGCAGCAGCGAGCAGGCGGGATCGGCGGGCAGGACAACTGGCGCGTGGAAACGGTGCGACATGCGGAGATAGTACGGGCGTCCCAGACAGCCGTGGTCAGGGTGTCTTCTTGATCAGCTTGCCGTCGGCGCCCACGGCGAACCACAGATTGTCCACACCCTGGCCGTCGACGTCGCCCGGACCCTGGTCGCCGACGTAGTAGTACAGCGGCCACTTCCCGTACTTCGCCTGCTCGACACCCGGGGTGCGTTCCGTCGCCGTCAGCAATTTCTGATCCGTGCCCGCGCCCGCCTGGAAATCCTTGCCGCCGGTCAGCGCGGGCCACGTGGCGAGGCAGTCGTCGCCACACGTGCTGGTGCCCGAAATGTCATCGGCGAAGGCATAAAGGGTCCTCCCCGACGAGTCCGTGAGAATGGGGCCGAGGCCGGACTGGCCGATTTTCACGTCACCTGACGAAGCCGGGGAGGCCGGTGACGAACCTTCGGGTGCGGAAGCAGATCCGCTGGTCGCGGTACTTCCGCAGGCCGCGAGGGTGCCGAGCAGAGCGACACCGGCCAGGACGATCGAGACACGCATGAGAACTCCTCCACCGATTCACGTCGAATTCGCGACGAGACACGGCGGGCGCGGCGAACCGGTTCAACCGAGTTTTTCTTGAACCACCGAACGCCGGATTCCGTGTCGGCTGCGGAACCCGATGTGAAAGGACGAACCTGATGCGAGCACGAATCGCGGCACTGGCCGCGCTGACCGCCGGCCTCGGCCTGCTCGGCGCCGTCACCGCCACCGCCAGCCCCCTGCCCGGCACTCCGACCACGCCCGACATGCCCGGCATGAGCGGGATGAACATGGACATGCCCGGGATGGACATGTCCGGCACCGGCGCCATGGACACCCCGGCCAAGGCGCCGGCCAGCCTGTCGACGGCCATCCAGCGATCCCAGCAGAAGCCGATCTTCCTGCAGGCCAAGCTGACCGGCGCCAACGAGGTCCCGGTGGCCGGCCAGCCCGCCGTCGGCGACCCGAAGGGCAGCGCCACCGGCATCGTCGAGGTGCAGGGCGACAAGGTCACCTACGCGTTCTCGTGGAAGGGCATCAGCGCTCCCACCCTCGGCCACATCCACCAGGGCGCCGCCGGCGTGAACGGCGACGTGAAGGTGCCGTTGTTCGGCACCGCGATGCCCGACACCGTCACCGCGGCCGCCGGCAATGCCACGATCACCGACCAGGCCACGGCCGACGGCCTGCGCAAGAACCCGTCGGGCTTCTACCTCAACCTGCACACCAAGGAGTTCCCCGGCGGTGCCGTCCGCGGGCAGCTCACGCCGCTGCGCTCCTCGGTCGACATGCTGAAGCTGCTGCAGGGCGGTGGCCTGCACGCGTTCATGTCCGGCAACCAGGAGGTCAAGGCCGCCCCGGGCGAGCCGAAGGCCGGTGACCCGAAGGCCAACGCCGTCGGCTTCGTCCGCCCGACCGGCACGCAGGTGCAGTTCTCCTTCGCCTGGTTCGGTTTCCAGCCGACGCTCGCCCACATCCACAAGGGCACCTTCGGCAAGAACGGCGCCGTGGTGGTGCCCCTCATCGGCACGACCGTGCCCGCGGGCGTGTTCGCCGTGTCCGGCACCGCGACCGGCCTCGACTCCGCTCTGGTGAAGGACATCGCGCGGCACCCGCTGTCGTACTACGCGAACCTGCACGACGCCGCCTTCCCCGGTGGCGCCGCGCGTGGCCAGCTTTTCTGAGCCGGCAACGAAACCGGGGGCCGGCTCACCAGCCGGCCCCCGGTTTCCGTCACGGGAGACTCAGTCCACGACCCCGCTGCGCCAAGCCCACGCGGCGATCTCCACACGGTTGCGCGCCCCGACCTTGCCCTGCACCGAAGCCAGGTGCGTCTTCACCGTCGAGAGCGACAAGTACAGCTCCGCGCCGATCTCGGTGTTCGTCAGACCGCGAGCGGCGGCCTTCACCACGTCGAGCTCACGCGCGGTGAGAGGCTCGGTCGGCGGGGGCACATTGCGCTTATGGCCGTTGGCGCCGTCGAAGTGCTTGAGCAGCCGCACGGTGATCTGCGGCGACACGAGCGCGTCGCCGCGCTCGGCCGCGCGGATGGCCTCGATCAGCAGCGCCGGGCCGGCGTCCTTGAGCAGGAAGCCGCTCGCGCCGTTGCGCAGCGCGGTGTGCACGTATTCGTCGAGGTCGAACGTGGTCACGACCACGACCTTCAGCGGGTCGGTGACGTCCGGGCCGGCGAGCTGCCGCGTGACCTCGAGGCCGTCGAGACCCGGCATGCGGATGTCGAGCAGGCAGACGTCCGGGCGCAGCTCGCGCGCCTTGGTGACGGCCGAGACGCCGTCGGCGACGTCGGCCACCACCTCGATGTCGTCCTGCGCGTCCAGGATCATGCGGAATCCCATCCGCACCATCTCCTGGTCGTCCGCGATCAGTACCCGGATCACCCGTCATCCCCGTTCGCCTCGAGTGGCAGCCAAGCTTCCACGCGCCAGCCGCCGTCGGGCCCGCGCCCGGCCGTGAGCCGGCCGTGCAGCAGGGCGACGCGCTCGCGCATGCCGACCAGACCGTAGCCGCCCGACCCGCCGGCCGGTCGGTGAGCCTGCTCGCGGCCGTCGTCGCGCACCGACAGGTGCAGCTCGCGTCCGGTGACCTCGGCGTGGACCAGCGCTTCCGTCGCGTCGGCGGCGTGCTTGCCGACGTTGGTGAGCGACTCCTGCACCAGCCGCAGCGCCGAACGCCCGACCTCGTGCGGCAGGTTCGGCGGCAGGTCCAGCACGAGCGCGGTCTTCACGCCGTGGTTGGCGCCGTCAACGAGCTTGCGCAGGTCGGCGGCCAGATCCGTGGTGGCTTGCTCGCTCAGGTCGCTCGCGCCGGCGGGCGCGTCGCCACGCATGCTGCGCACGAGCCGGCGCATCGCCGCGAGCGCTTCCGTGCCGGCGTCCTCGATCCGGCCCATCGCCTCGAGCGCGAGCTGCGGGTTCTTCTCGCCCATCATCCGCGCGGCCTGCGCCTGCACCACGATGCCGGTGACGTGGTGGGCCACCACATCGTGCAGCTCGCGCGCGAGCGCCATCCGCTCGGTGGTCTGTGCGTCGGTGACCGCGGCCTTCATCACCTGCGTGCGCTCGGAGTCGCGGGACCGCAGGAACATGCCGACCGCGATGGAGATGCCCAGCACCAGGCCCGCGCCCACCGCGAACGAGCCGATCTCCTGCGGATCGGTGAGCGG
Source organism: Amycolatopsis sp. 2-15 (assembly GCF_030285625.1). NCBI lineage: Bacteria > Bacillati > Actinomycetota > Actinomycetes > Pseudonocardiales > Pseudonocardiaceae > Amycolatopsis > Amycolatopsis carbonis. Next base: position 1,736,932 of record NZ_CP127294.1, read on the forward strand.
GGAGAAGCTCGACCGACGCGTGTTGAGGATGGTCCCGACGGCCACCACGGCCGACAGCACGGCGATGCGCGGCCACGCCTTCACCAGCGGCACGGCGCGGACCAGGTTCACCACCACGCCGATCCCGGCCGCCATCTGCGCCGGCGGGATCCCACCGGCCAGCTGGTAGTCGTAGCCCAAGCTCAGGAACGGCATCACCAGCGCCGACAGCAGCATCAGCCCGGCCACGCCCAGCATCGCGTCGCCCGGCCGCCGCGGCGAAAGCACCGCCGCTACCCCGGCTCCGATCGAGCAGAACAGCACCGGGAAGCCCGATGCCCCGCTGTCGTAGGTGAAGCCGAACTCGAACAGCAGCGTGATCGCGAGCGCGCCGATCAGCGGCCACTGCCCCATTGCCAGCGCGTTGACGCGACGCAGTTTGCGCAGCCGCTGCTCGCGAACTCCGCGCGGTCCGTCCGACTGCGTGCGGCCCGCCACCCCGATCACGACGGCCCCCGTGAGCAGGGCGCAGCCGAACAGCATCGCCGACACGATCGAGGACGACGAGATGTCCCCGTAGCTGTAGCGCCCGAACACCGCGATCAGCGCGCCGACCACGAGCGACGAGATCGCCGCGAACGCGACGCCGGGGCGGGCCCGGCGGGCGAGGTAGTAGACCATCTCCGTGCCTGCCACCACGTCGGTGATCGAGAGGTTCGCGAGCACGCTCGAATACGCCGGCGTGTGCAGGTAGCGCTGGAAGATCGTGAAGAACGCGAGCGCGAAGGCCGCGACCATCGCCGCCACCGCCGCGCGCCGGCGCGCCCAGATGGCGCACCCCACCATCGCGAAGATGCCGGGGAACAGGGCGAAGTCGACGAACTTGGGGCCGTGGTTGTCCAGCGCCGCGTCGGTCACGAACACGAGGTCGAACAGCAGCGCCGCGAGCAGCACCACCACGGGCATGCCGAGGCGGCGCACGACTTCGGTCACGCGCGTGGAAAAGGAGGAAGACGGCGGAGCTTGGGACACAACCGAACGGTAGAGGATCTCGGGCCGCGCGCACCTTGGCCAGGTGGTTCGAGCCGCATCGGCCGATCGGCCGATGCCGGTGATCGTCGGACTGGCCGTCTGCCCGAAGTGGACACCGGCCCCGATCCGTGAAGGTGGTTCCCAACAAAGTCGCAGACCAATGAGGGAGAAGCACCCGGATGAGCAATCCACAGTGGACTTCCGGCCCGGTGCTGTCGGGGCGGGGGCTGGTGAAGCGGTACGGCGGGCAGTACGCGCTGGCCGGTATCGACATCGACATCCAGCCCGGGGACGCGGTGGCCATCGTGGGCCCGTCCGGGTCGGGCAAGACGTCGCTGCTGCACGTGCTGGCCGGCATCCTGCGCGCCGACGGGGGCGAGATCCACCTCATGGGCCGGCGCATCGACAACCTGAACGAGAAGAAGCGCAGCGAGCTGCGGCGCACGGAGTTCGGGTTCGTCTTCCAGTCCGGGATGCTCGTGTCCGAGCTGACGGCCGAGGAGAACGTGGCGCTGCCGTCGCTGCTCGCGGGAAAGGCCCGGCGCGAGTCGATCGCCGCGGGCCGTGAGTGGCTGGCGCGCCTCGGCCTCGCCGGCAAGGAGCAGCGTCGCCCTGGTGAGCTCTCCGGCGGTGAGGCCCAGCGGGTGGCCATCGCGCGAGCCCTGACGCACCGGCCGAAGGTGATCTTCGCCGACGAGCCCACTGGCGCCCTCGACACGCGCACCGGCCGCGAGACCATGCAGGCGCTGCTCGGTGCGGCGCAGGAGTCCGGCGCCGCCGTGATCGTGGTGACCCACGACCGCGAGCTCGCCGAGTCGATGCCCAAGACCGTGGCCATCCGCGACGGCCTCATCGCGACGAGGTTGGCCGCATGAACTCGCTCCAGCTCGCCCTGCGCGTGCTCCGCGTCGACCGGCGGACCCGCACCTCGGCGATCCTCACCGCGGTCGGCGTCGCGGTCGCGACCGGGCTCGTGCTGCTGCTGGCGTCACTGCCCTTCGCGACGCAGGTGCGCGAACAGCGCGGCATCTGGCAGTCGTACTACAACTTCGACACCGGCGGCACGCCCGTCATGCTCGTCACCGGGGCCAAGGACTACTTCCACGGCGAGGAGATCACCCGCGTCGACGTCGCGGTCACCGGCAACACGGCCGGGCTGAAGCTGCCGGCCGGGATCTCGAAGCTGCCCGGGCCGGGCGAGACGCTCGTGTCGCCCGCGCTGGGCCGGCTGCTGAACAACACGCCGGCCAACCAGCTCGGCGACCGCTTCGGCAAGCCCGTGGCCGCGCTCGGCGACCAGGCGCTGAAGTACCCGGAACAGCTGGTGGCGCTCGTCGGCCACAGCGAGCAGGAACTCAGCGCGACGGAGGCCGAACGGGCGACGGAGGCCGTCGCGCAGCCGGTGAGCGCGTTCCCCGACCAGGAAGCGAAGGCGGATCCGATCCTCACGCTGCTGGCGTGGGTCGGCATCATCGTGCTGCTGGTGCCGAGCCTGGTGCTCGTCGCGTCGTCGGCGCGGCTCACCGCGGCCCGGCGCGAACGCCGGCTCGCCGCGATCCGGCTGGCCGGCGCGACGCCGGGGCAGGTCACGTCGATGGTCGCGGGCGAAACGATCCTGTCGGCGGGTGTCGGGGCCCTGCTCGGCTTGGCGATCAGTCCCGCGCTGCACGGCCTGGTGACCTTCGTCCCGTGGGGCGGCGGCACGTGGCTGGCCACGGACTTCACGCTGCCGGTCGCACTCGCGGTGTTCATCGTGATCGCCATCCCGGCGCTCGTGGTGCTGGCCGGCGTGCTCGGTCTGCGGCGCGTGCTGCGCAATCCGCTCTTCGCGACCGGCGGCCACAGCGTGAAGCCGCTGCGCTGGTGGCGGCTGCTCGTCCTGCCGGTGGCGGGCCTGTTCTTCCTCTACGCCGTGACCAGCATGGGTGACAGCGGCGGGCCCAGGATGGTGCTGGTCGGCCTGTTCCTGCTGGTCGCGTCGGCGATCGTGGTCGGGCCGTGGGTGACCTCGGCCGTCGGCGGTACGTTCGTGCGGGGCTGGCGCGGACCGTCGGCGCTGCTGGCCGGGCGCCGGCTGCGCGACGACCCGAAGGGCGCCTACCGCGCCACGGCGGGCATCGTGCTCGCGGTGTTCACCGGCTCGATGGCGCTCACGCTGCTGCCGTCGTTCGAGTCACTCGCCGGTGGCGGGCGGACGTACGCCGACTCGGTGCTCTACGCCGACAGCAGCCCGGACAAGGCCGCGGCCGTCGTGGACCACGCCAACTCCACGCTGGCCCGCTACGGCCAGCAGGAACGCGCGATCGCGGTGGGTCAGGTCTACCTGGTGCAGGGCACCGGCGACGAGCGGTCCTACCAGCGGGCCCTCGTGATGTCGTGCGCCGACGCCGCCCGGCTCACCCGGCTGGGGATCACCGCGGCCGACTGCAAGCCCGGCGTCGGGCTGTACGCACCGTACGAGCTGAACGCCGCCGAGTACCACGTGGTCGGTGACCCCGAGCCCACCGACCCGGGCCAGCCGCTCGGTTCGGTGCCGGTCGGGACGTTCAAGATGAGCAACGACGTGAGCAGTTCGTACCTGCTCGACCCGGCGGCGGTGCCGGCCGGCGTGAAGCTCGGCGCGGCCACGGTGATCGCCCCGACGACGGACGCCGACCGCGAGATCGTCCGCACCGCCCTGGCCTCGGCCGCGACGGGCGCGGAGGTCGGCAGCCGCGACCAGTACCTCTACGACCAGCAGACGCAGCTGTCGGACCTGCGCCGGGTGACCGTGATCGGCCTGGTGGCCGCGGGCATCCTCGCCGGCTGCAGCGCGGCCGTCGCCACGGCCGGCTCGATCATGGACCGGCGCCGGACGTTCGGGGCCCTGATGGCGGCCGGCACCCCGGTGAAGGTGCTGTCGAGGGCGCTGCGGATGGAGACGGCGCTGCCCGCGCTGGTCGCGACGATCGGCGCCGGCGTGGTCGGCATCCTCGTCGGGATCGGGCTGTTCAGCACCGCCGGCGAAGGTTCGGTCGTGTTCAGCCCGTGGATCTTCGCCCCGGTCGTGCTCGGCGTCGGGGTGGCGCTGCTCGGAGCCTCGATCTGCACGCCCGCCCTGCGGCGCGTGCAGGCGGAACCGCTGGCCGACGAGTAGCGGGCGGTCCGCCCCTCACGGGGTGGGGCGGACGCCGGGGGTGAAAAAAGGGGAGAAAAAGGGCCGCTGCCGGGGATGGGAACCCGGCAGCGGCCCTTTTTCACGGCCGTCTTTTCTCAGACAAATTGTCAGCGTTTCTCGAAAATGAGGTCGTGTGACACGCGGCCTTCGACGTCGGCACGCTGTTCGAACTTCGTCCGCGGCCGCCATTCGGGCCTCGGCGCCCAGCCGCCCGGTTCGTCCGCGTAGCGGTTGCGCAATGCGGGCTCGGCCGAACACACTTCCAGCATCTGCTCGGCGTAGTGCTCCCAGTCGGTGGCGAGGTGGAACGTGCCGCCCTGCGCGAGCCGCGACGCGACGAGAGCCACGAAGTCCGGCTGCACGATCCGGCGCTTGTGGTGGCGCTTCTTCGGCCACGGGTCCGGGAAGTACAGCCGCACGCCGGCGAGCGCGCCGGGCTCGACGTGCTCGGTCAGCAGCACCACCGCGTCGCCGTGCATCAGCCGCAGGTTCTCCACGCCGAGCTTCTCCGCGCGCAACATCAGCTGGCCCAGGCCCGGGTCGTAGACCTCGGCGGCCACGTAGTTGAGCTCGGGCGCGGCCGCCGCGAGCTGCGACGTCGTCTCGCCCATGCCGGAGCCGATCTCCAGCAGCACCGGCGCCTCGCGGCCGAACCACTCGGCGAAGTCGACGGGTCCGGCCGGCAGGTCGGCGACCGTGCGGCCCAGCCGCGGCCAGTGTTCGTCCCAGGCGCGCTGCTGGCCGACGGTCATCCGGCCGCCGCGGTTGACAAAGCTGACCACGCTGCGCAACCGGGGTTGGTCCTCGTTCTCCACCCGGACAAGATACTGATCCGGCCAAAAGTAGGCCGACCCCCCACGTGGCACGTAACCGTTGCTACGAAGCCATTCGGCCGTGACTGTGGTCGGATTGGTAACGATCGGCACAGTACTGGCGGGTCAGCGGACGGCTTCGAACTCCCCGAGCCGGGAGCGCAGTCCGGCGAGCCCGGACACGGCGATCGGGTGCGGCGTCGTGCCCGTGTGGGCGGGCAGCACGTCGATCCAGCCGGGGTGGCGGTCGGTGTTCAGCACGGTCGTCGGGACGGAGTGCCCGGACTTCCCGCGCTCGGACGGCATGAACTCCCAATAGCCCGACTCGCCGTCGGCGGCCCACGGCACGAACTCCCAGCCGGAGCGGCGGGAAAGCCAGCTGCTGGATGCGGTCTTCGATGCGGAACCCGAGCTCACGGGACTCGAGCCGGCCGTTCGCGACGGCGCGCAGCCACCAGGGCGCGGGCAGCGGGCCCTCCATGCCACTGGCCCTGCGGTAGAGGGCGAGCACCAGGTCTTCGGCCGCGCGGTGCACCCACGCCTGGCGCAGGTCGCCGGGCTTCATCGCGGGCTGCGCGAACCGCGGCAGCTCGATCGCCTGCGACCATTCGAGGTCCAGCATCGGCTCGAGCCGGGGTTGGGGCGCCGCTTCGCTGCGGCTGTGGGAGGCCGCTTCGCTGTGACTTCTGGGGGCCGCTTCGCTGCGGGCCGTGGGAATGGGACTCATGAGCCCCTGACCAGCGTCCACCGTCAAGGTTCACCTCCGGGGAGCTGAGACGGACGAGCACGCTCTTGATCTCGAATATCCTGGGGACTTTGCCATTATGTCCGCTCCCTGTGAGAGAAGCCACAACGACTTAACGCGGTCTTAATCCGTTTGCCTCGTGGACACCTGTTCTGCACGTGCAGATTAACGCGAATGTGCTCTCGTCGGGCGCCGCGGCGGTTCGCGATCACCACGTCGGCGACGAAGAACGCGAGACAAATGCCACCGAAATACGCGAGGCAGCCCCGCGGGCCGAAAGCGGGCGTCACGTTCAGCGCCGCCGTCGTGAAATTCTCACCAGTGTCAACGCGGGCGCGGTGCTCCGCCGCGGCGGCCCGACGCCGACGCCGAGCGGCCCGGTGAGCGCGAACGTCACCGTCTGGCCGGTCGCCCTCGGAGTGCGAGGCGAGGTCGGCGTCCGGTGGCTCGCCGTGTGCCCGGTGCGGCCGCCGGCAAAACGAAAAGATCCGGGTCGCCCCCCGAATTGGCGACCCGGATCTTTTTCCTCTCCCCTTTTTCCCCCGTTCAGCCGGCTTCGGCCCCCGCCGCCTCCGCCCGAACGTCCCTGTGGTGGGTCTTTGTCAGGCGTCGCGCTTCTTCGCGACGCCGATCGCGACGGCCAGGAGCACGACCGCGATGCCCGCGAAGTAGGCCAGTGACCAGCCCTGAGAGAGCACCGCGTCCGACGGCGGCGGCCCCTGCACCACCCCGCCCGCACCGCGGAGGAACTTCTCCGCGACGTTGAACGGCAGCCACTCGTGGATCTTCGAGCCGACGGTCGGGATGAGCTGCACCAGGCTTTCCACGGCCAGCACGTAGATCAGCAGCAGCGCGATCGCGCCGGCGCTGTGGCGGATCAGGATGCCGATGGCGACCGCGATCACCGCGGCGAGCGCGAAGAGCACGCCGACGCCGGCGACGTTGATCCACTCGGCCGAGGTGTCGAGCGCCAGCGCGTCCGACGGGCGGATGGCGTAGCCCAGCGCCCAGGCGCCGAACGCGCCGATCTCGCCGATCACGAGCGAAAGCAGGGCGACGACGGTGGCCTTGGCCACGAGCACCGACGTGCGGCCCGGCACGGCCTGGAACGTGGTGCGGATGGTGCCGAAGCGGTACTCGGTGGTCACCGACAGCGCCGCCAGCACCATGATCACGGCGATGCCGAACTGGTAGCCGAACTGCGTCGTCGCGACGTCGATGGCCGCCGTGCTCGGCGCCGCGCCCGCCACGAGGGCGGAGAAGCCGGCGGTGAGGACGATGGCGATGAGGGCACACCACCACGGTGAGCGGGTGGTGAACAGCTTGATGCGTTCGACCGCGAGCAGAGTCATGGTTCTTTTCCCCGGAATCCTTGTTGTACGAGTAGTCGTCAGCGGGCGGTGGGCTGGAGGGCTTGCTGCGCCTCGGCCTCGAGCCCGGTGTGGTACTCGACGGAGTCGCCGGTGATCTGCATGAAGGCCTGTTCGAGCGAACCGGTCTGCGGGCTCAGCTCGTGGAGCACGACGTTCGCGGAAGCCGCGAGCTCGCCGATCTTGGCACTGTCCATCCCGGACACGATGAGCGCTTCGCCCGCGTCGGTCACCTGGGCGCTGGCGCGCACCAGCGCCTCGCGCAGGACGGGCAGCTGCGGCGAGCGCACCTTCACGGTGTTCTCCGCCGCGCGCGCCACGAACTCCTCGGTGGACGACTGTGCGATCAGCTCACCCTTGCCGATCACCACGAGCTCGCTCGCGGTCAGCGCCATCTCGGAGAGCAGGTGGCTCGACACGAACACCGTGCGGCCGTCTTCGGCCAGGCGGTGCATGAACTTGCGGATCCAGAGGATGCCCTCGGGGTCGAGGCCGTTCACCGGCTCGTCGAACAGCAGCACCTCGGGGTCGCCCAGCAGCGCGCCCGCGATCCCCAGCCGCTGCGACATGCCGAGCGAGAACCCGCCGGCGCGCTTGCCGGCCACGCTGGTGAGACCCACGACGTCGAGCACTTCGTCCACACGCGACGCCGGGATGCGGTTGGACTTCGCCATCCACATCAGGTGCGCGCGGGCCGAGCGGTTGGGGTGCACCCACTTCGCGTCGAGCAGCGCGCCGACGGTACGCAGCGGGTCCTTCAGCTCGTGGTACTTCTTGCCCCCGATGCGGACCTCGCCGCCGGTGGGGTTGTCGAGCCCCAGGATCATGCGCATGGTGGTGGACTTGCCGGCGCCGTTCGGGCCCAGGAAGCCGGTGACCTTCCCCGTGGCCACGCTGAACGACAGGTTGTTCACCGCCAGCGTGTTCCCGTAACGCTTGGTGAGACCTGATGCCTCGATCATCCCTGCTCCCTCGTTGACGGCTGTGCCGCTTTACCCGGAATATCGTGACTGAGCCGCACCGGTCTTCGCGTCATCCTGTGGGTCGAACTCATCACCCGACCTGAGTAGTACTCAACCGGCTCGGCGGTTGATGTGCGATCGGTGAAACCCCTGAGACGACCCTGAGCTTCAGAGTCCGAAAGCCAACACAGACCAACACAGTGGATCGAGCGCTCAGCCGAGGCCGGGGCGCGCGAGGCCGGTTTCGTAGGCAAGCACCACGGCCTGCACGCGGTCGCGCAGGTCGAGTTTCGCCAGGATACGGCCCACGTGCGTCTTCACCGTGGCTTCGGAGAGGAAGAGCGTTTCGGCAATCTCCAGGTTGGACATGCCCTTCGCGATGAGCACGAGAACCTCGCGTTCGCGGTCGGTCAGCGCCTCGAGCTCGCTCGCGTCGCGCACCGGGGAGCCGCCGGCGCCCACGAAGCGGTCGAGCAGCCGCTTGGTCACCGACGGTGACACCACCGCGTCGCCCGAAGCGACGGACCGCAGCGCCGACACGAGGTGATCCGGCGGGGTGTCCTTGAGCAGGAAGCCCGACGCGCCGCCCTGCAGGGCCGCGTAGACGTACTCGTCGAGGTCGAAGGTGGTCATCACCAGCACGCGCGCGGTCCCGGCGGCCACGATCTGCTTTGTGGCCTCCACCCCGTCGAGCACCGGCATGCGCACGTCCATGAGCACGACGTCGGGCCGCAGCTCGTCGGCCAGGCGGATGGCCTGCGCGCCGTCGCCGGCCTCGCCCACCACGTCGATGTCGGCCTGCGCGCCCAGCACCATGCGGAAGCCGACGCGCATCAGTTCCTGGTCGTCCACGACCACCACTTTGATCACGGCGCCAACTTAACGGGCAGCACGGCCCGCACCTGCCACCCACCGGCGGGCGCGGGGCCCACCTCCAGCGTTCCGCCGTACACGTTCGCGCGCTCCCGCATCCCGATCAGCCCGTTCCCGCCCGCGACCTGCAGCCGCGGGGCCTTCTTCGACGGCGCAGCGGCGCCCACCGTCACCTGTTCGAGCTGCCGCGCGCGCCCGGCGCCGTCGTCGCGGACGAGCACCTCGACCACGTCGCCAGTCTTGCTGTCACCCTTGCGGTGCACGCGGACCTCGGCCCGCGCGCCGGTGCCGGCGTGCTTGAGCGTGTTGGTGAGCGACTCCTGCACGATGCGGTAGATGCCGAGGGAGACGCCGGCGGGCAGGTCGGTGAGGCCTTCACCCACCTCGAGGTCGACGGGCACGCCCGCGCCGCGCATGCGTTCGGCCAGCTCGCCCAGCGCGTTGGCGTCGGGCTGCGGCACGCGGGGCTCGCCGTCGCCGTGGTCGCCGCGCAGCACCTCGAGCAGCCGGCGCAGCTCGCCGAGGGCGCCGCGGCCCGTTTCGGAGATCGTGTGCAGCGCGCGGCCGGCCAGCTCCGGGTTCGTCGGCAACGCGAGCGCCGCGCCGTCGGCCTGCACCACCATCACGCTCACGGAGTGGGCGACCACGTCGTGCAGCTCGCGCGCGATGCGGCCGCGTTCCTCGGCCACGGCGATGCGCGTGGCCTGGTCGCGTTCGGTCTCCAGCAGGTGCAGGCGCGCTTCCACCTCCAGCTGGTACGCGCGCCGCGCCCCCACGAACTCGCCGAGCGTCCAGCACAGCGCGATGCCGAAGGCGGTGAACAGCGCGTTGCCCAGCCACGGTGTCGACTTGTCGGTGAACACCTCGACCCCGGTCAGCAGCACGAGCGCGCCGACGTAGATCAGTCCCTGCTTGCGGCCGATGTAGACCAGGATCGAGTACAGGCTCATCGCCAGCGCCGCGGCGGAGGAGAAACCGAGCGACAGCGCCCCGTGCGCGATGGCGACGAAGTACACGACATAGGCCGACACCAGCGGTTTCTTCCGCCGGAACACCAGCGGCACCACCATGGCGACGTCGATCGGCAGCGAGATGAACCACGGCGGCGGGTGGTTCTCGGTCCCGACACTGCCGCCGACGAACAGCACGAAGTCGATGAACAGCAGGACCACGGCGAGCAGCGTGTCCCCCGCCATGGGGTGGGCACGCATCCAGAGGCTCAGCCGTCGCACCCGACAAGATTAGGTCCGCGGCCGGGCAAATCGCGTCATCCTCCGGTAGCACTGTCGGTCGTACTCGCGGTGGTGTGGCATGGCACGATTTCCCGGCGGGACCAGTGGACGAGAGGGGCGGGGCCGTGACGGAGCAGGGGCGCCTCGCGGGCCCGCTGTCGATGTCGGTCGCCAACTTGTGCCACCGGCTCGCCTCGCAGGTCTCGCCGCGCACGGCCGCCGGGTTCGCCGAAGTGCAGCGCCGGCTCGCAGCGCCGCTGCAGGTGGCCGTGGCCGGGCGGATCAAGTCGGGCAAGTCCACTCTGGTCAACGCGTTGATCGGCCGCCGGGTCGCGCCCACCGATGTCGGTGAGTGCACGCGCCTGGTCACGCGCTTCCAGTACGGCACGGTCGACCGCGTCGAGGTCGTGTTCACCGACGGCACCAAGCAGGTGCTGCCGTTCGCCGCCGACGGGTCGATCCCGGCCGAGCTGGGTGTGGACATCAAGAAGGTCTCGCACCTCGAGGCGTACCTGACCAACGCGGTGCTGCAGGGCATGACCGTGATCGACACCCCGGGGCTGGGCTCGCTCGACGCCGCGTCCGTCTCGCGCACGGAACAGCTGCTGGGTGCCGCACAGGACGACACCGGTTCGGACAACCTCGACGACACCTCCCGCAACGCCGTCGCCGGCGCGGAAGCCGTGCTCTACGTGGTGACGCAGGGCGTGCGGGCCGACGACCAGCAGGCGCTCGCCGCGTTCACCGCCGCTACCGCGAGCCGTGAGGCGGGCCCGGTGAACGCGATCGCGGTGCTGAACAAGGCGGACACGATCGTCGCGGAGACGGTCGAGGGTTCGGGCGGCGACATCTGGCTGGCGGCGAAGCTGCTGGCGGAAAAGCAGGCGAGCACGCTCAAGCCGCGCGTCGCCGACGTGCTGCCGGTGATCGGCCTGATCGCCGAGTCCGCCGAGTCGGGCGGCTTCACCTCGGCCGACGCCGACGTGCTGCACCAGCTCGCCGACCTCGACGACGACGTCCTCGAGACCATGCTGATCTCGGCCGACATCTTCACCAGCTGGGAGTGCGACGTCCCCGCCGGCGTCCGGTTGCGGCTGCTGGAGAAGCTCGACCTCTACGGCGTCCGCCGCGCCGTCGACGCGATCCGCGCCGAACCGGCCATCACCGCCGGCGCGCTGCGGCGGGTGCTGCTCGACGCGTCGGGCCTCGACGCGGTGCGCCAGCGCCTGGCCATCGTGTTCGCCGCGCGCGCCGACGGCATCAAGGCCGCCGCGGCGCTCGCGTCAGTGACCGCGCTGGCCCACGCTTCGGGCGATCCCGGCGAACGCCAGCGCGTGCACGACGCGATCGAAGTCCTGCTCGCCAAACCGGAGGCGCACCAGCTGCGGCTGCTGGAAGCGTTGACGCTGGTGGCCTCCGGAGCCGTCGACATGCCGGAGGACCTCGCCGAAGAGGTGCTGCGCGTCGGCAGCAACGCCGACCTCGGTGCGCAGCTCGGCCTCCCCGGTGCCGCCCGGCCGGAACTGGCCGCCCACGCCCTCGAACGCGCGGGCTGGTGGCGCTCCTTTGCCTCATTCGGCGCAACGCCGGCGCAGAGCCGCGTGGCGCACGTGGTCCACCGGGCCTATTTCCTGATCTGGCAACAGATCCGCATGCCCTAGGAATGTCGGCGTTCACGCGTAGGGTGGATTTCGTGCGGCTGGAGAACACCACCTCGTGGCGGGCGTCCTGGGGGAGCGAGCAGGAGATCGACATCGCTCTGTACCTCCGGGACGTGCTCGCGTTGTCCGTCGCCGAGGGCCAGCTCCTGCCGCCGGTGGAGCCCGCCGTGCCGGTGCGCGTGCCGCCGGCCATCGACCGCGCCGCCGTGCAGGCCCAGTGGGCGGACTGGTGGACCGATCTGCTGGAGTTCATCCGCGTTCGCGGCGAGTCGGGTTCGCGGAAGCCGCGCAGCCGCTTCGGCCGGCCCGCTCCCGGCGACGGCTCGGCCATCGACCTGGCCATCCAGCACTTCACACCCGCCGCCGCGCGCCACTTCACCGAGGCCCGGCGGCCCGCGCTGCACGCCGCGTTGGGGGCCGCGGGGTTCTACCGGCGCCAGATCGTGGCGGGCGACCGGCTGGGGCAGCTCGTCCGCGAGACCGAGGTCGACCTGGGCCGGCGAGCGCGGCCTTTTCGGCTGTCGGTCATCGAGATCTCCGTGGCGGGCCGCGTGTGGCTCCGGACGGCCGAGGACCAGATCCTCGTGTCGTCGCGCTTCGCCGAAGACGTGCCTTCGCTGGAGCAGGCGATGCGCTCGGTGATCCGCGACCTCGCCTGACGGCGTGCGCAAGCGTTTGCGCTCCCGGATTCGCGCCCGAGGAGCGAAGATCTGCTCCAGACTGGTGGGATCCCGGCGGGCCGAACGGGTGGTCCGCGGGTCGAGCTGGGGGTGAGGGGTGTGGCCTGGTTCCGCGACCGCGGCACGGAACCCGCCGACGGTGAGCTCGGAACCACCACCGACACGTCCGCGTCGAACACGGATGTGGACGTCGTAGCTGCCCCCGGTGATCTCGAACGCGCGCTGGCCGATCGTCAGGCGCTCATCCAGCTCTGCCTCTACGCGCTCGACCGCGCCCGCAGCGGCGGCGTGGTCCAGCGGCTCGAACACGGCCTTGCCGACATCGGTGTCACCGCGCTGCGCCCCGACGGCGAGCGCTTCGACCCCTCGTGCCACGAGGCCGGCGGCGCGATCCCCACCGACGACCCGGCGCTCGACGGCGTGGTCGCCGAGACCGAGGTGATCGGGTTCGCCGAGGGCGAGCGGCTGCTGCGCGCGCCCGTCGTCACCGTCTACGCGAAGCGAGCCCAGTGACCTCTCCCAGCCTTCCCGCCCAGGTCCAGGCCGCGCGTGAGCAGCTGCTCGCCGTGGTCCGCGACGCCGACCCGCAGGCCGCCAAGTGGGTGGACGACGTGCGGCGGGCGCGCGCGGCGAAACCGTCGGTCGTGGTCGTCGGCGAGACCAACCGGGGCAAGAGCACCCTGGTCAACGCGCTGCTCGCGACCCCGGGACTGTCCCCTGTGGACGCCGACGTCGCCACGGCCACGTACCTCGTCTTCGAGCACGCGCAGCAGTGGGGCGCGCAGGCCTGTTACCCCGGGCAGCTCGCGCCTGTGCCGATCCAGCTGGGCGAGCTGGTCAACTGGGTCTCGGCCGCCCACGAGCTGCCGCCCGGCCAGATCCCGCCGCGCTACGTCGAGGTCTCCGGCCCGGTGCCGCTGCTGGAGCGCGTGACGCTCGTCGACACCCCGGGCGTCGGCGGCCTCGACTCGCTGCACGGCGAACTGGCCCGCGAGGCGGCGGCGAGCGCGACGGCGCTGGTGTTCGTGCTCGACGCGTCGGCACCGTTCACCTCCACCGAGCTGCAGTTCCTCCGCGACGTGGCCGACCGCGTCGAAACGGTGCTCTTCGTGCTGGCCAAGACCGACGCGTACCGCGGCTGGCGCGAGATCCTCGAGGCCGACCGCCAGCTGCTGGCTCAGCACGCGCCGCGCTTCGCCGATGCCGTGTTCCACCCCGTCTCGGCCCGCGTGTTCGAGACGGCCGCGAAAGCGCCGAACGAGCAGGTCGCGGCCATGCTGCGCGAGAAGTCGGGCATCGCGGCCGTGCAGGTCGCGCTGCAGGAAATGCTCGTCGGCCGCTCGATGATGCTGGCCGAGGCCAACACCCTGCGCGCGTTGTCGAGCGCGCTGGCCGGGATCAAGGCGAAACTGCAGGCCGAGAGCCGGGCGCTCTCGGCGGGTGAGGCCGAGGCGGAACAGCTGCGCGAACGCCGGGACCACCTGCAGGCCGAACGCCGTTCGTCCACCCGCGGCTGGCAGCTCAAGCTGCGCGGCGAGATCCAGCGCACCCGCGTGGAGGTCGGCCACGAGAGCAGCCGCGAAATGCGCGACGCCCAGACCCACTTCCGCCAGCGCATCGACTCGGCGAAGCGAGACGAGCTGGCCGCGCTGCCGCAGCAGGTGGACCTCGCGTTGCAGACGACGTCGCAGCGGGTCTCGATGCTGCTTTCGCAACGGCTGAACCACGTGACCAACGTGGCGCTGTCCGAGCTGTTCTCCCCCGAGGAGCTCGACGTGATCCGCGCGCAGTTCGCGCGGGCCGGCGGGCCGCCCGTGGTGCTGCGGCCGCCGGACAAGAAGCCGCCGACGGCCGAGGACAAGCTGCTGGTGTTCATGGGCATCTCGGGTGGGGTCGGCGCGGGCAAGATCGCCGCGTTGCCGCTGGCCGGCGTCGCGATCCTGAACCCGGTGGTGCTGCCGGCCACGATCATCATCGGCCTCGGCGCCGGCTGGTGGATGGCCCGCACGCGCAAGCACGCCGCCGACAAGCAGCACATGAAGCAGTGGCTGGTCGAGGCCATCGCCGACGCGCGCTCCACGCTCGACCAGCTCGTGGCCGAGCAGCTCATCGAAGCCGAGCAGCAGCTGTCGATGGCGCTCGACGAGGCGCTGAGCCGCCGCATCGAGGCGATCGAAGCCGAGCTCAAGGACGTGGACCGCACGATCAAGATGGGCGCGCAGGAGCGGGCGAAGAACATCGCGATCGTTTCGAAGCGCCTGAAGGAGGCCACCGACGGCCACGCGAGGGCGGAATCGCTGCTCGGGCGCATCCGAACGCTGCGTGACCGGGGTTGATCAGCTTGTGGACCGGAACCGAACCGGCCTAACGTGAGTCCTACCGATCGACAGCAGAACGCAGCCGGCGAGACCCGGTCCTAAAAGGGGGCTTTTCCCATGTGGGTCGACGAGAGTGGCGGCACCGACACCGACGCCAGCGGACCCGAGGCCATGACGGTCCACGTCGAAGGCCAGGACTACCAGGCGGAGGTCAACTACGACGTCGACTCCGACGGCGTGAACGACACCGCCATCGTGGAGCACGACGACGGCTCAGCGCAGGCGTTCATCGACTCGGACGGCGACGGCGTCGCCGACCAGTACGCCGTGCTGGACAGCTCCGGCCACGTCGTGGACCAGGCGGTTTACGACGAATCGAGCGGCTCGTGGGTCCAGTCCGGCGGTGCTGAGCACCCGGGCGGCACCGACACCCACTCGCAGGACGACTCCACGACCGGCCACATTCACGCCGACCTGCCCGACGGCGAGGTCGACGCCGGCGTCGCCACGATCGACACCGACCACGACGGCCACAACGACACCGCCATCGTCGAGACCAAGGACGGCGGCACGATGGCGTTCACCGACACCGATGGCGACGGCGAGGCCGACGTCGCGGTGGAGATCGGCGCCGACGGCAGCACCACCACCTACGAGCACACCGGCGCCGGCCAGTGGACCGAGGCCGAAAGCGCCGGCGTCCGCGCGGCCGATCCGGCGAGCGACTCGATCTGGGGCGGCGACGGCACGCAGCTGCTTTCGGGTGTCGCGAAGATCGATTCGGGAACCGGACAATGGATCAGCCCCAACTGACCCATTTGTAACTCACGTCACAACGGGCCCGGCACTCGCCGGGCCCGTTGTCGTTTCCGGACGCGGTGACCTTCGCCCGAATTGGGCACCCCGCATCGAAAGGATTTCCGGCGCTGGACCAATCCGGTGACAACTGAATCGATTCCCTTATCGTTCTTGTGAGAGAACCGACAGGTCAGCTCTCGGTTACCTGCCGGTCATCCGGCTACAGTCGAGGAATCCCAAAAACCCGCACACCGGCTCACCCCCGGTGTGCGAAGCCATTCGGTCGCCGGCAACGAGGCCCGCACCCGGACACCGCGGTCCGGCGTGTGGGCTTATTTGTCGTCGGAAGTCAGGAGTAGAGATGACCGCAGTCGCCATCCCCGGACTGGACAATGCGCCGACGACGCACAGTGGCGTGCTGTCCTGGGTCCGGGAGGTCGCCGAGCTGACCACCCCGGACCGCGTGGTGTGGGTCGACGGGTCCGACGAAGAGGCCGCGAAGATCAACGACGAGCTGGTCGAGGCCGGGACCTTCGTGAAGCTGAAGGCCAAGCCGAACTCCTACTGGGCCACTTCCGACCCGGGCGACGTCGCTCGTGTCGAGGATCGGACCTTCATCTGCTCGCAGCGTGAGGAGGACGCCGGCCCCACGAACCACTGGGTCGCGCCCGCCGAGATGAAGGCCACGATGACCGAGCTGTACCGCGGGTGCATGCGGGGCCGCACGATGTACGTCATCCCGTTCTGCATGGGTCCGCTCTCCGACGAGAACCCCAAGCTGGGTCTGGAAATCACCGACTTCGCCTACGTCGTGGCATCGATGCGCGTGATGACCCGCGCGGGCAAGGCGGCGCTGGACAAGTTCATCAACCCCGACGGCACCGAGCGCGACTTCGTGCCGGCGCTGCACTCCGTGGGCGCGCCGCTCGAGCCGGGCCAGCAGGACGTCGCCTGGCCCTGCAACGACACCAAGTACATCTCGCACTTCCCCGAGGAGCGCGCGATCTGGAGCTACGGCTCGGGTTACGGCGGCAACTCCTTGCTGGGCAAGAAGTGCTACTCGCTGCGCATCGCCTCGGTCATGGCGCGCGACGAGGGCTGGCTCGCCGAGCACATGCTGATCCTCAAGCTGATCTCGCCGGAGGACAAGGTCCACTACGTCGCGGCGGCGTTCCCGAGCGCCTGCGGCAAGACCAACCTCGCGATGCTGCAGCCGACCATCCCGGGCTGGCGCGCCGAGACCCTCGGCGACGACATCGCGTGGATGCGCTTCGGTGAAGACGGCCGTCTCTACGCCGTGAACCCGGAGTTCGGCTTCTTCGGCGTCGCGCCGGGCACCGACTGGCACACCAACCCGAACGCCATGCGCACCATCGAGAAGGGCAACACGGTCTTCACGAACGTCGCCCTGACCGACGACGGTGACATCTGGTGGGAGGGCATGGAGAACACGCCCGAGCACGCCACGTCGTGGAAGCACCAGGACTGGACGCCGGCGTCCGAGGAGAAGGCCGCGCACCCGAACTCGCGCTACTGCACGCCGATGTCGCAGTGCCCGATCCTCGCGCCGGAGTGGGACGACCCGCAGGGCGTGCCGATCTCGGCCATCCTGTTCGGCGGCCGTCGCAAGACCACGGTGCCGCTGGTGAACGAGGCTCGCGACTGGCAGCACGGCGTGTTCATGGGCGCCACGATGTCGTCGGAGACCACGGCGGCCGCGGCCGGCGCGGTGGGCAACGTGCGCCGCGACCCGATGGCGATGCTGCCGTTCCTCGGCTACCACGCGGGTGACTACTTCAAGCACTGGCTGACGCTGGGCAAGAACGCCGACGCCAACAAGCTGCCGAAGATCTTCTACGTCAACTGGTTCCGCCGCGGCGACGACGGCCGTTTCCTGTGGCCGGGCTTCGGCGAGAACTCGCGCGTGCTCAAGTGGGTGCTCGAGCGCGTCGAGGGCAAGGGCAACGCCGTGGAGACGCCGATCGGCTTCGTGCCGCGCGCCGAGGACCTCGACACCGAGGGCCTCACCGAGCCGGCTGCCGACATCGAGGCCGCGCTGGCTGTGGACCCCGAGGAGTGGCGCGCGGAGCTGCCGCTGATCGAGGAGTGGTTCGAGAAGATCGGCGAGGTCCCCACCTCGCTGCGTGACGAGCTCGACGCGCTGGCCCAGCGCCTCAGCTGACGTTCTGTCCGAAGGGGACGTTCGCACCGTTGTGGTGCGAACGTCCCCTTCGTGCTGCGGTGGCCCCAAGATCGTCGGGGGTGCCCGGTAGCGTGAGCCGCATGCAAGCCTTCGCGCAACGGTGGTCCCGCCGATGATCATCGACGCCCGCGGCCTCGGCGTGAAGGCCGGCGACCTGTGGCTGCTCGACGACCTGGACTTCTCCGTCGACCCCGGTGAGTGCGCCGTGCTCGTCGGCCCCAACGGCGTCGGCAAGTCCACCCTGCTCCGCTGTCTGTACGGCATGCAGGAACCCCAGCGCGGCCGCGTCCACATCGACGGCGAGAAGCCCGACGAACGCAGCGTCGCCTTCCGCCGCAAGGTCTCCGTGCTGTTCGACGACTCCGACTTCTTCGCGGAGCTCACGCCGATGCAGCACCTGGAACTCCTGGCCGGCTCCTTCGGTGTCGATCTGGGCGACTTCGACGCACTGCTCGCCGACGCCGGCCTCGCCGACCGCGCGCGCGTCACCGCCGGCCACTTCTCCGCCGGCCAGCGCCGCCGCCTCCTGCTCCTCGGCGTCACGGCCCGCCCGCACAAGGTCCTGCTCCTC
The DNA here is from genome assembly GCF_030285625.1 of Amycolatopsis sp. 2-15. Lineage (NCBI taxonomy): Bacteria > Bacillati > Actinomycetota > Actinomycetes > Pseudonocardiales > Pseudonocardiaceae > Amycolatopsis > Amycolatopsis carbonis. The sequence goes on from NZ_CP127294.1 coordinate 1,755,325, forward strand.
GACGAACCCGAACGTGCCCTCGACACCGCGGGCAAGGACTGGCTCGTGGACCTCATCAAACGCTCCACCTCCTCCGGCGCCGCCGTCGTGGTCGCCACCCACCACCAACCCCTCCTCGACGCGGCCGACAGCGTCCTCGAACTGTGGTGACCCAGTCCCTCTGGCACGCGGCCTCGCGCCTCGCGACTGCGCTCGCCGGGCGAGTCGTTGCCGGGCGCGGTGCGGTCGGTGCGTCGGCTTCGGCCGGCACCCACTGCCACCGGCTCCGCGGCCGACAGCGTCCGCGAGCTGTGGTGCCCCCGGCCGCCGGAACCGCAGCCTCGCGCCGCACTGCGGTGCCCCACCTGCCGCGGCGTCGCCTTGCTCTGCCGACCGCATCGAGGCCGGACTACGCGGCTGCGCTTGCCAGGCAGGTCGTTACCGGGCGCGGTGCTGTCGGTGCGTCGGCTTCCGCCGCCGCCCACTCCCACCGGCTCCGCGGCCGACAGTTCAGCGACCCCACCACTCTCATCGTCCCGCCCCGCCGCACAGCTGAGCGAGCGCGGGCAAGCGTTGACACGGCCGAAAGCGGGGCCCTTCCGTGGTAGCCCTCGGTACCCGCCTCCGCGTGCCCGGCCGGAAGCGCTTCGGTGGGATCTTCAGCGGCGACAGCGCCACCTTCGTCCTGATCTTCGGTGTCGGCTTCCTCTTCACCGCGTTCTTCCGCACCGACGCGTGGCACCGAGTCCTTTTCGGACCGTCCCCTGTGGACTACCCCGCCGTGCTCGGCCTGGTCACGCTCTGCTGCGCGGTCGGCTGGCGAAGCCTGCTCAGGCGGGGCTTCGTCTGGACCGAACCGGCCGAACTCACCTGGCTGGACTTCGCCCGCGTAGACCGCCGCCGCGTGGTGGCGAGCCGGCTGGCGGGCGGGCTGACGGGTTTCGTGATCGTCGTCGCCTACCTCGCCGGGCTGATGCTGGCCGTGGGCGGCAGCTCGCTGGACCTGTGGCGCGCGGCGCTCGCCCTGGTCGTGAGCAGTGCGGTCCTCGTGTTCGCCACCGCGCGGCGCACGGCGTTGCGCGTCGACACCGCCGGGCCGGTGCTGCTGGCCGTGCTGGGCATCGTGATCGCGGGCGCGGACCTCGGGCCCATCGCGGTGCAGTACGCGGGCGGCGGCATCCTGTTGTGCGCCGTCGCGTTGTCGTTCGGCGGCGAGCCGGTCACCCGCGCGGGCCGCGCGATCCTGCTGGACGGCTGGAACGCGCGCGTGCTGCGCTCGGTCGCCGTCACGTTCCTCGACCCGATGATGATGCTGCCCGAGGCCACGGCGTCGGGCCGGTGGTCGCTGGGCCGGCCGACGCCACTCAGGCTGGCCGTCGCGGGCATCGCCGGGCGTTCGCGCTACGCGGGGATGCTGCTGCTCGTCGCGCTCGCCGTCGCGGTGGGGCACGTGGCTGTGCCGACGCTGCCGGGCTCGGTGCTCGTCGGCCTCGGGGGTTACGTCGCGCTGACCCCGTTCGGCGCCGGCCTCGGCGTGCTGTGGCGCAACCCTGGTCGCCGGCGTTGGCTCGGCTCCACGGATTCCGAGCTCGTCGTCGCCCACGGTGTGGTGCTCACCGTCGTCGCCGTCGTGTGGTCGGCGTTGCTCGCGGCCGCGCTCGCGGCGCTCGGCACGTCCGTCGACGCGCTGTCGTGGGTGACCGTCGCACTGGCTGTGCTGTCGGTGTTGCGCACGGTCACACGCAAGCCCGTCGACTACAGCAGCGCCGGATTCGTCGACACCCCAGCCGGTCCGCTGCCCGCCAACCTCGCCCGCCAGCTCTTCCGCGGACCCGACCTCCTGGTGCTCGGAATCGCGGCCCTCGCACTGCTCGGCTGACCCGCGCCCGGCGGGTTAGGCTCCCACCGGACGAGAGGAGCTGACGTGGGCGGTGGACACGCTCCGGGCACCGGCCGCCGGGCAACCAGCGAGTTCCCATCCGGCTGGAGCGACGAGCAGATCATCGCGGTCATCAAGGACGTCGCCAACGATCCGAGCGAACCCCGCACCCGGCAGTACAACGGCCGCTGGCGCTGCGTCGGCGAACGCTACGGCGTGCAGGTCGTGGTGCTGGTCGACCCGGAAGGCTTTGTCCACACGGGATACCCCGTCGCCGGCGACGGCGTGACCCGCAACCCGGACACCGCGCGCGACCCCGCGAACCCCACGGTGGCCGACCGCGCCGAGAATCGCATCAGCTACTTCACCGACAGCCTGCTCGACCTGCTGTCCGACCGCCTCCCGCCCGAGGACCTGGCCCACTACCGCACGCTGCAGTGGGCCGGCGAATGGGAAGAGCTCACCGACACCCTCGCCGCCCACATCACCATCGCCGACGTGCCGCTCAACCCGGACGAGACCTCGGACCTCGAGAAGCTCCTGAACTCCTTCGACCTCCCGGTGCGCGCGTGCGCGTTCATCAACGACCGGGACCACATCCTGGCGAAGCTGCGCGCCTAACTGGCCTGGGACATCTTGAACGCCGGGTCCGCTTCGGGGTCCTCGCACGCCGTCCGCAGCACGTCCAGCGGCACCCCCACCGCGTCGGCGATCGCCGCGACCGTGAAGAACGCCGGCGTCGGGATGCGCCCGGTCTCGATCTTCCGCAGCGTTTCCACCGAGATCCCGGCTTCCGCCGCGACGTCGACCATGCTGCGGCTCGCGCGGGCCGCGCGCAGCGCCACCCCGAGGCGCTCACCGCGGGAGCGCTCTTCGTCCGTCAACGGCACCCGAACCATGCCCCGCAGTCTAGTCGAAAGTTGTCCACCGCCTGTGGACAACTCTGTGCACAAGGTGTGGAAACCGCCGCGGGCGACGCAACCACAACACCTGGGCGACGCCGAGGCGGCCGCCCACAGCCCCTAGACCAACACCGAAACCGCCCCCAGGCAGCTGTCCACGAGGTTGTCCACAGCTCGGATCCGGACACTTCCTCCCCGAAGGCCGGATTGACCGCGTCGGCGCAAGTGCCCTGGAAACTGCCCCGAAGACCGTTCCCAAGCCGTTGACCTGGGCTGATCAAATCGTTGTCCCGTTCACGTGACGGCCGTGTGGCCGAAGTTCTAGGGTCAGGCCCGTCGCGTGTTGCGTGAGTGTTAGGTGAGGTCCCGATGTCCACAACAAAACCGGACGGGCGGGTGCGCGGGTTCCAGTTCAGCCCGTGGAACCTGTTGCTGATCGTCCCGCTGTTGATCCTGGTCACGCCGTTGTTCAACTTCGACGGTCCCCGGCTCTTCGGAATGCCGTTCTTCTACTGGTTCCAGCTCGTGTTCGTCGCCGCCGGCGTGCTGTGCACCGGCATCGTCTACTGGGCGACCCGCAAGGAGCCGACCACCGACGAGCCGGACAAGCTGAGCGTGGACGACCTCGACGAGGGTGAGAGCCGATGACCATCCAGTGGGTCCAGCTGACCATCTTCATCATCCTCTTCGCGCTCGTCACCGTGCTCGGGTTCGTCGCGTCGCGCTGGAAGGCCGGCGCGAACCTCGACCACCTCGACGAGTGGGGCCTCGGCGGCCGCAAGTTCGGCGCGTGGATCACGTGGTTCCTGCTCGGCGGTGACCTCTACACGGCGTACACGTTCGTCGCCGTGCCCGCGCTGGTGTTCAGCGCCGGCGCGCTCGGCATGTACGCGCTGCCCTACACGATCGTCGTCTACCCGATCGTGCTGCTGCCGGCGCTGCGCATGTGGTCCGTCAGCCGCTCGCGCGGCTACGTGACGCCGGCCGACTTCGTGCGCGGCCGCTTCGGTTCGCCGACGCTCGCGTTCCTCATCGCCGTCACCGGCATCGTCGCGACCATGCCGTACATCGCGCTGCAGCTGGTGGGCCTCGAGGCCGTGCTGCGCACGATGGGCATCAACGGCTCCGGCATCGTCGGGCACCTGCCGCTGCTGGTCGCGTTCCTGATCCTGGCGCTGTACACGTACCAGTCGGGTCTGCGCGCGCCCGCACTGATCGCGTTCGTCAAGGACATCCTGATCTACATCGTGATCATCGTGGCGATCGTGTACCTGCCTTCGAAGCTCGGCGGCTGGGACCACATCTTCAACCAGGCGGCCACCACGCTCGCGAAGCCGAACCCGGCCACGGGCAAGCCGGCGGGCTCGATCTTGCTGACATCGGCCAACCAGCTGCAGTACGCCACGCTGGCCCTGGGCTCGGCGCTCGCGCTGTTCCTCTACCCGCACTCGCTCACGAGCGTGCTCGCCTCGCGCGGCCGCAACGTGATCAAGCGCAACATGGTCGCCCTGCCCGCGTATTCGCTGGTGCTCGGCCTGCTGGCGCTGCTCGGGTACGTCGCCATCAGCGCCGGCGTGAAGCCGCTGACCAACAACGCCACCGGCAAGCCCGACGGCAACACCATCGTCCCGCTGCTGTTCGACTCGCAGTTCGCGCACTGGTTCGCCGGCATCGCGTTCGCCGCGATCGGCATCGGCGCGCTGGTGCCGGCCGCGATCATGTCGATCGCCGCGGCGAACCTGTGGACGCGCAACATCTACAAGGAGTACATCCGCAAGAACGCGACGCCCAAGCAGGAAGCCAAGCAGGCCAAGCTCGCGTCGCTGATCGTGAAGCTCGGCGCGGTGCTGGTGATCATCCTGATCGACCCGCAGTTCTCCATCGACCTGCAGCTCATCGGCGGCGTGCTGATCCTGCAGACGCTGCCGGCCGTCGCGCTCGCGCTGTACACGCGGTGGCTGCACAAGGCCGGCCTCATCGCCGGCTGGGTCGTGGGCATGGGCTGGGGTCTGATCATGCTGTACGGAATCCCCAACCCCGCCAACGGAAAGCTGCACTTCGGCGGCTCGGCGCTCGCGATGGGCAACCTGTCGATCTTCGGCTGGCACCCGTTGTCGGGCACCGGCCTGGCGACGGTGCAGATCTACCCGGGCTTCGTGGCGCTGATCGCCAACGTGCTGGTCGCCGTGATCGTCTCGGCCATCGCGCACGCGGCGAAGTGGAACCCCGGCGTCGACGAGACCCAGCCGGAGGACTACCACGCGGACGAGCACGACAAGAACCTGCGGCCGATCGGCGTGCACTGAGTTCTGCGGTTTAGCCCACTGTGGACGGCCCCCGCACCGGGTTCGGTGCGGGGGCTTTCTCTTTGCCGATCATCGCGTTCGACACCACGTAGAGCACCACGGCGTTGAGCAGGTGCCACAGGAAATGCGTGCCGATGGGGAAGTCCCCGCACACGACACGGTCGATGGTGCGGAACGCCAGCGACAGCGCGAACACCGCGCCCGCCACCGCGAAGTGCGTCCAATACGGGTCGCGCGCATACGCGAGCACGCCCGCGAACACCGCCAGCCCGATCAACGCCGGCAGGTACAGCCCGCCGCCGAGCGCCGCCAGCGCGGCCGTGAGCACCACGAACGCGGGCGCCGCGAGCCAGGACCATTTCGGCCTCACACCCAGGAAAACCTGGGGGAACTTCGCGGCGTAGTAGAGCACGAACACGAGGATGAAGCCGGAGTCGGCGGCCCCGCCCCAGCGCGTCGCGAGCAGGTGGAACACCGTGCTGGCCAGGAACACGAGCCCGACGAGCACCGCGAGCGTCCGCCCGGCCCGCCGCCCGTCGGCGCGCCACCACACCGCGAGGGCGGACACGAGGAACGCCAGGTTGGTGAGGTCGTTCAGCGGCTCGCCCCACAGCCCGGGCGCGAGGCGTTCGCAGTAACCGTCCACGTATGCGGTCCAGTTCACGGGGTAAGCAAACTCCACCCGGGTGAACGCGCGGTGCCGCGGGTGGCAGATTTCCCGTTACCGTGAGGGTATGAGCGACAGCCGGTTCCCCGTGACCGAACTCGAAGACCTGCCCGAAGACCTGCGTGACCGCGTGGGCGCGATCGCGGAGAAATCCGGTTTCACGCCGAACATCTTCCGCGCGCTGGGCCACCGGCCGGCGGAGCTGCGGGCGTTCATGGACTACCACGACGCGTTGATGGAGCGCGAAGACGGGCTGACGAAGGCGGAGCGCGAGCTGGTCGTCGTCGCGACGTCGGGGGCGAACCACTGCACCTACTGCATCGTCGCGCACGGGGCGATCCTGCGGATCCGCACAAAGGACCCGGAGCTGTCCGACCGGGTCGCCGCGAACCCGTGGCAGGTGGAGCTGGATGAGCGCGGCCGGGCGATCGTCGACCTCGCGCTGGCGCTCGCGCAGGATTCCGCGCTGTTCGGCGAGGCCGACCTCGAGGCGGCGCGCGACGCGGGGCTGACCGAGGACGAGATCTGGGACGTCGGCGCGATCACGGCGCTGTTCGCGATGTCGAACCGGCTGGCGCACCTCACCGCGTTGAAGCCGAACCCGGAGTTCTTCCTGATGGGGCGTCAGAAGCGGTAGAACGGGCCGGGCAGGTCGCGGCTCACCTCGAAGTGGCCGCGCAGCCAGGCGCGCAGCTTGTTCATCGGCTTCGTCCAGATGCGCGGCGCCGGCCCGAAGTAGCGCGGGTCCTCGTGCGGGGTGAACGCGTCGCCGGTCAGGAGCACCACGTCGTGGCCGCGCGGGCAGTGGCCGGACACGGAGATCACGCCGCGCGTGAGGTTCTCGACCCACTCGACCTCGTCGACGCCGAGCAGGGTGCGGCGGTCGCAGACTGCGCAGTAGACAACGAACATCTAGAGCTCCATCCGCCAGATCTCGCCGGTGACCGGCGGGCCGAACTCGCGGGTGGGTTCCTCGCGTTCCAGCCTGAACCCGGCGCTGCGGTAGATGCCGCGGGCGGCGTCGAGGGCCGAGAGCGTCCACAGCTCCATGGCCGCGTAGCCGCGGCCGCGGGCGAACTCGACGCACTCGTGCACGAGCCGTTTGCCGACACCGTGGCCGCGCGCGGCCGGTTCGAGCAGCAGGAGGCGCAGTTTGGCGGTGCGTTCGTCCGCGCTGGGCATGCAGAAGATGCTGCCGACGCGTTCGCCGGCGAGCTCCGCGATCCAGGCGGACTGGCGCGGGTCGTCACGGTGGTCGGCGAAATCGGCGACCACGCGGGCGACGAGGGCTTCGAAGCGTTCGTCGAGGCCGTACTCGCGCGCGTAGAGGGTGCCGTGGCGGTGGACCACCCAGCCGAGGTCACCCGGTCGCGGGGTGCGTAACACGAGCGTGGGGTCGGCGGGTTTCTCACCGACGAGCTGCGTGATGGTCCCCATCGCGCCGAGCAGGCGGCGCTGGTCTTCGTCGGGGAAACGTTCGAGGAGGCCGCCGATCTGGCGGACCGAGCGGCTGTCGAGGTCGGCGAACGCTTCGCGGCCGGCACCGGTCAGGCGGACGATCTGGCGGCGGGCGTCTTCGCCGCTGCGTTCCCGGACGACCAGGCCGCGGCTTTCGAGCCGGCTGAGCAGCCTGCTCGCGTAGCCGCCGTCGAGATCAAGGCGTTTTCGCAGGTCACTCACGTGGAGCTCGGTTTGTTGGGCGACCTCGAACAGCACCCGCGCTTCACTCAGCGAGTACTCGGCGTTGGCCGGTCCTTCGTCGAGGACGCCGATCACCCCGGTGTACAGGCGGTTGAACGCGCGCACGGTGGCAACGCGCTCCGCCAGGCTCACGTCGTTCATTGACCACCTCAACAAACTCGTTGACGGAGTCAAGCATCGCGCCGCAAGCTGGCTCGCGCAAGGGCTTTGCCGAATCGGACAAAAGGTCCAGACATATGGAAACCCCGTGATGCTGCCAGGTCGGGGGTCCGCCAGCATCACGGGGTCGTAGTGGGTATCGATGCCGCGACGCGCGGCGTTACACCCACAGCTCTTTGTGGTCTAGGTCACTCATGTGAGTGACCCACTAACCAGTTGCGGCTGGGTCAGCGCATGAACGGCTGACGCGCCTGGGCGAGGGCGATGAGCTCCTGGCGCACCGTCGAGGTGGCCGCGGTGTCGATCGCCCGGTTCAGTGCCCGGCGAGTACGAGCCTCGGCGCGACGAGCACGGAGCTTGGCGGCGATGTTGCTCATTGTTTCTGCATCCCCTTTGGAGGTTCTCGGTGGTTGTGTCTCTAGTATGCGCCTTTTTTCACAAGGATGCCAACGAATCAGCGGTGACGTGGCTTACTTGCCGATGAATCATCGGCAGAACCCTGGTTTACGCCGGACAGATCGCGTGTCCCGGGTCACTTTGAGGTAACGGGCTAGCGGTGTATCTATATCTATAGCTTTATTGCTAGAAAACGCTAGGCAGCGTCATAGAGCGGTAGCGAACGGAAGGCGGCGCTCAGTCGCGGCCGAGCAGGTAGTGCCCGAAGTGGGGCACCGTGAAGGCGATCTGCCCGCGTTCGGCGGAGTAGACCAGGCCCTTCTTCATGAGGCTGTCGCGCGCCGGCGACAGCGAGGAGGGCTTGCGCCCCAGGTAAACGGCCACGTCGGCGGTCCCGGCGGCCTCGTCGCGGCCTTGCGTCAGCTCGGCCATCGCGAGCAGGTACTCGCGCTCGGCGGGCGTCGCGCGTTCGTAGCGCGAGCCGAAGAACCCCACGGCCAGCTCGGACTCCGCCTCGGGCGCCGCGACCTGCACGTCCTTCACCGTGATCGGGTCCGAGGGCGCGGCGTCCCACGCGGCTTTGCCGTAGGCCTGGATGAAGTACGGGTACCCGCCGGACGCGTCGAACAGCGCGTCGAGCGCCTCGGGCTCGATGCCGGCTTCCTCGCGTTCGATCGGCGCCATCACGGCGAAGTCGGCGTCCGCACGGCTGAGACGATCGATGCGCGCGTAGCGGAACAGCCGTTCCGAATAAGACTTCGACGCGCTCAGCACGGCCGGCACGTGCGGCAGCCCCGCCCCGACCACCACGAGCGGCGCCCCGGACTGCGACAGCTCATGGCACGCGGCGCACAGAGCCGAAACGTCGTCGGGCTGCAGGTCCTGGATCTCGTCGATCAGGAGCGCCACGCCGGTGCCCACATCGGCCGCGAGCTCAGCGACGTCGGTGAACAGCTCCACCAGGTCGATCTCGATGTCCCCGGAATCGGCCCGCCCCTGCGCGGCCGGCGCCTCGATCCCCGGCTGCCACCGGTCCCTCAGCTTCGCATCGGCCTTGTTCGCCTTCAACGCGAACGCCTTCAGCACCCCCAGAACCTCTTCAACCCGATCCGGCGCCCGGTGCCTGACCGCGAGATCCCGAATCGCCCTGTGCAACGCGGCCGACAACGGCCTCCTGAGCTCCGCATCCGGCCGCGCCTCGATCTTCCCGGCGCCCCACCCGTGTCGGATGGCCATCGACCGCAGCTCCCCCAGCAACACGGTCTTGCCGACCCCCCGCAGCCCGGTCAACACCAGACTCCGCTCCGGCCGCCCCCTCGCGACGCGCTCCAGGACCACCTCGAACGCCCCCAGCTCACGCTCCCGCCCCGCCAACTCGGGCGGCCGCTGCCCGGCCCCGGGCGCGAACGGATTGCGGATGGGGTCCACTCTGCCACCGTATCGGGCTATCTAGCGTGGGCCCGATATTGCGCCATATCCCGCTAGCGCGTGTCGCTGCGCTTTGGCTTTTGCGCGCCCCACGGCCGGTCCCCTCACCCCTGCCGGACTCCGCGATCGGTCCCGTTGCCCCGGCTCCGCTATGCGAACGGACCGCTCACACCAAGCCGCGTGCGACTGGGCCGTTCGCACGGTGCCGTCCCCGACGGGCTCCTCTCGCCGGGTGTGATGCGCGAGTGGACTCTTCGCGCCCGCGCCGCTGCGCGACCGGTCCTTGTGCACCGGTTCCGCCGCGCGAACGGACTCTTCGCTCCCAGCTGCGGGCGCTAATGGACTGTTCGTGCCCGGTCGCTCGGGACGACTGGACTATTCGCCCCTATCCCGGCGCGCGAGTGGACCGTTCGCGGGCACAGCGCCGCGCGAGTGGACCGTTCGCGCCGGGCCCGAGGGCACCACTGGACCTGTCGCGAAGGGACCGTTGGTGCCAGTCCGACAGGCACGACTGGACCACTCGCCAACCCACACCGAACAACCCAAGCCAGAGGGATGGGCGGGTCTGCAGCCCCGACCATCCCCACCCCCAGCGCTCACTCCGCTGCACTACGACGCCGCACTACTCCGTAAGGTTCCGTTCTGCGTAGATCCGCATCGCGTCCCGGATGAACTCCGCGGTGCCGGGGCCGAAATCAGCGTCGTAGGTCCCATACCGCGGATCGTCGACATACAACTGCCCCAACCCCACGAAGTACCCGCGCGTCACCGTCTTCACCGCCGGCCGCAACCAGGCGTGGAGCCGGCCCACGACGGCCTGCACCTCGGCAGACTCAACCGGCAACCCCGCAGCCCGCGCCGCCCCGAAAGCAGCCGCGATGTCGCCCTGCTCCCGCTGGTGCGCCGCACGTTCCGAGGCCGACAACGACCGCCACCACTGATCACCAGTGCGGTAAGCCGAAGCGCCCCAACGCGAGGTCACCTCAGCCTCGTGCACCGTGTGATCGAAGCCGTCGAAAACTTCCTCCGCCATGAGTGGTTCACCTCCCTCCAATTTCCTCAACGTGGTCCGCACGGAGTCGATCTGCCGCCCGATCCGCGCCCGCTCCTGTTCCAGCAACGCGAGGTGTGTCGACAAAGCGACAACGTTGTCGCGTTCACCGTCGAGGACGGAGGCGATGGCGGGCAGCCCCAGGCCGAGTTCGCGCAGCAACAGGATCCGCTGGAGCCGCACCAGGGCGGCGGAGTCGTAGTAGCGGTAGCCGTTGCCGCCGATGCGGCTGGGCGCGAGCAGGCCGACGGCGTCGTAGTGCCGCAGCGTCCGGCTCGTCGTGCCCGCCGCTCGGGCGATGTCCTGGATCGACCACTCCATGCCGTCAACGGTAGAAGTTGACGCAGCGTCAAAGTCAAGCTTCAGAGTGACCAGAGCCGCCACAGTCACCAGAGCCGCTAAAGCCCTCTAAGTAAATCTAGTAAAAACACGATAGACACCTAGGCAAAGCTAGCGCGGTTCGGCGACCGGCCGGCGGGGAATCCCGGTTGTAGGTTCGACCAGCACCGAAGACCTCGCAGGAAAGGCGACGACCGTGATACTGCGCCGGGTGGCCCGTCCACTGCTCGCGTCGATGTTCATCTACGGCGGTATCGGCATGCTCCGCGACACCCGAGGGCACGCGAAGGCGATCGAGCCGTTCCTCACCGAGACGTTCGACAAGGTCGAGGGTCTCGTCCCCGAGCAGGTGCCGCGTGACCCCGCGACGCTCGTCCGCATCGACGCCGCTGTGAAGATCGGCGCCGGCCTCGCGCTCGCGTCGGGCAAGGCGCCGCGGCTGGCGTCGCTCGCGCTGCTGGGCACGCTCGTGCCCACGACGGCCGCCGCGCACCGGTTCTGGGAGATCAAGGACCCCGTCGAGCGGCAGGCGCAGCAGGTGCAGTTTCTCAAGAACGCGGGCATCGCCGGCGGTCTGCTGCTGGCCGCTGGCGACACGGCGGGCAAGCCGTCGCTCGGCTGGCGCGCCCGCCGTGCCGCGAAGAAGGCCGGCAAGCAAGCCGAAAAGCTCAGCAAGAAGGCCGAAAAGCAGCTCAGCTGAACAGCGGATCCGGGGGCCCGGGTTCACTTCTCCAGAATCGCCGTCACACCCTGGCCCCCGGCCGCACAGATCGAGATCAGACCACGCCCGGATCCCTTCTCGTGCAACAGCTTCGCCAGTGTCGCCACGATCCGACCGCCCGTCGCGGCGAACGGGTGCCCGGCGGCGAGCGACGAGCCGTTGACGTTCAGCTTCGCGCGGTCGATCGAGCCCAGCGGCGTGTCGAGACCCAGCTTCTCCTTGGTGAACGCCGGGTCCTCCCACGCCTTCAACGTTGCCAACACCTGCGACGCGAACGCCTCGTGGATCTCGTAGAAGTCGAAGTCCTGCAAGGAAAGTCCCGCGCGCTCCAGCATCCGCGGCACTGCATACGCGGGCGCCATCAGCAGCCCCTCGGCGCCGTGGACGTAGTCGACGGCCGCCGTCTGCGAGAACGTCAGGTACGCCTGCACGGGCAGGTTGTGCGCCTTCGCCCACTCGTCCGTCGCGAGCAGCACGGTCGACGCGCCGTCGGTCAGCGGCGTCGAGTTGCCGGCCGTCATGGTGCCGTCGGCGCCGCCGTAGACGGGCTTGAGCTTGGCGAGCTTCTCGACGCTGGAATCCGGCCGCAGGTTCTGGTCCTTGGCCAGCTTGAGGAACGGCGTCACGAGGTCGTCGAAGAAACCGCGGTCGTACGCGGCGGCGAGGTGCTGGTGGCTGGCGGCGGCGAGCTCGTCCTGCGCCTCGCGCGTGACGTCCCAGACCTTCGCCGTTTGCGCCGCGTGCTCACCCATCGACAGAGCGGTGCGCGGCTCGGCGTTGCGCGGGATCTCGGGCACGATCTGGCCCGGCCGCAGCTTCGTGAGGAGCTTGAGCCGGTCGCCCAGCGTCTTCGCGGAGTTGAGCTGCACGAGGATCTTGCGCAGGTCGGCGTTCACGGCCAGCGGAGCGTCACTCGTCGTGTCCACGCCACCCGCGATGGCGGAGTCGATCTCCCCCAGCGAGATCTTGTGCGCCACGTTGATCACGGCCTGCAACCCCGTGCCGCACGCCATCTGGACGTCGGACGCGGGGGTCGCGGCGGAAAGCCGGCTGCCGAGCACGCTCTCGCGTGCGAGGTTGAAGTCCTTGGAGTGCTTGAGCACCGCGCCCGCGGCGACCTCGCCGATCACCTCGTCCTGCAGCGCGAAGCGGCTTACCAGGCCGTCGAGCGCGGCGGTGAACATGTCCTGGTTCGACGCCTTCGCGTACGGGCCGTTCGACCGCGCGAAGGGGATGCGGTTGCCACCGATGATCGCGACCTTGCGGACCGCGGCGGTTTTCCTGGTCGCCATGGCGTCCACCTCTCTGAGTCGTCCCTTTCACACTGTAACCTACTAGCGAGTAGGTTAGACTGCGACGTGACGCAGACGGCACGGGAGGCGCTCGATGGCTGACAGGTACCAGCAGTTCACGAAAACCCCGGTGGGGAAGTTCGTGGTGCCGAAGCTCGGCCTGCCCACCCCCGCCACGCTGCGTCGCTACCGCGCCGGCCAGCCCGCACTCGAGGGTCCCGCACTCCTCGGCGCCGCGCCGGGCGGACGGCTCGAAAAGACCCTGAAGAGTCAGCTCTCCGCGGCGGGGATCGAGGTCCTCGAAGTCGCGGGAGAACGCCACGCCGCCCTCGTCTTCGACGCCACCGGCATCAAGGACCCCACCGATCTGCGCGAGGTCTACCGCTTCTTCCACCCGGTGATTCGCAAGGTCGGGCCGTCGGGCCGGGTCGTCGTGTTCGGCACGCCGCCCGAGCTGGTCGAGGGCCGCGAGCGGATCGCGCAACGGGCGCTGGAGGGCTTCGTCCGCTCCGTCGGCAAGGAGCTGAAGCGCGGCGCGACGGCGCAGCTCGTCTACGTGGCCGAAGGCGCCGAAGCCGCGGCCGAGTCGACGGTGCGGTTCCTGCTGTCGGCGAAGTCGGCGTTCGTCGACGCGCAGGTGATCCACGTCGGCACCCACGGCACTTCCGCCGCGGCCCCGTCGAACTGGGAAAAGCCGTTGGACGGCAAGGTCGCGCTGGTCACCGGCGCGTCGCGCGGCATCGGTGAGGCCATCGCGGAGACGCTCGCCCGCGACGGCGCCCACGTCGTCGCCCTGGACATCCCGGCGCAGGGCGCGGAGCTGTCCACAGTGGCCAATCGCGTCGGCGGTTCGGCACTGCAGCTGGACATCACGGCGGCCGACGCGCCGGCCAAGCTCGCCGAGTACCTCACCACGCGCCACGGCGGCGTCGACGTCGTCGTGCACAACGCCGGCATCACGCGCGACAAAACCCTCGGCAACCTGACCGAGGGCGGCTGGGACGCCGTGCTCACCGTGAACCTCGCCGCGCAGCTCGCGGTGAACGACAAGCTGCTGGCCGACAAGGTCCTGCGCGAAAACGGCCGCATCATCGGCGTTTCGTCGATCGCGGGCATCGCCGGCAACGTCGGCCAGACGAACTACGCGACGTCGAAGGCCGGCGTGATCGGCATGGTCAACGTCGGCGCGCCACAGCTCGCGGAGTACGGCGGCACGATCAACGCCGTCGCGCCGGGTTTCATCGAGACCAAGATGACCGCCGCCGTCCCGCTGTTCATCCGCGAAGCCGGGCGACGCCTCTCGAGCCTCGGCCAGGGCGGCCTGCCGGTCGACGTCGCCGAGACGATCGCCTGGTACGCCAACCCGGCGTCGGCCGCGGTCAACGGCAACGTGGTCCGCGTGTGCGGCCAGGCCCTGCTGGGGGCGTGACGATGTCCGTTCGCGAGCTGACCAGCGCACCCAGCCTGGCGACGCTGTACCCGAAGGCTCTGCTGCGCCGCGGCGGCGGCTCGACGCTGCCGGACACGGAGCTGGTGCGGCCGTCGGTCACGGTTTCCTCTGCACACGTCGCTGCGTACGCGGAGGTGTGCGGGTTCCGGTATTCGGATGTGCTGCCCGCGACCTACCCGCACATGCTGGTGTTCGGGCTGCAGATGGCGTTGATGACGGAGCCCGGGTTCCCGTTCCCGCTGCTGGGCTTGGTGCACGTGGCGAACTCGATCACGGCCCGGCGCCCGTTGTCCCTGGGCGAGACGTTCTCCACGCGCGTACGGGCGGAGAACTTGCGGCCGCACGAGAAGGGCCGGCAGTTCGACATGGTGAGCGAGCTCTGGGTCGGCACGGAGCTGGTGTGGTCGGAGGTGTCGACTTATCTGCGCCGCGGTGGTTCTGCTGGTTCCACGGGAGTGCGTGCCGCCTTGGTCCCCCCGACGCCGACCGCCGTGTGGACCGTCCCGGGCGACACCGGCCGCCGCTACGCCGACGTCTCGGGCGACCGCAACCCCATCCACCTGCACCCGCTCACCGCGCGCCTGTTCGGCTTCCCCCGCGCCATCGCCCACGGCATGTGGACGAAGGCCCACGCCCTGGCGTCCTTCGAGGGCCGCCTGCCCGACGCGTACACGGTGGACGTCCGCTTCAAGCAGCCGGTGCTCCTGCCGGCCCGCGCGGCCTTCACCGCCTGGCCGACGGATCAGGGGTGGGCTTTCGAGCTGTGGAATACCCGGAAACCCAAGCCGCACTTGGACGGCGTGGTCTCAGCTCTCTGAGTTCGTTTCCGGCAGCGGTTTCCAGACCTGGCCTTCGACCAGGTCGTTGAACCCCAGCCACACGAGGTTCATCAGCCATGACGCCAGCACGCCGTCGGAGATCTCCGGGTGGTCCAGCGCCCAGTCGGCCAGCGATTCCGCCGCACCGACCAGCGCGGCGGCCAACCCGGCGCCCGAGAACTCGGCCTGCTCCCCGAGCCCCTTCCGCGTTCCCGCGGACACCACCAGCGCGGCGACCAGCTCGATCGCCCGCCCGCGCATCGCCGTGATCTCCGCGGCGAACGTGCCGCCGACCGTCAGCGCTTGGCGGTGCAGCACCGTCCACGACTCGCGGTACTCGGCGACGAAGCGGTAGAACGACCGCAGCCCGTGCCAAAGCTGCATGTCAGGCGGGAGATCCGGCTGGACGCCCGCCTGGATGGCCTCGAGCAGGCGCGTCGCCTCGCGTTGGATGCTCTTGCCGAAGAGGTCTTCCTTCGAGCCGAGGTAGGTGTAGATCATCGGCTTGGAGACGCCGGCGACTTCGGAGATCTCGTCCATCGAGGCCGCGTGGTAGCCGTGGCGGGAGAACACGCGCACGGCGGCGTCCAGGATCTGCCGCTCACGCACCGCGCGCGGCAGCCGCCGGGCCCGCTCGGGCGGGCGCTGATCTTCGTCGGGCACTCTCCGACCTCCCTCTCGCCAGCAGGAGACGGTACCTGCCGCCGTGGTCGGCGCGTGCTTGCCCGCTTACCTACTCATGGGTAGCCTTTGCTGGAAGATCACGGAAGGGGCTTGTGATGGCAGACGGTTCTGACGTGGCCGGCTTGCGCGGCGCCGCCCTGCTCGACGCCCTCGACCGCGTCGCGCTCGACGGCCTCGACGTCAACAACGTCGCCGACGCCATCGACCCCCGCGAACTCGGCCGTGATGACTTCCGCCGGCTGCTGGAATCGCTCCTGCGCCTGTCGGAAGACTCCCCGGCGTTCTCGCTGGCCAAGGTCGACCCGACCCGCTTCGCCACGCTCGTCTCGCGGGCCTCCCGGGCGCAGCTGGAGGCCGTCGTCGCCTCGCGCCCCCTGCGCGAACGCCTCCTCGACGAGATCTTCGCCCGCATGGGCGCGCACCTCCGCGAGGACCGCGCCCGCTCGCTCGACGCTGTCGTCCACTGGCGCCTCTCCGGCGGCGCCGGCGCCGCCGGCTACGACCGCTACGCCACCGCCATCTCCGGCGGCTCGTGCACGGTCTCGCGAACGGTCGAAGGCGCCCGCCCCCGCGTCACGATTACCTTGTCCCCGGTCGACTTCTTCCGCCTCATCACACACCAGGCGACCCCGGCGGTGCTGTTCGTGACGGGCAAAATCAAGGTGAAAGGCGACCTCGCATTCGGGGCCGGCTTGATCGGCTATTTCGACCTCCCGAAGCCCGCCTGAGCCGTTAGACTCCGTTTTCGTGTCCCGATTCTCGCGTTCCCGTTCCGCCGCCTCCGAGGGGCACGCGGTCAACGGCTTCGCCCGCAAGCTGGACGTCGGCAAGCTCACGCCCGCGCAGTTCGTGCAGGTCCTGGAAACCTTGCACATGCTCGGAAACGCGGGCGCCGGCATCGAACTGAGCAGCCTGACCACCCAGGCCCTGGTCGACGTCGTCCACCGCGCCTCCCGCGACCAACTCAAAGCGCTCGCCGACCACCCCGAGTTACGCGCGGTCTTCCTCGACGAAATTTTCCGCAGAATGTCCGAGCATTTCCGCGCCGACCGCGCCCGCCACGTCGACTTCGTCGTTTCCTGGCGCTTTTCCGGCGGCACCGGCGCCGACGGCTACGACCGCTTCCAAACCGTCATCGAATCCGGCGCGTGCGTCTCCAGCACCGACCTGTCCCGCACCCCGGACACCACCCTCACCCTCTCGGTCGACGACTTCATCCGCATGGCCACCGGCACCTCCGCCCCCGCGGCGATGTTCGTGACGGGCCGCGTGAAGGTCAAGGGCGAGTACGCGCCGGCGG
This sequence comes from Amycolatopsis sp. 2-15, assembly GCF_030285625.1. NCBI lineage: Bacteria > Bacillati > Actinomycetota > Actinomycetes > Pseudonocardiales > Pseudonocardiaceae > Amycolatopsis > Amycolatopsis carbonis. Next base: position 1,772,397 of record NZ_CP127294.1, read on the forward strand.
TGCGGTTTTCGAGCTACTTCGACATCCCGAAGCCCAGCTGGTGAGTAGCCGTCAACTGAGCGCGTGTCGGGGTCCGCGGTCCGCGGTGAACGCGTGGAGCGAATCGCGCGCGGCGCGGCGCACTTCGATGGCGAGTTGCTCGTCTTCGAGAGTCTCGAAGGACATGAAGGCACCGAGCCGGAGCAAGCGCTTGAGGAAGTCCTTGAGCAGATCGGTTTCGTTCACTCCGGCGGTGTCGATCTCGTGCCACACCCGGAGGATCGAGCGCACCAGCTGGGGGCTGCCGCCGAGTGATCGCCGGCGCGCGTAGATCTGGTCGAACGCAGCTTCTCCGAGGATTCTCAGGGCCGCGTACGGCTTGGCGCCGTCGGGGTCGTGGACCAGGTGCGCACGCCACCAGAGGCGGCCGAACACATGCCGCGTGAGGTCTTTGGCCAAGAAACGCTCGTCGGTCCGCTTCTCGAACCGCCAGAAGGAGATGTCCGGCAGCACGACGAGCGCGAGGAACGCCCAGATGTCCCGTGCGGCTGCTTCCGCAGGCGCCAGCCCCAGCGTCCGGTGCAACAGCTCCGCGACTTTCCGATCGAAGTCCGTTCGATCGTTCGTCGTCGATCGGCCCGGGAATCCCGCCTCGCGCGCCGCGACGACGATGGTCTGACGGAGTTTCTCGAGGTCCTTCTCCCGGACGCGGTCACCGCCTGTCGCGGCGTAGACGGCGGAGTCGTGGCGCAGCGCGACCTGCTGTTCGAGCTCCTCGATCGTCAGCGACTTGTACTGGTCGTACAACGCTTGCGCCTGGCGGGGCAGCAAGCGCGGGAACAGGACGCTCATCAGGACTCCTCGAAGATCCGAACGGCGTGCTGCAGCTCGGTGGCGAACGTGGTCGGTGACTGGTCCCGGGTCCGGCGCAGGTGGGTCACGCTCTGGCCGGGGAAGAACCGCGCGACGAGAGCCTGCAGCGTGCTGCCGATGCTTTCCTCACCGTAGTCGGCCTCCAGACTGAAGTCCTGGTCCTGAAGCGCGTATTCGATCAGCGTGCGTGCGACGTCAGTGTGGACCGTGGAGAGCACCACGCGATCCACGGCCCGCGGCTTGGCCGCGTTCCGCAGGGCGTCGACGAGTACCTGTTTGCGTTCGTTCACCAGCAGGAGCAGCGCGCCCATGGTGGCCGTCTCGAAGTCACCGCCGATTTCCACGTGCCAGCCGGCGCCTTGGGGGTACTGGGTCTTGGAGAAATCGACCACAGCGATCGGGAAGAGCGGTGCGTCGCCCTGGAGGCGCGTGCTGTAGTCACTCGACCACAGGATGGAGCCGGCCCGTCGGGGCGAGGCCAGGGCGCCGGCCTCGGAGTATTCGGCGAGCACCAACGTCGTTTCCAGCTTGAGCACGCCGCCGAGCTGGATTCCCTGCAGCACCGCGCCGAGCTCCACGTTGGCGATACCCGACTCGGGAAGGGTGATGCGGTCACCGGCGGCTTTCAGCCCTGACCCGGATGCGGTCCAGACCATGGCCAGCGTGAGCTTCGCCGAGGGCGGGAGGCCGGTGGCCTGCCGCACGAGACCCACGTCGACGGTGACCGACTGCCGCAACGAGAGGTCCGTCCGGTAGTCCCAGTCCGGCAAGGCGTCCGGCAACTCAGTCGGGACGTCGTCGATGAGCCACTGCCACGGTCCGGGAACGACCGAGCCATACGGTGCCGTGCGGTACGGCGGAGCCTGGGTGCTCATCGAAGCGCCTCCTCACGCCGGGCGGTCACCGTGATCTCGGTAGTCGTGTCCGGTGCCGGTCGGACCAAGACGCGCCATACGTCGTCGCTGCCTTCGAGGACTTGGCTCGGCTCGGTGCGAAGCGCACCGTCCGGACCTTCCCAACCGAAGAACTGCGGTTCGTCGGCTCCCCGCGGCGGATCAGTTTCGCGACTGCTGGTGCCGGCCAACGCGACACCGAGATCGGCGACGCACCGATGCAGGCCGGGTGTGGCGATCCGGAACGCCTGGATCAACACGAGGTGCCCGGCTCGGATCTCGTAAGACGGCGAATCGAGGTACTCCACCCGGGGCCGCCGTCCGTTCGACGAGCCGGGCTCAGGATCGACGCCCGGACCCTGTGTCGAGCTCGCCCCGGCGTCTCCGCCTGCACCGGAGTCGAACAGGTCGCCGGAACGCTGGGAGGCGCCGGTCTCGGCGGCGGGAGCGACCGGCTTGAACTCCTGTCGATAGTCGGACGCGCCGCCGATGCCCCAGGAGCCCGCGACGAGGTCCGAGAAGGTGCGGCTGGCTGCGCCCAAAGCGATCTCGGACGATCCTGTCTTGACACGGCCGTCCACATCGATCAGTTCTTCGACGTGTTCCTTGATGCGCGTGAAAGTCGTCTTGACGAAAGTCTTGTCTCGTCCTTCGAGGGACTGCCAGTGCCAGGCGTCGTGCGTCGGCGGTTCGGAGGCGGCGAAGGCGCTGTCGAGCTCGGCGTCGGCACGGAAGACACCGGCGTACGACACGTATTCCGCAGGTGGCTTGGGACCGGCGTGATAGGTGACCACCAACTCCGCGGTCCGCATCAGGCAGACGTGGTGCACGGTGCTGCCGATGCCCGCGGCCACACCGGCCGGAGTTTCGGCGAACGGCGAAACGAAGCGCTTCTCGAGCCCCAGGTTGCCGAGCTTCGCCTTGGGGTTGTAGCAGCGCAGTTCCTTGTGGTCCGCGTCCGACTGCATCGCCTCGTGCGCCGCGACGAACATGTCCAGTGGCGTGGTCTCGCGGGGATCCGGGACAGGCACAGTGATTCCGTCGCACTGCACCGAGAACCGCATCGGAGGAATGCCACCGTCGGATCCGGTCAGCATCTTCGGCCAGAGGTTCCAGGCGATCGTCTCGGCGAGGTACTCCCCGGCCTCCTGGATTTCCCGCTCACCGAGGTCGGGGTCGATGACGACGACGGTCGTACCGGTCTCCTGACTGCCGAAGGCGCGCAGCCCCAGTCGTTCCGCGACGGCGTCGGCTTCCGCACCGACGAGTGGCTCGACCACGCCGTCCGCAGAGGCAGCGCCCCACCAGTGGCGACCGGTGTACCGCCGTCCGGACAGACCTTCGCCCTCCGCATAGCTCTTCCAGAGCGCACAGCCCATCAACCGCGTCTCGAACCCGCCCGGGACCTTGCATCGCGTGTGGACGAGCACGGTCCCGGGCTTGCTCAGGAGATAGAAGATACCTTTGCCGAAGCCGTAGGTACCGCCGCCGAGCTCTGTGTCCCGCGGCTCGCCGATGTTCCGGATGAAGGACACGAAGTCGTGGTTCTCGACCACCGCGTTGTCCGCGCGGGTCGGGCCGCCCAGGCCGGTCGTTCCGCGGTCCGAGACCGTCAGGACGCGGATCGCCGGGCTCGAGATCGCCTGCCGGAGCGGCAGGTTCTCGTGGGCGGGGACGCGTCGGGTGAGCAGTTCCCGCCACGCCGGCGCGTGCGCCGGGCTCACGACCTTCAGGTCGAGGTGGTAGTCGACCGTGGTGTCGCCGGTTCGCGCATCCCAGCTGTTCTGGGCGGACTCGCGCACGAGGATCGTCAGCAGGTCCAGCTCGGGCCTGCCGAGCTGGTTGCGGATCCCCTCGGCTGCGCTCGCGCCTTCGGGCGGGAACGTCTGGGAGTGCCAGGCTGGTTCGGTCACTTGTTCTCCTGGGTGATCCGAATGATCCGATCGCGGATGCCGGGGTCGTCCGTGACCTGCGGCTGCTGTTGATCGAGGTCGAGGGTGTAGTCGAGATCGGAGATCCCCGCCGGCGCCGACGAAGGGTCAATGCGCGGGAAGTCTTCGCCGACCTCGTACCAGCGTTGTTCGCGAACGGTGAAGTGCACTTCCCGGTAGAGGTCCGCGTCGGCCGGGCGGTAGCCGGCTTCGGCGAGCTTGAAGAGCAGCGCGTTGTCGTCGTCGCCGGCCCGGCGCGCATCCTCGACCAGATCGGCGATCGTCCGACCCTGCTCCGCAACTCGTTCGAGCCGGACCCACACCAGGTCGAGGTCTCCGTGCGGCGGGGGCAGGAGCTGCTCGACGCCGTGGATGCGGACCTTCCGGTCGGTCGTGGCGGTGGAGGTCTTCACCTCGATGCCCTGCGTCCCGACCAGGAAGTCGTGTCGGTGGCCGGAGGGGCCCGTCCAGAAGTCGACCGCCGTGCTCTCTCCGGCGAGCAACTCGTTGAGCACCACGAGTTCGCCGAATAGCCCTGCCAGCCGGTCGGCGGTCAGCGGTGCCGGCGAATGCTGGAACAGGGCCCGCCACCGGGCCAGGACCGTGTAGAGCGCTTTCAGCGGTCGCTCGGGCGCTTCTTCGACGGCGGCCAGGATGTCGGCGACGAGGCCGGTGAACACCTCGTCGAGATCCCTGCGGAGGCAACCGAGATCGGCGTACCGCTCGTAGACTTCGCCGTTCTCGAGCGGCCGTTCGCGAACCGTCAGCGCAGCTCCACCTCGGTCCGGCCGGACGTGCTGGTGCGCGGTCAACGGCACGAGCACATGGCGGTTTCCCACGTGGTCCACGGCCGCGAGTACCGGGCCCAGCGGCGTCGCCACCGGGAGATCGGATGTGCGCACGTGCTCCGGGCCGGACACGTGCTTCTCTTCGAGGTGTTCCCAATGGTCGTCGACGACCTTCCGCAACAGTGCGGACATCAGTCGTCCACCGCGTCGAGGGCGCTCAGGTCTTCCTCTTCGATGCGGACCTTCGACAGGTTCGTGGCCACGTACTGCCACTCGACCGTCGAATCCGTCGACGAGGGCGCGGGGAAGACGAGCCCGACGCCGATGACATCGGCCGCCGCGTTCAGCGCGCGGCGAGGGACGCGGGCTTCAGCCTTCGATTCCTTCGGCTGGGAGTCCTTGTCGATCGCGTAGAGCGCCAGCAATGCGGTCTCGGGGCTTTGCTGCAGTCGGAGCGCAAAAATCATCTGCTCGGTCAACTCACCACGTACCGACGAAGTGTCAAGATCGATTGCAGCGTCTCGACGGCTCATGAGCGTCTTGATGTCGACAGAGGTGGGGTCGTCGCCCTCCAACGCTGAACGGGTGACCATGCGAACGGTGAAGTGGTCGGCAAAAGTGAACGCCTTTGGGGTAGAGCCCTTGCCCGCCGACCCACCGATCAGTGCGATGTTCCACCTTCGCAGCGCCCCCGACTTGCCGATGCGCTTGGCGATGTACTCGGTCAGCAGCTTCGAGTCGCACTCCTGCGACCTTGCGTCGAACTGGTACTCGCGGAGGAAATCGGTCACAAGGTCGTGTGGAACTCCGCGGACAAGATGATTTCCGTCGGTCACCGACGTGTCGGGGCCGGCCTCCAGCGCGGCCTTCTCGACCAGCTTACGAGCTGCCGCCTGGTTGGTGGCAAGCCACTCGTGGTCGGTGTGGAAGTACCGGGTCTGAACCCGCTTGCCGCCGTACGCCGACGCGGACGGCACCGCGTTGGTCATCTTGGCGGCAGCCGTCACGCGCAACGATGGGTGAGTGCGCAGGCGGACGGCGAATGTCGTCGGCGTCTTGTCCTCGACCATGTAGACGTCGATGTCACGGCGCATCTCGCTCTCGACCGTCGCGATGTGGCGGAACCAGTCGCGCAGCTCGTCGGTCATCCAGATCCGGGGTAGATCGGCGTAGCCGTTGCGGAAGCCGAACCACCGCCCCATCTGCAGCAGCGTGTCGTACGCGGACACCGAACGCACGAAGAAACTCACGGTCAGACCCTCGAGCGTGAGGCCTCGGGAGAGGGTGTTGCCGCCGACCGCGATCGCGACGACCGAGCCGTTCTCGTAGTCCAGACGGTCCTTGCTGCCCGAGTTGTCCATGATGATCCGGCAGTCGTGCAGCACGCCGGGCAGCAGCGGCACCAGCTCGTCGAACGGTACTTGCTGCTCGCCGAACAATTCTGCCGGCACCCTCGAAGTTTCCTTCTCCCAGAGCTCGCGCAGTTCGTCGAGAAGCCGGGTGTCGCCCCCGCGGAGCAGCGTTTCGTTCTCGTCGCGGAGCTTGGCCAGCGGGCGCTCGAAGCTGTTGTGGACCGCGGTGTTGACGCTGGTGTGCACCAGCATCGTGGAGTGCGGGTTGCCCGTCTTGCGAATTCGGCGCGCAGCGGTGCTGAGCCAGAAGTAGCGGATCGCGGTGCGCAGCGATTCTGTGATGATCGGGTGGAAGCCGTCGGCGTCGGCGCGCGAGCTCGGGCGCACCAGGTCCACTTCGGAGTCGGGGACCTCGCGGATCATGTCGTACCCGTCGAAGACGTCCTCGGGGTCTTCCCCGTCCATCACGTCTCGGCCGAACAGCACCTCGGTGCCGAAATGTCCCTGCGGTTTGGGCAGGTTGACGATGAAGTGCTCGGGGTAGAGGTTCTGGGCCGACGGATCGATCAGGAGGTTCGCGAACGGAGTCGCGGTGTAGCCCACGTACGCGGATTTCGGTAGCCGGCCGAGGATCTCGATGATGAGCGGGTTGATCGTTTCGGTGGCGACCGTGGCCTGGTCGGCCTCGTCGTCGATGATCAATGCAGGACAGTCGGCCAAGTACTCCGAGGCCGTTTCGAGCCACGCCGAGAACTTTTCGAGGACTCGGGGGTTCTTCTTGATCACGCACAGGACGTACTGCTTGCTGCTGTCGGCCAAGTAGGACGCGGCGTTGGCGGGTGGCGTGAAGTCCTTGTCCGGGTCGGTTAGCTGGTGCCACCGTGAGGGGTTCGGCTTTACCAGCTGCTCGACGAGCCGAAGCTGAGTCTGCCTGCGCAAACCGTTGTGGATGCCGGCGAGGACAATGAAGAGCTTGTAGCCGCGGTCAGCCGCTTTCGCCGCAACGGCGGTGAAGTTGGTGGTCTTGCCCGACTGGACGTAGCCGACGACCAGACCCTTGGTCGAAAACGTCCGCTCCCGCGGATGGCTCAGCAGCGACACCACCTTGGTCGAGGCGCCGTCGAGGTCTTCGAGACTCTTGTCCGACCAGCCCGAGTCCCGCAACAGATCTTCCAGCGCCGGCCAGCACCGGTCCTTCGGCCGCGGACCCGTATACCAGGTAAGCCGGTTGTCGACGACGACGCTTCGCGGTTCTTCCCGCTCCCTGACTCTGATCGTCTCCTGCTCGTGTCGTTCGGCGATCTGCTGCAGGAGGTCCTCGGGAGCTCCGACCAGCTCCATCCTCTTGAGCGCGCTCTCCGGGGTGCCCGTGTCCACCAGGTCGAGGAACGTCGCGTACTGCTGGTCGAACTTGTCGGTCACCGATCCTCCATCTGCGTGTCCGGTCGCGCCGACGGTCCGCGCCGACTTGATCCACGGTAGGACCTGTCGGCGGCCCCGTCAGGAATGTTCGAAGAGCGACCCCTGACAGGGGTGGCGCCCTTCGCAACGCAACGCGCTCCGTGACGGGTCGTCGCACGGGCGGCCGCCTTTGTTACTCCGTGTGGTCACGAACGTGTCACGCCGGCATGAGCGCGGAGTGAAGCACTGGCCGGCGTGTCGGGTTCGGCACTCGTTCGAACTGTCGTACCCGGCTTATAGACTTCCGTCTCATGACCGACGGACAGCCGCCCTCGCCTTCGTCTGAGCAGGTCGAGATGGTGGACCTCTTCGCCGGTCCTGGTGGTCTCGACGTAGCCGCGCACTGGTTGAACGTCACTGTGGCCGGCGTCGAATGGGACGACGACGCTTGCGCCACTCGCAAGAGCGCCGGCCTGCTCACCAAGCAGTGCGACGTGCGCGAATCGAAGCCTGCCAACTACCCGCAGGCCCGAGTGTTGACCGGCGGGCCGCCCTGTCAGACGTACACCGTGGCAGGGAACGGCAAGGGGCGGAAGGCGCTCGACCAGGTCCTGTCGTTCGTTCGCCAGATCGGTGACGGCAAAGATGTGACTCGCGAGCTCGAAACATTGGACGACGAGCGCACCGGTCTGGTCCTGGTGCCACTCAGATGGGCCCTTGATGCCGGTGTCCCCTACGACGCGATCGTGCTCGAGCAGGTCCCGGCGGTGCTGCCCGTGTGGATGGCTTTCGCCGATGTGTTGAGGAAACGCGACTACAGTGTCGCCTGCGGGATCCTTCACACCGAGGAGTTCGGCGTTCCACAAACCCGTCGCAGGGCGATCATGATCGCGCAGCTGAACGGCGAGGCGAAACTGCCCCAGCCCACCCACCGGCGCTTTTACAAGGGCAAAGCCCGCGGGGAAGGCGATCAGCGCCTGCGTCAGTGGAAGACCATGGGCGAGGCGCTCGGCTGGTCGGAGCAGTTCAAAGTCGTGTCCAACTACGGGACAGGCGGCGATCCGAAGTTGCGGGGGAGAGGCTGTCGACTCAGCCTGCCTTCACCGTCACTGGAAAGGTCTCACGCAACCGTCTGGTCGGCCGGGGCAAGGGACTGCCGGAACGCTTCACCGATCACGAAGCAGGCAAGCTGCAGACCTTCCCCTATGACTACCCGTGGTCGGGGCGTGGCGTCGCTCAGCAGATCGGTAACGCGATCCCCCCGCGGCTGGCAGCCCACGTTCTTGCGGCCGCGCTGGACAAGGATCTCGACGACGCGGTGCTGGATTGGTGCGTCAAGCAGAGTTGGAAGGAAACCCGTAAGGGCGTTGAAGGCTTGGCCAAGGACCGGGCTAAGGCTTCGAGCGCCGGTCGCGGACTGTGGTGATCACGCGGTCCGCGGCGCTTTCGGCGGTTTCGTGTTCCCAGATGCGGACGGAGAGCCAGCCGGCGTCGTGGAGGCGGCTGTCGGTGTCGGCGTCGCGGCGGCGGTTGGTTTCGATTTTCGTGCGCCAGAAGTCGGCGTTGTTCTTGGGCCACGTGGCATGGTCGGGGCAGCCGTGCCAGAAGCAGCCGTCCACGAAGACCGCGACGCGGGCGGGGCCGAACACCAGGTCGGCTTCACGGCGAACGCCGGTGATCGGACGGCGGTGTACGCGGTAGCGGTAGCCGGCGGCATGAAGGATCTTGCGCAAGGCGATTTCGATCCCGGTGTCGCGGGACTTCTGCTTGCTCATGCGGGCGCGCACCGCGGAGGTGGTGTTCAGACTCTCCACGGCGGCCATTGTGGCACCGGCCGGCTCGCGCGTACGTCAGCCCTCGACGATCCGCCCCTCGATCACCGGATGGGTGGTCGGCCGAGGATCCTCCGCCACAACTTCGCTGTCCACCACCATCACCGGACCCCGGCGCTGGTTGGCGAACCGAACCGCGCGCTTCTCAGCCCGACGCAGCCACCACCGGCGCACGAGCGCCCGCGACGGCGGCAGCAGCACGAACAGCCCCAGCAGGTCGCTCACAAACCCAGGCACCATGATCAGGATGCCGCCCACCGCGATGAGCATGCCGTCGGTCAGTTCTTTGTCGGCGGGGCGGCCGGATTGGGCCTTGGTGACGAAGGCGCGCATGGCCTTGCCGCCCTCGCGGCGGGCGAGCCAGGAGCCCACGAAGGCGCCCGCGATGAGCAGCGCGATCGTGCCGAGGACGCCCACCAGGGAGCCGACGGCCCAGATCGCGGCGACCTCGGCGATGACGTAGAGCAGGAACGCGACAGCCATACCCTCTCAACGAACGAGCTGTCCGATTTTCTCCCGGTCCGCGAGACGGCTAGGCCGAAGCCAGGAAAGCCGCGACGTCCGCGCGAGTACTCAACAGGTGGTGGCGGGCCTGCGGAGCGTCCGCGGCCATCGACGCCAAGAGGCGGCTGCGGTGGGTACGCGGCCAGTTCCAGATCCACCTGACAAACGCGCCGTCGAGCTTCGAGACGCAGCCGGGGGCCTGGGTGTCGCGGCCGCGTTCGCGCAGATGGCGCAGCAGGACGCGGCGCAGGCTGGTCGTGCGGGGAACGTCGAGGAACACGACGGTGTCGGCCAGCGGCAGGCGCAGGTCGAAGCTGGAGCTGTAGTTGCCCTCGATAATCCAGCCGTCCGTGGCGACGGCGGCGGCCTGCGCGGCGCGGAACTCCTCGGGCGGCGCCGGCACCCAGCCGGGGCGCCAGTACAGCTGGTCGAGGTGGGTGACGGGCACGTCCAGCACCGCGCCGAGGCGCCGGGCGAGGGTGGATTTGCCGCTGCCGGAGGGGCCGAGGACGAGGACGCGCCGCTTCACCGCGTGAATCCTAAGGCAGCAGCCCGCAGAGCAGCAGCCCAATTATCAGCAGGTCAGGGCCACGGGCGAGCTGTCGCAGCAAACCGGTGGGAATGAGGACGCCCTCGTAGAGCACCAGCCCCATCGACGAGAACTCGAGCGGACCGCGCGTGACGGTCCGCACCACGGAGTACGCGGCCACCACCACGGCGGCCAGCGAGCCGAGTGTCACCGGGACGCCGAGCAGCGTCACCGCGGCCGTCCAGCAGGCCGCCAGCGCGACCAGCACCGAAGCCATCACCAGCCGCAGGCGCGGCTCCGACGCGTCGAGCCAGCGGCGCAGGCCCGGCACGCGGTGCAGCTGCGCGATCGGCGCGGCGAACGGCAGCAACGCCAGGTAGGAGCCGAGCCCGAGCAGCCAAACCGACGTCACGCCCGGGAACGTCGTGTGGGTCGCGGTCACGGCGAGTGCCAGGAGCACCGGCAGGCCCAGCGCGTGGCGGCGCGCGAGAGTCCCCGTCACGACGTATCGCGTGAGGATGAAGCGACCGTCTAACGCGCGGCGCCAGCGGACGGGGCGGCCGGCGGGCAGCAGGGCCCACACGTCGAGGAACGCCGTCGACGTGCGGCGCACCAGGCGTTCGCGGAAGTGGCGCACGAGGGTGTCGCGCCTCGGGGAAAGGGGTGGTGACCAGGCCAGCAGGAAGGCGGCGGCCGCGGCCACCGCCGCGAATATCCACAGTGGAGTGTCAGGGAAAACGCCCAGGACGGCCGGCGCGAGCGGCAGCACGGCCTCGCCGCACAAGGGCCGGCGGCGGGCCGTCACCAGAGCCAGCGCCGCCACGGCGACGGACAGCGCGAGCGGTCCCACCACGTCCGGCGGAAAGCCGATGAGCACCCCGGCGACGACGAAGAAGTACGCGACCGTCGCGAACCGCGTGGCCCAGCCGGCCAGTAGCCGTCGGCGCAGTACGCGCTCGCGGTGGCTGTCGGAGTCGGTGACCGTGGCGAATCGTGTGGCCCAGCCTGCGAGCAGTCGTCGGTGCAGCGGGCCCTCGCGGCGGCCGTCGGAGTCGGTGACCGTCGCGAACCGCGTGGCCCGGCGGGCCAGTAGCCGTCGGTGCAGCGCGTTCTCGCGGCGGTAGTCGAGGTCCGCGGTCGTCGCGAATCGCGTGGCCCAACCCGCCAGCAGCCGCCGGCGCAGCACGCGTTCGCGGTGGCCGTCCAGGTCCGCAGCCGTCGCGAACCGCGTGGCCCAGCCCGCCCCCACCCGCCGGCGCAGCTCACGCGAGCGGCCGCCGTCGAAGTCCGCCCAGGTCAGCGACGCCGGGTCGGCCCACACGTGGCCGCGCCGCAGGGTCGCGCGCCACGCGAGGGCGAGGCCGGCGCACAGGACGGCGACGCTGCCGTGCGGCCCGACCGCCGCGTCGCCGATGAGTTGCGACCGCACGAGTGCGGTGTTGTAGAGCGGCGAGCCGAGCAGGCCCAGCGCGATGAACAGGCCGAGCAGGACGTCGGGCCGTTTCAACGAGGCGGCGAGGTTGCCGCGCCGGACACCAACACGCAGCGGCCGGGAGCCCAACCGTTTCACTGGGCCACGCCGGTCACCAGCGCGAGGACCCCCGACCTCTTCACAGCTCGACCACGTAATCAGCCACAGCCTCGACCAACGCCGCGTCGTGGCTCGCCACCACCACGGCCGCGCCGGACGACAAGCTCGTCGACACCAGGTCGGCCAGCCCGGCGCGCCCCGTCGAGTCCAGCGCACGCTCCGGTTCGTCCAGCAGCAGCACCGAATGCGGCCGCGCGACCGCCGCGTGCAACAGCAGCCGCCGGCGCTGGCCCGCGGAAAGGTCGCCGGCGGGCACGTCCGCGCGCGAGGCCAGCGAGGGCGGCACCGCGCACGGCCCGCCGAACGAACGGCCCACCAGGTCCAGGTGCTGCCGCGAGGTCAGCTCGTCGAACAACGCCGAGTCGTCCAGCACCGCCGAGACGCGCCGCCGGAACGGGGCCGACCGTTCGTCCGGCGCGCGCCCGCAGACGGAGACGGTGCCGGACGTCGGCGCCTGCGCACCGTAGAGGCAGCGCAGCAGCGTCGACTTGCCGGAACCGTTCGCGCCCGTCACGACCAGGCACTCGCCGGCGTCGACGGCCAGGTCCAGCTGCTCGAAAAACACCGCCGGACCCGCCGTGACGCCGAGCCCCCTCGTCTGAACCAGCATGCCCGTCACACTAGATAGGCCTGCGCCTGCAAGGTGAACAGTTCCGCGTATCCGGCCTCGGCCGCCATCAGCTCCTCGTGCGTGCCGTATTCCGCGACCTTGCCGTGGTCCAGCAACAAAATCCGCTCGGCCTGCCGAACCGTCGAGAACCGGTGCGAGATGTACAGCGTGGTCCGGCCGGCGGCCAGGGAGCGCAGGCGAGTGAACAGGTCGTGTTCGGCCTGGGCGTCGAGGGCCGACGTCGGTTCGTCGAGGATCAGTATCGGGGCCTCACGCTGGAACGCGCGAGCGAGGGCGATCTTCTGCCACTCGCCGCCGGACAGCGAGACGCCCTGGTCGAACCAGCGGCCCAACGGCGAGTCGTAACCTGACGGCAGGCGTTCGATGCGTTCGTCGGCGCCGGCGCGGCGGGCGGAGTCCTCGATGTGGGGACGGTCCACCAGCCGGTGGAGGTCGCCCAGGCCGATGTTCTCCGCGGCCGTTCCCTGATACGTCACGTAGTCCTGGAACATCGCGCTGATCTGGGTGCGCAGCTCGTCCGGATCGTACGAGCGGATGTCCACGCCGTCGAGCAGGATGCGGCCGCCGGTGGGGTCGTACAACCGGCACAACAGCTTGAACAGCGTCGACTTGCCCGCGCCGTTGCGGCCGACCACCGCCACCGTCTCGCCCGGGCGGATCTCGAACGATACCCCGTCCAGCGCAGGTTCCTCGGCGCCCGGGTAGGTGAAGCTCACCGACTCGAACCGGATGTGTCCCTCCACAGTGGACGGAATCGGGAGCGGCGTGGCCGGCGCGACGATCTCGGGCGAAGTGTCCAGGAACCGGTACAACGTGTCCAGGTACAGATTGTTCTCGTACATCCCCGAAAACGCCGTGAACAGCCCCGAAACCGAAGCCTGCACCGACGTCGCCGCCGCCGTGTACAGCGCCAGGTCACCCAGCGTCAGACGTCCGCCGACGGCCTCCAACGCGATGTACAACGCGATCGCCGAGCCGGCCAGCGTCGACAGCAGTCCCCACGACGTCGAGCTCACGTTGCGGCGAACCGTCAGCCGCCGCTGGCGTTCATACGACACCACGCCGAGCTGCCGGAACCGCTCCACGAAGTACGGCCCGAGGCCGAACAGCTTGGTCTCCTTCGCGTACGTATCCGTCGTGACCAGCGAAGACAGGTAATCCATGCGCCGCTTGATCGGCGACATCATGAACGTCAGCCAGAACGCGCGCGACCCGTACTTCGACTGCGAGATGAACGCCGGGATCGGCGCGAGCAGCGCCACCAGCGCCAGCAGCGGGCTGATCGACACCAGCAGCGCGATCATGCTCGAGAACGTGATCGCCGTGCGCACCAGGCCCAGCGCTGACGTCATCATCGACAACGGCCGCGCTGGCGCTTCCTGTGCGGCCTGGCGCAGCATGTCGTACGACGTGGAGCCCTCGAAGTACGCCAGCTGCAGCTTGCTCGCGTGGTCCATGACCTGGTGGCGAATCGTCAGCGTCATCCGCTCCTGCAGGAGCGTCTGCGCGATCGACGTGATCGCGCTGCTGATCGCGGTGGCGGCCAGCACGGCGAACTGGAACAGCGTGATCCGCACGATGTCGCCGAGCGAGCCCTTGTGCTGGATGGCGGCGACCACGGCGTCCAGGAGCAGCTTCGCGATGTACGCCGTGGCCGTCGGCAGGAGGCCGGACACCAGCGTGACCAACGCCAGCAGGATCGTGAGCGTCGGGCTGGCCTGCCACGTCAGCCGCGCGACCTTCGGCAGGCCGCGGACGGTGCCGGACACCGACGTCCTCATCCGGTTGAACCGCGACTTCAGGTCCTTCGGCTGGTCCGGCTGCGGGGGTTCCGGGATGTCGACCGGTCCAGTCAAGCCGCTGTCCGGCACCGTCGACGCCATGCGCCGCCGGCCGCCGGGCCGCCCGCCCGGCATGAATCCGCCTGGGATCACGCGGACACCGCGCCGTGGAGGAAGACGTCGATCAGCTCGGTGGTCTTCGGCGCATCGGGCAGCGCCCGGCCGTGCGTGAACAGCATGCTCACGAACAGAGTGGCGGCCTTGTCCACGGGCAGCCGCAGCCGGTCGGCGTCCGGGACGAACAGCTCACGAACAGCGCGGTGCATCGCCTCGAACGACTCGCGCCGGCTGTCGCCGGTCACCGACTTGCGGTTGCGTACCTCCTCCGGGCGCGTCCGGCCGGCCCGGGCGGCGCCCATCACGGCACCCAGCCGCTGCAGGTGCGCGGTCAGCGCTTCGACGGCTTCCACCAGCCGTTTCTCCAACGGCAGCTCGCTCGGGATCTCCCCGATCATCTCCAACGCCTCCCCCGGGTCGAGCGCGGCTTCCACACACGCGTCGAACAGCTCGTCCTTGTCGGTGAACACGCGGAAGATGGTGCCCTCGCCGATGCCGGCCGCGCGGGCGATCTGCGCGGTGGTGACCCCGCGGCCGTGTTCCACGACCAGCGGGAGCACCGCGCGCACGATCATCCGGCGGCGGTCGTCGGGCGCCATCCCCGGCGCACGTTTCCTCGTCTCCATGCCGACCAAGGTACGGAGTGAGTGCTCACTCCGTCAACTCGGTAACACGATGCGACGTGCCGTCGACTTAGGGAGGCACATCCACCGACCCGAGGAGTGCCGGTGCGCGGCAAGCCGTTCGACGAGCCCACCGCGGGACGCCTGCGCCAGGCGCGCGAGGTCCTGTCCGCCGAGGCCGAGAAGAGCCACCACGCGCTGTACGCGAAGCTGCGCGAGGTCGTCGGTGGTGTGCTGAGGCTGGACGCGTTCTTCGTCGCCCTCTTCCGCGACGCCGGCCACGTGCTCTACGCCTACCAGTACGACGGCGCCGAATACGCGCTCCCGGGCGTCCGGCCGGTCAACCCCGAAGGCCCCACGGGCTGGGTGCGTGCCCACAACCGTTCCTACGCCTACCGCACGGACGACGGCGCCGTCCTCAACCGCGGCATCCCTTGGGGCGACAAGGAACGCCGCTCGGCCGACGCGCTCGTCGTCCCGATGCGCCGCACGCACACCGGCGAGGTGATCGGCGTCGTCTCGGCCAAGACCTACACCCCCGACAGCTACGGCGACGCCGAGCTCGCCGCGCCGGAGTGGCTCGCCGAGGTGGTCGCCCGGATCCTGTCGGCCGAGGACGAGGACCGCGAGCTCCTGGCCCAGCTCGACGACGGGCACCGCCCGGCTGCCGAGCGTGCGCTCGGGCGGACGGTGTCGGCGCTGGTCGTGGAGCGCGTCGCCAGGTCTCCAAATGCTATCCGCAATACCACAACGATTCTCTCCGCGCGAGGATGAAAAATAACCCCACCCCCCATTCATCCCGAGGATGAGCCGCCTCGCTGACGGGCGTAACCGAGGTAGGTGGTGCCGGTGCGCGTGAAAACGGCTCCGTGTGGAGTGTGCTGCTCGAATTTCTCCTCGCTCTCTGGTGGTTTTTCGTCGCGATCGGAATTGCCAAGTTCATCATTGTTCCCCTCGTCAAATGGCTGCTCGTCACCGTGTTCGAGTCGCTCAAGGGTGCCTCGGGCGCGGGCCGGACGGCGCGCCGGCTGCTCGCCGTGCCGATCACCGGTTTGCTGAGCAGGCAACGCAAAGCGCGTGGTGGTCACCGGGACAGCCGGCTCGATCTCTTCACCGTGGACCTGGTTTTCTGAACGGAGCGGTGAATCTTGGCGGGAGACGAGTTGGTGCCGAGCGGCCGGAATGTGCCGTTCGAGGTTCAGTACGCGAATGGGAATCTGCCGGCGAGCGGGAGTGCCGATCTCGCGGAGGTCGTGGTCGGCGCGATCGCCCAGGCTCTCGGGTTCCCGACGGCCGCGCTCGTGCGCTCGGTCACGCCGAGGCACTGGCGGCGGAGCTGACGCAGGAACTCGCCCGGCTGCTCCGAAGCTAGAGAGGAACTGTGATGACCGAACTGATCAGGAGGACCGGCGCCGAGGTCGAGCGCCGGCCGCTGGAGAAGGCGGTGGAGCTCGCCGCCACGGCGCACCGCAAGGTCGTGGTCAAGCGCCAGGAGATCCGGGTGGCGCTCAACATCGCCGAGGTGACCGCGGAAGCCGAGATCAGGGCCGACCGGCGGCGGCGATGACCGGCACGGAAGAGCTGGAGGGGCTCGTGCGCACCGTCGTGGAGGAGCCGGCTGCGGCGCGGCTGCAGCAACTGCTGGCCGAAGGGCTCATCACCGCGTCCGACCGTGACCTGTTCCTGGTGTCGGCTCGAAAATACCGGGAAGCCGCGTTCGCGCACTACGCCGACCTCGATCCGGCGCTGCGCCACGAGCTGGTGAAGGCGCTGCTCGTCGACTAGCAGCGGGAACTCGGCCGCCTGCTGGACGAAATGGCCGCGCGCCGGCGTCGGCCGACGGCGATCGAAGCGAGGGTGGGGTCCTGCGCGGGCTGTGGCGCAGGATCCGGTGAAGCGGTTGCGGCCCGGAAACCACCGGGCCGCAACCGTGCCGGAACGAATCAGTAGGTGATCGCCACGGCCGGGTCGGCGAGCAGGGCGCCGACGTCGGCGAGGAACTCCGAACCCTGCTGGCCGTCGACCACGCGGTGGTCGAAGCTCAGCGACAGCTGCATCACCTTGCGGACCTTGATCTCGCCGTCCACGACCCAGGGGGTGTCGCGGATCGCGCCGACCGCCAGGATCGCCGACTCACCCGGGTTGATGATGGGCGTGCCCGTGTCGACGCCGAAGACGCCGACGTTGGTGATCGTGAACGTGCCGTTCGCCATCGCCGCG
Organism: Amycolatopsis sp. 2-15; assembly: GCF_030285625.1. Classification (NCBI taxonomy): domain Bacteria; kingdom Bacillati; phylum Actinomycetota; class Actinomycetes; order Pseudonocardiales; family Pseudonocardiaceae; genus Amycolatopsis; species Amycolatopsis carbonis. Next base: position 1,789,442 of record NZ_CP127294.1, read on the forward strand.
GGCGTGGTCTTGCCCTCGCGTGCGACGTCGGTGAGCTCGGTCAGCGCGACGGCCAGCTGCTTGAGCGACATCGCGTCGGCGTCGAAGATCTTCGGCACCACGAGCCCGCGCGGGGTCGCCGCGGCGATGCCCAGGTGCACGTAGTCCTTGTAGACGATCTCCTGCGCCGCCTCGTCCCACACCGCGTTGACGTCGGGCGTGCGCTTCGCCGCGAGGCACACGGCCTTGGCGGCGAACGCGAGCGGCGTCAGCTTCACGCCGCTGAACTCACGCGAGGACTTGAGCTTCTCGCGCAGCTCCATCATCGGCGTGACGTCGACGGTCAGGAACTCCGTGACGTGCGGTGCGGTGTAGGCGCTCTGGACCATCGCGGCGGCGGTGGCCTTGCGGACGCCCTTGATCGGCACACGCCGTTCGCGGGTGGCGGCGTCGTAACCGGCGTCCACAGTCTCCATACTGTCCGCTGTGGACACTGTGGACTCTGTGGCCGCGGGCGCCGAGCCGTTGGCCGCGCGTTCGACGTCCTCGCGCGTGATGACACCACCGTCGGCCGTGCCGGTGAGCGCGTACAGGTCGATGCCGAGGTCCTTGGCGAGCTTGCGCACCGGCGGTTTGGCCAGCGGCACATAACCACCCGCGGGAGCCACCGGAGCCGGAGCCGCTGCGACCGGAGCCACGGGCGCAGGAGCCGGTGGAGCAGCGACAGCGACCGCAGGGGCAGCCGGCGCCGAACCCTTACGCGCCCGCCGCTTCGTCGCCACAGCCTTGGAGCCGTAGCCGACCAGCGGCTTCATCTCCTCCTCGGCCGCAGCCTCAACTGGAGCGGCAGCGGGAGCCGGTGCGGACTTGCCATCAGGATCCACGTCCAAGGTCAGCAACGGAGCCCCGACCTCGACCGTCTGCCCCACCTCGACGAGCAGCTCGGTGATCACCCCGGCCCACGGGATCGGGAGTTCGACAGCAGCCTTGGCCGTCTCGACCTCGACCACGATCTGGTTGACCGTGACCGCGTCGCCCGGCTTCACGTGCCAGGCGAGGATGTCGGCCTCGGTCAGCCCCTCTGCCGTGTCCGACAAGGGGAACTGTTTGTACTCAGGCATTTCAGCGGGTTCCCCCTTACCAGTTCAGCGAGCGGTCGACGGCGTGCAGCACCCGGTCCAGGTCGGGGAGGTAGTGCTCCTCGAGCTTGGCCGGCGGGTACGGCGTGTCGAAACCGGCGACGCGCAGGACGGGGGACTCCAGCGAGTAGAAGCATTCCTGCTGCACACGGGCCGCGATCTCCGAGGTCAGCGACGACTCGGACGGCGCCTCGCTCACGGCGATCAGCCGGCCGGTCTTGCGCACCGACGCGAACACCGGATCCAGGTCGAGCGGCGAGAGCGTGCGCAGGTCGATGACCTCCAGCGACTTGCCCTCGTCCTCGGCGGCCGCGGCGGCGTCGAGCGCCACCTTCACCGACGGACCGTAGGCGACGACGGTCGCGGTGGTCCCCTCGCGCACCACGCGCGAGCGGAACACGCGGCCCGGTGAGGTGTCGGTGTCGACCTCCATCTTCAGCGCGCCCGAGTGGTAGAGCTTCTTGGGCTCGAAGAAGAGGATCGGGTCGTCGGAGCGGATGGCCTCCTGGATGCCCCAGTAGGCGTCGACCGCGTTGGAGACCGAGACGACCTTCAGGCCGGCGATGTGCGAGAACAGCGACTCAGGCGACTCCGAGTGGTGCTCCACCGCGCCGATCCCGCCGCCGAACGGCACGCGGATCACCACGGGCATCTTGATCTTGCCCTGCGTGCGGTAATGCAGCTTCGCCAGCTGCGACGAGATCTGGTCGAACCCGGGGAAGATGAAGCCCTCGAACTGGATCTCGCACACGGGCCGGAACCCGCGCACGGCCAGGCCAACGGCAGTGCCGATGATGCCCGACTCGGCCAGCGGCGTGTCGAGCACGCGCTGCTCACCGAAGTCCTTCTGCAGGCCGTCGGTGATGCGGAAGACGCCGCCGAGCTTGCCGACGTCCTCACCCATGATCAGGACCTTCGGGTCCTCTTCCATCGCGCGGCGCAGGCCGAGGTTGATGGCCTTGCCGATCGTGAGCTTCTGCAGGTCTGCCATCAGTGCTCACCCGCCGTGGCAAAACCGTCCAAGTAGGACAGGAACTCTTCCCGCTCCGCGTCGAGAACCGGCGACGGCTCGGCGTAGACGTTGGCGAAGATCCGCTCGGGCGGCGGCTCCGGCATGTTGAACGTGTAGTCGCGAAGCTGCGTCGCGAACTCGTCGGCTTCGGCCTGAACCTGGTCGAAGAAGTCGTGGTCCGCACCGCCGCCGCGCGCGAGGTAGGCGCGCACGCGCTCGATCGGGTCCTTGAGCTTCCACTCCTCCAGCTCGTCGGAGAGCCGGTAGCGGGTCGGGTCGTCGGTGGTGGTGTGGGCGTCCATCCGGTAGGTGAAGGCCTCGATCAGCACCGGGCCGTTGCCGTGCCGGCACTCCTCCAGCGCCCACCGGGTGACGGCGAGGCAGGCGAGCACGTCGTTGCCGTCCACGCGGATGCCGGGGAAGCCGTAGCCGCGGGCGCGCTGGTACAGCGGCAGGCGCGACTGGCGCTCGGTCGGCTCCGAGATAGCCCACTGGTTGTTCTGGCAGAAGAAGACCAGCGGCGCGTCGTAGACGGCGGCCCAGACGAAGCCTTCGTGCACGTCGCCCTGCGAAGTGGCGCCGTCGCCGAAGTAGCAGATGGTGGCTTCGTCAGTGTCAGAAGGATTGCCGTCGCCGTCTGTGTTTCCAACCCTGCCCTCGAACTTCTGCCCCATCGCGTAACCGGCGGCGTTGAGCACCTGGTTGCCGATGACGATCGTGTACGGGTGGAAGCGGTGGGCGGCGAAGTCCCAGCCGCCCTGGTCCGTGCACCGGAAGATGCCGAGCAGCTCACGCAGGTCCACGCCGCGCGTGTACGCGACGCCGTGCTCGCGGTAGCTCGGGAACGCCATGTCGGTGGGCTTCAGAGCGCGGCCGGAGCCGATCTGCGCGGCCTCCTGGCCCAGCAGCGGGACCCAGATCCCCAGCTGCCCCTGGCGCTGCATCGCGTTGGCCTCGCGGTCGGCGCGGCGCACCAGCACCATGTCGCGATACAGGTTCTTCAGCACCTCGTCGTCGACGTCCGCGACGTACTTGTCGAACTGCGGCGACGGGATTCGCTGACCTTCGGGGGTGAGCAGCTGAGTCAGCTCAGCGCCACCTTCGCTCGTTGCTCGCAGACCCGCGATCACCTGTTCGGGTGAGGGCTTGGCCGCTACGGCGGCGGGCCCGTCTCCAGGTTCCGGGTGCGTCCACTGTTCGGACGGCATGCGCTGTATCTCCTCGGTGTCGGCGCCGTGGTGGCCGCTTGTGGCGGCCACAGCGACTGCACCGGCGGGGACCTGCGCCCCGGATTCGGGGCGCCTGGCCACCGTCGGCGTTGACGGTTCTCGCCGCCATCCTGGCACGAAGCCCGGTGCGATGGTGAGCCGCGGATGCTGATTTGTTGCTGAGATCCGGGCGCCTGAACAGGCAAAACGCTGGGAACTCCGAGTATGGGACGAACGATGATCGGGAATCCGCACCACTGCCCACCAGGCGTCACCGGGTGGGCACCGGCCGCGTCCGGGTGTCGGGTTTCACGAACTCGGCAGCGGTCGTGACGTCGGTCACCGTGGCAGGATGGCCGTCGTGGAACAGAAATCCGTACGTGAAACCGTCGTCTCGACGTGGATCAACGAGGTCGTGCCGAGCCTGTCCGGGCTCGTCGCGATCCCGGCGTTGTCCCCGGCGTTCGACGCGGACTGGGCCGCGAGCGGTCACCTCGCCGCGGCCGTCGAACACGTGAAGACGTTCATCGCCGGGCGCGACCTGCCGGGCGTGTCGATCGAGGTCGTGCAGCTCGAGGGACGTTCCCCGGTGCTGTTCGTGGACGTGCCCGCCACCGCGGGCGCCACGGGCAAGCCGACCGTGCTGATGTACGGCCACCTCGACAAGCAGCCCCCGGTCGGCGGCTGGTCCGAGGGCCTGGACCCGTGGACGCCGGTGATCCGCGACGGCCGCCTCTACGGCCGCGGCTCCGTCGACGACGGCTACTCCGGCTACGCGGCCGTGTCCGCGCTGGAGGCCGTGCGCGCGGCCGGCGGCGAGCACGCGCACACCGTGGTGCTGCTGGAGACGGGTGAGGAGTCGGGCAGCCCCGACCTGCCCGCGTACGTGGAGCACTTGAGCGCGCGGCTCGGCGAGGTCGGCCTCGTCGTCTGCCTCGACGCGGGCGGCATGGACTACGAGCGGCTGTGGCTGACCACGAGCCTGCGCGGCATGCTGCACCTCACCGTCACCGTGCAGCTGCTGGCGACGGCCCAGCACTCCGGCCTGGCCAGCGGCGTGGTCGCTTCGTCGTTCCGCGTGCTGCGGCAGCTGCTGGAGCGCATCGAGAGCGGCGAGACGGGTGAGATCAAGCTCGCGGAGCTCAACGTCGAGGTGCCGGCGAGCCGCCTGGCCGAGATCGAGGCCGTGGCCGAGGTGGCGCCCGAGAAGCTGCAGACCGCGTTCCCGCTGGTCAGTGGCGGCCGGACGATGTCGGAAGACGCGCTGGAGCTGCTGCTGAACAACTACTGGCGGCCCACGCTGTCGATCATCGGCGCCGACGGCTTCCCGCTGCCCGCCAACGCCGGCAACGTGCTGCGCGAGAGCACCACGCTCACGCTGAGCTTCCGCCTGCCGCCGACGGCCGAGGCAGGTCCGGCATTGGCCGCGGTGAAGCGCGTGCTGACCACCGACGTGCCGTATGGCGCTTCGGTGACCATCCACGAAGACGCGCAGGCCGAGAACGGCTGGAACGCGCCCGAAGAGGCGCCGTGGCTCTCGGCCGCGCTGCGCCGCGTCAGCGACGAGGTCTTCGGCCGCCCCCACCGCGCCGCCGGCATGGGCGGCTCGATCCCGTTCATGGGCTTGCTGGGCGAGAAGTACCCGCAGGCGCAGTTCCTCGTCACGGGCGCGTGCGGCGCCGACTCGAACATCCACGTGCCGGACGAGTGGCTGAACCTGGACTACGCCCAGCAGGTCACGGAAGCCGTTGCGCACATCCTGGACGCGCACGCGCGCAGCTGAGGCCGTGGTGAAAAGTCCCGGCGCCGGTTGGCTGGTGCCGGGACTTTCCCAACCGCGGGCACTCCACTGTAGACGCCCTGTGGTTTGGACCACATACTGTTCGCGTCTCAGCTGACACCGGGAGTCACGACTGCATAGGGTGAAACTGCGCCGTAACGTACAGGTGCTGTGCTTACCCGCTTACGAGTGGCAATATGCGTGCTCTCGACAGTTGATAACTACGAGGAGTGACGAAGTGGCCCGAGGACACCAGATGAAGGCGCTCGCCCTTCTCCCGGCTTTCGCGCTGGTCGGCCTGACCATGGCCTGCGGCGCGGGCGGCAGTGGCGCGGGCGATGCGGGGAGCGGCAGCTCATCGGCTGCGGCTCCTGGAGGCTCGTCGGACATCCCGGCCGTGACCAAGGACGACAAGCTCGCCGCGATGGTGCCGGCTTCGGTCACCAGCGACGGCAAGATCCTGGTCGGCCAGGACCAGAGCTACCCGCCCAACGAGTTCCAGGACGAGGGCGGCAAAGTCAGCGGCTTCGACGTCGACCTGGGCACCGCCATCGGCCAGAAGCTGGGGCTGAAGATGGAGTTCCAGAACTCCGCCTTCGACGGCATCATCCCCGGCATCCAGGCCGGCAAGTACGAGCTCGCGATGTCGTCGTTCAGCATCAACCCCGAGCGGCTGCAGACGGTCGACATGGTCAGCTACTACAAGGCAGGCACGTCGCTCGCCGTCCTGAAGGGCAACCCGGACGGCCTGAACCTCGACGACCTCTGCGGCAAGAAGATGGGCGTGCAGAAGGGCACCACGCAGGTCGACGACCTGCAGACGCGCTCGGATGCCTGCACCAAGGCGGGCAAGCCGGCCATCGAGGTCACGCAGCTGCAGGCCCAGACCGATGTGAACCTGGCACTCACCGCCAAGCGCGTGCAGGGCGAGCTGGCCGACTCCCCGGTGATCGACTACGCCGTGAAGCAGACCGGCGGGCTGCTGGACGTCGTCGGCGCGCCGTACGACACCGCGCCCTACGGCATCGTGCTCAAGAAGGACAGCGGCGACTACACGAAGGCCGTTCAGCAGGCCGTGCAGGCGCTGATCGACGACGGCACGTACAAGAAGATCCTCGACAAGTGGGGTCTGTCCGGTACGGGCGCGGTGACCACGTCGGAGATCAACCCGGCTTCCTGAGGCCGTAGATAGGACGTAGTTCTCGTGTCCAGTTTCTTCGACGCGCCTCCCACTGAGGAGACGCCCGTAGACACCACGCCGATCAAGGCCGTCCCAGTGCGCCACTACGGGCGCTGGGTGGCCGGGGTGATCATTCTTTTCCTGGCCTTCATCGTCGTCCGCAGCGTCGTCACCAACGTCAACTTGGACTGGCCGACTGTCTGGGATTACATGTTCAACGACCGTGTGCTGCGCGGTCTGCAGAACACGTTGATCCTGACGGTGATTTCGATGCTCATCGGCATCGTCGGTGGCGTGCTGCTCGCGGTTATGCGCCTTTCGCCGAACCCGCTGATGAAGGGTGCCGCGGGCATCTACGTCTGGTTGTTCCGCGGTACCCCGCTGATCACTCAGCTGGTGTTCTGGAACTTCCTGGCGTTCGCGTACCCGCGGCTGGGTCTGGGCATTCCGTTCGGCCCGGAGTTCGTCTCCTGGGACACCAACACGCTGATCAACCAGTTCACGGCTTCGCTGCTGGGCCTCGGGCTGAACGAAGCCGCATACATGGCGGAGATCGTGCGTGGTGGCATCCAGTCGATCGACTCCGGCCAGCTCGAAGCGTCGTCCGCCCTGGGAATGAAGCGCACGACCACCTTGCGGCGCATCATTCTTCCGCAGGCGATGCGCGTGATCATCCCGCCGACGGGCAACGAGACGATCTCGATGCTCAAGACCACGTCGCTGGTGGTCGTGATCGGGTACTTCGAGCTGATGGTCGCGGTGCAGACCATCTACGCGCAGAACTTCAAGACCATTCCACTGCTGCTGGTGGCGGTGATCTGGTACCTGATCATGACGTCGATCCTCACGATCATCCAGCTGCAGATCGAAAAGCGATTCGCACGAGGGACATCGCGCGCGGTCGCCGAAAAGAACAGGTGGGGTTCACGAATGCTCGGCTTCCGGTTCGGCCAGGGCGGCGGCGGCCAGGGCGGCGGCGGTGGTGTCGCATGACCGCGGTCGTTTCCGCGCAGAAAATCTGCAAGAGCTTCGGTTCGTTGGACGTGCTGAAAGGCATCGACCTCGAGGTGCACGAACGTGAAGTGTTGTGCCTCATCGGCCCGTCGGGCTCCGGCAAATCGACGCTTCTGCGCTGCATCAACCACCTCGAGAAAATCGACGCAGGACGTTTGTACGTCGACGGCGTCCTCGTCGGCTACCGGCAACGAGGCGACAAGCTCCACGAACTGCGGGAAAAAGAGGTCGCCTTACAGCGCAAGGACATCGGCATGGTGTTCCAGCGCTTCAACCTCTTTCCCCACATGACCGCGCTCGAGAATGTCATGGAGGCCCCAGTCCAGGTCCGCCGTGAACCCCGCTCCGAGGTTCGCCAGCGCGCCCTGGAACTCCTCGACCGCGTCGGCCTGGCGGACAAAGCGGCTTCGTACCCGGCCCAGCTCTCCGGCGGCCAGCAACAACGCGTCGCCATCGCCCGCGCCCTGGCCATGCAGCCCAAACTGATGCTCTTCGACGAGCCCACGTCCGCCCTGGACCCGGAACTCGTCGGCGACGTCCTGGGCGTCATGCGCCAACTAGCCAAAGACGGCATGACCATGGTCGTGGTCACCCACGAAATGCAGTTCGCCCGCGAGGTGGCCGACAAGGTCCTCTTCATGGACGGCGGCGTGGTCGTCGAGGCCGGCCCCCCGGACCAGGTAATCGGCGACCCGAAACACCAGCGCACGAAGGAGTTCCTGGCCCGGGTCCTGAGCCCGAACGCTTGATTCGCCGGTGTGGCCGCTTCCCCACGGGGAGGCGGCCACACTGCTGTTCAGCTCAGGGACGCGCGGCCACCGTCATCGCCCGCTGCGCAGCTCGTTCTCCAGCTGCTGCACCTTCTTCACGAGGTCCTGCGGCCCCGCCCCGGCCAGGCTGATCCACCCGGACTTGTCCACCCCGAACAGGATCCGCCCCTGCTCCGTGTCGATCCAGCCCGGCGGATTCTCATTCCGCAAACGCTTTCCCCGGCTGTCCCTGACCGCGACGTACAGCCGCCCGAAATACGTCTTCGGCGCCCGCAGCCACTGCACCACCTGTTTGGCGTCGCGAATACTCGGGCTCGTTTTGCTCGGAATCACGCCGCTCTTGATCGCGTTGAAGTCCGCATCCGAACAATTCAACGACGCGATCCGCGCCGGCGGCGCCTCCGGCAGCAGCAACGCGAACTCCCGCGCCAACGCCTCCGCCGAACACGGCGCGATGTACAGCACCTGATCGACCGCCACCACGGTCACCGCATCCCGCCCACTCCCCGCGGCGCGCACGGTCCGCTCACCCTTGTCCGACTTCACCCACGAGTAGTACTCGACCCCTGGGCGCTGCAGCAGGCGCAGCACCTCGACGAAGTCGTCATCGAGCCGACCTCCGCGGACGAGCCACCGCCGGTTCAGCTCCGCGTCCGTGTCGGCCGCCAACTGCTTCCGCTCGTCCGGCGAGTACCACAACGCCCCGCGCACGAGCGTCGGGTGGATGTCACCGAGGTTGAGCCGCTCGAGCAGCACCTCGTACGTCTGCAGGCTCAACTCCACCGGCTTGCGCAGCACTTTCTCACTCCCCCTGTGTCAGGCTTCGGCAGCCGGCGTCGACGGGATCAGCACGTCGTTCCTGTTGCTTGCCATCGGAAAGCGGGCGTTCGCCACTTCGTCCGTCTGGCATCGCTGCCGTGCCTCCCCGCACGGGCCGCTCCAGTTCGGGTGCGGCCTACCCTCTGTTCAAGTTCCGCTTCGCTAGGTGACTTTAACAGGGTCCAAACGTCCACGACGGCGCTTCCGCCCCAAGATCACCCGCCTCGGTAGGGCGGCCGGCCACCTGCCGACCGCCCTCGGCTTTCCTACGCGCCGATCACCGGTGGCGTGGGCTTGTCGCCGTCGTAGCCGCCGAAGATGGAGTCCGGGTCCTCTTCGGACAGGAGGATCTTGCGCTGATGCTCCTCGTCCTCGGGCCCCTTGCCCCCCTTGGCACCGCCGGCACCCATGCCGCCCATGCCGGGCTGGCCCTTCGCGCCGGCCGCACCCATCCCACCGGGCCGCGCGGCACCCGCACTCTCGCCCAGGGCACCGGCTCCAGTGCCTGCGCCGGCTCCGACGCCGCGTCCCATCCCGGCCGCACCACCGCTCGAGGCACCACCGCCACCGGGGCCGAAGCTGCTGCCGCTGCCACCGGGCCCGAAGCCGCCTCGGCTGCCGCCCGGTCCGAAGCCACCACCGCCGCCGAAACCGCCGACGGGCCCGAAGCCAGGCGTGAACGAACTACCTCCGGCGCCGGGCCCATTGACCCCAGCCCCACCAGGCGCCTGCCACGACGACGATCCGGGCCCACCCGGCGTCTGGGTCGGCCCTGCAAATGCGGCACTTGTGCTGTCATTCGCCGCGGACGTGTTCACGCCGGTCGTCGAGTGCCCCGGCGGAGGCGGCGCGTGGTAGCCGGCCGCTCCGGGAGGTGCTGAGTAGGTCGACGGGCCGGGGGTGTACCCACCGGAGTGCCCGGACGAGTGGCTACCGCTGCCCGAGCGGTGGGGGCCGCTGGACGTTACTGGAGTGACCTGATCAGGGGTGATTCCGCCGGCGGAGACGTTGGGATCGTGCGCCGCCGGGTAGTCCGGCGCGAGAGTCGTCCTGCGCGGCTGAGTGCTCTGGTAGTACGGCTCGTACAGCTCGACGTTGAACTTGGTGTCGGTGTCGAACTGGGCGGCTGCCTTCTCGTCGTCGCTTGCTCCGAACGACAACCAGTCCTCGGGAGTGTTGTCGTTGGCCCTGTCCTTGGACACGTTCTTCGCGTTGTCGCGAACGTAGCGAAAGGCCTCAGATTGTTCTTGCATGGAACGGCTTGCCCGGTCCAGATTCTCGCTGGCGATTTGAGAACCTTGGATCAAGGGCGTGAGGCCCGCGGTGCCTGTATCGGCCGCCTTACCGTGCCAGAACTCGTTGAGCGCACTCTGCCCTGAGGTCAACGTGCGCACTATGTTCTCGTGGATTGTCTTGAGTGAGCCAGACGCGTCTCGGGCGTTGTCCAGGGGCTCTGTTTGCCCAGGATTGTGGATGTAGGTGTAAATCTCCCAGCCGCTGTAGGTCATGATCAATCAGCCTTTGAGGTGCGTGATCGCGGCGGACGCCAGCGCTGTAGCCATGGAGCACGGGTCCTGGAGGGCTGGATTGCCGTCTCGAAGCTGGGTGATCACCGTGTACGTGACGTCGTCGCGAATCCCGACTGCGAGGTTGCACGCGCCCAGGCCTTCGCCACCGTTGTCGTACACCACCGCCGGGTAGCCCTGGATGGACGGCTGCGGCTTGAAGGTCGTCAGCGCGCCACGGGCGTGCTGTATGTATAGACCGTTCAATCCGTCCTTGTTCGCAGTGACCAGTCCGCCGCTGACGTTGCCGGTGCCATCGAAGGTCCAGGCGCAGTCTTTGCCCAAGTCCGAGTCGTCGACCGCGGTCTTCTTCACCCTGCCGCCGGCGCTTTCGACAACGGTGACCGGCACTGCCGAACACGGGTCGGCCTCGATGGAGGACGTGTCAGTGATCGGCTCAGTGATTTTGGGCGCCAGGCTCTGCGGTGCTGTCGAGTTGGCCGACGGCGAAGGAGAGGGCGTACCGGAGGTTGATCCGCCGCTGCATGCGGCTGAGGTCAGTGCTGCGGCGATCAACACGACTGCCGAACTGCGGGCTCGCATCTACAGGGCCTTTCCGAAATTGCGTAGCTGTTCTTTAGTTTGCTCGTCGTTATTCTGATAGGCGGTGCGAATATCTTTCAGTGTTTGGACGTATGCGCTGACGAAATCCGTTGCGCCCTTTAGGAACTGGTTATAGGAAGCGCCGGAAGTGCTGGCGGTTTGGACGTATCCCTGACTTCCGACTTCGGATCCGGGTGATGGGATCTGCATCAGCTTTGCCGCGTGCCGGCGTGCCTCGGCGTAGTCACCATCAAGGCTGTCCTCGAGCTGGGTGATTACCTTGTCGATTGCTTCCGGGTCGAAGTCCCAGCCGCCGGTCGCCGATGCGGTTGCGAAATCGGACTTCGCCTGGTTCGACCCCAGCGCACGGTAGTCCGGAGGCTGGGCAGGTGGCGGTGCGGTGTTCGAGCCCGGTAGCAGCCCCGAATCCGCAGGTGCCTGCTGCCCCGGCGTGACCAACTCGTTCTGGACTCCTGAAAGTCCGCCCTGGTTTCCGTCTGGCATCGTCGTGCCTCCCCGCACGGGCCGCTCCGGTCCGGGGTGCGGCCTACCCTGTGTTCAGCTTCAGCTCCAGCAAGTGACCTTAACAGGGACGACTTGCCCGCAGGATCGGTTCCCGCAAGATCACCCGGCGTGCTCAAATAGCTCGTCAAACGTTGAAAACCACGAAGTAGCTGGCAGTCTGCCAACAATCCCGCGCTACTCCATTAGGACGCTTGCCATTCCTCCTCCCTTCCGATTCGCTTAGGGCACCACCAGCGGCAGAAGGCAGAGCGAGGGGGCACGTGCCGACCGACACGACGCTGCCGCCGCTGGATCCGTTTGCCGGGGTGCCCGACAAGAGGTACGAGGTGAAGGCCGCGGACCTGCTGAGGCCTGGGTCAACAGGGATCCTCAGGTGGCGAAGGCAGGCGACCAACGCGCCGATCGTGCAGGTCGAGGACGCGTACATCACCGGGACGTTCGACCTCCGGGCCGCCGAGTCGGGCTACCTGTTCCGCTTCGAGCGGTGCCGGTTCGAGTACCCGCCGGACGTGCGGGAGGCGAACGTGCTCGGGCTCGTCTTCCGGAAGTGCTGGTTGCCGGGGCTGAAGGCGCGCAACCTCAGGAGCCGCAACGATGTCCGGTTGATCCGGAGTGTGGTGGAGGTCGGGCCGGAGGACAATGAGATCCCCGAGACCACGATCATGCGGGGCGACGATCGCGAGCGCGGCATGCCCAACGCCGCCGTGAACCTCACCGACGCCGTGATCGAGGGCTCGGTCGTGCTCACGCGCACGACGATCAAGCACCCCCACGGCAAGGCGATCCAGGCCGACCGCCTCGTGATCACGGGTGCGCTGCTCGCGTACCGCATGGTGGCGCGCGGCGAGGTGCGCGTGCCGGGCATGCGCACGGGCGGCAACGTGAACTTCTCCGGCGCGACGTTCGACAACCCCGACGGCTTCGCGTTCAATGGCAACGGCATCCACATCGGCGGCAGCCTGCTGTGCGAGGTGGACAACTACGGGCCGGCGACCGAGCGGAAACGGTTCTCCGCCACGGGAATCATGTATCTCCCGAGCGCCACTGTGGACAGTGACATCGTGCTGCGCGAAGCGAGACTCTCCGTGGACCAGCGCGGGCCGGTGGCCGTGGACGCGTGGAAGTCGAACGACCCGTACCTCGACCCGCGGCCCGCGCTCGTCGCCGACCGGCTGAAGGTCGACGGCAACCTGGAGCTCTCGGACGGGCTGCAGGCGTTCGGCACGCTGCGGATGGTCAACGCGCGCATCGGCGGCTCGCTCAGGCTGGCCGGGGCGGAGATCAAGATGGTGCGTGGCCGCGTGACGCCGTACTACGACAGGGCTTTGCACCTCGACGGGTCGGTGATCGGCGGCGACGTCGAGGCCACCAGCCTGCGTGTGCCCGTGGGGCAGGTGCGGATGGCCGACGTGCAGATCGGCGGCAACTTCCTCGCGTGGAACTCGATGTTGCTGCACCCCGGCCGCGACGTCCTCTCCGCGCGCCGCGCCAAGATCGCCGGCAACTTCCAGCTCACCGACGCGACGCTGAAGGGCACGGTGCGGCTGCAGGGCGTCGAGGTGGGTGGCAGCGTGACCCTCTTCGGCAGCAAGCTCACCGAGCCGGGGCAGCGCACGTCGTCGAGCTTTTCGCTGGACGTCCGCACCGCCCGCATCGGCCGTGACCTGGTGCTGACGGAGAACAAGGACCGCGCGTTCGTCGCGGAGGGCGGGGTGAACCTGGACGGCGCGCAGATCGCCCGGCACCTCGAAATCGTCGGCGCGCAGCTCGGCTCCCTGCCGCCGCACGGGATCGCGCTCGACGCCAGCGACGTGTCGGCCGACGACTTCTTCTTCGGCTTCCACACACCGCCTGCCGGACGCGTCAGGCTGCGCCGCGCGCACTGCGGGACCCTTGGCGACACGGAGGAGTTCTGGGCCGCCGAAGACGGCATCGAGCTCGACGACTTCCGTTACGACGCCCTGAAACGCGGCATCCCCCTCGACGACGACCGCGGCCTCGACAGGCGCATCGCGCTGCTGAGCAAGGCGATGCGCGGCTACCGGCCCGGCCCGTACGACCAGCTCGCCGCGACGCTGCGCGCGGCCGGCAACGAGGAACACGCGTCGACGGTCGGGTTGCGCAAGCAGCAGTTCCGCTACGAAGCGCTGGCGAAGGGGTTCAAGATCTTCGGCCCGGGCGTGCGGCTGTGGAGCTTCCTGCAACGCTCGATGGTCGGCTACGGCTACCGGCCCGTGCGCGCGCTGGGGTGGCTGCTCACGTTGCTGGTGCTGGGGAGCCTGTGGTTCGGCCTCGGCTCGGACGACTGCGTGCAGAACCCCGGCCGCTTCGCCGTCAGCGGGCCGCGCTGCCTGGTCAACCAGCAGGACACCGGGCTGCAGTGGAACCCGGTGATCTACACGGCCGACCTGCTGGTGCCCATCGTCGACTTCGGCAACAAGTCGCGCTGGTACATGCACGGCGCGGACAACTGGGTGGCCGCCGGCTTCACCGTCTCCGGCTGGCTCCTCGCGACGACCGTCGCGGCCGGCTTCGGCCGCATGGTGCGCCGGGACAGCTGAGGCCACCGAAGAGCCTCATTCGCTCAACCCCGACCAGAAGGCGACCTCACGCGCGTCGGCCGGCTCCTCGGCCAACGGTGCGTCACCGAACTCGTGCCGCAGGTATCCGCGCAGGTCCCAGCCGCGAACCGCCACGTCGGCGTGGTAAACGGACAGCACCGGATAGCCCGACGCGGTGGCGATACCCGGCAGATAAGCGTGCCCGCACACCGGCACCAGCTGGGGCACGGCGGCGAGACATCGCTGGGCGCCGGCCAGCGCGTTCGACAAAACACGCGGCCGCGCACCCCAAGACGGGTGCCAGAAGCCGTTGTGCTCGATCGCGTAGAGCAGCCCGTCGACGGGCCAGTCGAGGCGTTTGCGCAGGTGGTCGGGGTTGCCGTGCAGCCAATCGGGCCACCGGTCGCCCACCGGGACGCCCGCGGTGAGAAACGCCCGGTGGTCCAGGGAGAACCGGAAGCCGAATTGGGCTTCGACGTCGGTGAGCTCGGCTTCCGACAAGCCCGGGCGCAGGGGCTCCCCGAGGCTTTCCTGCAGCTTGCGGGCCTCCTCCACCGTGAGGACTTGCTGGACGTGTGACATACGAAGAAGCGTACGTACCGCCCACACGGCCTCGCGCGTCCTTTTCCGCCGCCTTGACGGGCGGACAACAACCCTCCCTCGGCGGGGTGAGGTTCTTCTCTCAGACCGTGGTTAACGGAACACGGCATGGCCACGTGTAGTTCACTCGTCGCGTGAGTTCCGCACAGGCGCGAGTACGCGCACCCAAACTGACCGGCGACGTCTGGCTCAACACCGGCGGCCGGCGACTCTCCCTCGCGGAGCTGCGCGGGCGGATCGTGCTGCTCGACTTCTGGACCAGTGGCTGCGTGAACTGCCTGCACGTGCTCGACGAGCTGCGCCCGCTCGAAGAGGAGTTCGGCGACGTCCTGGTCACCGTCGGGGTGCACTCGCCGAAGTTCCTGCACGAGGGTGAGCGCGCGTCGATCGAGGCGGCTGTGCGCCGCTACGAGGTGCACCACCCCGTGGTGAACGACCCGAAGATGGAGCTGTGGTCGCAGTACGCCGTGCGCGCGTGGCCGACGCTGGTGGTCGTCGACCCCGAGGGCTACGTCGTGCACGTCGCCGCGGGTGAGGGACACGGCGAAGCGTTGCGGCGCGTGGTGGCGGACCTCGTGGCGAAGCACGCCGCGAAGGGCACGCTGCGCCGCGGCGGCAACCCGTACGTGCCGGTCGAAGAGCAGCAGACAGAGCTGCGCTTCCCGAGCAAGGCCGTCGCCACGGCCGAGGGCCGCATCCTTGTCGCGGACACCGGGCACCACTCCGTGGTCGAGTTCGCGTCCGACGGCGAGACCGTGATCCGCCGCTTCGGCAGCGGCGAGCGCGGCGCGCAGGACGGGCCCTTCGACCTGGCCAGCTTCACCGAGCCCTCGGGCATCGCGCTGCTGCCCAACGACGTCGCCCAGCGCGCCGGCTACCACGCCGTCGTCGCCGACACCGCGGGTCACCGGCTGCGCGGCCTCGACCTGAACACCGGCGAGGTCACCACCGTCGCCGGCACCGGTAACCAGTGGCGCAACGGCGCCGACACCGGCAAGGCCCTCGACACCGACCTCACGAGCCCGTGGGACGTCGCGTGGTGGGCGCCCGCCGGCGGCGTCGTGGTGGCCATGGCCGGGAACCACACGCTGAGCGTCTTCGACCCGATTTCCGGCGACATCCGCCGCTTCGCCGGGACAACCGTTGAAGGTCTGAAAGACGGCGAAGTCGGCGAAGCGTTCTTCGCCCAGACCTCCGGCCTCGCGCCCGACGGCGACAAGCTGTGGCTCGCCGACGCGGAAACCTCGGCGCTGCGCTGGATCGAGCCCGACGGCGAGACGTTCACCGTGCACACCGCCGTCGGCACCGACCTGTTCTCCTTCGGCCACGCCGACGGCCCGGCCGACGAAGCGCTGCTGCAGCACCCGCTGGGCCTGGCCGTGCTGCCCGGCGACCGCATCGCGATCGCCGACACCTACAACGGCGCCGTCCGCCGCTACGACCCGTTCACGCGCGAGGTCACCACGCTCGCCACCGGCCTCGCCGAACCGCAGGGCCTGCTGCTGCACGACGGCGAGCTGCTGGTCGTCGAGTCGGCCGGCAACCGCCTCGCGCCGGTCGGAGCCCAGGCCACGACCGTGGCCGGCGAGAAGAACGCCGTCCGCCGCCCGCCGACGGTGCTCGCCACCGGCGACGTCGAGTTCGCCGTGGTCTTCACACCGCCGCCGGGTGAGAAGCTCGACGACCGCTACGGGCCGTCCACGCGGCTGGAGGTCAGCGCGTCACCGCCCGAGCTGCTAGCCGACGGCGCCGGCATCGGCACCGATCTCACCCGCCGCATCCGGTTCGCCGACGGCGTAACGGAAGGCGTGCTGCAGGTCGTCGCCCAGGCGGCCAGCTGCGACGAGGGCGGCGAGCACCCCGCGTGCCGCATCACGCGGCAGGACTGGGGTGTGCCGGTGCGCTTCGAAAGCGGTGGTGAGCGCACGCTCAGCCTGGTCATGGCGGGTGAGCCGAAGCCGGCGTCACCCGGTCAGTAGCATTGGGGTGTGCCTGACAAGCCCAAGCTCCAGATCCAGATGCTGCAGGACCGCGTGCTCGTGCGCCTGTCGCCGGAGGAGGGCGAGCGCCGCAGCAGCGGCGGAATCGTGATCCCGGCGACCGCGCAGGTGGCGCGCAGGCTCGCCTGGGGTGATGTACTGGGCGTCGGCAACAGCGTGCGCAACGTCAAGCAGGGCGATCGCGTGCTCTTCAACCCGGAGGACCAGCTCGAGGTCGAGATCCAGGGTGAGGGCCACTTCGTGCTGCGCGAGCGGGATGTCCACGCCGTCGCCACCGAGCGGACCGAACACGGCACGGGGCTCTACCTGTAGCTCCCCGGCCACGGGAGGGCAGGCGTGCGCGAAGACGACTCTCCGCAGGACCTCTTCATCGACGACCTGCTGCCCGAACGCGATGAAGACGACCTCGCGACGGAGATCTTCGCCGTCGTCGACGGACCTCCGCCGCGGGAAGCGCCGCACAAGAAGCTGCGCAAGGGTGTCGCGCGCACGTTCATGATCGTCGGCTGCGCGCTCGGCCTCTTCGTGCTGCTGTACGCGATCGATCTCGTCACCAGCGCCGGCGACGTGCCGCGCGGAGTGCTCGTGGCGGGCGTCGACGTCGGGGGCCTCTCCCACGCCGATGCCGAGGCCAAGCTGCGCGAGGAGCTGCAGCCGCGGCTCACGCAGCCGGTGACCCTGCACGCGGGCGACGTCACGACGTCGATGGTTCCCTCGGAATCCGGCCTCGGCCTCGACTGGCCCGGCACGCTCGCGCAGGCCGGGCACCAGCCGTTGAGCCCGATCACGCGGTTCCTGTCGTTCTTCACCACGCGCGACGTCGGCGTGGTCGCGCGCTCGGACCAGGAGCAGGTGGCGCAGGCGCTGGGCACCCTCGCGACCGACAAGCTCAACCACCCGGTGGTCGAGGGCAGCATCGGCTTCCAGCCGGGGGACGACGGCGCCGTCACGGCGTATCCCGTGGAGCCACGCCAGGGCCAGGAGCTCGCCGACGTGCGCGCGGCCGCGCAGACCGTGGCGAACGACTGGCTCGCGCCCGGCGGCGTGACGCTGCAGATGGCCGTGACGCCGGCGAAGGCCACGTCGAACGGTGTCCACGCGTTGCTCGACCAGGTCGTCGCCTCCGCCGTCGCCGCGCCGGTGGTGCTGCACGGGCAGGGCAAGGACGTCGCGCTGAAGCCGGCGGCCATCGCGGCGTCGTTCCAGTTCGCGCCGCGCGAGGGCGGCTCGCTCGAGCTGCGTATCGACCAGGGCAAGCTGCAGCAGGCCGTCGAAAAGGACCTCGCGTCGACCGAGACCGACGGGCGCAACGCGGAGATCGTGTTCACCTCGGGCGCGCCGACCGTCAACCCGTCCGAAGACGCGCGGAAGATCAACTGGGCCAATACCTTCAAGTCGCTCACGGCCGTGCTCGCCAAGCCGACCGGGCGTGACCTGCCGGTGGCCTACGACGCCACGAAGCCGAGCCTGTCCACCGATGCCGCCAACGCGCTGGGCATCAAGGAGGTGATCGGCGAGTTCACCACGAGCGGCTTCTCCGGCCCCTCGGCCACGAACATCCAGATGCTCGCCGCCCGCGTCTCCGGCGCGATCGTGAAACCCGGCGACACGTTCAGCCTCGGCGCCCGCTCGGGCGCGCGGACCGCCGCCGACGGCTACGTCAGTGCGCCGGTGAACGAAGACGGCACCGGTCCTTCCGTTGTGGGCGGCGGGGTTTCGCAGCTCGCGTCCACTTTGTACAACGCGGCCTACCTGGCCGGCCTCGGCGACGGCGGCCACCTCGCCCACGACCACTACCTCGACCGCTACCCCGCCGGCCGCGACGCGAAAGCCATTGACGAAGCGGGAAACCCGGTCGAGCTGAAGATCGCCGACAACGACGACACGGGCTTCGCGATCCAGGCCAGCGTCAGCGGGGATTCCGTGACCGTGCGGATCTGGGGCACGAAGCACTACGTCATCGAGGGCCGCACCGGGGGCACGTCGGACGAGGTCTCACCGACCGTCCAGTTCGGACCCGGGTCCGACGGCGCGTGCCAGCCGTCGATCGGCGCGCCGGGCTTCAGCGTGTCCGACACGCGCGTGTTCCACGATCTGGCCACGGGCAACGAGGTCCGCGAGGAAACGCGCAACACCACCTACTCGCCGCAGCCGATCGTGATCTGCTGACCGATTACGTGGGCAGTACACAAACAACGGCCCGGCGCGGGGCCGGGCCGTCCAAAGTGGATCAAGGCTACCTGTTGACGCTGCGCCTGCCGTAAAGGTTCGCGGCCAACGTCACGCCGATCGCGGCGAGCACCACCTGGGTGATGATCTCGAGCCAGTCGATGCCGTCCGTGTCGGCGTACCCGATTCCGCGGGCGATCGCGGTGCCGATGAAGGCCGCGATGATACCCACGATGATGGTCAGCCAGAGCGGGATCGCTTGCTTGCCGGGCACGACCAGTCGGCCCAGCAGGCCGAGGACCAAGCCGATCACGATGGCGCTGATGATCCCTGCAACAGTCATCGTCACTCCTCATGCCTGATGGATCCGCGGCCCTACCGCGGACTCGGTCTCGGAGTGCCCGTGCTGTGGCACGCCGAAACCCGCGGCCGTCCTGATTACACCCCCCGCGCGCCCGGTTGCGACCACTCGCAGCAGGTGAAGTCACCCGAAAGAAACACAGATGCCCCCGGCCCGAGATGGGCCGAGGGCATCCGCAGGGGAACGGGAAGGGCTCAGAAAGCCGCTTCGTCCAGCTCCATCAGCGCGTTGTCGGCGCCTTCGACGATCGTGCGGCGCGAGGACAGCTCCGGCAGCACGGACTTGGCGAAGAACGACGCCACGGCCACCTTGCCCTCGTAGAAGGCCACGTCCTTGGCCGCCGCGCCCGCGTCGAGCTTGGCGATGGCGACCTCGGCCTGCTTGAGCAGCTGCCAGCCCACCAGCAGGTCGCCCATCGACATCAGCAGCCGCACGGTGTGCTGGCCGACCTTGTTGATGCTCTGCGGGTCTTCCTGCGAAGCGGTGAGGAAGCCGATCATCGCGCCGAGCATGCCCTGCGCGTCCTCGAGGGCCTGCTTGAGCAGGGCGCGCTCGTTCTTGAGCCGGCCGTTGCCCGCCTCGGACGCGATGAAGTTCGTGATCTCACCGGCGAGGAACGCGAGCGCCTGGCCCTTGTCGCGCACGATCTTCCGGAAGAAGAAGTCGAGCGACTGGATGGCCGTGGTGCCCTCGTAGAGCGAGTCGATCTTCGCGTCGCGGATGTACTGCTCGATGGGGTAGTCCTGCAGGAAGCCGGACCCGCCGAGCGTCTGCAGCGACTGCACGAGCTGCTCGGTGGCACGCTCGGAGCCGACACCCTTGACGACCGGCAGCAGCAGGTCATTGATGCCGTGCGCGAGCTTCAGCGCCGCCTCGTCGCCGTCCTGCGTCCACAGCTGGTCCTGGAACGACGCCGTGTACAGGTAGACGGCGCGCAGACCCTCCGCGTACGCCTTCTGCAGCATCAGCGAACGGCGCACGTCGGGGTGGTGCGTGATGGTGACGCGCGGCGCGGTCTTGTTGAGCATGTTCGGCAGGTCGGCACCCTGCACGCGCTCCTTGGCGTAGTCGCGCGCGTTGAGGTAACCGGTCGACAGCGTGGCGATGGCCTTGGTCCCCACCATCATCCGGGCGTATTCGATGACCTGGAACATCTGCGCGATGCCGTTGTGCACCTCGCCGAGCAGCCAGCCCTTGGCCGGGGTGCCGTGCTGGCCGAAGGTCAGCTCGCACGTGGTGGACGCCTTGATGCCCATCTTGTGCTCGACGTTCGTCACGAAGGCGCCGTTGCGCTCGCCCAGCTCACCGGTCTCGGAGTCGAAGTGGAACTTCGGCACGAGGAACAGCGACAGGCCCTTGGTGCCCGGCTTGGTCTCGATGCCGGGACCCTCGGGGCGCGCCAGCACGAGGTGCATGATGTTTTCGCTCATGTCGTGCTCGGCGGAGGTGATGAACCGCTTCACACCGTCGATGTGCCAGGAGCCGTCCTCCTGCTTGACGGCCTTGGTGCGGCCGGCGCCGACGTCGGAGCCCGCGTCGGGCTCGGTCAGCACCATCGTGGCGCCCCACTGGCGGTCGATCATGAGCTGCGCCCAGCGCTGCTGCTCTTCGGTGCCGTTGTTGTTCACGATCATGGCGAAGTTCGGGCCCGCCATGTACATGAACAGCGGCGCGTTGGCGCCCAGGATCAGCTCGGACGCGGCCCACTGCACCGTGGGGGGCAGGCCGAAGCCGCCGAGGTCGTTGGTGAGGCCGAGGCGCCACCACTCGCCGTCCAGGAGCTGCTTGTAGCTCTTCTTGAACGACTCGGGGATCTTCACGCTGAAGGTCTTGGGGTCGTACACCGGCGGGTTGCGGTCCGCGTCGGCGTAGGACTCGGCGAGCGGGCCGGTGGCGAGCTTGTTCAGCTCCGAGAGCACGCCGCGCGCGGTCTCCTCGTCCGACTCGGCCAGCACGCCCTTGCCAAGGCGGTCCTGCACGCCGAGTACCTCGAAGAGGTTGAACTCCAGGTCTCGGACGTTGCTCTTGTAGTGGCCCATGTCGTCACTCCGTGTCGTGTTCGGCTTTCCGGCCGGGCACATGTTCCCTTACTCGCCGGTAACTTCAGGATATTACCTACGAGTAACTGGAGCAAGCGATTCCGCTCTTCCAGGGGTGTGGATTCAGCCGAAAAACCGACATCGACCAGGAAGGCGACGTCAGGTAGTGCCGCGCACCACGGCGCGATCCGCGGGCACCGGGTTGTGGGCGTCGTCGGCGTGGGGCACGAGGATGCCGCTGCGGAACGCGATGGTCACAGCGTGCGTGCGATCGCGCGCGGACAGCTTGCGCAGGATGCTCTTCACGTGCGTCCGGACGGTTTCGACGGAGAGGAACAACAGCTTCGCGATCGCCGAGTTCTCCAGGCCTTCGGCCACGAGCTGCAGCACCTGGTACTCGCGGCGCGACAGCGGCATGGCGCCCTTCGGCTGGGTCAGGTGCTCCTCGGCCGGCGCCGCTCTGGGGGACGGCTGCCGTTTGGGTCGCGCGGTGAGCGCGGCCAGCGCCGGGTCGATGTAGCGCCGGTCGGTGTGCGCGCGCCGCACGGCTTCCGCCAGCCGCCGCGGGTCCACCGCCCGCGGCACGATCGCGTGCGCGCCCGCAGCGATGGCCGTGGCCAGGTACTGCTGCGTGCGGTTGACGTCGCGCACCAGCGTCACCAGCACCACGGCGGGGTCGCCGGAGTTGAGCAGCTTCGTGAGGTGGCAATGGGGGTCCAGCGCCGAATCGAGGATCACGACGTCGGGACGCACCTGCTCGCACAGCTGCATCGCGGCGTGGTGGCTCGCCGCCTGGCCCGCCCAGTGCAGTCCCGGCGTCCGGTGGACCATCGACGCGAGGCCCTCGCGGAAGATCGGGATGGGATCGACGACGGCCACCCCCAGGCTGCGGTTCGCGGTCGGTTGTCCGGGCACAGCCGGCGTTCGGTGGGGCTCGATGCCGCGCATCTCGGGCCTCCGTCTTCCAGGTCGTTCCCGGGTCGCCGGACGTCCGCGCACGCCCCCCGGCGTGCCGTCCTGGCACCACCCGATCCCCCCTGCTGGGACCGGACAGGAATGACACCTTGTCCTTGATTCGACTCCTCCGGAAGGCGCTTGTGACGCGGTTTCCCCCTCATGGCCGTATCGGCCGGTTGCAGCAAACTCTCCGTAGAAAATCATCGTTGATCTGCAGCTTTTTGGCCCTGTACGACAGCGGGGGCTCGTCCGTTTGCTACTGAGGGTGTAGCCGAAAGATGGCCGCTACGTGACAACCCGTGCACGCAGCGCGGCGAACTCACTTGCCAGACCGGCGGGCGTCCAGTGGGCGTTGAGGCCGCTCGGGTTGGGCAGCACCCAGACGCCGGTCCCGCCGATCACGCGGTCCTGGGGGCCGACTTTCGCCTTCTTTTCGCCGAACGCGGTCCGGTACGCGGTGATGCCCAGCACAGCGAGCCAGCGAGGTTGGGCGTGAAGGACCTTCTCGACGAGCGTCTTGCCGCCTTCGCGCAGCTCGTCGTCCGTCAGCTCGTCCGCCCGGGCGGTGGTCCGCGCGACGACGTTGGTGATCCCGAGGCGCAGATCGAGGAGCTCGTGCTGCTCACTCGGGTCCAACAGCCGCGGCGTGAAGCCCCCGGCATGCAGCGCCGGCCAGAAGCGGTTGCCGGGCCTCGCGAAGTGCAGCCCCAGCGCGCCCGAGTAGAGCCCGGGGTTGATCCCGCAGAACAGCACGTCCAACCCGGGCGCGATGACGTCGGGAATGACCTTGTCCTGCGCGGCGGCGAGCTGGTCTTTGGTGGGTCGGATGGGCATGGGTCCAGTTTCGGGCACGCTGTCAGGCATGACCACGACGCCCGACGGTTGCTCCGTGGACCTCTACCTGCGGCTGCCCGCGGCCGGCGAACCGGAGATCGTCCACGGCGCCGGGCCCGCCGCCGCATCGATCCTGGAGCTGGGCAGCGGCTGCGGGCGCGTGACGCACCCGTTGCTGGAGCTCGGCCACGCCGTAGTCGCCGTCGACGAATCGCCGGAGATGCTCGCCCACGTCCGCGGTGCCGAAACGGTGTCCGCGCGCATCGGCGACCTGCGGCTGGACCGCGAGTTCGACGTCGTCCTGCTCGGCAGCCACCTGGTCAACACGGCCGATCCGGCGGAGTGCCACGCGCTGCTCGCGGCGGCTCGGCGCCACCTCGCGCCCGGGGGCCGGCTGCTCGTCGAATGGCACCCGCCGGAGTGGTTCGACCACGTGACCGACGGGCCGGGCGGGCTCCTCGGTGACATCGCCGTTTCGCTGCACGACGTCGTCCGCGAGGGCGATCTGCTGTCCGCGACGGTGCGCTACCGAGCCGCCGAACGGGTGTGGCACCAAGAATTCACCTGTCGCCGGCTGGGTTTTCCGGAGCTGTCCGAGGCGCTGACCTCGGCCGATCTGACCTTCGGCGAGTGGCTGACCGTTGACCGGGATTGGTTCTCGGCACGCGGGGTAGCGGATCAGGTACCGATCTAGGTAGCCTGTGTGATCTCTCGCACAACGTCGTAGGGAGGAGCCCGCGTGCAGCTTTGGGTTGTCCTCGCACTGGTGGCCCTCATTCTGGCAGCCGCCTCGCTGATCGTGGTTCTGGAAGACCGGCGCGCCGCCAAGCGGGCGGCGCTGAGGCGCAAGGCGCGGCTAGCGCGTCTGGGCGAAGTCGATCCGCTCGCGCCCGGCCGGCTGAGCGTGGATCGCTGAAGGGATTCCGCGCAGGGCGAGCAGCAGGGCGCCGAAGAGCCAGCCGAGGCCGGCGCCGAAGGTGTTGGTCATGAGGTCGTCGACGTCGAAGATGCGGTAGACGAACGGCGCCGTCCCGAAGTTTGCGGTGAGCTGCGTGATCTCGATGGCCAGTGACACCGTCGCGCCCACGGCCAGCGCGCCGACGAGGCCGCGGCGCCACAGGATGCGGGCGAAG
The DNA here is from genome assembly GCF_030285625.1 of Amycolatopsis sp. 2-15. Classification (NCBI taxonomy): domain Bacteria; kingdom Bacillati; phylum Actinomycetota; class Actinomycetes; order Pseudonocardiales; family Pseudonocardiaceae; genus Amycolatopsis; species Amycolatopsis carbonis. Next base: position 1,813,630 of record NZ_CP127294.1, read on the forward strand.
ATCCCGAGCGGCACGAAGAGCAGCACGTTGAGCGCGGCCTGCTGGAACGTCTGCGTGCTGAACCAGTGCGCCGCCGAAAGTCCGTGCTTCACCAGCTCGGTGTGGATGTCGGCGATCCACTGGAACGGCCGCAGCTGCACCGTCTGCTCGAGGCGCCGGCCGTTCGCGCTCGGCAGCGGCAGGAAGACGACCGCGAGCGCCATGCACGCGTAGAAGACGACCGCCGCCGAGGTCACCAGGCCGCGCAGCCGCGGGCGGCCGTAGCGCGCCAGCTGCAGCACCAGCTGCGGGACGAGCAGCGTGCCCCACACCGCGAGGAATCCGATGAGCCCGTACTGCAGGGCCGTGACCTGTGCGTTCGTCATGCCGAGAACGTTATGGATCTTGGGGGTCACGCCACTTCGGTCGAAGAGCCGGACGGAATCCGGCCGGGTCGGCCATCTGGCCGAGGGCCGCTTAAGCCGATCGGTCAGGCTTCTCGTCGCGCTTCTCATCCTCGGCGCGCTCCGACCGCCACGCCGCGAAGACCGTGCCGCCGACGAGCAGGGCGACGACCACGATCACGGTCAGGACGATCTGCAGTTCCACAGTGGCTCCCCGGGGTCCGGCCGGTTGGTCGCTGCCTGAAGGCTGCGCGTTACGCCGAACGGCGCGCTGGGCGCGCGGGTGCTGCTGGGCCGCAGCGAAAACGCCGGATGACATTTGCCCATCACCATCCTTTTTCCTCTGGTGAGGTCCGTCGGCGTTGGGCAGACTGCACCGCCGTGTGCCCGTTCCAGGGGACGGCGGGCGCGAAATCGGAGGAAACATGAGGCTCTTCACCCGGCTCGCGGTCACCGCCGCGGCCGCACTGGCCACTGTGGCCGTTACGAGCGTGCCGGCGTCGGCCGCGCAGACCACGGACGTTCGGATCATCACGCTGAACGACCTGCACGGCAACCTCGAGCCGCCGGCGGGTTCGGCCGGCAAGGTGTTCATGTCCGACGGGACCAGTGTGGACGCGGGCGGCGCGGCGTACGTGGCGACGCACGTGAAGCAGCTCGAGTCGCAGGTGCGCAACTCGATGGTGCTCTCGGCGGGCGACAACGTGGGCGCGTCGCCGGTGATCTCGGCGCTGTTCCACGACGAGCCGACCATCGATTTCCTCAACGAGCTGGGTGTGAAGGCCTCCGTGGTCGGCAACCACGAGCTCGACGAGGGTTACCAGGAACTGCTGCGCATGCAGTTCGGCGGCTGCAACAAGACCGACGGCTGCCAGTTCCGCCCGACGTACCAGGGCGCGAACTTCCCGATCCTCGGGTCCAATGTGTACTTCACGAACGGTCTGCCCGCGCTGCTGCCGTTCTCGGTGCAGTTCTCCGGCGGCGTGCCGATCGGCATCATCGGCGCCACGCTGAAGGACCTGCCCTCGGTCGTCACGCCCGACGCCATCAAGGGCCTCAAGTTCGGCGACGAGGCGCAGGCCATCAACCGCACCGCGAACCTGCTCGACCTGCTGGGCATCAAGGCCCAGGTCGTGCTGCTGCACCAGGGCGACGAGACGCTGCCCGGCTCCGGTCCGAACGACTGCAAGGTGGCGCCGGGCGGCGAGGCCGACGTCATCGCAAAGAACGTGAGCCCGAAGGTCGACGCGATCTTCACCGGCCACAGCCACCAGCAGTACAACTGCGTGATCAACGACCCCGCGGGCCAGCCGCGGCCGGTGATCCAGGGCGCGTCGTTCGGCCGGCTGCTGTCGGTAGTGGACCTGAAGGTCGACCTGCGCACGCGCGACGTCATCCGGGCGCAGACCAAGGCGCACAACGAGATCGTGACCCGCGACGTGACGCCGGACCCGGCCGTCACCAAGCTGGTGGACGAGGCCAAGACCAAGTCGGGCCCGATCGCCAACAAGCAGGTCGGCACCATCACCGCGGACCTCACCGCGGCCGGCGCGCCCTCGGGTGAGTCGACGATGGGCGACGTGATCGCCGACGCGCAGCTCGAAGGCACCAAGTCCAACAACGCGGTCGTCGCCATCACCAACCCCGGCGGCATCCGCGCGGACCTGAACTACGCGTCTTCGCCCAACGGCGAGGGCGACGGCGTGGTCACCTACGGCGAAGCGTTCACCGTGCAGCCGTTCGCGAACATCATGCAGACGATCACGCTCACCGGCGCGAACCTGAAGAACGTGCTGGAGCAGCAATGGGGCCAGCCGGGCGGCACCAAGATCCTGCAGATCTCGAGCAGCCTGCACTACACCTACTCGGCCTCGGCGCCGATCGGCTCGCGCATCTCGAACATCACCGTGAACGGCACGCCGGTCGACCCGGCCGCGACGTTCCGCGTGTCGGTGAACAACTTCCTCGCCGCGGGCGGCGACGGCTTCACCGAATTCACGAAGGGCACCGACCTCGCGGGCGGTCCCGTGGACCTCGACGCGCTGATCGCCTACCTCGGCGCGCACCCGGGCGTCACCCCGCCGCCGGCGGACCGGATCACGATGGTTCCGTAGCACGGCCTCGACGGAGCCCCGCCCCTCGCTCATTCGCCGAGGGGCGGGGCTCTCGTTTTTCCAAGCTTTCGACGGGCCGCCGGTGCACCATGGGACCCATGACGACCTGGGAAGACGTGGTGGCACTCGCGGCGGAGCTGCCGGAGACCGAGGAGTCCACCTGGTACCGCACACCCGCGCTGAAGGTCGCGGGCAAGGGCTTCGCCCGCCTGCGCAGCGAAGCCGAGGGCGGCGTGGTCCTGTTCTGCGGCCTGGACGAGAAAGAAGCCCTCCTCGCGTCCGGCGACCCGGCGTACTTCACCACGCCGCACTACGACGGCCACGGCTCGATCCTGGTCGACCTGGAGCGGGCGGATCCGGTGCAGCTGAAGGAACTTCTGCTGGAATCGTGGCGGCGCAAGGCCCCGCGCAAACTGCTGTGACTCAGTCGACGAGTTCGGGTTCCAGCAGGCTCATCAGGTACATGTCGTAATACTTCCCGTCACTGCCGCGGAAGCATTCGCGGTGCCGGCCGTCCTCGACGAAGCCGACCTTGCGATAGACGTGGCGCGCGCGTTCGTTGTCGGCGACGACCCACAGGGCGATGAGGTGCAGGCGCATCACGTTGAAGCCGTAGCGGCACATCAGCCGCATGGCCTCGGTGCCGTAACCGCCGTTCCAGTGGTCCTTCTCGCCGATGTAGATGTCCAGCTCGGCGCGGCCCGTCTCGGGTTCGGCGTCGCGCAGGTCGATGACGCCGATCAGCTCGCCCGACGTCACCGACTCGATGCCCAGGACCACGTGCGAGTACGTGTTGACCGTGCGTTCCTCGCAGCGCTTGCGCACCTGGTCCAGCGAACGCGGGTGCGAGTTGTTCATCCACTGCCCGACCTCCGGGTCGTGGATCCACCGGTACAGCGACTCCGCGTCCGACGTCTCCAGTGCCCGCAGCCGCACCAGCTTGCCCGTGAGCATCGCTCCCCCTCACTCCCGCCGCAGCAGCAGGAAGTCCTCGACCCCGACGAGCCCGAGGAACTGGCGCACCCCGGGCGGCATCGGACGGCGGGACCCATCATGCATGAGCCGTGGATCACTGACGCGCCATTTTCGCCCGCGCGTGACGAGGTCCGCATGGCCCGCGGCCAGCACGTTCTTGACCCAGTCGGTGTCCGGGCCGTAGGTGAGGGCGACAACGAAGCCTTCGTCGGTGCGGAAGACGTTCAGCGGAGTGCGGAACTCTTTGCCGGACCGGCGGCCCTTGTGCACGACGACGCCGAAGCCGGGCAGCCACCCGGCGAACGGTCCCGTGACGCGGTTGGTCACCACGCGGTTGAAGTGGGCGAGGCGTTCTGGCAGCACCATCCGGCCAGGGTAATCCAACGTCCGTGGAATTAGCGCGTTTTCGGCCCGGTGCGAGGCCGGTTCGCACGTCTGGTGGGATGTTCGCGAACGCCGGCACGACGCGGGGAGAAGAACATGTCGAACGACTGGCCGCTGCGACAGGACCCGGAGTCGCCCGTGATCTTCGCGCGGGCGTTGCTCGAGGACCCCTCGCAGCTCGCGTTCGTGGTCCTCGACGATGACGACGACTGGTTCATCAGCGACGGCGCCGAGTTCGACGAGGACATGGACGTCAACCGCGAGCAGTTCGGCGCGGTCTCGCTGCGCGAAGCCGTCGAGCTCATCCCGCAGCTCACGGCGCTGGCGTCGCTGCCCACCGGCATGGCGGCCGACTGGGACCCGGACCGCGAGGCGTGGCTGCTGAGCTCCGTCGCCGACTCGGACGACGAGGCCGAGGACCGCGAGATCCGCGACGCTCGCATCGCCGCGTGGCAGCACTCGGGCTCGCCGGTAGACGAGGTGCAACTTTCGACCGGGCTCACCGAGATCGTGGCCGGCGGCGACGCGCCCGTTCGCGCGGTGCGCCAGGTCGTGCGCGAGGGTGACGGCACGTGGCTCTTCGTGGGCTTCGAGGTGCCCGAAGCCGAGGACTTCGAGGTCGAGGGCCTGGAGCTGGAGCACGTGGTGAGCCTGTACCCGGACGTCGTGACGGTGCTGCAGGCCGCGCCCGGCCAGGTCTTCGACCGCGCGGAGCCGGGTGCCGAGTGGGAGCTCGTCGAGGGCTGAAAGTTTTTCCGCGGCGATTGTCCTGGCGCGGTAGGGCCTGTTCGTCCTTAGAGTGTTAGCCGGCGAACGGCGCCGGTCCGGACACACTTGCAGGAGCAGCCATGCCTACCTATGCCGCGATCATCTACTCCGCCGACGTGGACCCGACGCAGCCCGAAGCCGCCGCGATGATGAAGGACTACAACGAGTTCGGCGCGGCCGCGGCCGCCGTCATCCGTGGTGGCAGGGCGCTGTACCCGACGGCGACCGCCACCACCGTCCGCGTGACCGGCGGCAAGGGCGGCGACATCGTGACCAGCGACGGCCCGTACGCCGAGACGAAGGAAGCCCTCACCGGCTTCTACCTCATCGAATGCGCCGACCTCGACGAAGCCGTGAAGGTCGCCGCGCAGATCCCGGGCGCGTGGGACGGCGCCGTCGAGGTGCGCCCGGTCGTCGAGTTCTCGTGACGGTCGCCGGTGACACGCTGGCGCGGCTCATCCGGGACGAGGGGACCCGGGTGCTCGCCACGCTCGTGCGGGTCATCGGCAGCGTGGACCTGGCCGAGGACGCGGTGCAGGACGCCGTCGTGCGGGCGCTCGAAACGTGGCCGCGCGACGGCGTCCCGGACAATCCGCGGGCCTGGCTGCTCGTGACGGCGCGGCGGCGCGCCGTCGACGTGCTGCGCCGTGAGGCCAAGCGCGTCGGGAAGGAGGCGGACGCGATGCCGCTCGCCGACGACGACCCGCCTCCCTCGGTGATTCGCGATGACCTGTTGCGCCTCGTGTTCACCTGCTGCCACCCGTGTCTGTCGGTGGACGCGCAGGTCGCCTTGTCGTTGCGGACACTCGGCGGTTTGTCCACCGCCGAGGTCGCGCGCGGCCTGCGCCTGCCCGAGGCAACGGCGGCGAAGCGGCTGACGCGGGCGAAGCAGAAGATCGCGACGGCGGGGATCCCGTACCGCGTGCCGGCGGCCGACGAGCTGCCCGAGCGGCTTTCCGGCGTGGCGGCGACGGTGTACCTGATCTTCAACGAGGGCTACGCGGGCGCGCGCGCTCCGCTGGTCGACGAAGCCGTGCGGCTGGCTCGGCTGCTCGCGTCGCTGATGCCGGACGAGCCGACGGTGCTGGGGCTGCTGGCGTTGCTGCTGCTGCACGACGCGCGCCGCTGCACACGCGTCGCCGACGACGGATTGCCCGCGTTGCTGGCCGATCAGGACCGTTCACTGTGGGACGCGGTGCTGATCCAGGAGGGCGTTTTGCTGGTGGGGCGCGCTTTGCGGCGCACGCCTTCCGCGCCCAACCCTTATGTGGTCGAAGCGGCGATCGCGGCCTGTCACGCCTTGGCGCCGACGTACGCGTCGACCAACTGGGACGCCGTGATCTCTTGGTACGACGTGCTTTTCACCGTCCGCCCGAGCCCGGTGGTGTCACTCAACCGCGCCGCCGCGATCGCCGAACGTGACGGCGCCGCGGTGGCCTTGCCGCTCGTGGACGCGTTGGAGGCGCTGGCGGACTACCCCTGGTGGCACGCGACGCGCGCGGAACTGTTGCACCGCTTGGGTAATCCCTGTGAGGCTCGCGCTGCTCTCGAGCTCGCCGAGGCGACGGGCCTTGGTGGCGGCCACGCCGCCCTACTGCGGCGGCGAGTAGGTGAATAGGGCGGTCTTGACACGTTCGCGGCCCAGCGCGTTCGATGGTGACACGCCCTGCGGCCGGTGAGCGCGCCCGCGCCCAGGGCGCCCAAACTTCCCGCCCGCAGAGGGGGCCCACGATGGCCGAACACCCCAACGCGACAATCATCCGCCGCGGCTACGCGGCCTTCTCCGCCGGCGACGTCGAGGCCTTGACGGAACTGCTCGCGGCCGACGCCGTCCAGCACATGCCGGGCCACAACGTCTTCTCCGGCGACCACCATGGCCGCGACGCGATCCTCTCGATGTACGGACAACTCGCCGCCCGCAGCGATGGCACCCTCCGCGTGACCCTCGAGGAGGTCTACGCGAACGACGACGAGGTCGTCACGGTCTACCACTCCACCGGCACCCACGGCGACAAACACCTCGACACCCGCCACGCCCTGGTCTTCCGCATGCGCGACGGCAAAGCGGTGGATCTCTTGGACGTCTCCCAGGACGAGGCCTCTGACGACGCCTTCTGGGCCTGAGTGTCTATTGTGGATCGATTCTCCTGGTGAGCTCGACCCACGCCAGACCCCACCCACTGGACACGGCGATTTCCTCGAGCGCTCCGGTGGGGAGGCAGAGTTCGGCGAACCGTTGCTCTGCCTGGGCGTCGCCCCTCTTGATGCGTCGCTTGAGCTCTTCCAGCTCGGCGGCGGCGTCGTCCGTGGAGCGGTAGCTGCTCCAGGTGACGTCGTGCTCGCCGGTGCGGAGGATGTTCAGCAGGCCGGTGATGACTTCGCAGAGCTGCTCGCCACGCGTCATGGGTGGGATTATCGCCGGTAATGGCCGAGGGAAACACCCTCACCGCTCGTCGGCGGTCGACGATGCCTGTCGAGGATGAGCGCGGCACCCACCGCGACGATGAAGGCGCCACCGAGCGCCAAGAAGATGCCGGCGGTGTCGAAGCCGATGAGGCCGGCGACTGCGGCACCTGCGGCCGACAATGTGATTTTCAGGGCGCCCATGGCAACGAAGACCTGTGCTCTGCCTCTGTCCGGAGAGTACGCGGTCCGGGCGGCCAGGGTGGCCACGAAGAAGGGCCCGCTCAAGAATCCGGCTATCACGAACGCGACGAGTGCTGTTGCGAAGTTCGGCGCCAAGCCGCCCAGTACAAACGTGGTACCGATGGATATCGAGTAGCAAATGGTCGTTCTATCCGCTTCTCCCTTGAGCGGCACGACGCTGGTGAAGATCGACCCCAGCAGACTCCCTGCTCCGTAGAGAGCTGCGAGCAGCGCGCCGCTGTCCGGGTCTCCCCGCAGCTGGATTCCGCGACCGACGGCGAGGATCGCCATCGAACCCGCGACGAAAGACGTCACCATCATGGCCACGGTGGCCCGGCGCAGACCGCTCGCATGCACGATGTGGCTGATGACTCGTCGCATCCCGAGCGCCGTCTCGGCTTCCGGGCCGTCCTGTGTCGGCACCGCGGGTAGCGTCATCATGAGCGCCCCGGCGACGGCAGCGGTGCCTGAGAGTGCCAGCACGGCGGTGAGCGGTGTGCTGGCGGTCGCGATGCTCGCGACGATGGCCGGCCCGGCACTCCCGGCCACCCCGTAGGTGAGAGCGTCCAGGCCTTGGGCTCGACGCTGAATGGCCTTGCTCGGGGGCACCATCAGGCTGAGTTGGCTGCTCAAGCCTGCCGTGAGGACGGGGCCGCAGACGCCCGCCACCACGACAAAGGCCAGGGAGACGACGAGTGGGGCACGGCCGATGGACAGCGCCGCGGCGGCCAGAGCGACGCCGTACAGGACACAACAGGTCGCGATGAACGGCCGTCCGTCGCCGACGCGATCCAGCCGGCGTGCGAGGAGCGGGCCGAGAAGATGCGGCAGGTTGAGGCACACAGCGAAAAGGCCGGCGTCCATACCACCACCGCCCGGCTCGGCGACAAGCAGAATCAAGCCGACAGTGGCCCCGGCGTCCGGGACGCGAGCAGACGCCGCGGCTCCGACGTAGTGAAGGAGCCGCCTCGCGGTCCCCGACGAGTGAGACAGGTTGCACCCCCAGTTCACAGATCGTGTGCCAGGTTCTCACGTCTCCGGCGGCATGGTGTGCAGTTCGGATCGTCCAGCCAGTTGTCCCACGGCACGTTGGACAAGACGCGCGGAGAAGATGGGTCCCACTTCCACGACTTCCGGCGGACAAAGCGTCCGAAGGGAAAACGCGAAAATGGAGCCGCCGAGTGATATTGCTGGGGATGTTGTTCGAACAGTACGTAGAAAATCAGAAAGGGTTCTTCCCCAAGTCGGGAAGAACCCTTTCTGATCTGCAAGAACAGTTCTTGGAGCGGATGACGGGAATCGAACCCGCGTATTCAGCTTGGGAAGCTGATGTTCTACCATTGAACTACATCCGCAGTGCCTGGTCAGCTTACACGGACGCGTGGTCGGTGTGTCCAGTGGGGCGTGGGTTGACGGCGCCGGGGGCAAGTGACAACACTTGTTGTCGACGGGGTTGCGGCGCCGGAGGTGGATGTGGTGGACGACCCGGTGTTGTTCCGGCAGGGCGGGTTTCGGCTGGTCGCGCGGTTGCGCGGGGTCGAGGGGCTGCGCGCCGGGGATGAGCAGGTGTGGCGGCTGAGGGAGTTCGCGCAGCGGCAGGACGCGCCGGCGGATGCGTTGGTGGAGTGGTTCGGGCGGGATGCCGGGAATCGGGCGCGGTTCGAGCGGGCGTTGGTGCGTGGGGTCGGCCCGGAAAGTGGCGCTGAGCTGCGGGAGTTCATGGCGGGCGTTGAGGCGACGCCGTATTGGGTGGATCGTGCGCGTCTGGAGCGTGGGGCGCGGGCGATCACGCGCGCGGGGTTGCTGGGGTTGTTTCCGCTGGGCGACATGTCCTTGATGGGCGGATATCTGGCGTCGCGGGCGACGAAGTCGTTGGTGGGGACCGGGGAGATCGAGCACCGGGCCACGAAGCGGCTGGTGGAGACGGCCGCGTGGTGGATCGATGTGACGACGCCCGGCGCGATGGGTCGCGCCGAGGCGGGGTTTCGGGCCGTGGTGCGGATCCGGGTGGTGCACGCCCACGTGCGGCGCGCGATGAACAGCCGCGAGGACTGGGACTACGAGCATTGGGACCGGCCGGTCAACCAGGTCCAGACCGCAGGCACGCTGCTGCTGTTTTCGCTGGTCTACGTCTTCGGCACGCAGCTGCTCGGCGTGCGCTACACCGAACGCGAGCGCGCCGACATCCTGCACCTGTGGCGCTACATCGGCTGGCTGATGGGCGTCGACGAGGAACTGCTGCCCGCCGACGAGGACGACGCCTGGCGGCTGCTCTGGCTCCTGGCCGCCACGGAATTCATCCCCGACGACGACTCGAAACGCCTGGCCAAGGCCCTCGTCGAGAGCCACGCCGCCATCGGTGAGGGCCGCGGCACCGCGGGCAAGGTGCTGGCGCACGTGAACGTCCAGGTTCACTCCGCGATCAGCCGCCTGGTGCTGGGCAAGGAGAACGCCGATTTCCTCGAGCTGCCGGACGACCCGGTCGCGCGGGCCGCGGTTGTGGCGGTCGCCGGGGTGAACTTCGCGGCGGAGACGGCCCGGCGGCTCATTCCGGGGGCGACGGCGCTGCAGGAGTTGCTCGGTGGGATGGGGCGCCGGAGGTACCTGAAGCGGCTGCACGAGGTGTTCAAGCCGGATACGTCGTACGGGCAGGACACGCGCGCCGCCTGAGCGGCAGAGGCGTGGGCACCGCGCCTGGACGGGTGCTCGCAGTGAGAGAGGTGTGGTCTGCGCGCCCGGGTTGGCAGGTGCCGCTTCAGGATGCCGGGTTGGCCGAAGCGCAGCGTCGGCCCAGGTCGGACCGGGCGGCACGCCCCGGGGCGTGTTCGGGTCGCCTGGGCGGTGGAGAGTGTGTGGCGTGGCAGAAATCGTCCGGAGCGGGCGGCGCCTGTGGGCGCTGGGCAGGCGGCGCGGAGATCGTCGGGAATGGGCGGATGGTGGGGCGGGCCCCTGGTGACGTTAGGCTGCGTCCGTGCTGCTCAGTGACCGTGACCTCCGCAAAGAGCTCGATGCCGACCGGCTCGGGATTGATCCGTTCGATCCCGCGATGGTCCAGCCGTCGAGCATCGATGTGCGGTTGGACCGGTTCTTCCGGGTGTTCGACAACAGCAAGTACACGCACATCGACCCGCAGCTGCAGCAGGACGAGCTGACCTCGCTGGTGGAGAAGGAGGGCGAAGAGCCCTTCGTGCTGCACCCGGGCGAGTTCGTGCTCGGGTCGACCTACGAGATGGTCACGTTGGCCGACGACCTCGCCGGGCGGCTCGAAGGCAAGTCCTCGCTGGGGCGGCTGGGGTTGCTGACGCACTCCACCGCGGGTTTCATCGACCCGGGCTTCTCGGGGCACATCACGCTCGAGCTGTCGAACGTCGCGAACCTGCCGATCACACTGTGGCCCGGCATGAAGATCGGCCAGCTGTGCATCTTCCGCCTGTCCAGCTCGGCGGAGTTCCCGTACGGCTCGAAGGAGGCCGGCTCCCGCTACCAGGGCCAGCGCGGCCCGACTCCGAGCCGGGCGTACAAGAACTTCCACCGTGTGAACACCTGGCGCTAGCCCGGCACGGTGCCGGGCCGGGGTGCGACAACTTCGAGGGCACGTGGCATCGGGTCCGCAGGGGCGCCGCCTGGCCGGGGCGTGTGAACGTCCGCTTCGACGCTGGGCGGGTGTGTCAGGAGGTCCCTCAGGTGAGTGCCCGGCGTTCGGCCGAGGTGGGTGCCCGCCCGGCTCCAGGCCGGGTCGGGCCTACAGGAACGGCCATCGCGTGGACACCGGGCGCCAGTCCGACACCACTCGACGCGCGAGCTCGCGAACGACTACTCCGAAGGTGAACTCCGAACGGTGATCGGGTTCCTCGAAAGAGCCGCGGCGGTCACCCACGAGTCGACCGTGCGCATCACCAGTCGCTCGCTGGAGTGAGTTGCGGCCACGGCCGGGTTGGAAAACGCGATTCGTTCACCGGTTCGTGGAAAGCTCGCGGACATGGGCTCGGCCGGGAAACGTCTGCTCGCGGTACTCGGCCTCCTGGCCACGTTCGTCGTGCCCGCGCACGCGGACGCCGTCAAGGGATTGCCGCAGAACTACCACCAAGTGGTGTACGGCGATTTCCTCTACGCCGGCAACAGTGTGGTCGAGTGCACGCCGAGTGACGCCGACTGCGCGAAAGCCGCCGGTCGTGAGACGAAGAAGTCCGCCGGGGATTTCGCGCTGCGATGGTCCGATGTGGACTCCGATGCGAGCACATTCGACTCCTCCGCCGCGTCGGTCACGATTCCGCCCGGAGCGAAGGTCGCGTTCGCGCGGCTGAGCTGGGGCGGCACGAGAACGGCATGCGCGAGTCCCGCCGGCTCGCCGAGGACGCAGGCCGTGCGGTTTTCCGTCGGCGCAGCCCAATCCGACGTCGCGCCTGGGTCCTACGCCGAGGACGCCAAGTTCTACTCCGCCTACGCCGACGTGACCGGTCAGTTCGCGACAGCCCCGACCGGCGCGCCGCTCACCCTCACCGCGGCCGACGTCTGGACCACCGCCGGGCGCGGGTGCGGTGGGGGCTGGTCGGTCGCGATCGTCTTCTCCTACCCCACGCGCGATCCCCAGTACGCGCCGGTCAAGCGCGCGATTTACGTCTACGACGGCCACGTGCCGCAGGCCGCGAACGGTTCCGCCACGACCACCACCGTCACCGGTTTCCGTGCGGCCTCGGCCGACGCCCACGTCGGTGTGACGGCCGAAGGCGGCGACTGGGGCACGACGGGTGACCGCTTCCTCATCAACGACAAACCCGTCGCCGAACCCGGCACCGGCGCGTCGGACAACTTCTTCGTCGCCAGCACCGACAATGCCGCGAAACCCGACGTCGAGAACACCTTCGGCATCGACGCGAAGGCGCTCAGCAGCGACGCCGTGCCCAGCGGCGCGACCAGCGCGAAGCTCGCGTTCAGCAGCACCGGCGACGATTTCGTCGCGCAGAGCCTGGTGTTCTCCGTGCCCGTGCCGGATCTGCAGCTCGTGACGCACACCGATCCGCCGCGCGCGCACGCCGGCGACCAGGTCACCGTGACCGTCGGCGTCACCAACCCGAACGACACCGCCGCCACCGGCGTCGAGGTGACCGACGACCGCTTTCCCGCCTGCGCCAAGAAGATCGGTGAGCTCGCCGCGGGCGCGACCACGGGTTACCAGTGCACGGTGACCGCGCCGGACGACGACGTCACGAGCGCCGCGAAGGTCACCGGCACCAGCACGCTCGGTGACGCACTCGACGGCAGCGCGACCACTCGCGTCGACGTCGTGCACCCGGCGATCACGCTCGCGCAGCAAGTCGACAAGGCGGCTTATCGCGCCGGCGACGTGGTTACGTTCACGGTCACCGCCACCAACACCGGTGACGTGCCGCTGCACGACGTGGCCATAACCGACGCGAAGGTCGGCGCGTGCGCGCGCACGATCGGGACGCTCGCGCCGGGCCAGCACACCACCGGAACCTGCACGGCGAAGGCGCCGGTGCCCGACACCAGCGCTTCCGTCGCCGGCACCGACCCGCTGGGCAAGACGGTGACAGCCAACGCGGACGTCAAGGTTCCCGGCATCGCGCCCGCGCTCGACGTCACCAAGACGGTGGACCCCGCCGTCGTCCACGCCGGTGACCCGGTGACCTGGACGATCACCGTGCGCAACGCCGGCGACAGCCCGCTGAACCCCGTGGTCGTCACCGACGCCACCACGCCGGAATGCTCGCGGACGTTCGGCGCGCTCGCCGCCGGCGCGCAGCAGAGCTTCCCATGCGGGGCGAACCCGGCGCTGACCACGACGAACACGGTGACGGCGACCGGCACCGACCTGTCGGGGCAGCTCGTCACCGACACCGCGGCGGCCACCGCGAAGGTGATCCACCCGGCGTTGTCGCTCACGAAGACGGCGGCGCCGGCGCAGGTGCGCGAAGGGGACCGCGTGACCTTCACCGTCACGCTGAAGAACACCGGTGACGCGCCGCTCGACGACGTCGCGGTGACCGATGACCGCACACCCGGCTGCGTGCGGAAGTTCGGGAGGCTGGCACCGCAGGCCACGCAGACCTACCAGTGCGACTTGCTCGCGCCGGGCGCCGACTTCACGGACCCCGTCGTCGCGACCGGCAAGGACGAGCTGGGCAAACAACTCAGCGTGACGGCCGACGCGCCGGTCGATGTCATCCACCCCGCGGTCGCGGTCACGGAATCCGCCGCGCCCGCGCAGGTGCGTGAGGGGGACCACGTGACCCTCAGTGTCACGGTGAGCAACACCGGTGACGTCCCGCTGGACGATCTCGCCGTGACCAGCACCAAGGTCCCCTGGTGCGCCAAGCAGCTGGGAATCCTGGCGTCGCAAGGGAAACAGACGTTCACCTGCACCACGGTGGCCGGAAAAGATGGCTTCACCAACTCCGTGACAGCCACCGGAACCGACCCGACCGCCCGCACGGTCACCGCCTCGGCCGACGCGAAGTTCACCGTGCAGCACCCGGCCGTAACGCTCGCCACGACCGTCCAAGGTGGACCCTTCCGCGAGCACGACAGCGTGCCGCTCCAGGTCATCGTCACCAACACCGGCGACACCCCACTCACGAAGCTGCACGTCACCACCGCAGCTCGCGCCGAGACCTGCGCGCAGGACCACGACACCCTGGCGCCCGGCGCCACCTGGACCTTCACCTGCACCACCACGGCACCGGCCGACGACGTCACGGAATCGCGCACCGTCACCGCCACCCCACCGGTGGGACCGGTCGTGACGGCAAGCGCCGAGACCGCCCTCGACGTGATCCACCCGGCCATCACCGTCACGCAGACGGTGGCGCCGACGGTCACCAGGCCCGGCGAACCCGCGACGTTCACCATCACCGCCACCAACACGGGCGACGCCGAACTGCACGACGTCGCCATCGAAGACCAAGCCGCACCCGAATGCGCCAACCGGCTCGGAACCCTGGCCCCACAAGCGAAACAGACCTACACCTGCACTCACTCCGCCGGCGACGACCTCACCAGCACCGCGAAAGCCACCGGCACTGACCCGTCGAACCGGCCGGTCACCGCGACCGCCGACGCGCACCTCGACGTGATCCACCCCGCCATCACGATTACCCAGTCGGCCAAGCCGCAGCAAGTGCGTGAAGGGGACCAAGTCACCTTCACGATCACGGTGCGCAACACCGGCGACGTCCCGCTCACCAAAGTGTCCATTATGGACGAAAAGGCCCCAGTCTGCGCCCGACCCGACGGCGGCACGACCCTCGCCCCCGGCGCCACCGACCACTACACCTGCACCACCCAAGCCGGCCCCGACGGCTACACCAACACCGCGAAGGTCACCGCCGCCGACCCACTCGGCGGCACCGTCACCGCGACAGCCGACGCCGCGTTCACCGTCGTCCACCCCGGCCTCTCACTCACCCGCACCGTGCACGGCGGTCCCTTCCGTGCCGGCGACGCCGTGACCACGACACTCACCGTGACCAACACCGGTGACTCACCCGTCACCGCCGTGCAAGTCACCGACGACCAGACGCCCGCGTGCGCCAAGATCTTCGACACCCTCGCCCCCGGCGCGAAGCAGTCCTACGACTGCACCTCACCCGCCCCCGCGGACGACTCCGTGCTCACCGCGCACGCCACCGGGATCCCCGCCACCGGCCCGCCCCTGACCGCGGCCGCCGACGCGAAGATCGACGTGATCCACCCGGCGATCACCGTGAAACCCGTTGCCGCACAACACCAAGCCCGGCCCGGCGACGACGTCACGATCACCGTCACCGTCACCAACACCGGCGACACCCCGCTGACGAACATCACCCTCACCGGCTGCCCCCACACCGAGAACCAACTGGCCACCGGCGCCGCCGCCACCTACACCTGCACCGTCAAAGCCGCGCCCGACGACTTCACCACCACCGTCAACGCCACCGCCAACGACCCGACGACCCGTCCGGTGACCGCGTCCGGCGCCACGGACGTCGACGTGATCCACCCCGAGATCGCGATCATGACCGACGCCGAGCCGTATCAGGTCCGCGAAGGCGACACCGTCACGTTCTCCGTGCTGGTGAAGAACGTCGGCGACGTCCCGCTCACCAAGGTGTCCGTTGTGGACGATCACACCGCCGCCTGCGCCCACGACGTCGCCACCCTCGCGCCCGACGCCGAAGACACCCACACCTGCACCACCGTCGCGGGCAAAACCGGCTTCACCAGCACCACCAAGGCCGCCGGCACCGACCCGACCCAACGCACGGTGACGGCGTCATCGCAAGCGTCGTTCGAGGTGCTGCAGCCGAAACTCACGGTCACGAAAACCAGCGCCGAAGGTCCCTTCGCCCCGGACGACTCCGTGCGCTTCGACCTCGTCCTCACCAACACCGGCGACACCGAACTGCACGACGTTCACGTCACGGACCCGCAGGCCCCCGAATGCGCGCGGACCTTCTCGACGCTGCCCGTCAACGGCATCCAGCGCTACCCGTGCACCACTACCGCGACCGGCTGGACCACCGACACCACTCAGGCCACCGCCACCCCGACCCGCGGCGCACCCATCACCACGACGGCAAGCAACCCCGTACCCGTGATCCACCCCGGACTCACCGTCACAACCGATCACCTCAACCAGCCCATCCGCCCCGGTGACCCCGTCACCTACCTGACCACCGTCCGCAACACCGGAGACGCCGAGCTGCACGACGTGACCGTTCGCGCCACCGACCCGGCCTGCGCGTTCACCGTGCCCCACCTCGAACCCGGCACCCAAACCCGCCGTGCCTGCACCCGCACGGCCGAAACGACGGCCGTCACCGACACCACCGCCACCGCCCAAGACCCCGCCGGCCACCAGCTCACGGCGACCACCACCACGACCACCGACGTCCTCGGCTCGAACGCCGCACCCGCGCAGCCGGTCAAGGTCATCCCCCGCCCGGCCCTGCACGTCACCGAACGAGCCGACCCGATCGCGAGCCCGGGCGACACCGTCACGTTCCTGGTCACCGCCGCCAACGCCGGCGACACACCCCTCACGGTCGACGGCCACCACCTCGACCCCGGCCGCCGGCGCGAATGGACCCGCACCGCCATCGCACCCCGCGGCGGCACGCTCACGGACGCCGTCGAAGTCACCGCCCAACGCGAAGGCGCACAGCCGCTCACCGTCCGCGCCGCCGCCACCGTCCGGATCCTCGACTCCCACGCGCGAACGGCCGCACAAAAGCAGCCGATCCCCGGCTCCGATCCCGACTTCACCTTCTACGTCCTGCTCGGCCTCGCCCTCCTCGGCTCAGGTGCCCTCCTCCTGCGCATCACCCGCGTGAGTTGAGTCTCCCGGCCTGCGCGGACGCATCACCGCACGCCGAGATCAGCTTGCGCCTGCACCAGGAAAACGCCGTCGGCCAAAGATCTTTCCCAGGCTTGATCAAATAAAGCGCTGGGCCTTTCGGGGGTAACGGTCGTAATCGGTTCGTGATAGTTTCCTCGCCCGTGTCCCCCATTGGTGCGCGTGGTCGAGTGGTTTTGGTGTCACTGAGTGTTCTTCTCGGCGGTTTCTCCGCCGCTGGAGGGACAGTGTGGCTCCACGACAGACCCAGCGTGGCGACGCTCGGTAGCACCGCCGCAGGTCAGTCCGATCCGCTGTCCGGCGTGCCGCCGGTCGATCCGTACGCGAAGCAGCCGTCGTCGTCCACTCCCGGCGGCATCCCGGCCCCGGACACGGGCGGCACGAGTGGCACCCCGACGCCCGACTCGACCGCCCCCACGACATCGACTTCAGCCGGCCCCGACGCGACGTCGACCACCGCGTCTGGCACCCCGAGCTCCGGCACCCCCGCGCCGCCCAAGCCGGATCCGAAGACCACCCCGGCGAAGACCACCCCGGCCCGCACCACGAACCCGTCGATGGCCGGCCAGGTCGTGGACCTCGTGAACGACGAGCGCGCCAAGGCCGGCTGCGATCCCGTCGCCGAGGAGCCGCACCTCGACCAGGCCGCGCAGGACCACAGCGACGACATGTCGGCCCGCAACTACTTCTCGCACGACACGCCCGAAGGCAAGCACTTCGACGAGCGCATCCGCGACGCCGGCTACAGCAAGCCGGGCGCCGAGAACATCGCGAAGGGCGCGACGAGCGCGAAGCAGGTGATGCAGCTGTGGATGAACTCCAGCGGCCACCGCGCGAACATCCTCAACTGCTCGCTGACCAAGCTCGGCGTCGGCGTGACCACCGCCGGCTGGTACTGGACGCAGGACTTCGGGTACTGAGCCGAAAACCTACAGCGAATCCTCGATCGGCCGCGTGCTCAAGTCGCCGTAGCGCGCCAGCACCGCGGCCCGCAGGTTCGGATCCGACCGCGGCACCGGCTCGATGAAGACCTCGGTGATGTCGTTGAACCCCTCGGTCAGCTCCCCCGCGATCCGCACGCAGGCGAACTCGACGTCGGCCGCCCCCAGCGAATCGTCGAAGTCCACGCGGGCGCACACGAGCACCTGGTCGGTGCCCATGAGCATCGTCTGCAGGTCCACCACCGCCTCGATTTCCGGGGCCGCCACGAGGTGGTCACGCACCCCGCGCACGATCCGCGGATCCGCCTGCCGGCCCACGAGCAGGCCCCGGTTGGTACGGCCCAGCAGGTACGCGACGCACGCGAGCAGCAGGCCGATGAGGATCGACGCGATGCCGTCCCACACCGACGAGCCCGTGAGCTGGTGCAACCCGATGCCGGCGAACGCGAGCAGCAGACCGATCAACGCGGCCGAGTCCTCGAACAGCACGGTCTTCGGCGCGGGGTCGTCGATCATGCGCAGGTAGGTGAAGAACGAACGCCGCTCCTGCCGGGCCTCCTTGCGCACCTGCCGGATCGCCTGCAGCCACGAAGTGCCTTCGAGGAGGAAGGCGATCCCCAGCACGGCGTAACCGACGATCGGGCTCGTCTGGTCCGTGCTCTCGCCGAACACGGTGGTGAAGCCCTCGTACAGCGCGAACATCGCGCCCGAGGCGAAGATCGAGACGGCCGCCAGCAGCGACCAGAAGTAGCGCTCCTTGCCGTAGCCGAACGGGTGGAGCCGGTCGGCCGGGCGCTCCGAACGTTTCAAGGCCGTGAGGAGCAGGACCTCGGTGATGGTGTCGGCGAAGGAGTGCGCCGCCTCCGACAGCATCGCGCCCGAGCCGGTGATGATCCCGGCGATCAGCTTCAGGATGGCGATGGCCAGGTTCACGCCGCCGGCCAGCAGCACCGTGAGGGTGCTCTCGCCGCCCGATTCTTCTTGCTCGCTCACGCGCAGAAGACTAGCCGCGCGGACGGGGTCAGAGTCGGTTGAGACCCGAAAGAACGCGCTCCATCAGCGCGATCGCCGGGCGGCCGTCCTCTTTGCGTTGCGGCGCGTGGATCGTCACGAGGCCGAGCTCGGCCAGGTCGTCGAGCAGGACCCGCGCGACGCCGAGCGGAACGCTCAGCGTCGCGGCCACCTCGGCCACCGACCGCGGGTACAGGCACAGCGACCGCACGATCCGGAACTCGCCCTTCACCTGCGGCGAGTTCCACCGCGGGTCGCCGGCGTTGGCCTTCACGAGCGCTTCGACGGCGAGGTTGCGGCGGGAGTGCGTGCGGCCGCGGGTGAGGACGTACGGCCGGACGAGCGTTCGCGGGCCGGGGACCGGCGACGGATCGGAGACCCAGCCGTCGCCCACCACGGGCTCGCCCGCGAACTCCTCGGGCACCTCGTTCGGCCAAACGGGTTCGGGGGTCCGGCCCCGTGCAACGCTTACTCGCCCGGAAGGCGGAAAGGGTGTGCCCGAGTGGCCGGTGTAACCAGGTCCGCTGTACCCGTTCACCACGTCGCGCCCCCTTATATCGGTAGCCGAATTCGCCTCCCGCAAGCGGCGTCGGTCGCGAGGAACCGTAGATTACGCCCGTTGTCCTGTCTGTCATCGGCAATGTGACGAAGCCGGACCAGAGGTGCAGAAAATGTGCACGGTAAACGTTTTCGCGACCATTCCGGTACGCTCGTACCTCTTGTGTCAAACGGTTACCGGAATTCGCCGACGGGCCGTGATCGTGAGTACCGAAAGCGTCGCGGCCACGAGGACCACCTGTTCGATGAGCGCCACCGGGTTGCCCGCCGTCACTAGACCGACCCAGCAGTACGTGACAATCGCGCCTGCTGCCAGGGAAAACGTGGGCGGACGGTAGTGCACGGCGTAGGCGACCACGGCCGCTTCGAGCGCCAGCATCAACACAACTGTGCCCCACGAATGGAGCAGCGCGGTCTTGTCCACCAGGTGGAACAGCGTGCTCGCCCCCAGCCCGACGGCGAACCCGGCCCACGCGTTGCCCCCGGCGACCGGCGGACGGACGGGCAGCCGAAAGGCGAACACGACCAGCACGACGGCCACCACGGCGGCGCCGAGCAGCTGTCCGGGCGCGGCGAGGAATGCCGGCGTTCCCATCATGCGAGACACCAGGAACGTGCCCGTCGCACCGACGAGCAGCGCCCCGGTCCACGCCACCGTGCCCGGCCGGCGCAGCCACGGCTCGCGCCCGAAGAACGCCTCCGCGATCGCGATCGGCGCCGCGATGCTCCAGACCACGTGCAGCGTCAGCACGAAAACCGTCCACTGGCCACCGATGCCGAGCCCGGCCCGTGCGCGGGGCTCAGCAGGTCGAGGCCGAGGTAGTGCGGGTTGAACAACGTTTGCGTGAGCAGGCCTTCTTCGACGACGCCGAAGGCCAGCGCGAGCGTGAGGATCGTCGGCCAGCCACGGCCGTGGCGGCGCGCGAGCTCACGGACCAACACCGCGGCCGAGCCGTAGAACGCGACGAACATCGCGAACATGCCGAGCTGTTGCCCGGGCTCGGGCGGCCCCGCGAGGTACTGGTCACCGAGGAGGAACTCGGCGACGAACGGGAAGACCAAGGCGAGTGCGGCGACCGCGGACTTGCGAAATGGCATGAAGTGATCGTGTCGCTGTGCGAGCATTCGCACACGGGCCGTAAATCACGACTGTCCCCATGACAAATGTCGGGGCCGGGAACGACTGAACGCCCCTTTCGCGACCGTTGTTGATCGTGAAAGGGGCGTTCAGCGCAGTTTGATACGGGCTATTTGTCCTCGTCCGGCAACGGGGTGCCGGTCGCCGTCTCGTCGGTCGGCACGTCGGGCTTGCTCGTGAGGTCGGCGTCCGACTCGCCCTCGAGCGAAGGCGCGCCCGCCGCCACCAGCGCCGGCTCCGGCTTGCGCTTCACGGCCGTGAGCAGCAGCTGAGCGACGTCCACGACCTCGACGCGCTCGCTCGCGAGGCCGTCGCTCTGCCGCGCGGTGACGCCGTCGGTGAGCATCACGCGGCAGAACGGGCAGCCCGTCGCGATCTTCGACGGCGCGGTGCCGAGCGCCTCGTCCACGCGCTCGACGTTGATCCGCTTGCCGATCTTCTCCTCCATCCACATCCGCGCACCGCCGGCACCGCAGCACATGGACCGGTCGCCGTGACGCGGCATCTCGCGCAGCTTCGCGCCCGAAGCGCCGACGAGCTCACGCGGAGCGTCGTAGACCTTGTTGTGGCGGCCCAGGTAGCACGGGTCGTGGTAGGTGACGTCCTCCGCGACGGGCGCGACCGGCGTCAGGTACTTCTCGCGCACCAGGCGGTTGAGCAGCTGCGTGTGGTGCACGACGTCGAACTGGCCGCCCAGCTCCGGGTACTCGTTGGCCAGCGTGTTGAAGCAGTGGGCGCAGGTCACCACGACCTTGCGCGCCTTGCGCTCGCGGCCCTCGAACACCGAGTTCAGGACCTCGACGTTCTGCTGCGCCAGCATCTGGAACAGGAACTCGTTGCCCGCGCGGCGCGCCGGGTCACCGGTGCACGACTCCTCCGAGCCGAGCACGGTGTACTTCACGCCCGCGATGTGCAGCAGCTCGGCCACGGCGCGCGTGGTCTTCTTCGCGCGGTCCTCGAACGCGCCGGCGCAGCCGACCCAGAACAGGTACTCCGCGTCGCCCAGATCGCCGTCGAAGACGGGCACCTCGAAGTCGAGGTCCTCCGTCCACTGCAGACGGTCCTTGGCGTTCTGGCCCCACGGGTTGCCCTTGTTCTCCAGGTTCTTGAACATGCCGTTCAGCTCCGTGGGGAACGACGACTCGATCATCACCTGGTAGCGGCGCATGTCCACGATGTGATCCACGTGCTCGATGTCCACCGGGCACTGCTCGACGCAGGCACCGCAGCTGGTGCAGGACCACAGCATGTCCGGGTCGATCACGCCGCCGTCGTCGGCGCCGCCGATCAGCGGCCGCTCGGACTCGGCCAGCGCCAGCACGTCGATGCCCGCGTGGGGGTTGTCCCCGGTCAAGCCGATCTCGTCGCCGGCCATGTCGCGCTTGCCGCCGGCCAGCAGGTAGGGCGCCTTCGCGTACGCGTGGTCGCGCAGCTGTGTGATCAGCAGCTTCGGCGACAGCGGCTTGCCCGTGTTCCACGCGGGGCACTGCGACTGGCAGCGGCCGCACTCGGTGCAGGTGGAGAAGTCGAGCCAGCCCTTCCAGCTGAAGTCCTCGACCTTGCCGACGCCGAACGTGTCCTCGTCCGGATCGGCTTCCTCGAGGTCGAGCACCTTGCCCTTGCTCATCATCGGCTTCACCGCGCCGAGCGCGACGCCGCCGTCGTCCTCGCGCTTGAAGTAGATGTTGAAGAACGCGCTGAAGCGGTGCCACGCGATACCCATGGTCATCGTGCGGGCCACCACGATCAGCCACACCGTGGCGCTCATCAGCTTGACGAACGCGAACACCGACACGAGCGCGGCGCTCGACGGCAGCGCGTGCGACAGCGGGTTGGACACGAAGGCGGCCCAGGTCGGCGTCTCGTGCACGCCCATCGCGGCCTTCGCCGCGCGCACGCCGATGATGCCGATGCCCTCGATGATCACCACGGCCTCGACGAAGTAGGCCCACTTGAAGTTCGAGCCCGCGAAGCGCGACTGCCGGTCGGCGCGGCGCGGGTGGTTGGCCTGGCGGATGAGCACCAGGCCGATGCCGCCGACGATCGTGGCCACGCCGAGCAGCTCCATGAGCAGGCTCCACAGCGACCAGTCCTCGAGGACCGGCCAGCCCCACGTCGGCACGAACACCTCGCCGTAGGCCTCGAACAGCGCGAGCGACCCGATGAGGAAGCCCCACATCACCATCCAGTGCCAGGGCGCGACCTGCCGGAACTTCGCCATGCGCGTGTGCGCGGCGAACTCCTTGATCAACGTGCCGAGCCGCGGCATGAACGGTCCGTTGCGCGTCGGGTCGGGCTGGCCCAGCCGGATCACCCGCACGAAGCGGGCGATGGTGGCGATGAACAATCCCCAGGCGACGATGCCCAGGAGGACCGAGATCCCCCCGAGCGTCAGCTCTACAGCGCCCATCGTCGGGTGCCTTTCGTCCGGTGTGGTGGTGCCGGTGCCTGTGCGCGGGTCACAGCCCCGGTGCCGAGCAGGGTAACGCTTCTTACTGATGGGTAACTGGTTGGCAGCACCCAAGTCCCACCGATGTGGTGCACGCCTCGCTGGCTAAGTGAGACGATCGTTCAGGTAGTTTCGTACTCATGGGTGCTTACTTGTACCTCGCTTTGGCGATCGCCGCAGAAGTGACGGCCACTGTTTCCCTGAAGCTCTCCGAGGGCTTCACCAAAGTCGGGCCGTCCGCGCTGGTTGCCATCGGGTACGGCGTAGCGTTCTTCGCACTTTCCCGCGTGCTGAAGTCGGGGTTGCCGCTCGGCATCGCGTACGCGGTGTGGGCCGCCGTCGGCGTGGCGCTCGTGGCGATCATCGGGGTGCTGTTCCTCAAGGAGCCGATCAACCTGGTGATGGCCGGCGGGATCGTGCTGGTGATCGGCGGGGTGGTGTTGATCGAGGTCGGGAGCAACCAGTGAAGATCCAGGTCGACGGCCGCAAGGCGCGCGGCGAGAAGCGGCGCGCGGAGATCATCGCGGCCACCCTGCGGGTGATCGAACGCGACGGCGTCGCCGGCGCCACGCACCGCACGGTGGCCGTGGAGGCCGACGTGCCCACCGCCTCGACCACGTATCACTTCGCCTCACTCGACGACCTGCTCGTGGCCACGCTCATCTCCTGCGCGCGCGACATGGCCACCGAGGTCTACTGGATGATCGACCGCGCCCGTTCGCGCGGCAGCCGCGGCGCCGAAGAGGTGGCCGGCCTGCTCGCGGAGGCGCTCGGGCCGCGCCGCGGGCGCACGATGGCCGAGTACGAGCTGTACCTGCTCGCCGCGCGCAAACCCGAGCTGCGCCCGGCCGCCCGGCGCTGGCTCGACGTGCTCACGTCCATGGTCCGCCACGACGACGAGGTCGCGTTCCGCGTGTTCCTCGCCGGCATCGACGGCCTGCTGATCCAGGGCCTGATCGACGACGAGCCGCCCTCGGCCGACGAACTGCGGCCCGTAGTCGATTACCTCCTCAAGCCGCGCTGAACCGGACCTGAAAATCACGGAGCGCAACTCGCGGGCGGGTGGTAAAAACCGACTTCAGGCTGGGTATTGTCGTTTCCCGATCGGGCTGCGCCGAAGGGTTGATCGGACACCGATGATCGCTCACCGTGACGGTTCGTGTTTCTTGTCGGCTAGCGTTTTTCGGCATGCTTTCTTCCATTCCGGACCGGCCGACACTTCTGGCCGAGAGCGGGTCGATCACGGCCTTGCCGGACACTGCGACCAGCGCCCCGGATGACTACGAGTTCGACGACAACCCCCGCCGGCTCGACCACGACGTGGTGTGGGAGTTCCTCTCGACCGAGGCCAACTGGGGCCGCTGGCGCACGCGTGCGCAGGTCGAGGCGGCGATCGCCGGGTCGCGGCGGGTCGTGGGGGCCTACGAGCGAGCGATCCGGAAAGCAAGTCGGCTTCGTCCGCGCCATCTCCGACGGGGTGACCTCGGCCTACAGCACCGACTTGTTCGTGGTCGGAAGCGCTCGCGGGAGAGGGGTGGGCACGCGGCTCATGCACGAGATGATCGAGAACGGTTGCGGTGCCGACCTCCGCTGGATCGGGATCGCGCTCCCGGCCGTCGCACACGGGTTCCTCCGGTCGTTCGGGTTCAGTCAACCCGACGAGAATCACTACATCGAACGCCCCGGAGCCAACCGGAAGGTGCTCCCCTGAACGGATCCGCTGAAAGTCCGGTGCGGACCCGGGCGCCGCTCGGCTAGCTTGCGGGCATGCGGATCGCAGGCGACTACGAACTCGACGACGACCCCGGCCGGCTCGACCTCGACGTGCTGTGGAAGTTCCTCTCCACCGAGGCCTACTGGGGCCGCTGGCGCACCCGTGATCAGGTCGAGGCGGCCATCGCCGGGTCCTGGCGCGTGGTCGGCGCGTACGAGCGCGCCACCGGCCGCCAGGTCGGCTTCGCGCGGGCGATCTCCGACGGCGTGACGTCGGCCTACCTCGCCGACGTGTTCGTGCTCGAGGACGCGCGTGGTTCGGGGCTGGGCAAGGAAATCGTGCGCGAGATGATCGACAACGGCCCGGGCGCGGGCATGCGCTGGATGCTGCACACGGCCGACGCACACGGGTTGTACCGGCAGTTCGGGTTCGGCGAGCACACCAAGGGCCGGTTCCTCGAACGCGAGGGTGCCAACCGCGAGGCGCTGCGGTAGACCGACCGGTCGAATTTTCAGTTGTCCTTGGCGGACAACAACTTCGAGAAGTGCGCCGCCCCGGCGCGGGCGGCGCGTTCGAGGTCCGAGCGGCGGTCGGCGAACTGGTGTACCGGCACGGAGAAGGCGACTGCGCCCGTCACGCGCTGCTCGGTGTCGAGCACCGGCGCGGACAAGCACGCGAGCTGGGGCTGGAACTCCTCGATCTCCAGCGCGATTCCCGAGCGCGCCACGGTTTCGAGCTCCGTCTCGAGGTCGCGGGCCGTCACGCGGGTGCGGTCGGTGAGGCGGGGCATGCCGGCGCCGGCGAGGTAGTCGCGGCGCTCGCGCGCGGGCAGCGACGCCAGCATCACCTTGCCGAACGCGGTGGCGTGCGCGGCTTCGTGGAAGCCGAAGTCGAGCGGCTGGGCGCGCGGGAACTCCGGCGAGTCGGCGACGGCCGCGACGACGACGTCGGTGTCGCGGAAGACCGTGTAGTACGCGGGCGCGCTCACGCGCAAGTGCAGCTGGTGCAGGCCGTCGCGCAGCTGGTGGTCGACGTCGAGCTCGCCGAGCAGGCTGTGGTAGAGACCGCCGACCTTGTAACCGAGGCCGAAGCCGCGGCCGTGGCCGAGGCGGATCAAATAGCCTTCGTGGACCAGCGTGTTGAGCAGGTGGTAGGTGGTCGAGAGCTTGTAACCGGCGCGCCGGGCCACGGCCTTGGCCGCGATGCCGTCACCGGCGCCGGCCACGATCTCGAGCACGCGCAGCGCCCGCTGCGCCGAACCGATCAGCCCGCTGGGTTCCTTCTCGGTGGTGTCGTCGTCGGAAAGCGGCAGGGCGGGTTCGGACACAGCGGCACCTCCGTGAAACCGTTCGGCAGTGAACGGGCGATCACATGCGCCCCCCACCATACGTGCTCCGAACGGCCCAAGCGGAGCACCCGGTCGGCAACGATTCCGACGCCGTCTTCGGCGCTCACACCGATCGTCATCCGGCTTCACCCGGTGAGATCAGTGCAGGTCGCCCGCCGACGGGCCGTGGTGACTCCGGCATACCGATATCTCGGCCCACTGGACCGAACGGGTGAGTCCCGGCGTCACACCGGTACTTTCGAGTTCGCGCCGATCTCGTCGCTTTCGGCCGCCGCTTCGCTGGTTCCGCACCCGTCCGGCACCTCGAGGTCGTACAGGCGCGCCGCGTTGAGGCCGAGGATCTTCTTCTTCACGTCCGTGGTGAGCTCGCCGTATTCGTCCTGGAAGTCCTCCGGCATCTCGAAGTCCACAAAGGACTCGATCAGCCACTTCGGGTGCTGGAGCCCGTAGTCGCTGGCGAAGGTGATCCGGTTCTCGTCCATCCAGTAGAGCAGTTCGCCGATGATCTCGGCGAACTGGCGGGGCCGGGTGAGGATGGCCGGCAACGCGAGGGCGAGGCCGGCGTACACGTTCGGCTCCTGCGTGGCGATCCAGCAGAAGTCCTGCAGCCGCGCCAAGCCCACGTGCTCGACGATGAACCGCAAGTCCGGGAATGCCGCGGCGACCTCGTCGAGACCGGCGGCGTCGAAGGCCGCGGACGCGTCGGCGCCGTCCGCGCCCTCGGTGCCGTCGCGGTCGAGCGGGCGGAGTGAGGGGTCGGTGTGGAGGTGGATGTTGCGGATGCCGAACTCCTGGCACTTCTCCAGAAAGCGGTAGGAGCACGGGTCCGACAGCTGCCGCCCCGCCAGTTCGGTGGTGACGAGCTTGACGCCCTTGAGGTTCCCGGCGACCGGCTCGAGCCCGGCGACGGTGAACCGGCCGGGGTACCGCTCGGTCAGCGCGCTCCCGGGCGCCACGCCCTCGGGGTCGGCGGTGGCGGGCTGGAAGATCGCGTGGTCCACGTAGCCGGTTTCGAACAGGTCGTGGACGATCGTTTCCTCGTTCTGGCGGCGAAACCCGTCTTCGGTCGGCTTCCAGAAGTGCACGTGACCGTCGACGATGAAGTAGCGCTCGCCGTCCTTTTCGTACATCGGTGCCGGCTCCCTTGCGGTACGAGGTACGTGCTGATGTGCAGCTTCCGATCGTCTTCCCCGGCGAGGGAGCAGGTCAACGGCAGTGATTCCACCTGTCGGAAAAACGCCACAGGGCCACCGCGGGCGAACCCGCGGTGGCCCTGTCGTCGGCCGAACTCAGCCCTTGTTCTCGTAGACAGCCATGATCGTGGCGCGAGCCAGGGTGTGGCTGAACAGGTTGAAGCCGAGGAACGCGGGCGTGGCGTCGCCGTCGATCTCCAGGGAGTCGACGTCGAGCGCGTGCACCACGAAGTAGTAGCGGTGCGGGCCGTGCCCGGGCGGCGGGGCGGCGCCGAGGAACTGCTTCACGCCGCCGTCACCCTTAAGAGTGACAGCGCCCTCGGGTAGGCCGGAGCCGTTCGCGTCGCCGGCGTTGGCGGCCAGCTCGGTGACCGACGCAGGGACGTTGAACACGGCCCAGTGCCAGAACCCGCTAGCGGTCGGGGCGTCGGGGTCGTACATCGTGACCGCGAAGCTGCGGGTGTCCTCGGGGAAGCCCTCCCAGGACAGCTGCGGCGACCGGTCTTCGCCACCGGCGCCGAAGATGCCGGACAGGTGCGGCGTCGCGAGCGTCTCGCCCTCGGCGATGTCCGTGCTGCGCAGCGTGAACGACGGCACGGAAGGCAGGAAGTCGTAGGGATTGGGCGATTGGGGCATCAATCCTCCTGAACGCGTTGATCTTGGAAGTCCAGTCGGGACCCAGGCTATGACCCTGACCCGGACCCCGGCACCTCAGGGATGTTTCGGGGGGTTTACCGGATGCCGCCGCACCCGTGGCCCTCCTACGGTTTGCGGAAGACGGATGAGCGGTACTGAGGGGATGGACACCATGGCACGCCCGCTTCTGGCACTGGGTGGCGTAGTTCTGATCGGCGTGGGGGTGGCCATCGCGCTCGGCTGGGGCCTGGGCAACACGGTGGAGCGCAGCGCGACGGTCTCGCAGCAGATCCGCGGCGTGAAGCTCGACGCGAACTCCGGCGACATCCGGATTCGCACCGGCTCCGGCGCGATCTCGGTGCACCAGAAGCTGCACTACAACTTCCGCGGCGAGCCGGGCGACGCCTTCCGGGTGGAGGGCGACCAGCTCGTGCTCGGCGACTGCGGCCGCAACTGCACCGCCGACTTCGACGTCGTCGTGCCGGCCGGGGTGCCCGTGACGGGTCAGTCCGATTCGGGTGAGGTAGATCTCACGGGCGTCGAGAGCGTCGACGTCACCGCTGACTCCGGTCACGCGCACGTGGCCAACGTCGCGGGGCTGGTGAACCTGCGGCTCGACAGCGGGTCGATCGACCTGCTGAACGTCGGGCCGGTGCAGCTGCACAGCGACTCCGGCCACGTGCGGGCCGAAGGGGTGCGCGGCCCCGCCGACGTCTCCGCCGACAGCGGCAGCGTCGAGCTGGCCCTGGCCACGCCCAACGATGTGAAGGTGCACGCCGACTCCGGCAGCGTCGACGTGCGGGTGCCGGACGGGGCGTACCGGGTGATCGGTGACACCGACAGCGGGGCCCGGACCGTGCAGATCCCCACGACCAACATCGCCGGCCCGACGAAGACGCTCGACCTCAACACCTCCAGCGGCAGCGTCACCGTCAAGGCCGCCTGAACCACGACACTTTCGGGGGAACATTCACATGCGCAAGATCGAGAACCGGGTGCTGGCGGCCGTGCTGGCCGGGGCGGTGGGGGCGTTCGTCGTGACGGCGAGCCTCGGCCTGGCCGCCAAGCCCGAGGCCACGACGCCGGCGCCCACGCCCGTCGCCGTGGTCCAGGTGACGGCGCCGACCGGCGACGTGCGGCTGGCGGAGACGGTGATCGTGCGGGACGAGGGGTCCCACCGCGCTCTCCGTCCGGCGGTCCCGGTCCGTCCGGCATGAGGCTGGTCGCTGCCGCTGCCCTGCTCTTCCTGCCGCTGCTCGCGGTGCCGGCTTCGGCGTCGACCACGTGGACGCCGTGCCCGACCTCGCAGGAACCGACCGCTGAATGCGGGTTCGTCGACGTGCCGATCGACCGCGCCGACCCCGGCTCGGGGACCACCCGGCTCGCGTTGGTGCGGCTGCCGGCGACCCATCCGGCGCAGCGGATCGGGTCGCTGCTGATCAACCCGGGCGGGCCAGGGGGCTCCGGCGTCGGGTACACGCAGTTCGGCGCGATCACCGATCCGGTGCTGCGGCAGCGGTTCGACATCGTGGGCTTCGACCCGCGCGGGGTGTGGTTCAGCAAGCCGGCGATCACGTGCGATCCGGCGCAGCTGGCCGACCCGAGCGTGAGCCGTTTTCCTTCTACTGCAACGAAATTCGCCGCGTTGGTCGAGCACAACCGGGCCGTGGGCGAGACCTGTCTGGCGAAGACGGGGCCGCTGCTCGGGCACGTCGACACGCGCAGCGCGGCCGAGGACGTGGACGCGATCCGCGTCGCGCTGGGCGAGCAGCGGATTTCGTGGCTCGGCGTCTCCTACGGCACCGAGCTCGGCGCCGCGTATGCCGAGGCGCACCCGGACCGCGTGCGCGCGATGGTTTTGGACGGAGCCATCGACCACGGCCGGCCGCCACGGCAGTCGATCGTGGAGGAGGCCGCGGCGACGGAGGACTCGCTCGTGCGGTTCGCGTCGTGGTGCTCTGCCGACGACGGGTGCGCTTTGCATGGTCAGGACGTGCTGGCCGACTACGACAACCTGGTCGCCCACGGCGCCTGGTCGAGCGGGCTCGGCCGCGTCGCCACCGGTGAGGAGCTGGCCTCGGGCGTCTACGGCTACCTCTACATCAGAGACCAGTGGCCCGATCTCGGCCGGGCGCTGGCCGCCGCGAGCACCGACGCGGCCCAGCTGACCTCGGCCGCCCAGTTCTTCTCCCCGAGCTACGGCATGTACCGCGCGATCGGCTGCCAGGACTTCCCGTCGCCGTTCACGGGCGTCGCGGACTTGCGCGCGACGGCCGCCGTCGTCAAGACGGTCGCCCCGCACAGCTGGCGCTATTCGGAGTGGTGGGACTTCGCGAGCGGGTGCGCGGGCTGGCCGCTGCCGGCGCGGAACCCGCCGCACCCCGATCGGGTGCACGGCGTTCCGCCGATCCTCGTCGTCGGCGGCGCCCACGACCCGGCGACGCCGCTGGCGTGGGCGCGGGGGCTCGCGGCGGACCTCGAGGGCGCCGTCCTGCTGACGCGTCTCGACGACGGCCACACCGGCCTGCTGAACTCCGCGTGCGCGCGAGCGGCCGAGACGAAGTACCTGGTGAGCGGCCTCACACCCCCTCGCGGCACGATCTGCCGGTAGGCCCGGGAACAAGAGCCACTACCCCTTCGTTAGCCTGATACGAAGGTTGAGTGCAGCTGACTCAAGTCTGGCTTGACGAAGCTCACGAGGGACCGATAGAACTTGCCAGGGGTCCGCTCAAGGCGGACCCGAAACGTGCAGGTCAAGAACATAGCAGTAGAGCTGCCAACACAGGAGGAAGCACCATGGCGCGAGCGGTCGGCATCGACCTCGGCACGACCAACTCGGTCGTAGCCGTCCTTGAGGGCGGCGAGCCGACGGTCATCGCCAACTCGGAAGGCTCCCGAACCACCCCGTCCATCGTCGCGTTCGCCAAGAACGGTGAAGTGCTCACCGGTCAGTCGGCGAAGAACCAGGCCGTCACGAACGTCGACCGCACCATCCGGTCCGTCAAGCGGCACATCGGTACCGACTGGAACACCGAGATCGACGGCAAGAACTACACGCCGCAGGAGATCAGCGCGCGCGTGCTGATGAAGCTGAAGCGCGACGCCGAGTCGTACCTGGGCGAGGAGATCACCGACGCGGTCATCACCGTCCCGGCGTACTTCGAGGACGCCCAGCGGCAGGCCACCAAGGAGGCCGGGCAGATCGCCGGCCTGAACGTGCTCCGCATCGTCAACGAGCCGACCGCCGCCGCGCTGGCGTACGGCCTGGACAAGGGCGAGAAGGAACAGACCATCCTGGTCTTCGACCTCGGTGGCGGTACGTTCGACGTGTCGCTGCTGGAGATCGGCGAGGGTGTCGTCGAGGTGCGCGCGACTTCCGGTGACAACCACCTCGGTGGTGACGACTGGGACGAGCGCATCGTCAAGTGGCTGGTCGACAAGTTCAAGGCCTCCAACGGCATCGACCTGACCAAGGACAAGATGGCCCTGCAGCGCATCCGCGAGGCGGCCGAGAAGGCGAAGATCGAGCTGTCGAGCTCCAACTCCGCCGGCATCAACCTGCCCTACATCACGGTCGACGCCGACAAGAACCCGCTGTTCCTCGACGAGCAGCTGTCGCGCGCCGAGTTCCAGAAGATCACCGCGGACCTGCTCGAGCGCACCCGCAACCCGTTCAACAACGTGATCCGCGACGCGGGCATCGCCGTCGGCGACATCGACCACGTCGTGCTCGTGGGTGGTTCCACCCGCATGCCGGCCGTGTCGGACCTGGTCAAGGAGCTGACCGGCGGGCGCGAGCCGAACAAGGGCGTGAACCCGGACGAGGTCGTGGCCGTGGGTGCCGCGCTGCAGGCCGGTGTGCTGAAGGGTGAGGTCAAGGACGTCCTGCTGCTGGACGTGACCCCGCTTTCGCTGGGCATCGAGACCAAGGGTGGTGTGTTCACCAAGCTCATCGAGCGCAACACCACGATCCCGACCAAGCGTTCGGAGATCTTCTCCACGGCGGACGACAACCAGCCGTCGGTGCAGATCCAGGTGTTCCAGGGTGAGCGCGAAATCGCGGCGCACAACAAGAAGCTCGGCATGTTCGAGCTGACCGGTCTTCCGCCGGCCCCGCGTGGCGTGCCGCAGATCGAGGTCACCTTCGACATCGACGCCAACGGCATCGTGCACGTGACCGCGAAGGACTTGGGCACGAACAAGGAGCAGTCGATGACGATCACCGGTGGCTCCGCGCTGCCGAAGGACGACATCGACCGCATGGTCAAGGACGCCGAGGCCCACGCCGAGGAAGACAAGAAGCGCCGCGAGGAAGCGGAGACCCGCAACCAGGCGGAGACTCTCGTCTACCAGACCGAGAAGTTCGTCAAGGACAACGAGGACAAGCTCCCCGAGGACCTCAAGGGCAAGGTCAAGACCGCCATCGACGAGGCCAACGAGGCGCTGAAGGGCACCGACTCGGCCAAGATCCGCGAGTCCATCGAGAAGCTGAACACGGCTTCGCAGGAGCTGGGCACCGCGCTGTATGCCAACCAGGGCGCAGAGGGCGGCGCGACGAGCGACCCGAACGCCGCGAACGCGGCGCAGGACAAGGCCGATGACGTGGTCGACGCCGAGATCGTGGAAGAGGACGAGAAGAAGTGACCCCACGACACTCCGAAGCCGAGGGCCGGGGCCCCGAGGAACCGGTGGTCGTGCGTGACCGGCGGCGGGTCGACCCGCAGACCGGTGAGGTCCGTCCTCCTGCCCCGGAAGAAGTCAGGGTCGACGAGGCGCCCGCGCAGCACGCGGGCCCCTCGCTCGGCGACTCGGTGGACGACGCGGTCACGGTCGCGTCCGACGTCGAGAAGCAGCTGGCCGAGCGCACAGCCGACCTGCAGCGACTGCAGGCGGAGTACGCCAACTACCGCAAACGTGTGGACCGCGACCGCGAGGGCGTGGTGCTGCAGGCGAAGGCGTCGGTGGTCGGCGACCTGCTCCCCCTGCTCGACGACCTCGAGCGGGCCGAGCAGCACGGTGATCTCACCGGTGCGTTCAAGGCGGTCGGCGACAAGCTGGTGAGCGGCTTGCAGCGAGCCGGTCTCGAGTCGTTCGGCGCCGAGGGCGAAGCCTTCGACCCGAGCGTGCACGAGGCCGTGCAGCACAACACCTCGCCGGACGTGGCGGGTCCGACGGTCACCGTGGTCATGCGCCGCGGTTACCGCTTCGGCGACCGGGTCCTGCGGGCGGCGCTGGTCGGGGTCACCGACCACGAGCCGGCCGCGGCACCGGTCGACCCGCCCGTCGGCGGCGAGCTGCCGCTGGACGGGTCGATCGATGAGCCGAACCAGCAGTAACAACCGTTTCGTAGCGAAAGGAGGAGGCACCCGATGAGTGCTCGGGAGTGGATGGGCAAGGACTTCTACAAAGAGCTGGGTGTCTCCTCCGACGCCACTGCGGACGAGATCAAGAAGGCCTATCGCAAGCTGGCCAAGGAGAACCACCCGGACGCCAACGCGGGCAACACCGCGGCCGAGAACAAGTTCAAGGCCGTGTCCGAGGCCTACGGCGTGCTGTCCGACGCGGCCAAGCGCAAGGAGTACGACGAGGCCCAGCGCCTCTTCGGCTCCGGCGGCTTCGGCGGCGGGTTCCCGGGCGGTGCCGGCGGCGCGGGCGGCTTCGACATGGGCGACATCTTCGGCCAGGCCGGCGCTGCCCAGCAGGGCGGTTTCGGCGGGCTCGGCGACATCCTTGGCGGCATCTTCGGCCGACAGGGCCGGGCCGGCGGGGCCGCCACGGCCAACCGGCCGCAG
The DNA here is from genome assembly GCF_030285625.1 of Amycolatopsis sp. 2-15. Lineage (NCBI taxonomy): Bacteria > Bacillati > Actinomycetota > Actinomycetes > Pseudonocardiales > Pseudonocardiaceae > Amycolatopsis > Amycolatopsis carbonis. The sequence continues at coordinate 1,847,035 of NZ_CP127294.1, forward strand.
CGCGGTGCCGACGTCGAGACCGATGTGCGGATCGACTTCACCGAGGCGGTCAAGGGCGCGACCCTGCCGCTGCGGCTGTCGAGCCCCGCGACGTGTTCGACGTGCGGCGGCAACGGCGCGAAGCCGGGCACGTCGCCGCGCCAGTGCCCGACGTGTGGCGGTTCGGGTCTCGTCAGCCGCAGCCAGGGTGCGTTCGCGTTCTCCGAGCCGTGCCGCGACTGCCGCGGCCGCGGCCAGATCATCGACGACCCGTGCCCCGAATGCGGCGGCGAGGGCATCAGCACCCGCACCCGCACGCTGACCGTGCGCATCCCGCCGGGCGTCGACGACGACCAGCGGATCCGGCTGGCGGGCCAGGGCGAGCCCGGCCGCGGTGGCGCGCAGGCCGGTGACCTGTACGTGCGCGTGCACGTGGCGCCGCACAAGCTGTTCGGGCGCAAGGACCTGGATTTGACGTTGACCGTGCCGGTCGACTTCACCGAGCTCGCGCTGGGCACCACGATCACGGTGCCGACGCTCGAGGGCAAGGTGTCGCTGAAGGTGCCCGCGGGGACCGCGAGTGGCCGAGTGTTGCGCGTGCGCGGAAAGGGCATTCAGAAGCGGGACGGTTCACAGGGTGATCTGCTCGTGACCCTGCAGGCGTCGGTCCCCGCGAAACTGGACGACAAGGCGCGCGAGGCCCTCGAGGCCTACGCGGAGGCGATGAAGGGCCACGACCCGCGGCCTGAGGTGACCGAGATGCTCGAAGGCAGGTGAGGGTCATGTTCGGCGGAATCCCGGGGCTCCCGCACGGCGCGGACGAGGACACCCCCGTGTTCGTGATCTCCGTGGCAGCCCAGCTCTCGGGCCTCCACGCGCAAACCCTGCGCTCCTACGACCGCCAGGGCCTGGTCTCCCCGGGCCGCACCTCCGGCGGTGGCCGCCGCTACTCCATGCGCGACATCGCCCTGCTGCGCGAGGTCCAGCGCCTCTCGCAGGAGGACGGCGTCAACCTGGCGGGCGTCAAGCGGATCATCGAGCTGGAAAACCAGGTCGACGCCCTGCGGGCGCGGGTACACGAGCTGACCGAGGAACTGGCGTCCGCGTACGCCGCCGCCGAACAAGCCGCTGCGGCGGTGCACGCTTCGTACCGAAAGGACCTGGTGCCGATGCGGCAGCAGACGTCTCTGGTGGTGTGGAAGCCCAAGCGCCGCTGAGGTTCTTGTGGGACAGCCCCTTTGCCGCCGGGTCGGTGGCGGAGGGGCTGTTTCGCGTTCTGGCGTGGGTGGTCCTTTCGCGCGCTGTCTGCAGCGCGAGCGGTCCCGTCGCGCGCGGTCTGCGGCGCGAGTGGTCCCCTCGCCGGGGTGTGGATTCGAGTGGACCGTTGGCGCTCGCGGTGAAGTAGCGAAGCAGCGTCAGCCTTTCGAAGGCGTCTTCAGATACTCCCCGAAGAACGTCATCACCCGCTGCCAGGCATCCCGATCCGAAGGCTCGTGGTACCCGAACCCCACCACCTTCGCAAACGCCTGCACCGGCGCCGGGCCCATCTTGTTCGCGAAGCTGTGCCCCGCGTCCGGGTACTCCTTCACGTCGTGTGGCACGTTGCATTCCGTCAGGGCCGCCGAGAGCTTCGTGGCGGCGCCGCGCAAAGACGGGTCGCGGCGGCCGAAGCTGGCGACCACCGGGCAGGCATCGTCCAGGACGGACAAGTCGCGCGGGAGCTGGCCGTAGTAGGGGGCCGACACGTCGAACGATCGCGAAGCCGCCACGAGCGCGAAGCCGCCGCCCATGCAGTAGCCCGCGATGCCGATCTTGCCGCTGCAATCCTCACGGGCGGAGAGCAGGACCCGCGAAGCCTCGATGTCGTCGAAAGCGCGGCCGCTGCGCGCGAACATGTCCTTGAACACCTGCCGCACGCAGCGGAACCTGCCGCCGCGCGAGTACAGGTTGGGGCTGAGCGCCAGGTATCCCTCGGAGGCGAACCGGTCGGTGATCTCGCGCGCGTCGTTGGACAGGCCGATGGCGTCGTGGACGATCACGACGGCCGGAAAGGGGCCGGGGCCGGTCGGCGTTGCCAGGTAACCGTCGATGTCACCGGCCGGGGTGGGGATCGTGATCTCCATGGACCCGCACACTAGTCCAAAGTGAACGGGTCATACCGGATCCGCTCGAGGTCCACGCCCGCGGCGAGCAGCTTCGCGATCGTGCCGCGGATCATGTCCGGCGAGCCCGCCACGAGGACCTCGTGGTCCTTCCAGGCGCCACGCTGCGTCACCGCGGTGGCCAGAGTGCCCCGGTCGCCGCCGGGGACCGCGCCTTCCTCGGTCACCGGGGTGACCGTGAGCCACGGCGAGGTGATGGCCAGGCGGCGCAGCTCGTCGAGCGCGTACAGGTCACCCGGCTTGCGGCCGCCGAAGAACAGGTGCACGGGCGGGTTGCGCTTCCAGCGGGACAAGTCGTCGAGGATCGCCATCAGCGGCGCGACACCGGTGCCACCCGCGATCATGAGCAGCGGCCGCTGGTCGGCGGTCGGCACGACGGACAGCGCGCCCAGCGAAGGCCCCAGCCGCCAGACGTCGCCGGCGTGCGTGTGGTTCACGATCGCCCGTGAGACCCAGCCGCCCACCACCGCGCGCACGTGGAAGGTGAGCAAGCCGTCGTCGCGCGGTGCCGTCGCCATGGACAGGTACCGCCACAGCCGCGGCCGCTGCGGCACCTCGACGCTCACGTAGCCGCCGGAGCGATACGGCAGCAGCTGCTCCGTGCGCACCCGCACCAACGCGACGTCGGCCGAGAGTTTCCGGTGCTCCAGCACCGTCCCGCTCCACGACGCGGGCCCTGTCTCCTCCGCCGCGGCTTTGCGCATCGTCTCGGAGATCAACTGGTACGCCGACGTCCACGCCGTTTCCACCTCGGGCGTCCATGCTTTGCCGAGAAATCGTTTCATCGCGCTGATCAACGCGGTTCCGACGGCGTCGTAGTGGCGCGTCACCACGTCGAACTTCCGGTGGTCGCGGCCCAGTTGGCCGAGGAACGTGGTGAGTTCGTCGGGCCGGTCCACCATCTGCACCACGTACACGAGCGCCCGCAACAATCTGCTCCGTTGTGTGGCCATCGTCACCGGGAACAGATCGCGGGCATCCGGCGCGATCACGAACAGCGCCCCGTAGAAGTACTGCGCCAGCTCCTCGGCTTTCGGCTCCACCAGTGCGAAACTCTCGCGGATCACCCGCGCGGTCTCGGAACCGGGCAGCGGTCTGCGCAACGCCGCGGGAGCAAGGTCGATCTTCACGGATTCAGCACTCATCGGGAACGGTTTTCTCCAGTCATGCCAAGCAGTTTCAGTCTTCACGCGGCTTTGCGTACGCGTGCCGCCCCCGAGGAATCCCGACTGTAGGCGCCACTGGAGAAAAACGGGTGTAGTTAACGCCGTTCCCGCTCGAACGGAGCAATTATCGACACGGCTGGTAAACCTGATCTGGCGCTCAGTGAAAATGATCTTCCGCGGTTTCCCTTGGCAGGGAACGCTTTTCGTGGGCCGATAACCGCCCAGCGCGGATCAATCGATGGTGAACGGGTCGTACTGGATCTGGCCCAGCACGCTGCCGGCGACCAGCATGCGGGAAACCGTCGCGCGGATCATCGAAGGAGAACCTGACACGAGAATGTCGTGGTCGGGCCAGGCGCCGTAGCGCGTAACCGCTTCCGCCAAGGTCCCCTGCTCGCAACCGGGCAGGTGGTCGCCGCGTTCGACGACCGGGGTCACGGTCAGCCACGGGTTCGTGGACGACAGCGCGCGCAGCTCCTCGAGGTCGTAGAGGTCCTCTCGCGCCGGCCCGCCGTAGAACAGGCGCGTCTTGGGGTTGTCGCCCCACATCGCCAGGTGGTCGAGGATCGAGCGCAGCGGCGCGACACCGGTTCCGCCCGCGACCATCACGACGCCACGGGACCGTTCACGGTCCACGGCCATGCGTCCCAGCGGCGGACCGAGCCGCCAGACGTCGCCGGGCTGCGTGTGGCTCACGATCGCGCGCGAGACCCAGCCGCCGTCGACGGCACGCACGTGGAACTCGATGCCGCCGTCTTCGCGCGGCGCGTTGGCCGGCGAGAGGTAGCGCCACAGCCGCGGCCGTTGCGGTACCTCCACGCTCATGTACTGCCCCGGCAGGTACGGCACGGGCTGCTCCGGCAGCAGCCGCACCAGCGCCAGGTCCCACGTCAGCCGCCGGTGCTCGACGACCGTCGCGTGCCACGACGCCGGGTTCACGTCCGCGGCCGCCGCTTCCTGCATGGCGCGCGCGACGATGGTGAACGCCTCCGCCCACGCCCGCTCCACGGCGACAGTCCATTCAGGCCCCAGGTGGTTCTTCAACGCGGCCAGCAGCGCCGTGCCCACGGCCTCGTAGTGCCGCGGGATCACGCCGAACTTGCGGTGGTCGCGCCCGAGCTGCCGCAGGAACGGCACGAGGTCGTCGGGCCGGTCCACCATCTGCACGATGTGCACCAGCGCGCGCACGAGCCGCCCGCGCTGCACTTCCATGTTGATGGGGAAGAAGTCGCGCGTGACCGGGGCGAGCGTGAACAGCATCCCGTAGAAGAACTGCGAGATCTCCGGGATGAAGGGCTCGGACATCGCCCAGGTGTCACGGATCAGCCGCACCATCGCGGCGACGGCGGCAGGCGTCTCGCGGGGCGCCGCCGAGCGGGGGATCGGGCTGATCGAATCGGCTGTCATCGAGTGTCGTTCGCAGGTCGGGGGCGGTTCGGGGACGCGGGTGGAGCGATCACGGGCGGGTGGTGGACCCGTGGCGGCACTCCGGCTCAGGCCGACCTCTGTGGTCGGTGCCGAGGGAATTCACCACTGTCCCACCTCGTTCCCCTCAATAGTCTTCGCAGACGCTGTCGTCGCGTCCCCTGACTGCGGCTCGTCCGCAGAGTAGCCGCCCTGCGGCCCTTTGCCAGCAACGTTGCTCCGGTCGGGTTACCGATTACTGAACGCCGCGTGGGGTATATCACCGGTTAGATAGTTGCCCTACGCAACCATCAGGACATAAACTTGTATGGCACAACCAAGTGGGCGCTCGAACAGTGTCCGGCCCGGGAGGAAAGTCCATGAGCTCTGCCGACGACGTCAGGGTCGAACTGATGCGCGAGCTCCGGTCCGCTTCGCAGCTGCAGCACCTGTGGATCATGCAGGCCTGGGAAGCCGAACCCGGCCTCCACCCGGCCGCCGGGATGTTGCTGTCGGACCTCGCGAAGCACGGTGAAGCCCGGCCCTCCGAGCTGGCCAAGCGCAAGCTCGTGGACCTCTCGGTGGTCAGCCGCCAGATCTCGCAGCTGCAGGCCGCCGGCCTGGTCGACCGCCGCCCCGCCCCGGAGGACGGGCGCGCGTCGCTGATCAGCATCTCCGAGAAGGGGCTCGCCGAGGTCGAGAAGTGGCGGGATCGCTACATCGCCTTCTTCGAGAAGGCCCTCGGTGGTTGGGACGAAGAGCGGATCGCCGACCTGACGACCCGGCTCGCGGATTTGAACAACGGTCTCCGCACCGTGCTCGGGCCCCCTGAGTGCGCCGTGGACCAAGCGGAAGTCGGGAAGTGACCAAACGCAAGTGAGTACCGTCCTCGCCGGCGAGCAGATGAGCCACCGGCAGATCATGAAGGCCTTCTCGGGCCTGCTGCTCGCCCTGCTCGTGGCGATGCTGTCGTCGACGATCGTGTCCAACGCGCTGCCGACCATCCTTGCCGATCTGCACGGCTCGCAGAGCCAGTACACGTGGGTGGTCACCGCGACGCTGCTGACCTCGACCGCGACCACCCCGATCTGGGGCAAGCTCTCCGACCTGTTCAGCAAGAAGCTGCTGTACCAGGTCGCCATCGTGATCTTCACGATCGGCTCGGCGCTGGGCGGCATCTCTCAGTCGATGCCGGAGCTCATCGCGTTCCGCGCGCTGCAGGGTGTGGGCCTCGGTGGCCTGCAGGCGCTGATCCAGGTCGTGATCGCCGCGATGATCGCCCCGCGCGACCGCGGCCGCTACTCCGGCTACACGGGCGCGGTGTTCGCCGTCGCCACCGTTTCCGGGCCGCTGATCGGCGGCCTGATCGTGGACTCGCCGCTGGGCTGGCGCTGGTGCTTCTGGGTCTGTGTGCCGATCGCGGTGATCGCGTTCGTGGTGCTCGGCCGCACGCTGCACCTGCCGGTGCTCAAGCGCAAGGTCCGCATCGACTGGCTGGGCGCGACCCTGCTCGTCGGTGGCGTCGCCCTGCTGCTGATCTGGGTTTCGCTGGCCGGCGCCACCTTCGCGTGGGCCTCGTGGACGAGCGTGGCGTACGTCGGCGGCGCGGTGATCGCGCTGGCGCTGGCGGTGCTCGTTGAATCGCGCGTCGCCGAGCCGGTGGTGCCGTTGCGCCTGTTCCGCAACCGCACCTTCACACTGGCGGTGCTCGGTTCGCTGGCCGTCGGGACCGCGATGTTCGGCGGTTCGGTCTTCCTCGGGCAGTACTACCAGATCTCGCGCGGCTTCTCGCCGACGCACGCGGGCCTGATGACACTGCCGCTGGTGCTCGGCCTGGCGCTGGCGTCGACGAGCGCCGGACAGGTCATCTCGCGCACGGGCCGCACGAAGCCGTTCATGGTCGCCGGCGGGATCTCGCTGCTGGCCGGGCTCTTCCTGCTCAGCACGGTCGACCACGCGACGGACCTGACGCTGATGGGCGTTTACCTCGGCCTGGTCGGCATCGGGCTCGGGTTCCTGATGCAGAACCTGGTGCTGGTCGTGCAGAACACCGTGGCCATGAAGGACATGGGTTCCTCGTCTTCCGTGGTCACGTTCTTCCGCTCGCTCGGCGGCGCCGCCGGTGTTTCGGCGCTGGGCGCGGTGCTCTCGACGAAGGTGGCCTCGAACATCACGTCGTCGCTGACCCGCCTCGGCCTCCCGGCCGGTGACGCGGTGCACGGCGGTGGCGGCACGTTCGACATCGACGGCCTGCCCGCCGCGCTGCAGCCGATCGTCCGCGCGGCGTTCGGCGACGCGACCGGCACGGTGTTTCTGTTCGCCGGCTTCATCGCCGTGGTGACGCTGCTGGCGGTGGTTTTCATGAAGGAGGTCCCCTTGCGCCGGACTCTCGACGCCGACACCACTCCCACCGTGGCGCCCGCGCTCACGGCCGAGGTCACGACGGCCCTGCGTGGCCGCGTCCTCGACTCCGACGGCCGCCCCGTCTCGGGTGTCGTGCTCACGCTCACGGACGCGTCGGGCCGTCAGGTCGACGTCGGCCGCAGCGCCCGCAACGGCGAGTTCGCCCTGGTGGCGGGCTCGACGGGCGAGCATGTGCTGCTCGCGACGGTGGGCTCGCTCCCACCGGCCGTGTCCACGGTGCGCCTCACCGGTACACCGGCGTGGCACGACCTGCTCCTCGGCGGCACGGGCGGCGTGACCGGTCGCGTCCGCACGGCCGGGCGCCACGCCGCGGTCGCCGGCGCGGCCTTGACGCTCACTGACAGCGCCGGCACCGTCAGCGCTTCCCACCTCACGGGCGGCGACGGCGGCTATGCCCTCGACGGCGTCCCCGCGGGCTCGTACACGCTCACCGTGACTGCGTACGGCCACGCGCCGCACGCCGAGCCCGTCACCGTCAGCACCGGCGCGCCGGCCCACCACGACGTGGTGCTGGAAGCCGAGCCGGAGTTCGCGCGCCACAGCGGCACGCTGAACCTCGGCTGATCACGGAAACTGCTGAGCCCCGGCCCCCTACGCCGGGGCTCAGCAGTTTCTCGTTTCCACGAGCGGCTCAGGCGTCCGGCGTGGTCTGCGAGCAGTTCAGCGTCACGGTCGCGGTGTAGCTCGGGGACTGATCCGGCAGTGTCTGCTCCACGTTCTGGCCGGACACCGAGCAGTCGTTGTAGCCGTTGAGTCCCGCCTGGTTGCGCGCGTCCAGCTCGGCGCTCTGCACGGCGGCGGGTGCGTATGTCCCGTAGCCCGTGCCAGTGAAGGTGTTCCATCGGAAGCCGGCCGGGGCGGCGGAAGCGGCGGGCGCCACGACGGCGAGAACAGCGGCCGCGACGAACGTTCCGGCGATCGTCTCGCGAAGAGTTCCCATGCCCCGCAACGTAGATCCACCGCCCGGGACCCCTCCCGGTCAACCGGACGGACGTGGCCGGGCGAGCCCGCTCTACCGCCAGTGGCATTCGGCGGCTCGTGAAGTCTCCTTCCGGCCCTGACCTCGGGTCCTGCCCCGGCGGTAGCGTCCAGGACGTGACGCGGAGCCGGGTCGCGTTGTTGTGCGCGCTGGGGATCGACAACTTCGGCTCCGGCCTGTTCCTGCCGCTGGCGCTGGTCTACGTGACGCGCGTGGTCGGCGTCCCGCTCGCGCTGGCGGGCACGGCCGTGACGCTCGGGACAGTGGCGGGGCTGGTCGTGCCGCCACTCGCGGGCCGGCTGGTGGACCGGACGGGGCCGCGTGCGGTGATCGTCGGCGCGCAGCTGCTGCAGGCAGCGGGGGCGGCGGCGTACCTGATCGCCGACGGCGTCACCGCGGTCGTGGTGGCGGCGGTCCTGCTGGCGGCCGGACAACAGCTGTTCTACAGCTCGCTTTACGCGCTGATCGCCGACGTCGCCGGCGACGTGCCGAAGGACCGGCCGTTCGCGGAGGTCGGCATGGTGCGGGCGGGCGGTTTCGGGCTTGGCGGGCTGACGTCGTCCGGGATCCTGATGTGGATCGGCGACGGTGGGTACAGCGTGGCGCTGGCGGTGGACGTCGTGACGTTCGTCGTGGCGGCCGTACTCATCGCGGGGGTTGTGCGGCCGCAGCGGCGAAGCACGTCGTACCCGAAGGCGCGCAGCGGCGTGCTGCGCAACCGGCCGTACCTGGCGTTGATCCTGTTCAGCGGAATGTTCGGGCTGTCGCTGGACTTCTTTCTCATCGGCACGCCGGTGTTCGTGCTCGACCTGCTCCACGGCCCGCGCTGGCTGCCGGGCGCGATCCTGTTCCTGCTCACGGTGGTCACCAGCGTCGGCGGCACGGTCGCGTTGCGGCTCACGCGCCGGCTCAACCGAATCGCGGCGATGCGCGGCGGCTCGGCGCTCTTCGCCGCGTGGTGTGCGGTCAGCCTCGGCGTGCTGGTCGTGCCGCGCGGCTGGCAGGTCGTTTACCTGCTGGCCGCGACGCTCGTCTACGCCGCGGGCGACCTGGTCTTCGGGCCGCGTTCGGGCGCGCTCGCCGAGGCCGCGGCCCCGCCGGAAGCGAAGGGCCGGTACCTGGCAGCGTTCCAGTACGCGTTCACTGTCGCGCAGGTGCTGGCGCCGGCGGTGGTGGCGTTGTTCTCCGTGTCGGCGTGGTTACCTTGGGTGCTGGTCGGTAGTTGCGCTTGCTTCGCCGTGGCGGGCCTGGGCAGGCTGGGACCGAGGCTTCCGGCGGACGCGGTGACGCCGGTTCAGAGTTGAGCGGAACAGACTCAAGTTTTCTGACGTTGTACAAGTCGATGGTCCTTGGTCAGGGCTGTCACCTGGACTTTCACAGAGCGCATGAGGTGAGGGATGGACGCTTTCAACCCGACCACGAAGACCCAGCAGGCGATCTCGTCGGCGGCACAGGCGGCCACGATGGCCGGCAACCCGCACGTTTCGGCCGCCCACCTGCTGGGCGCCCTGCTGGCGCAGGGTGAGGGACTTACCGCACCACTGCTGACGGCGGTCGGGGCCGACCCGGAGGTGGTGCACAAGGAGCTCGACCCGATCATCCACGCGTTGCCGTCCGCGACGGGCGCCACCGTGTCGACCCCGCAGTTCGACACGAACGCCGTGAAGTCGCTGACGCACGCGCAGAAGCTCGCCACCGAGCTCGGTGACGAGTACGTGTCGACCGAGCACCTGCTCGTCGGCCTCGCCACCGAGGGTGGCCAGGTCGCGGAGCTGCTCAAGCGCCACGGCGCGACGCCCGAGGCATTGCAGGAGGCGTTCGCGAAGGTGCGGGGTTCGGCGCGGATCACGAGCGCCGACCCGGAGAGCACGTTCAAGGCGCTGGAGAAGTACGGCGTCGACCTGACCGAGCGCGCCCGCGCCGGTGAGCTCGACCCGGTCATCGGGCGCGACACGGAGATCCGCCGCGTCGTGCAGGTGCTTTCGCGGCGCACCAAGAACAACCCGGTGCTGATCGGTGAGCCGGGCGTCGGCAAGACGGCGATCGTCGAGGGCCTGGCCCAGCGCATCGTCGCCGGTGACGTGCCCGAATCGCTGCGGGGCAAGCGCGTGGTGGCCCTGGACCTCGGGTCCATGGTGGCCGGCGCGAAGTACCGCGGTGAGTTCGAGGAGCGGCTGAAGGCCGTGCTCAAGGAGATCACGGACTCGGCGGGCGAGGTCATCACCTTCATCGACGAGCTGCACACGATCGTCGGCGCCGGTGCCACCGGCGAGGGCGCGATGGACGCGGGCAACATGATCAAGCCGATGCTCGCGCGCGGTGAGCTGCGGATGGTCGGCGCGACCACGCTCGACGAGTACCGCCAGCACATCGAGAAGGACGCGGCTCTGGAGCGGCGCTTCCAGCAGGTGCTGGTGGGCGAGCCGTCGCCGGAGGACACGATCGCGATCCTGCGTGGGCTCAAGGAGCGCTACGAGGTGCACCACGGTGTCCGCATCACGGACGCCGCGCTGGTGGCCGCCTCCACGCTGTCCGACCGCTACATCACCGCCCGGTTCCTGCCGGACAAGGCGATCGACCTCGTCGACGAGGCCGCGTCGAAGCTGCGCATGGAGATCGACTCGCGCCCCGTCGAGATCGACGAGGTGGAGCGCGCGGTGCGGCGCATGGAAATCGAGGAGATGGCACTGTCCAAGGAGGACGATGCCGCCTCTCTCGAGCGGTTGTCCGCGTTGCGGGCCGAGCTGGCCGAGAAGCGGGAGACGTTGACCGCGTTGACCGCTCGCTGGCAGAACGAGAAGGGTTCGATCGAGCGCGTCCGCGAGCTCAAGGAGCAGCTGGAGCAGCTGCGCGGCGAGTCGGAGCGCGCCGAGCGCGACGGCGACCTCGGCAAGGCCGCCGAGCTGCGCTACGGCCGGATCCCGGCGCTGGAGAAGGAGTTCGAGGCGGCCACGGCCGCGTCGGAGGTCAGCCAGCAGAACGTGATGCTGAAGGAAGAGGTCGGCGCGGACGATGTCGCTGATGTCGTTTCGGCGTGGACCGGCATCCCCGCCGGCCGGCTGCTCGAAGGCGAGACGGGCAAGCTGCTCCGCATGGAGGAGGAGCTGGGCCGCCGCGTGATCGGGCAGGAGCAGGCCGTGCAGGTCGTGTCCGACGCCGTGCGGCGGGCGCGGGCCGGGGTGGCCGACCCCGACCGTCCGACGGGTTCGTTCCTGTTCCTCGGCCCGACCGGCGTCGGCAAGACGGAGCTGGCGAAGGGCCTGGCCGAGTTCCTGTTCGACGACGAGCGCGCGATGCAGCGCATCGACATGAGCGAGTACTCCGAGAAGCACTCGGTGGCTCGCCTCGTCGGCGCCCCTCCGGGCTACGTCGGCTACGACCAGGGCGGCCAGCTCACGGAGGCCGTGCGGCGCCGCCCGTACACGGTGGTTCTGCTCGACGAGGTCGAGAAGGCGCACCCCGACGTGTTCGACGTGCTCCTGCAGGTCCTCGACGACGGCCGGCTGACCGACGGCCAGGGCAGGACGGTGGACTTCCGCAACACCATCCTCATCCTGACGTCGAACCTCGGCTCCCAGGCCATCGCCGACCCGTCCCTGGACGAGAACCAGCGTCGCGACGCGGTGCTGGAGTCCGTGCAGCGGCAGTTCAAGCCGGAGTTCCTCAACCGGCTGGACGACATCGTGGTGTTCCACGCCCTCGGCACCGAGCAGCTGACGTCCATTGTGGACATCCAGGTCGCCCGGCTCGCCGCACGGCTGGCCCAACGGCGGCTGCACCTGGAGGTCACTGACGGTGCCCGCGAGTGGCTGGCCCTGAACGGCTTCGATCCGATCTACGGGGCCCGGCCGCTGCGTCGGCTGGTGCAGTCGGCGATCGGGGACCAGCTGGCGAAGAAGCTGCTGGCGGGGGACATCCGCGATGGCGACACTGTGCGGGTGGACATCCCGCAGCTGGAGGCCGGAGACACGCTGACGGTTGAGCGGGTCTGACGGTTGAGCTGGTCTGACGGCTGACGGTTGTCGGTTCTGGACGGCCCTTCCACTTCGGTGGGAGGGCCGTTCCGCGTTTGCGGGCTTGTCCCGCTGGGCTGCCCCACGGCGGTCCGCTTTCGCCCGGGTACGCGAGTGGACCGGTGGTACCGCGGCTCTGGCGGCGAACGGACCGTTCATGCTCGGCAGCAGGCGCGAGTGGACCCATAGTGCCGTGGTTCGGCGGCGAGCGGTCCTTTCGCGCCGTCTTTGCGGCGCGTGTGGTCAGCCGGTACCTCGGCCGCCGCCCGAGTGGGCCGCTCGCGTGAACTCGATGTCTTGTTTCTTGCTGGGACCGATCGCGCTGCGCGAGTCGGCGAGTGGACTGTTTGTGCGCATTGGTGCTGTGTGAGTGGACCGTTTGTGCGCATTGGTGCTGTGTGAGTGGACCGTTTGTGCGCACTGGTGCTGCGCGAGTGGACCGTTCGTGCGCACTGGCGTTTCGCGAGTGGACCGTTTGTCCCGCGGCGGCGGGCGCGAGTGGACCCACAGTGCCGTGGTTCGCCGGCGACCGGTCCTTTCCCGCGGACGTGCCGTCATGAACGGCCCGCCCGTGCCGGAGTTACCGCGCAACCGGACAGCTCGAAGTAAGTCGAGGATGTGTACGCCGGGACCGATCACGCCGCGCGGCGAACGGACCGTTCGTACTCGGCAGCCGACGCGAGTGGACCCATAGTGCCGTGCTTCGGCGGCGAGCGGTCCTTTCGCGCGGGCTCGCCGGCGTGCCCGGTCCGATCCCGTCACCAGGCGAGTTCGCGCCCGTCCTGGAAGGACTTGCCCGTCGGGCCGTCGGGGCCCAACGTGGCGAGCCGGATGGCTTCCGCGGCGCCCTCTTCGGGCGTGCGCGTGCCGCGGAAGGCGTTGAAGTCCGTGGCCACGTGGCCGGGGCAGGCGGAGTTGACCTTGATCGCCGTGTCGGCCAGTTCGTGGGCGTAGTGGGCGGTCAGGGCGTTGAGCGCGGTTTTCGAGCTCGAATACGGCATCGACGGCCGCCCGGCCCAGGCGCCCGGCTCGGCGAGGGAGCCGCGCATGCTCGAGACCATGACGATGCGGCCGGCGGCCGATTCGCGCAGCAGCGGCAGGAACGCGTTCGTCACGCGGACGACGCCGAACACGTTGGTCTCGTAGACCTGCCGCATCGAGGCGACGTCTTCCCGGGAGGGCAGGCCGTAGCCGCCGGTGTTGGTGCCGGCGTTGTTGACCAGCACGTCGAGGCGGCCGATCGTGCGCACGGCGGCGGCGACCTCCTCGTCCGAAGTCACGTCGAGCCGCACGAACCGGCCGCCGACTTCGGCCGCGGCCGCGGTGCCGCGGGACCGGTCGCGGGCGCCGAGCCACACGTCGAAGCCGCGGGCGGCCAGGCCGGCCGCGATCGCCTTGCCGATGCCTTTGCCGGCGCCGGTCACGAGAGCAACAGGTGTTGTCATGACAACATCATATTTCGAAGGGTGTTGTCATGACAACGTGGCAGTACAGTGACCCGCTGTGGATCGGCTGGCCGGCGACGAGCTGGAGTTCTGGCACGCGTTCAAGCACGCGGCGGAATCGGTGCGCGCCCGCGTCGCGGAGGACATCGTGGCGGCGACGGGACTGTCCGATCCGGACTTCGGCGTGCTCACGCGCCTGGCGGACCACGCGGGGCGGCTGCGGCAGAACCAGCTCGCCGAGTCGATGGGCTGGCACCGCAGCCGGCTGTCTCACCACCTGACGCGCATGGAGCAGCGCGGGCTCGTCGAGCGGCAGCCCGTGGACGACGGCGTCGAGGTCCTGCTCACGGAGTTCGGCCGGGCGGAAGCGGAGCGGGCGCGGCCCGTGCACGCCGCCGCCGTGCGGGAGCACCTGCTCGAGCCGCTGGGCGAGAACGACGTCGCGACGGTGAAAGCGGCGCTCGACCGCCTGCGAACCGTGAAAAAGCCCAGAGATTAACCGATTTGTCGACCCGGGACGGGGAGCTGTCCCGAAAGGGGCACGCCGACACGGTGCGGGCGTTCGGGTGTGGAGGGCGAGCAGCGATACCCTCACCGTCGTGGGTATCTCGGCGTGGATCTGGTTCGTCATCGCCGCCGTCGCGCTGGTGGCGGGGCTCGGCCTGCTCGCGGCCGACCGGGCCAAGGAAGGCTCGCGCAATCGCGAGCGCATGCGCTGGGCCCAGTTGCGCGGCTGGCAGTTCGTGGAGGAGGACGAGCGGCTGCCCCGGCAGTGGTCGGGCGGCGCGATCGGCTACTTCGGTGCCGACGCGGCCGTGAACGTCGTCGCGGGCTCCACCTTCACCTCCGACGGCCGCCGCCCGGTCTTCATCTTCGACATCGAGTCCGAAGGCCAGATCCCGGCGACGGTCGTGGCCGTGCGCTGCAACAAGACGCACCGCGTGCCGGTGGAGATGTGGCTGTCGAGCGTGCCGTTCCAGCGCGAGAACATGCCCGAGATGCTCGGCCCGATCGGCCAGCGCTACGCCTTCGCCGACGACTCCGAAGGCGCCCGCGCCGTCATCACCCAGGAGCTCGTGGACGCGGCCGACCAGCTCGGCGGCGACGTCGGCGTCGCCTGGCTCGAGAACGAGTGGGTCCTGGCGAGCGTCGTGCCGAACGCCGGGCCGTCGCGCCTCGAGCGCCTGCTGCGCGACCTCGGCGAGATCGCCGACATCGTCGACCCCTTCGACGAGGACTACGACACCGGCCGCACCTGGACCCCCGCCGCCGGCACCCTCGCGCCCGGGGCCGCAGCTGCCTCGGAGCCCCGCTCGGCCACCCGCGCCCCGTCGCCGGCGGACACCCGCGCGACCACCCCGGTCGACACCCGCGCGACGACCCCCGTCGAAACCCGCCCGGCCGGCGCCCCGACCCCGCCCGAGCCCCGCACCCCGTCGAGCGGCCCGAGCACCTACGGCTCCGTCCCAGCCGCCCCACCGGCGAAGCCAGACCCGGACGCCGACGAAGACTGACCCCGCACGCGAAAATGGCCGCCCCGCAAGGCGGCCGTTTTTCATGTCCAGCTCAACCCGGCACCTTCAGGCTCCGCCACACCTCACCGACGGCGGCGCGGATCGCATCCGCTCCCTGCAGCGGCCCGAGCACTCACGGCGCCGTCTCGGCCGCCCCGCCGGCGAAACCGGACCTGTCGACGAAGACTGCTCCCGCACGCGAGAACTGCCGCCCCGCAAGGCGGCCGCGCCAACATTTCAACCCAGCGGTGGCGTGGAAGACACCACTTCGGCCCACCCGCGGCGCGAGCTTTATGGGCCCCTGCCGCCCCGCCCGGACTCGGGCTTCGACGAAGTCCGGTCCCGTATGCGAGAACGACCGCCTCGCAAGGCGGCCGTTCCAATACCTCAACCCGACGGTGGTGTGGAAGACACCACTTCCGTCCCGCCAGCGGCCCGAGCTCTATGGGGCTGCTGCCGGCCCGCCCCGACACGGGCTTCGACGAAGACCGATCCCGCACGCCAGAACGGCTGCCCGCAAGGTGGCCGCGCCAACACCTCAACCCAACAGCGGTGTGGAACCACGTCAGCCCCACCGGCGGCGCGAGCTCTATGGGCTGCGGACGCGCCCCGCCTGGACTCGGGCTTCGACGAAGGCTGCTCCCGTACGCGAGAACGACCGCCCCGCAAGGCGGCCGCGCCAACATCTCCACTCAGCGGCGGCGTGGAAGACACCACTTCGGCCCGTCAGTGGCCCGAGCTTCATGCCGCCGCCGCGGCCGCCCCGCCGGCGAAACCGGACTTGTCGAGGAAGCCTGTTCCCGCACGCGATAACGGCCGCCCCCGACAGGCCAGCCGCCCCGGCATCTCAACCCAGTGGCGGCGTCGAAAACACCACATCCGGCACCACCGGAGCCCCGAACGCCGTCACGCCCACCGACTGTGTCTGGCCGACCCGGGGCGAAACCGAAGTCCGCGTCGAAACCCGCGTCGAGACGGCGTCGGACGCCGCGAGTTCGCCGCGGAAGTCGTTGTCCGACAACGACTGCGTGGTCAGCAGGAAGCCCGAGACCGGGCCGACGTCTGCCGTGGCGATGTGGCGTTGGCCGAGGTCGGAGGCGTCCAGCGAGCCGGCGAACTGGCCCGTCCCGTGTTGCTCCGAGTTGGCCACCACCGAGCCCAGCCCACCGAGATCCACGGCGTGGCCGGACGTCCGGTGCACCCCCACGCCACCGCCGAGGTCGCCGGCGAAGTGCCCGGCGCCGGAGGAATCCGTGAGGACGTCGATGCCGTAGGGCAGCCAGACGCCCTCCGCCGTAGAAGAAGCGACACTGGAGCCCGGCGGGGAAGCCGTGACCCGCGACGAGTTGCCCGCCGACAGCCGGACCGGCGAGCCCGCGCGCACTTCGTGGCGCTGTGACTGCGAAAAGCCGTTCGTCGTTTTCACCGCTGTGAGTGAATCCGAAAGGCCGTAACCGGTGTTGTCGGACACTGCCTGCGTCACGGAAGAAGCCGCCGACACCGGCAACCCCCGCGTCGCCACGGAGGTGTCGCGCGTGGCCCCCACCGACGCCGCGGAGGAGTGCACGGAGTGGTCGAGATTGCCGTGCTGCTGCAGGTCCAGCGGCAGGCCGTCGAGGGGAAGAGTGGGATCGGCCAGCGCGGACGCGGGGCCGGCGAGCAGCAGTGCGAGGGGTGCCGCACCGGCGGTCACCTTCGGGAGGTAGCCGGGCTTTCGCTGGGTGTGCTTGCCCATGGGCCGGACCATACTTCGCCACTGGGACAAACGCGACTGCAGGTAAGTTCGCCCCA
The DNA here is from genome assembly GCF_030285625.1 of Amycolatopsis sp. 2-15. Lineage (NCBI taxonomy): Bacteria > Bacillati > Actinomycetota > Actinomycetes > Pseudonocardiales > Pseudonocardiaceae > Amycolatopsis > Amycolatopsis carbonis. The sequence continues at coordinate 1,863,912 of NZ_CP127294.1, forward strand.
TGACCGCCACCGCCGTGATCACCGGAGCCACCGCGGGCATCGGAGCGCAGTTCGCGCGCACCCTCGCCGCCGAGAAACACGACCTCGTGCTCGTCGCCCGCGACCAGGCGCGCCTCGAGGCGTTCGCCCAGCAATTGGCAGAACGCCATCAAGTGAACACGGAGGTTCTCCCCGCTGATCTGTCCGAAGTAGACGGACGCGCGAAGGTCGAGGAACGCCTCGCCGCGAGTCCCATCGACCTGCTGATCAACAACGCTGGATTCGGCCTCTCCGGCGACTTCTGGAAGATCTCCCCCGACGCGCTGCAGCGCCAGCTCGACGTGAACGTCACCGCCGTCCTGCGCCTCACCCGCGCCGCGCTGCCCGGCATGGTCGAGCGCGGCCACGGCGACATCATCAACGTCTCCAGCGTCGCCGGCTTCTTCTCCGGCCGCGGCTCGACCTACACCGCCAGCAAGAACTGGGTCACCTCGTTCACCGAAGGCATCGCGACGTCGCTGCCGCCCGGCGTACGCATGATGGCGCTCTGCCCCGGCTTCACCACCACGGAGTTCCACGAACGCGCCGGCCTGGAGAAGGAAGGCCCGCAGGCCTTCTGGCTCGGCGTCGAGCAGGTCGTGGACGAAGCGCTCACGGACCTGCGTCGCGGCAAGGTCATCTCGGTGCCGAGCCTGCAGTACAAGGCGCTCGTCGCCGTCACCGGCCTGCTGCCGCGCGGGGTGCTGCGCCGGCTGTCGGCCGGGTTCGGCAACCGGAGCCGCACGTGAGGTAGGGCTGCCCCCACCCTTGCCCGGCGAGCTGGCACCAGGGTGCGAACCGCCTTCGCTGCCTAGCGTTTTCCCCATGACGGATGAGGCGGTGCGGCTCGCGGCCGTGCGGAAGGACTACGGGCGGGTCACCGCGCTGGCGGGTGTCGACCTGGTGTTCCCGCGGGGCGGGTTCACCGCCGTGATGGGGCCTTCGGGCTCGGGCAAGAGCACGTTCCTGCACTGCGCCGCGGGCCTCGACCGCCCGACGGCCGGCTCGGTGCACCTCGACGGCCAGGACCTCGCGAAGCTGTCGGAGACGCAGCTGACGAAGCTGCGCCGCGACCGGATCGGCTTCGTGTTCCAAGCCTTCAACCTCCTGCCCGCGCTGACGGTCGAGCAGAACGTGGTGCTCCCGCTGCGCCTGGCCGGCCGCCGCGTCGACCGCAAGTTGGTGACGCGGATGCTCACGCACGTCGGCCTCGCCGACCGGCGGCGGCACCATCCGGGCGAGCTGTCCGGTGGCCAGCAGCAGCGAGTGGCCATCGCGCGGGCGCTCGTGGCGCGCCCGGCCGTGCTCTTCGCCGACGAGCCCACCGGTGCGCTCGACACCCGCACCGCGGCCGAAGTCCTTGCCCTGCTGCGGGATTCCGTGCGCGGCGGGCTCACCGTCGTGATGGTGACGCACGACCCGGTCGCCGCCGCGCACGCCGACCGCGTGGTCTTCCTCGCTGACGGTCGCGTCGCCGGCGAGCTCATCCACCCGACGCCCGAAGCCGTCGCCGCGCGGATGACGCACCTGGGCGCGTGGGGCGGCGCCGTCGCGGTCGGTGGTGCGTGATGTTCCGGCTCGCGTTGCGCACGCTTCGGTTACGCAAAGGCGGTTTCCTCGCGACGTTCGTGGCCGCGTTCCTCGGCGCGGTGATCGTGTCGGCGTGCGGTGGCCTGATGGAGACGGGCATCCGCGCCGACGCGCCCCCGCAGCGGCTGGCGGCCGCGCCGATCGTCGTGGCGGGGCAGCAGGAGATCCGGCTGCCCAAACGCGATCCGGGCGAGGGCAAGCTCAAGACCGAAGGGGTCGCGCTGCCGGAAACCGTGCGCCTGGATCCGGCGCTGGCCGACAAGATCCGTGCGACGCCCGGAGTGTCCACTGTGGTCAGTGAGGTGAATATCCCCGTGGCGCTGGCCGGAAGTGCGGCGACAGGCCACGCTTGGGATTCGGCCGTACTGACGCCGTTCACGCTCACGGCCGGCCATGCGCCCGGCGATGGTGAGGTAGTGGTCTCCGCCGTGAACGCGAAGCCGGGCGACACCATTCAGCTCGCCGCCCGCGGCACCACCGGCGCCTACCGCGTCGCCGGCATCGCCACCGCGCCGACGACCGAGCCCACGATCTTCTTCACCGCCACCGAAGCTGCCCGTCTGTCCGGCAACCAGATCGACGACTTCGGTGTGTTCACGAGCGAAGACCCCGCCACCGTCGCCGCGCGCCTGAATCTCGGCGACGGGATCGTCGCCCTCACCGGCGACGACCGCGGCCACGCGGAGTTCCCGCAGGCCGACGCCAGCGGCACCAACCTCGTCGTGCTCTCCGCCGTCTCGGGTGGGCTTTCCGTGCTCGTCGCGTTGTTCGTCGTGGCCAGCACCCTGGGCCTCGCGACGCAGCAGCGCCGCCGGGAGTTGGCTCTGCTGCGCGCGATCGGCACCACCCCGCGTCAGCTGCGCCGGATGGTGCTCGGCGAGGCTGTCGCGATCGGCCTGCTGGCCATCGCCGCGGCCGCCGCGCTCGGCCCGCTGCTCGGCCGCTGGCTCTTCGGCCGCCTGACGAACGCCGGCGTGGTGCCCGACGTCGTGCGCTTCCACCAGGGCTGGCTGCCGATGGTCGTGGCCGCCGGTGCGACGCTGCTCGCCGTGGTGCTCGCGGCTGTGGTCGCGGCCCGGCGCGTGAGCCGGATCCGGCCGACGGAGGCGCTGGCCGAGGCGGCCGTCGAACGCCGGTGGCTCACGCCGTTGCGGCTGATCGTCGCCGTGCTCTGCTTCGGCGGCGGGACGGCGCTCGGGATCGTGACGCTCGCGGTGATGACCGGTCCCATCGCCGCGAGCACGGCGGGACCCGCGGTGATGCTGTGGGCGATCGGCGTTGCCGCGATCAGCCCCGGCGTCACGAAAGTCATGGCGATGCTGCTGCACGCGCCGGTCCGCCTGCTCGGCGGCGTCACCGGCTGGCTCGCGCTGGCCAACACACGGGCCGCGGCGACGAAGGTGTCGGGCGCGGTCACGCCGATCATGCTGGCCGTGGGCATCGCGACCGCCAACATCTACCTGCAGACGACCACACAAGCCGTGTCGCAGCAGGCCTTCACCGAAGACCTGCGCGCCGACGCCGTGGTCGCCGCTCCGGCCGGGGCCAGCCCCGAGCTGCTCCGGCGCGTGCAGGACGCACCGGGCGTCGCCGCCGCGTCGGAGTACGTGACCAGCACCGTCTTCGTCACCGCGCCCTACGACGACAGCCAGGACGACGACGGCCACGCGGCCCTCGGCCTCACCGCCGGCAGCGCCGCGCAGACGACGTCGGCGAAGGTCACCGCGGGCAGCCTCGACGCGCTCACCGGCGACGCCGTCGCGTTGCCCGTTAGCGTGGCCACGGAGCTGCACCGCCGTGTCGGCGACGTCGTCACGCTCCGGCTCGGGGACGGGTACGAGGTGACCGTTCGTGTCGTCGCGCTCGTGGAGCAGCGCACCGGGTTCGAGACGTTGCTGTTCCCCGCCGGCCTGCTCGCCGCCCACACCACCGCGGGCCTCGCGCCGCAGGTGGTGCTGCGCGCCGCGCCCGGGGTCGACCAGGCGCGGCTCACGGCGAGCCTCACCACGGCCACCGCCGGCCAGCCCGTGTCCGTCGGTGACCGCGAGTCGCTGCTCGCCGCGCACGCGAGCGGCGACGCCGTAGGCGCGTGGGTCAACTACCTGATGATCGGGATGATCATCGGTTACACCGTGATTTCCGTCGTGAACACGCTCGTGATGGCCACCGCGCGCCGGCGTCGCGAGTTCGGCCTGCAGCGTCTCGGCGGCTTCACGCGGACGCAGGTGCTGCGCATGGCGGGCGTCGAAGGCGGCCTGATCGCGACGATCGGTGTCGTGCTCGGCACAGCCGTCTCCGCGGGCGCGATCGTGCCGTTCTGCCTGGTGGCCACGGGTTCGCCGCTGCCGACCGGACCGATCGGGATCTACCTCACCGTGGTCGCGACCGCCGCCGTGCTCGCACTGGTGGCGTCGCTGGTGCCTGCCTGGGTGGCCACGCGGGCGCGGCCCGTGACGGCCGTCGCGCTCGGCGAGTGACGAGCGGGCTTGTCGGTGGCGTGTGTAAGACTCTCGGCCGTGGCGTACCCCGGGTTGGATCAAAGTGCGAAGCTCGAACTGGCCAGGCTGGTCACCGAACTGGCTGTGGTGCACGGCAAGGTGACTCTCTCGTCCGGCAAGGAAGCCGACTACTACGTCGATCTCCGCCGGGCGACCCTGCACCACGCGGCGGCGCCGCTCATCGGGAAGCTGCTGCGGCAGCTCACGGCCGATTGGGACTACGTCGCCGCCGGCGGCCTCACCCTCGGCGCCGACCCGGTCGCGCTGGCGATGCTGCACTCCGCCGCGAGCGACGGGATGGTGCTCGACGCCTTCGTCGTCCGCAAGGCGGTGAAGGAGCACGGCATGCAGCGCCGCATCGAGGGCGTCGAGGTGCGGGGGCAGCGCGTGCTGGCCGTCGAGGACACCTCGACCACGGGCGGCAGCGTGCTCACGGCCGTCGAGGCGCTGCGCGAGGCCGGGGCGGTCGTCGCCGGCGTCGCCACGGTGGTCGACCGCGACACGGGCGCGCGCGAGGCCATCGAGAAGGAAGGCCTCGAGTACCGCTACCTGCTGAACAAGGACGACCTCGGCCTGAGCTGAGCGCGATTCTCGAAGATCACCGAGAATGCGTGCGTGACGAACACCCCCTCGCCGGTGTCCCCCTGGTGGAAGGGGGTGCTGTGACCACGACGGAGCTCGACGACGCGACGCTGGTCGGCCGCGCCCGCGAAGGTGACGTGCGGGCGTACGAACAGCTCGTGCTGCGCTACCAGGCGCCCATGTTCCGGCTTGCGGTGAAGATGCTGAATCACCGCGGCGACGCCGAGGACGTGGCGCAGGAGGTGTTCCTCGGCGCCTGGCGCAAGCTCGCGCAGCTGCAGGACGACAGCGCGTTCGTCGGCTGGCTCTACCGCAGCACCGCGAACCGCTGCCTCAACGTGATCCGCGCGCGCCGTCCGCAGGCCGACGTCGACCTGGAGCTGGCGGAGTCGCCGCGCACCGACGGGCAGCCGGAGCACGCGGCGCAGGTCAACGGGCAGCTCGAGGCGCTCAATGCGGCGTTGCAGCAGCTCACGCCGCCGCAACGCGTGTGCTGGCTCCTGCGTGAGGTCCACGGCCGCTCCTACGACGAGATGGCCGAAGTCGTCGGGGTGAACCCGGCGGCTGTCCGGGGCCGCATCGCCCGGGCTCGCGCGCAGCTGGCGGAGGTGATGAAGCCGTGGCGGTGAACCAGGGGTACGAACTTCCGTGCGGCCGGGACCTGGACGCGCTCTGGGACCGGCTCGACTCGGTCGACGAGCACGAGGCGACCTGCCCGCACTGCGGCACCGCGCGCGAGAGCCTGCTGGCGCTGCGTGAAGCGACGGCCGAGCTGGTCGCCGAGCCCGATCCGGTGCCGCCGGGCCTGGTGGGACGCATCATGTCGGCCGTGCGCGCCGAGGCGCGGCGCGGGCAGATGCTCGACCTGCCGACGCCGGAGCCGGGCCGCGTGGAAGTGAGCGAGGCGGCCGTGGCCGTCGTGCTGCGTTACGCCGCCGACTCCGCGGGCGACGTCCGGGCTCGCCGGTGCCGCGTCCGCACGGTCGGGGTGGCTTCCGACGGCGGCGGGATCGTCGAGGTCGAGCTCACTCTCGCGGTGCGGCTGGGGAACGTCGCCGGTGCCGAGACGTTGGCCCGGGTGCGCGAACGCGTCACGGCGGCGGCCGCGGCGCGCGTCGGGCTGACGCTCGCGAAGCTGGACCTGCTGGTCGAAGACGTGTACGAGGACGGGGAATGACGGGCGAGGCCGAGTACGTGATCGCGGATCCCGTGGTCGCGAGCGTCGCGGCCCGGGCCGCGCTCGACACCCCCGGCGTAGTGCGGCTGGAGCCGGGCTTGCGTGGTCTCGTCACGGCGTGGACGCGCGCGGCGCGCGGGCGGTGGCTGGGGCTGGATCCGGCGCCGATCGACGGGGTGCGCGTGCGCAGCGCCGAGGGCGGGCTGTCGGTGGAGGTCGACGTGGTGACGTCGGCGTTCGACCAGGCCGCGGCCGTGGGACGGGCGGTGCAGCGGTCGGTGACTCGTGTGGTGGCCGAGCAGACGGGGTTGGCGGTCGACGCGGTGGTGGTGTCCATTGTGGATATCGAGCTGGAGCGCCGGTGAGCGTCGCCGAGGCTATCGCCGCGGCGCTCGCCGACGTGGAGGGGCTGCGGCCGGCGGTGGAGCGGACTTGGGGTTCTGCGGTGGATCTGACGCCGGAGGCGGTGCAGGTCCGGCTGATCGCCACGCTCCTGCCGCTGCCACCGTTGCTTGCGCGCGCGGCGGCCGTGGTGCGGCCCGTGCTGGCGGACACGGAGTGGGTGAGCGCGACGCTGCGGTTGATCGTCACCGACGTCGACGCCGGCGCGTTCACCTGAGCCTGGCGTCACACGATCGGGTCGTGCCGATCACCGGGCCGTTGTGTCGAAGAGGCGATGGGGCAGGAAAGCCTTGTCTCCACTGCCGATCGAGGGAGAAATCCGATGACCGTCGCTGAGAAGACCGTTGACCTCGTGGTGACTCCTGGCCTCGTGACCGACCAGGGCACCACGACGATCGCCGACGTGGTCGTGCAGAAAATCGCCGGCCTCGCCACGCGCGAGGTGCCGGGCGTCCACGCGCTGGGCGGCGGCGCGGCGCGGGCACTGGGTGCGCTGCGCGACCGTATTCCGGGCGCGTCGGCGAGTGCCGGCCAGGGTGTGGCCGTGGAGGTCGGGGAGAAGCAGGCGGCGGTGGATCTGGAGATCGTCGTCGAGTACGGCGTGCCCATCGCGGACCTCTCGCGCCAGGTGCGGCGCAGCGTGGTCGACGCGATCGAGCGCATGACGGGGCTGGAGGTCGTCGAGGTGAACATCAACGTCGGCGACGTCTACATCCCGAGTGCGGACGAAGAGCCCACCACGAGTGATCGGGTGCGGTGAGGGATCTTTCCGGCGCCGGCTTCGCACCCGGAGTGACCACTCCGTTACCCCTCGGGTGAACGCGTTGCTCCCCTGGGTTGAACATCACAGCGAGTGAGGAATTTTCGCCCGCCCGGGCGCGGTTACCGGAGTAACGTCGCTGGTAGAAGCCGTGGGGAAGGGGGCGGTGATGAACGCTTCGGTGGCGCATTTCCTCGCCGACGTGACGGTGGCGGTGCACATCCTCGCCCTCTTGTTCATCGGGCTCGGCGGTTTCCTCGCGTGGCGCTGGCCGCGCGTCGCTCTCGTGCACGTGTTCTTCGCGGCCTGGGGCGTGCTGGTGAACGTCACCCCGATCCCGTGCCCGCTGACCGCGGCGGAGAACTTCTTCCGTCACCAGCAAGGACTTGGTGACCTGCCGGGTGGGTTCAACGCGTACTACTTGTACGACACGGTCGTGCCGAGCTCGCTGCTGCCGGCCGTCGCGGTGATCGCCCTTTCGCTGGTCATCTTGTCCTACGTCGGCGCCTACCAGCGCTGGCGCCACCGCCACGACGACACTCCGGCTCACCGCGTCCGCCTGGGCTGAGCGAGAATCGTCCCTCGTGACGGAAGATCCCGAGGCCGGGCCCACCGAGTGGGTCGGTCGTGAGCCGGTTGGCGTGGGGCCGTGGGTGGGCTCGTGGCCCACGGACCCGAAGTACGACCCCGAGCTGTTGGAGCACGGCGATCGTCGGAACGTGGTGGACGCGTACCGGTATTGGCGCCGTTCGGCCATCGTGTCCGATGTGGATGCTCGGCGGCATCCGTTCCACGTGGCCATCGAGAACTTCCAGCATGACCACAACATCGGAACGGTCGTTCGGACGGCCAACGCCTTCGCCGCCGCCGAGGTGCACATCGTGGGGCGCCGGCGCTGGAACCGCCGTGGGGCGATGGTGACGGATCGGTACCAGCATTTGCGGCATCACGAGGATGTTGCGGGGCTGGTGTCTTTTGCTTCGTCGGCCGGGCTGACCGTGGTGGCGGTGGACAACACGCCCGGTTCGGTGCCGGTGGAGGTGGCCTCGTTGCCGCGGGAGTGCGTGTTGCTCTTCGGGCAGGAGGGGCCGGGGCTGTCGGAGGAGGCTCAGGCCGCGGCGTCGATGGTGGTGTCGATTGCGCAGTTCGGGAGTACGCGGTCGATCAACGCCGGAGTCGCGGCGGGGATTGTCATGCATGCTTGGGTTCGGGAGCATGCTGATTTGTCGACGTCTTGGTGATTCCGCGCTCCTGGCCAGTTCTTTTTCTTTGCTGGCAAGGATTCCGGCCAGAAACAGCCCCCGCCCTCCCAGGGGGGCGTCCCCATCCCATTCTACCGGGGCGCCCCGACAAAACTCGGTGATCGAGGTGCCGGGGCGGTAGTTGTCCACAACTCGGCCGCCCTGTGGATAAGTGGTGGTGGCCGCGAGTGTGTGGTCGAAGGCGCTGCCGGACGGGAGCCCTTGCCGTGACTCCCGCCCAGCAGTGAGGTTGTTGTTCGGTCAGCGCTGGGCGGGTGCGGGCGCGGTGCCACCGGTGCGCTGCTGGGCGGGCGCCGGGGCCGCAATGCCGGTTCGGTGAGCAGGGGCAGTGGCCGCGCCGCGATGGGCCGGGGCAGGAGAGGTGCGCTGGCCGGCAACCGGGGCCGGGGCGGAGTTGCTTCGCCGGGCGGGAGCGGAGGCACCGCGCGAGGACGGGGCCGTGGCCGCGGCACCGGTCCGGCCGGCCGGAGCAGACGCCGCCTGGCGCTGGGCCGGAGCAGCCGTGCCGCGCGGAGCGGGCGCAGGAGCGGCGGTGTGCTGAGCAGCGACCGGAGCCGGAGCACTGGCGGTCGCGGCGTTGGCGGCCGGGCCGAACAGCGCGAGGGCGCCGCACGCGGCGGCCAGGCCGATGAGACCGGAAACGGTGAGCTTCTTGGCGTTCATGGTGTTTCTCCCCGACTGTCGAGTGGATCTTGGGCACCACCGAACGTAGGGGCGGGTTGTCAGGAACCGGTTTCAATCGGGTCAGGCCGGGATCAGGCGGCGGCATCCTGCGCGAACGGGCAGAATCGCGGGTATGAGCGTCGACCGGGTTGGGCGGGCGGCTGCGGCGGAGCGCGCCGTGCGGGGGCGGCACCTGCGGCGCGTCTGGGGTGTGCCCGGGACGGTGCTGGGGCGCAGCGGCTGGCCGCCGACCGTCGGGCAGCGGGTGCACTGGCACTGGAACTACTGGTGGCAGGCGCATTTGCTGGACAGCCTCGTCGACGCCCAGCTGCGCGACCCTCAGTCCGAGCGCGCGAAGGTGATCGGGCGGTTCGTGAAGTCCGTGCACTTCCGCAACTTCGGCAAGTGGATCAACGACTACTACGACGACATCGCCTGGCTCGGCCTTGCTCTGCAACGTGTCCGCGCGCTTGACCTGTCCGATATAGACTGCGCTATCGCGGACATCGACGCCCAGCTCCACGAAGGCTGGACCGACGACGCCGGCGGCGGCATCTGGTGGCGCCGCGGCGACACGTTCAAGAACGCCCCGGCCAACGGCCCCGCCGCCATCTTCCATGCCCGCGAAGGCGACGCCACCCGCGCGCGCGACATGACGAAGTGGCTCACCGACACGCTCGTCGACCCTGCCACCGGCCTGGTCTGGGACGGCCTCCGCGTCGACACCGGCGAGCTTGTCAAGCACATTTTCACCTACTGCCAAGGCGTCTACCTCGGCGCCTGCCTGGAACAGTCCGATGTGGACTCTGCCTCGCGCACCGTCCGCGCCATCGCCACCCATCTCGCCCCCGGCGGCGTCCTCCGCGGCCAAAACGGCGGCGACGGCGGCCTCTTCGCCGCGATCGCCGCCCGCTACCTCGCCCTCGCCGTGCCGCGCCTGCCCACCCCGGAAGCCGCGACCGCCCGCACCCTCGTCCTCACCACCGCCGACGCCTGCTGGTCCGGCGCCACCCCGACACCCTCCGGTCCGTTGTTCAGCGCCGAATGGGCCAACCCCGCGCCTTCGAGCCCGCCGCCCCCCGGCGCGCCCGAACGCGACCTGTCCGTCCAAACGGGAGCGTGGCTGCTCCTCGAAGCCGCCGCGACGCTGGCTTGATGCGGACGCTTGTCCACAGGCGCCCCGAGTTGTGGGCAACTCCGGCACTCGCGCCTCGATCACGACTTTTTGTCGGTGGGGACCGATAGAACGAGGCTTCTCAGTAGGGCTGGATTTGCGAAGATCGAATCCTAAACTCCAGAGCCCCACGTGATCACCCATCGTGCCAACGCTCGACGTGGCGCGCGAACTGACCCTGTTCGTCGCCGGCGAACTCCGATCCCATCACCGCGCTCCCGCCCACGCCCCGGACCTGCACCACGTCCTGCAGCAACGCCGCACTGCCGGGGACACCCACGTGATCCTCGACGGAACTCTGATCCCACCACCCGGGTCGCGGCGACCACGATCAAAACCAAAGGAACCAACCGCGGCACCACCGTGCACCTGCGGTACTCCGGCAAACACCGCAGCTTCGGCGGCAACATCCCGTTCCTGGTCAGCGCCGACGGGTTTCCGCTCTGGGTGTCGCCCGTGCTGCCCGGCTCCCGCAACGATCTCTCCGCCGCCCGCGACCTCGGCGTCGTCGGCGCGTTGACCGCCGCCGCCGGACAAGGCCTGACAACCCTCGCCGACAAGGCCTACCACGCCGCCGGTATCGGGATCCTCACCCCGTTCAAGAAGGCCGCAGGCCACCCACCCCTCGCCGTCGACCAACTGACCCACAACCTGCTGCACAGCCGGCTACGCGCACTCGGCAAACGCGCCGCCGCACTCCTGAAAACCCGCTGGCAACGCATCAGCCTCTGCCCACGACACATCGGCAGCATCGTCCAGGCAGCTCTCGTCCGCACCCACCACGAACACCCCAACCGCTACTGGGAAAACTCAATGGGTTCCAGGGCCTGTCCCCTGGAGGGCGGGGCCGCGTGCCGGCGGTGGGGAGAGCGAACCTCGCCGGGAGAGCGAAAGCCTTGAAGCCCTAACAGCCGCACGAAGCGCGGTGCAAGAACCGCGGGGCCAACCGCACCGCTTCAGGCCGGCGGTCCGGCTCCTGCGCCCGCGCCATCAGCAACTGCACCGCCCGGCGGCCGATCTCCGAGATCGGCTGGGCCATCGTGGTGATTGCAGGAGAAACGGTGCGCGCCCAGGCCATGTCGCCGAAGCCGACGACGGCGAGTTCGGCGCCGATGTGGATGCCGCGGCGGTGGGCTTCCCACTGGACGCCCATGAGCATGGATTCGCCGGCGACCACAACAGCGCTGGGCGAGGGCCAGCCGTCCAGGAGTTTGGCGGCGGCGCGGGCCGCGCCGCCCGGGGAGGACATGCCGCAGGCGACGAGTTCGGGGTTGTGGCGCAGGCCTGCGCGGTCGAGGCCGAGGCGGTAGCCCAGCGTGCGTTCTTCGCTGACGGCCGAGTCGGCGGCGCCGGTGATCATCGCGATGCGGCGGTGCCGGCGCGAAGCCAGGTGCTCCACCAGTGAAGACACCGCCTGGATGTTCTCCGAACCCACCTGGTCCACGTCGTTGCGGCCGGCGATGCGATCGACCAGCACCGTGGGGACGCCCATGCGCACGAGACCGTTGATGACCGCGTCGTCGCCGGGGGCCGGGACCAACAGCACCCCGTCCACCCGGTCCGCCCGCAACGCACGTACCACGGCCGCCTCTTCGGCCACGGAATCGTGGGTGTCGGCGAGCATGAGGTCGCAACCGGCGCGCGCGGCGGCGCCGCGAATCGCGCGCAGCAAATCACCCGTGTACGGGTTCGCGTGCATGCCCAGGGCAACACCGAACCGGTGGGTGACCGGCGTGTCCCAAACCGGGATCTCCGGCGCCAGAGCGGTCATGTCGTGGCCCTCGTCGTCGTGCTTACCCAACGGTAACCGGCGCCGAGATGCGCGAGACGCGATCCACTCCAAGAATCACCAGTGTGAGTGAACGGTCAGACCGCTCCGGGGCACCCGCACGACTGTCGGTGGCGCAGCGTGGGCGGCAGCCGCACGGTCTCGGCCGCGCGCGCCGGGTCGGCGAGGCGGGCCAGCAGCAGCTGCACGGCCCGGCGGCCGATCTCCTCGATCGGTTGCGCCATCGTGGTCAGCGGCGGGTCCACCAGGTCGGCCCACTCCACGTCGTCGTACACGACCACCGGCAGGTCACGGCCGATGCGCAAGCCGCGCCGGCGGGCCTCGTGCAGGACACCGACCATCATGCTGTCGTTGGCCACCACCAGCGCCGTCGGCGGTTCCGGCAGCGCCAGCAACGTGCTCAACGCCAGCGCGCCGCCGTCGCGGTGCGAGTTGCCGCAGGCCACGAGGTCGGGCGACCACGCGAGCCCCGAACGGCCCAGCCCCAGCCGGTAGCCGAGCACGCGCTCGTCGCTGGTCGGCAGGCCCGGCGCGCCGGAGATCATGCCGATCCGCCGGTGCCCGAGCGACGCGAGGTGTGCGGTCAACGCCGACGTCGCCTGGATGTTCTCCGCCCCGACCTGGTCGACGTCGGTGCGCGTCGAGAGCCGGTCGATGAGCACCGTCGGCACGTCGAGCGACACGAGTTCGCCGATCACCGAACCGTTGCCCGGGGAGGGAGTCACCAGCAGGCCGTCGACGCGACGGGACCGCAGGGCCCGCACCACGTCTCGCTCGGTCGCCGCGGCGTCGTGCGTGTCGGCGAGCAGCACCGTGTAGCCGTTGGCCGAAGCCTCCCGCTCGATCGCCTGCATCAGCGCCGCGAAGTACGGGTTCGCGACCAGCGAGATCGCCATCCCGATCGAACGCGTACCGCCCGTGACCAGCGAACGAGCGATCGCGTCACCGGTGTAGCCGGTGGTCTCGATGGCCCGCAGCACGGCGGCCTTCGTGTCCTCCGCGACCGCGCGCGTGCCGTTGACGACGTGCGAGACCGTCGTGATCGACACCCCGGCGAGCTCCGCGATGTCGCGCTGGGTGGGCCGGGAGGAGCGGGTGTGTGGCATGCCAGTCCTTCACGAGGTTCACTCGCAAGCGTTTGCGCAAACGCTTGCGACGTGTGCTGAGTCTGTCTACCTTGCCGTCCATCGGCAACCTCGCAGGAGGGCATCCATGAGACAGCGCAGTCTCTCCGCACTGGCGCTCGCCGCCGTGGTCGGCACCGTGCTCGGCACGGCCGGCTGCACGGTCGAGCGCCACTGGGGCGGCAACACGACCCCGGCCGGCAGCGGTAAGGCCAGGGTCGGCCTGGTCACCAAGACCGACACAAACCCCTATTTCGTCGAGCTGCGCAACGCGGCCGGCGCGGCCGCCAAGGCCAACGGCGCCGACTTCCACGCGCTCGCCGGCCAGTTCGACGGTGACAACGACGGCCAGGTCCGGGCCATCGAGAACCTCATGCAGCAGGGCGTGAACACGATCCTGATCACCCCGAGCTCGTCCACCGGCGTGCTCAAGGCGATCAAGGACGCGCGCGACGCCGGGGTGCTCGTGATCGCGCTCGACACCGCCACCGAGCCGGCCGACGCCGTCGACGCCACCTTCGCCACCGACAACTTCGCGGCCGGCCAGCAGCAGGGCGCGTACGTCAAAGCCTCGCTGGGCGGCGTCGACCCGAAGCTGCTGATGGTCGACGGGACCGCCGGCTCGAGTGTCGACACCCAGCGGCACGGCGGTTTCCTCAAAGGCATCGGCCTCACGGACTCCTCACCCGAGATCAAGGGCCACACCAACGCGGGCGGCGACCAGAGCCAGGCCCAGCAGGGCATGGAGAACCTCCTGCAGCGCAGCACGGACCTCAACGCCGTCTACTCCATGAACGAACCCATGGGCCGCGGCGCGTACGCCGCGTTGAAGGCCCGCGGGCTCACCGGTCAGATCGTGATGGGCTCGATCGACGGCGGCTGCGAAGGCGTGCAGAACGTCAAGGACGGCCTCTACGCCGCGACGGTCATGCAGTTCCCGAAGAAGATGGCCGAACAGGGCGTGCTCGCGGCCGTCGAATACGCCAAGACCGGCAAGAAGCCCACGGGTTTCGTGAACACCGGCTCCACCGTGATCACCGACAAGCCCATGCCGGGCGTCCCCAGCCAGAACACCACGTGGGGCCTGCAGAACTGCTGGGGAGGCGCGAAATGACCACCGCGACGGTGAACGGGACGCGTGAGCGCGAATCGCTCGGCGAGTTCCTCCTGCGCGCGCCCGCGGTCGGCCCCGCGCTCGCGCTGATCGTGGCCATCGTGTTCTTCTCCCTGGCCACGGACACGTTTTTCGACCTCGACAACCTGTCCACAGTGGTCCAGCAGTCGCTGGTCGTCGGCACGCTCGCGCTCGGCCAGACGCTGATCATCCTCATCGCCGGCATCGACCTGTCCAACGCGGCGTCGATGGTCGTGGCCACGCTGATCATGGCCAAACTCGCGGCGGCCGGTACCAACGGTTTCGTCGCGCTGCTGGCGGGCATCGCACTGACCGTGCTCGTCGGGCTGTTCATCGGCACGCTGGTCACGCGGATCAAGCTGCCCGCGTTCATCATCACGCTCGGCACGTTCACCGGCCTGACCGCCGTGGCGAAGCTGATCGCCGGCGGCCAGGCCGTGCCTGTCACCGACGGGCTCCTGCAGTGGCTCGGCACGAAGCGCTACCTCTTCGGTGGCATCCCGATCACCTACGGCATGACGCTCGCGCTGATCATGTACCTGATCGTCTGGTACTCGCTCACGAAAACCGCGTGGGGCAAGCACGTCTACGCGGTGGGCAACGCGCCGGAATCCGCCCGGTTGAGCGGCATCAAGGTCAACCGCACGGTGATCTCCGTGTACCTGGTCGCGGGCTTCTGCTTCGGCATCGCCGCGTGGCAGGCGCTCGGCCGCACACCGAACGCCGACCCGAACCAGTTCCAGCTCGGCAACCTCGACTCGATCACCGCCGTGGTCCTGGGCGGCACGAGCCTCTTCGGCGGCCGCGGCTCGGTGCTCGGCACGCTGTTCGGCGCGCTGGTCGTGGCGGTGCTGCGCTCGGGGCTGACGCAGATGGGCGTGGACGGCAACTACCAGGACCTCGCCACCGGCGCGCTGCTCATCGCCGCCGTGGTCGTCGACCGGATCGCACGGAGGCAGCAGCAGTCATGACTTCCGACAACGGGCAGCAGACCACGCTCTCGGCTCGCGGCCTCGTGAAGCGCTACGGCCGTGTGACCGCCATCAACGGCGCCGACTTCGACCTCAACCCCGGCGAGGTGCTCGCCGTCGTCGGCGACAACGGCGCCGGGAAATCCAGTCTCATCAAGGCGTTGTCCGGCGCGCTGATCCCCGACGCGGGCGAGATCCGCGTCGACGGCGAGCCCGTCCACTTCAAGACCCCTTTGGACGCTCGCCACTACGGGATCGAGACCGTGTACCAGGACCTCGCCGTGGCGCCGGCGCTGGACATCGCGTCGAACATGTTCCTGGGCCGGGAAAAGCGCCTGCGCGGGCCGTTCGGCAGCTTCGCGCGCAAGCTCGACACGGGCGAGATGCGCAAGGAAGCGCAACGGATCCTCGACGAGCTCGGCATCAACATCAAGTCCATCAACCAGCTCGTGGAGACCCTTTCGGGCGGCCAGCGCCAGGGTGTCGCGGTAGCGCGGGCGGCGGCGTTCGGCACCAAGGCCGTGATCATGGACGAACCGACGGCCGCGCTCGGTGTCGCGGAGTCGGCGAAGGTGCTGGAGCTGATCGGGCGCATCCGCGACCGTGGGCTGCCGGTGGTGCTGATCAGCCACAACATGCCGCACGTGTTCGACATCGCCGACCGGATCCACGTGCACCGGCTCGGCAAGCGCGTGGCCGTGGTTTCGCCGAAGACGCACACGATGAACCAGGTCGTCGGCCTGCTCACGGGTGCGCTGCAGCTCGACGAAAACGGTGAGGTCACGGAGGTCGCGGCCACCACGCACGCCGGGCTCACCTGACGTGCGCGTGCTGCTGGCGGGGCTGTGCACCCTCGACGTCGTGCAACGGGTGTCGCGGTTCCCGGCTCCGGGCGAGAAGGTGCCGTCGCTGCGGGTGGACGTCGCGTCCGGCGGGCCGGCGACGAACGCCGCGGTGACCGTGGCCGCGCTCGGGGCCGCCGCGACGCTCATGACGGTCGCCGGGGCCCACCCGCTGGCAGCGCTCGCGCACGCCGACCTCATCGCGTGCGGGGTCGACGTCGTGGACCTCGATCCCGCACGCACCGATTCGCCGCCGGTGAGCGCCGTGGTCGTGCGCGACTCCGACGGGGAGCGAACGGTCGTCTCGCGCAACGCCGCTTCCGGTGCGCCGGTGGAGGTTCCGGATCTCACTGACCTCACAGGGCTCGTGCGCACCGCGGATGCCGTGCTCGTCGACGGCCACCACCCCGAGCTCGCGCTGGCCGTCGCGCGGGCCGCGCGGTCACTCGGCGTACCCGTCGTGCTCGACGCCGGCAGCTGGAAACCCGTGCTGGACGACCTGTTGCCGCTGGTGGACGTCGCCGCGTGCTCCGCGCACTTCGCCGCGCCCGGGCCGGGCCCGCGTGAACGCGGAGTACCCGTCGTGATCAGGACCGCGGGGCCGGATCCGGTGCGCTGGAGCACTGCGGAAGACTCAGGCCAGGTGCCTGTCAACGATGTCGAGGCGCGGGACACACTGGGGCCGGCGACGTGTGGCACGGCGCGCTCGCGCACGCGGTCGCGGCCGGTGGAAGCTCGGTGGACGGGTGGATCCGGCACGCGAACGCCGTGGCCGCCGAGCGTGTCCGCCACGTGGGGCCGCGGTCGTGGACGGCGGCGATCTCGGAGTTGGGAGAAGGAGTGCGATGACGGCGTTCGAAGACCTCCTGGCGCGGGCCGAAGGGCTCGCCAAGCCGCGGCAGCGCAGCGTGCTCGGCATCATCGGCGCGCCCGCGTCCGGCAAGACCACGCTGGCCTGGGCGATCGCCAACGCGCTTGGCTCCCGCGCGGCCGTCGTCGGCATGGACGGCTTCCACCTCGCGCAGGTGGAGCTGCGCCGCCTCGAGCGCGCCGAGCGCAAGGGCGCGCCGGACACGTTCGACGCTGCGGGCTACGTCCACCTCATCCGCCGGCTCGCGAAGGGCAAGGAAACCGTTTACGCGCCGGAGTTCCGCCGGGAGATCGAGGAGCCCATCGCCGGCGCGGTCGCCGTGGCGCCCGAGGTGCAGCTGGTGATCACGGAGGGCAACTACCTGCTGCTGCCCGACGACCCGTGGAGCGGCGTGCGCCAGTACCTCACCGAGGCGTGGTTCCTCGCGCCCGACGAGCCCGAGCGGATTGAACGGCTGGTTTCGCGCCACCGTCGTTACGGCCGGTCACTGGTCGAGGCGCGCCAGCGTGCGCTCGGCTCGGACCAGCGCAACGCCGACCTCATCGCGAGCACGCGTGACCGTGCCGACCTCGTGCTGGAGAACCTGCCGCTCGTGAACTTCGTCCTGTGAGCCGAGTTCTCGTCGTCACCGGGGGCAGCCGCGGGATCGGAGCGGCGATCTGCGAGCTCGCCGCCGCGCGGGGGTACGACGTGGTGGTCAACTACTCCGGCGATTCGGAGCCGGCGGCCGAGGTCGTTTCGCGGGTGCGCGCGCACGGGCGCAAGGCGCTCGCGGTGCGTGCCGACGTCGCCGACGAACGGCAGGTCCGCAAGCTCTTCGGCACCGCCGGGGAGATGGGGCCGATCGCCGGGCTGGTCAACAACGCGGCCATCACCGGCAACACGCCGGGACGGCTGGACGAACAGAGCGCGGCCACCGTGCGGCGCGTGCTGGAGGTCAACGTCGGCGGGGTGTTCCTCTGCTGCCGTGAGGCCGTGCGGCGGCTCTCGACGCGGTACGGCGGGCCCGGCGGCGCGATCGTCAACGTCTCGTCCACGGCCGCGCGTAGCGGCTCGGCGGGCGAGTGGGTGCACTACGCGGCGACGAAGGCCGCGGTCGACACGCTCACGTTCGGGCTCGCGCAGGAAGTGGCGGGCGAGGGCATCCGCGTCAATGCCGTCGCGCCCGGGCTCGTGGCCACCGGCCTGCACGAAGCCGCCGGGCTGCCGGATCGCATCGAGCGGCTGGCGCCCGGAATCCCGCTGGGCCGGGCAGGCGAGCCGGCGGAGATCGCCGAGGCCGTGTTGTGGCTGCTGTCGCCGGAGTCGTCGTTCACGGTCGGCGCGGTGCTGGAGGTCGGCGGCGGGCGCTGACCGGCGTCTCACGATGTGGTCGGCGCGGGTTTCGGCGTTCCGCTGGGGCGCTACTCGTGTTCACGTCATCCCGGCTTGTGGGACGCCGGGCGACGAGGAGATCACGATTCGTGGCGGAAGTCGGTGAATCCGTCCGCCCGATCGGAGCGGCTGTGTCACTCTGGTGGAGCCTCCGGGGCAGTTGGACGACCGGGGTCGCGGCGGCGCCGGTTCACGGGGTGGGTGACGAGCGCCCCGCGTCGCAAACGCACGGAGTGCGCAGCCGGGGATCGGAAAGGACGGCCGCGAAAGTCATGCCCAAGCTCACGTCTGTGCACCATCTGGCGCTCACCGTGACCGATGTGGAACGCAGCGTCCCGTGGTACGCGCGGGTGCTCGACCTCGAGGAGAGCCACCGCCGCGAAGACCCCGAAACCGGAGTCCACAAGGTCGTGCTGAAGTCCGCCGGCGACGGGTTCTCCGTCGTCCTGGTCCAGCATCCGGACACCGACCGCCGCTGCTTCGACGAGCGCCGGACGGGGCTCGATCACGTTGCGTTCTCGGTGTCGTCGAAGGCGGAACTCTGCGAGTGGGAGGGCCGGCTCTCGGAGTACGGGGTGTCGTACCTGCCGCCCACGACGTCCCGGACGTTCGAGGGGTCGTCGGTGATCGTGTTCCGGGATCCGGACGGCATCCAGCTGGAGATCTGGTCGGAACCGGAGCTGTAGCGCGGATTTTGCCGGGCCGGCCTTGGGTTTTGCCGAGGTCGCTTTGGTGGCGGCCCAGCTTGGTTTGCTGGCTGGGCTCGGCGTTGGTGAGGAAGCCTGGAACCCCGCCCGGCTTCGGGTCGGTTTCCGTTGTGGCACCGAACAACTCCGATGACGACTGTGCCCCGCCGTGCTAGCGGTTTTCGCGATACCGGCGGGGTCGATCGGAGTTGTCCACACCCTGGGTGAAGTTGTGGACAAGTCGGCGGTTTGCGGCCTTGACCACCGGTTTTGTCGTGCCCCGCCGGTAGACTGGGCATGGGACGTCCCCCCTCAGGGAGGGCGGGGGCTGTGAACCGAAGCTGGAGCCTCAGGCGCGGTCGTCGACCGGTTCGTCGACCGGGCGGCGCATTTCCTGGCGGTAGCGCAGCACGCCGTAGCCGGTGCCGAGGACGAAGAACGCCACCGAAATCCACAGGGCCGCCGTCTTCAGCCAGGGCAGGGCGTCCAGCAGGCCGGCGCCGTAGTAGCCCAGCAGGACCAGCGTGGGGACCCACAGCAGGCCACCCAGGCTGGTGGCCGCGAGGAAGCGCCGGGGGTCCATGCGGGCGGCGCCGGCGATCAACGGCGCGAGGGTGCGGATCCACGGGATCCACCGGGCCGCGACGATGGCGAAGAAGCCCTTGCGGTCCAGGAAGCGTTGGGCGCGGTCGAGGTTGTGACGGTTGAGCACCTTGCCGCCGCGGCGGGCGATGAAGCGGGTGCCCGTGCTTCGGCC
Organism: Amycolatopsis sp. 2-15; assembly: GCF_030285625.1. Taxonomy (NCBI): domain Bacteria; kingdom Bacillati; phylum Actinomycetota; class Actinomycetes; order Pseudonocardiales; family Pseudonocardiaceae; genus Amycolatopsis; species Amycolatopsis carbonis. Next base: position 1,883,587 of record NZ_CP127294.1, read on the forward strand.
GATGTAGTAGCCCACCTGGTTGCCGCCGACGGCGACCACGAGTGCGGCGCCCGACAGGAGCCACGCGTTCGCGTCGGAGCCGTGCTGGGCGAGGACCACACCGGCGCCGAACAACAGGGAGTCGCCCGGCAGGAAGAGGCCGACGATGAGCGCGCATTCCACGAACACGAAGGAAAGCACGATCACCCAGACGAGCAGCGGGCCGGCGGTGTCCAGCCAGCTCACGCCGACGCCGGCGGCCTCGATGCTTGCGGGGTTCACGCGAAGAGCCTACGTGGCCGCGATCGCCGGAAAGAAGGAACCATCGAATCCAGCCTTCCGGTCACTTTCGGTATTCCTGGAATGAACTGCGCGTTCACCAATGGATCAAACGAACGGGCCGCCCGGGACAGTTCCCGGGCGGCCCGAATCGAACAAAACCTCTAGAACTGAGGCAGGGATTCGCCTTGCACCGCTTCGATGTCCAGCTCCACCTTGACCGTGGTGCCGATCGCGGCGACGCCCGCGCGGACCATCGCGCTGTAGTTGATCGCGAAGTCGTTGCGGTGCAGCTGCGTTTCGGCGTGGAACGCGGCGCGCACGCCGCCCCACGGGTCCGGGCCGTGGCCCTGGTAGCGCAGGTCGAGCTCCACCTGGCGGCGTTCGCCGTGCAGGGTCAGCTCGCCCAGCAGCACCCAGGTGTCCGTGCCGCGCTGCGACAGGCCCGTGCTCTCGAACGTGATCAGCGGGAACGCCTCCACGTCGAGGAACTCGGCCGAACGCAGGTGGTCGTCGCGCATCTTGATGCCGGTCTCGATGCTGCCCGCCTTGATCTCGGCCCGCACCGTCGAGCGTTCCACCGGGCGCGTGATGTCGATGCGCCCGCCGACGTCGGGGAACCGCACCTTGATGCTCGCGATGCCCATGTGCCGGGCGGTCGCGACCACCGAGGAGTGCACCGGGTCGATCGTCCACGGCCCGGCCGGCGGCAGCTCCACGGCCTCGGCCACCGGGGCCAGGGAGATGTCGCCCAGCAACCCGGCGCCGTCGGAGCCGATCTGCACCGTGCGGGCGGTGGGCGTGTACCCCGGTGCCGTGATGACGGCGGTGTAGACGCCCGGGGGCAGCGCGTCGGTGACCACTGCCCCCTTCGCGTCCGTGATCTGACGGGCCACCTGGCGGCCGTTGAGGTCGGTCACCGTGAGCACGGCGTTCTCGACCGGCCAGCCGCCGTTGGCTCGCAGCTGTCCTCGCAGGCCCGCGCTCATGAGCGGTCGACCAGCTCGTCGAGCGCCTGGTCGTAGCTCAGGCGCACGTCGTGCTCGGCCTCGCCGTCGGTCAGCGACACCTGGCTGGTGGCCGGCGGGTAACCGCTCGCCACCACCGTGTAAGCGCCGACCGGCAGGTCGCTCACCACGTAGCGGCCTTCACCGTCCGTGCGCGCGACCGCCGCGACGTTGCCGTTCGCGTCGAGCACGGTGATCCGCGCGTCCGGCACGATCCGGTCGCCCTCGGTGCGCGCGACACCCTGCATCAGCACGGCACCGGCCAGCTCGACGTCGTGGCGCAGCACGCCGCTGTCGGGCACGGTCAGGGTGACCGCCACCGGGCGGTAGTGCGGGCCGCTCGCGACCAGCGTGTACTGCCCGGCACCGACTCCGCTGAAGGTGTAGACGCCGTCGTCGGCCGTGATGAACGCGCCGTTGACCTCGCCGCGCGAGTCGGTGAGCGTCACGGTGGCGTTGGCCAGCGGGGAACCGATCCCCACGGATCGCACCACACCGGTCAGCTCGCCCGAGCCGGTGAGCGTCACGTCGAGCTTCGCCGGCCCGCCGCCGACCACCACGCTGGAGGCCTGCGGCTGGTGGCCGGGCGCGGACACGATCAGCACGTAGGTGCCCGGACCCTGCGTCGGCACGGAGTAGCTGCCGTCACCGTTGCCGGTCGCCCGCGCCACCTGACGGCCCTGCTGGTCGATCAGCGTCAGCGCGGCGGCGCCGACGTGGCTGCCGTCCTGCCGGCGCACGTGCCCGGTCACCGGGGGGCCGCCCGCGCCCAGCGGCACGTCGAAGCCCGCACCCGCGGCCGAGTTGGTGATCGGCATGGGCAGTGAGCCCGAAATCGCCTGCGGGTCGCCGTGACCGTTGCCGTTCATCGAGTGCCTTCCGCCTGCGCCGACGAGAACGGGTTCTCGCGGCTGTTCTTCGAAGAGCGAGCCCGGCTTGGCCGCCTGGTCGACGATGTCCGTCGGCGTCTCGTCCTCCTCGAGCAGCGCCTCGCCGCCCTCGACCGCCGCGGCGGCCGGGTTCATGCCGGCGAGCGGGATCTCCTTCAGGAAGCACAGGACGATCGTGGCCAGCAGCGCGACCGCGCCGGCGACGTAGAAGACCGTGGTGATCGAGTCGGTGAAGCCGATCAGGATCGGGGTCTTCAGCGCGTCCGGCAGCGTCTGGATGACGCTGGTGTTGGTCTGCAGGTCGGCCAGCTGCGCGCCGGCACCGGCCGGCGGGTTGCCGCCGAACGCCTTGGTGATGTTGCCCGGCAGCACGTTGAACAGAATCGTCAGGAACACCGCGACACCGGCCGTACCACCGATCTGGCGGAAGAACGTGGCCGACGCCGTGGAGGCGCCCATGTCGCTGCGCGGCCCGGCGTTCTGCACCGCGATGACCAGCGTCTGCATGCACTGGCCGAGGCCGAGGCCGATGATGGCCGCAGCGACCAGCGGGTGCCACAGCGGCGAGTTGTACTGGACCTGCGCGAAGAAGAACGCGCCGCCCGCGATCAGCAGGGTGCCGACGATCGGGAACACCTTGTAGCGCCCGGTCTTCGACATGATCCGGCCGGAGCCGATCGAGCTCAGCATCAGGCCGCCCATCAGCGGCAGCATCAGCAGACCCGACTCGGTCGGCGTGTAGCCCTGAACCACCTGCATGAACTGCGGGATCATCGTGATCGCGCCGAACATGGCGACACCGACGATGACACCACCGATGATCGCGACGGTGAACGTCGAGTTCTTGAACAGCCGCAACGGGATCAGCGCGGCGTCCTTCATCAGCTTCTCGACGAGGATGAACGCGGCGATGCCGACGCCGCCGATCACGTAGCAGATGATGGCCTTGAAATCGCCCCAGCCCCAGGTCTGGCCCTGTTCCGCGACGATCAGGAACGGCACCACCGCCACGACGAGCGAAAGCGCGCCCCACCAGTCGATCTTGTGCTTCTGTGGCACATGCGGCACGTTCAGCACCTTGGCGACCACGAACAGCGCGACGATGCCGATCGGCACGTTGATCAGGAAGACCCAGCGCCAGCCGGAGATGCCGCCGAGCGTGTCGAAGCCGGCGAAGAACCCGCCGAGCACCGGACCGAGCACAGTGGACAGACCGAAGACGGCGAGGATGTAACCCTGGTACCGCGGGCGTTCGCGCGGCGGCACCACGTCACCGATGATGGTCATGGCCAGCGACATCAGACCGCCGGCGCCGAGGCCTTGCACCGCGCGGAACGCGGCGAGCTCGTACATCGACTGCGAGAACGTCGAAGCCAGCGAACCGGCGACGAAGATCGTGATCGCGGCGAGGTAGAACGGCTTGCGGCCGTAGATGTCCGACAGCTTGCCGTAGATCGGCGTGACGATCGTCGACGTGATCAGGTACGCCGTGGTGGCCCACGCCTGCAGGTCGAAACCGTGCAGGTCGTTGGCGATCTTGACGATCGAGGTACCCACGATCGTCTGGTCCAGTGCGGCGAGGAACATGCCGCACATGAGTCCGCTCAGGATCGTGACGATCTGGCGGTGGCTCAGCCGCGGCACACCGGCCGCGTCGACGACGGGTGCTCCCCCCGCTGCTGAGGTTGTTTCTCGACGGTGGTGCTCATGCTGTTCCTAGGCCCCCTTGGAGTGCACCGAGTCCGCCGGCGCGGAGTCGGTCATGTCTGGAAAGTTGTTCTCGATACCGGTGTTGAGCCGCCCGAACAGCTCGTTGAGGGTCTCGCGATCCTCCTGGGTCCAGTCGCCGAGCACGTCGGCGAGCCAGAGGTTGCGCTGCTTGCGGTTCTCGTCGAAGACCCGCAGGCCTTCGGCGGTGGGCGCCAGCAAGCAGGCGCGGCCGTCTTCGGGGTCGGCCTGACGTTCCACCAATCCGTGCTGCACGAGCGCGCTCGACTGCCTGCTGATGGTGGAGATCTCGGAGTGCAGGAACTCGGCGAGCTTGCTGGTGCGCTGCGGCCCCTCGTGGATGAGGCAGAAGAGGATCGCGTACGCGGCCCGCTCGATGCCGTCCGGCCCCTGCTTGGAGACCTGCGACTTCGCCTTGGTGATCAGGCGCATGAAACGGACCAGCTCGTGTCCGAGCTGGTCGGCCAGGTCGAGCCCGTCCTTGGGCCGGGTGGCGGCGCTGTTCGGTGCCATTCGGTCGATCTTTCTCGCGGTGAAACGAACCGTTGTTTGGCGGCTGCAACTAGTTGCCTTAAGCAAGAGTGTGCCTGATCCGTGCTTCGCGCAAGCTCGCGGTCCCCGGTTGTGTCGCATCACACTTTAGTTGTTGCATGCAAGCAGATATTCACCGGAGGGTGTTCGTCCGTTTTCTCCCGGGTCTGAAGGCCCTGGTCACGGTCCCGGGGAACAAGTCGGAGCGTGACGGGTTGGATAGGGGTATGACCGACGACACACCGCTGTACGACCTCATCGGCGCCCGCCGCAACGGCGTGCTGGCCACGCTCAAGCGCGACGGCCGGCCCAGCTGTCCACCGTCAGCCACTACTTCGACGCCGCCGAGCGCAAGATCCTCGTGTCGATCACCGAGACGCGGGCGAAGACCAAGAACATGCGCCGTGACCCGCGCGTGAGCTACCACGTGGGCAGCGATAACGGCTGGTCGTACGCGGTGGCGGAGGGCGCGGCCGTGCTGACGCCCGTGGCCGCCGCCAAGGACGACGCGACGGTGGAGGCGCTCATCGACCTGTACCGGAAGGTCGGCGGCGAGCACCCCGACTGGGACGAGTACCGCGAGGCGATGGTCGCCGACCAGCGGCTGGTGCTGACGATCAATGTCGACCGGGTCTACGGGCTCGTGCGCTGAGGGAGCCACGCCGGGCAAGTCGCCATCCGGCTGAAATCTGGAAATTCTATTCCGCACTGCGGAGATATCTGGGCTTACGATGAGATCATGAGCAACGAGGCCCTGCTGCAGCGACTCCGCGACGAGCTCGGCAAGGAGGCCGTGCTCACCGACGCCGATGTGACCGCGAGCTACTCGCGCGACATGATGCCGCTCGCCCCGTCCGGGAAACCGCTGGCGGTGGTGCTGCCCGCGGACACGGTGGGGGTGCAGGCCGTGGTCAAGGCGTGCGCCGAGGCGAAGGTGCCGGTCGTGCCGCGCGGGGCGGGCAGCGGCCTGTCCGGCGCGGCCAACGCCATCGACGGCTGCGTGGTCCTGGTGCTGACCAAGCTCGACCAGGTCGTGGAGATCGACCCCGGCAACCGCCTCGCCGTGGTGCAGCCGGGTGTGGTCAACCTCGACTTCCGCACCGCCGTGGAGAAGCACGGCCTCTTCTACCCACCCGACCCGTCGAGCTACGACTGGTGCACGATCGGCGGCAACCTCTCCACCAACGCTGGTGGTCTCTGCTGCGTGAAGTACGGCGTGACCACCGACTCCGTGCTCGGCCTCGAGGTCGTGCTGGCCGATGGGTCGCTGCTCAAGACCGGCCGCCGCACCGTGAAGGGCGTGGCGGGCTACGACCTGACGAAGCTGTTCATCGGCAGCGAGGGCACGCTCGGCGTGATCACGCAGGCCACCGTGGCGTTGCGCCCGTTGCCGCAGGCGCCGGCGACCCTGGTCGCGGGCTTCAGCACCACCGAGGCGGCGGGCGAGGCTGTGGCGCGGGTCGTGCGCGAGGGGCTCGTGCCGTCGCTGCTGGAGATCATGGACGCGGCGTCGATCAAGGCGTCGGAGACCTACCTCAAGACCGACCTCGGCGCCGGGTCCGACTGCCAGGCGCTGCTGCTCGCGCAGTCCGACGTCGGCGGCGAGGCCGCGCTGCGCGAGCTCGCCGTGCTGGAGCGGATCTGCGCCGACTGCGGCGCCGACCTGGTCTACGCCACCGACGACCTCGAAGAGGGCAAGATGCTGCTGCAGGCCCGGCGCGTGGTCCTGACCGCGCTGGAGACCTACGGCATCTGGCTCACCGACGACGTCAGCGTGCCGCGCACCCGCATCGCCGAGCTGATCCGCGGCTGCGAGCAGGTGAGCGAGAAGGTGGGCCTGAAGATCGCCGTGGTCGGCCACGCCGGCGACGGCAACATGCACCCCACGATCGTCTACGCGCCCGACTCCGAGGACGAGTTCACCCGTGCGCGGCAGGCGTTCGACGACATCCTGGAAATCGGCCTCTCACTCGGCGGCACGGTGACCGGCGAGCACGGCGTCGGCAAGATCAAGCGCGACTGGCTGGCGCGCGAGATCGGGCCCGTCGGCATGCGGGTGCACCGGCAGATCAAGCAGGCGCTGGACCCGGAGAACGTGTTCAACCCGGGTTCGATGTTCTCGATGACGGACTGAGGTTTTCACGAAAACGGCGCCGGTCCCTTGCTTGGGGCCGGCGCCGTTTCTGCTTTTCGGTCAGTCGCGCACGCGCGGGATGCGCTGGGTGACTTCGGCATCCGACTCCGGCGCGGTGGCGGCGTGCGCCTTCTTCTCGCGGCGGCTCTTGAGGTACTCGAGCAGGATCGGCACCACGGACACGAGCACGATCAGCACGAAGATGGCGTCGACGTTGTCGCGGATGAAGCCGATGTTGCCCAGCAGCGAGCCCAGCACCGTGATGCCCGCGGCCCAGACGATGCCGCCCAGCACCGTGTAGGTGAAGTACCGCTTCGGGTCCATGCGGCCGATGCCGGCGATCCAGGTGATGAACGTCCGCACGAACGGCACGAACCGCGCCAGCACCACGGCCTTGGGCCCGTGGTGGTCGAGGAAGGCGTGCGTCTTGTCGACGTACTCCTTCTTGAAGAACTTCGAATCCGGCCGGTTGAACAGCTTCGGGCCCACGAAGTAGCCGATGTAGTACCCGCAGACGTTGCCGAGCAGCGCCGCCACCGTCACCAGCACGCACACCACCCACAGGGGCGCCTGCAGCGTGCCGTTGGCGATGAACAGGCCCGCCGTGAACAGCAGCGAGTCACCCGGCAGCACCGGGAAGATGCTGCTCTCGATGAAGATGATCAGGCAGAGCACCGCGATGACCGGCACGGTCAGGCCGGACAGCAGCTGCTCCGGGTCCAGCCACGACGGCAGGATGGACATGGTCGTCACTGTGCTCTGGGCGAGAATCACACCGAAAACGGTACAGGGTGACGCTGAGTGCCTTCACAGGGAGAACCGCCGCAGGTAATGGGGGTTTTCCGGAATTTCGCGACGGCGGTCGGCCCATGGTTGTCCACAGGATTGGGGTGAGTTGTGGACAACTGAGCGCTGAGCTGGGGTTTTTGCCGGGTTTGTCGGCAGGGGCGGATAGAATGGGCTTGGGGACGCCCCCCTCGGGAGGGCGGGTTTGTCGGCGGGGCGGGGGTTTGTCGGCGGGGTGCGTCGGCTGGATCAGACCAGCGTGAGCAGCCCGATCACCGAACCCGCCGCCAAGCCCAGCAACAGGGCCAGCAGCAGCACCCAATGCGCCGGCAACGGTGCGGGCCCGGGCACGGTCTGGCGGACCGTCGCCGGGTCCGGCGCGGCCACAGGGCCAGAGCCTGGGCCCTGGACCGAACCCGAAGCGACCGGCGCCGTCCGCCGGCCGGAGGCGTTGTCCAGAGCCGCGCGTTCGCGTTCGAGGGAGTCGGCGCCCGCGCCGGAGAGCAGGCCGTAGCGGGGTGGGAGCTCTTCGGTGGGGCCGGTCGCGCCGGCGGGGCCCGTGGAGTCCGCGGGCTGCGAGCTGGTGTGCGGGGCGAACACGGCCTGGGCGCGCAGGGCGTCGGCGAGCAGTCGCTCCGGGTCCTTCGGCTCGCTCATCCCTCTCCGTACTTCCCCGCGGGCGGCCCGCGTAGTCGCTTACGTGCTCAAGGTAGCCCGGCCGACCTCGGCGACCCACTCGCCCCGGCGCAGCACCCGGACCGGCCGCAGGTCGTCGTCGAGGATCACGACGTCGGCGGCGAGGCCCGGCCGCAGCGAACCCGTGCGGTCGGCGATGCCCAGCAGCTCGGCGGGCCGGCCGGAGGTCGCCCGGACGGCGTCGAGGACACCGAGTTTGGCACCCTTCACGAGGTTGCGGAAGGCGTTGTCCATCGTCAACGTGCTGCCGGCCAGTGATCCGTTGTCCAGCGTCGCCACGCCGTCGTGCACGTCGACTTCGAGGCGGCCCAGGGTGTAGCGGCCGTCGGCGGCGTCGGTGGCCGACATGGCGTCGGTGATCAGCACGGTCCGGCCGCGGCCCGCGTGCGAAGCGGCCAAGCGGACCACGGTCGGGTGCAGGTGCACGAGGTCGCAGATGAGCTCGACCGTCACGCGCTCGTCGTCCAGCAGCACGCCGACCGGGCCCGGTTCGCGGTGGTGCAGGGGGCGCATGCCGTTGAACAGGTGCGTCGCCACGGTGGCGCCCGCGTCGATGGCCGGCACGAGCTGCTCGGCGAGGCCGTCGGTGTGCCCGATCGCGGCCGTCACGCCCGATTCGGCGAGCTGGCGCACAGCCTTCACACCGCCGTTGAGCTCCGGCGCGAGCGTGACCATGCGGATCGCGCCGGCGCCGGCGCGCAGCAGCTTCTCGACGGTGCCGGTGTCCGGTTCGCGGAGCGTGTCCGGATCGTGTGCGCCGCAGCGGGCGCGCGAGATGAACGGGCCTTCGAGGTGGATGCCGGCGAGCTCGCCCTCTTGCACGAGCTCGCGCAGCGCCGCGATCTGCTCGGTCAGCAGGTCGATCGGGTCCGAGACCAGGCTCGCGAGCGTGGTCGTGGTGCCGTGGCGCCGGTGCGCGCGCACCGCCGTGAGGATCTCCTCGGGGTCCAGTGTGGAGAACGAAGCGCCACCACCGCCGTGGCAGTGGGTGTCGACGAACCCGGGCACCACGAGCGCGCCGCCCACGTCGACGACCTCGGCCTCGGGGCCGCCCGGCGGCGTCCCCGTGCCGACCGCGGCGATCCGCCCGTCGGAGACGGCGAGCCAGCCGTCGTCGAGTACGCGGTCCGGGGCGACGACCCGGCCGCCCGTGATGACGAAGTCTCCGGCGTGCTTCACGCCCTCCAGCATATATTGGTCTGGACCAGACATGCCTACGCAACTCGGTGATCGGGATTGGTCCACCCGGGTCACTGTGGGGTCTGCATTGCCTTCTGCAGGGCCTCCAGCGCCCGGCTGGCGGTCGATTTCACGGTACCCTTCGAGATGCCCGCGGCCTCGGAAATCTCGGCCTCGGACAGTCCCCCGTAGTACCTGAGCACCAGCACCTCGCGCTGGCGCGGCGGGAGCTTGGAAAGGGCGCTGACCACGGCTTGGTGCTCGCTGGACAGCATCGCGAGGCTCTCCGCGGAGCGCGCGTTCACGGCGTGCGGAGGCACGTATTCACGGGCGGTTTTCCGCCGCCGCAGCACGCTGCGTGAGCCGTTGACCACGGCCGTGCGCAGGTATCCGACGGCCGCGGCCGCGTCGCGCAGCCGGCCCCAGTTGCGGTGCAGACCGGTGAACGCCTCCTGCACCACGTCCTCGGCCGTGGCCGGCTCGTCGACCAGCAGGATCGCCAGCCGCACGAGCCGCATCCGGTGCTGGCGGTACAGGTCCTCCAGGGTCAGCGGTGCGGCCGGCTGCTGCGGCGGCACCGGCCCGTCCATGGTCCGCAGATGCCCGAGGGTTGCCTCGACACTGCGTTCCGCGTTGCCCTCCAGCATGTACCCCTGCCTGCCTGTTCTCGACCCCTGTGGTGCCCCTGCGCCGCGCTGCCGACGCAGCCCTAGCGTATCGGGTGAGCTCGGTCCCGCCACTGGTCGGATGCTGGGACCACGAGGTGTTGCCCGGTAGCGTCGGCAGCGTCACCAACGCACCCACCCGGGAGATCCACATGGCCTGGTACCTGGTCGAAATCCGTTATGTGCAGGAGAAGCTGGCCGACGTCCGGCCCCGTCACCGTGAGTGGTTGAGCCAGCACGCCGCCGAGGGCCGCGTGGCCGTCGGCGGACCGCTCGGCGACGGCTCCGGTGGTCTGGTCCTGTGGCAGGCCGAGGACGAGGCGGCGCTCGAAGAGCTGCTCGGCAAGGACCCGTACCAGCTCGAAGGCGTGGTCGCCGAGCGCTCGATCCGGGAGTACAAGCCGGTGCTCGGCGCTTGGGTGCCGCAGGCGTAACTGAGCCGATCGTTACCAATCCGACCAAAGTCACGGCCGAATGGCTTCGTAGCAACGGTTACGTGCCGCGTGGGGGTCGGCCTACTTTGGCCGGACTGGTAACACCTACAGCTCCAGGACGGCGGGTCCGCGGTCCACGCAGATCCGCACCGACCCGCCGTCCGGGGTCGCCACGGCGCACGTGCCGCAGAAGCCCTGGCGGCAGGAGAACGCCACGTCAGGCAGCACTTCGCGCACCACGTCGAGCGTCGAACGGTCGGCCGGCACGGCGAGTGTGTGGCCGCTGCGGCGCAGGACCACGGTGTACGGCCGGCCGCCGACGATCGGCGGCGTCGAGAAGCGTTCGAAGTACACGGCCCTGGCGCCGGTGAGCTCCAGGTCCACGCGGACGCCGGTGATCATCGGCGTCGGCCCGCAGCAGTAGACCGACGCGCCGTCGGGGACGCCTTCCAGCAGCTCCGCGCCCGAGGCGGGGATGCCGTACTCGGTATCCGGGCGCAACCACACACGGTCGTCGGGCAAATCCGAAAGTTCTTCCACAAACGGCATCGACTCGCGGCTGCGTCCGGTGTAGACGAGCCGCCAGCCGGCTCCGCGGGTGTCGGCTGCGCGGACCATCGGCAGGATCGGCGTGATGCCGATGCCGCCGGCGATGAAGACGTAGGACTCGGCGGCGACGAAGGGGAACGCGTTGCGCGGGCCGCGCACGTTGACCTTTGTGCCGGGTTTGAGCGTGTGCACCTCACCCGAAGCTTCGCCGATCCGCCGGACGGCCACGCGATAGTGCGAGAGGTCGCCGGGGTCGCCGCAGAGCGAGTACTGCCGGACCAGCCCCGACGGCAGGGTGAGGTCGAGGTGCGCGCCCGGCCGCCAGCTCGGCAACGGCTCGCCTTCAGGCCGCGCGAGGCGCAGGGAGACCACCTCGTCGGCCTCGGGCCGGACGACGGTCACCACCAGGGGCGACGTCCGGTCCACCGCCTGCGCCGGCGGGCGGCGCCGGCCGGAGTACCGGGCGAGCCGCCGGTAGGCCGCGCCGACACCGACCAAAGTGGACATCAGCCGGTCGCGGCGGCCCGAGCCGTCGAGCCGCGGCGGGAAGTCGGGGATCACTTCGGTGCGTCGGCCGCCCGGGCCGCGGGTGAGCTCGCCAGGTAGGCCACGGCCTGGTCGGTGTTGCCGGTCTCCGTCGGGTGGTGCGAGCGCCGGAAGTACGGCCGGATCTCCCGCAGCAGCTCGCGCGGCGCCGGCACCACGCCCTTCTTCGCGGCCTTCAGGTACGCGCGCCAAGACGCGCGACCCGGCCGCGTCGGGTCGTTGCGCATCAGGAACTTGGTGCCCCGCACGAAAACCCACGCCAGCACCGGCGTCACCACGGCCATGCTGCGCACGCGGCGCGAGTAGCGGCCGTCGAGGTGGCAGAACAGGTCGTAGGCCACGGACCGGTGCTCGACCTCCTCGGCCCCGTGCCAGCGCAGCAGGTCGAGCATCGTCGGGTCCGAGCCGGCGGCGTCGAGCGCTTTGGCGTCGAGCACCCACTGGCCGAGGAACGCGGTGTAGTGCTCGATCGCGGCGATCAGCGCGAGCCGTTCGACGAGCCACTCCTCGCCCGCGCCCGGACGATCACCCAGCAGCCGGCGGAACAGCCACTCCATCTGTGCGACATACGGCCGCACGCGCAGGCCCGCGGCTTCGAGGTGCTCCGCGGCGCCGTCGTGGGCCTCGGCGTGCATGGCCTCTTGCCCGATGAAGCCGAGAACGTCCTCTTTGAGGCGCTCGTCGCGGATCAGCGGCACGGCCTGCTTGAACACCTCGACGAACCAGCGTTCGCCTTCGGGCAGGGCGATGTGCAGCACGTTGATGCTGTGCGTGGCCTGCGGTTCGCCGGGGATCCAGTGCACCGGCAGCGCGGCCCAGTCGAACTTGACGTCACGCGCGTGCAGCACGATCTGTTCGTGGTCGGCCGAGTTCACGACGGCCTCCCGGACAGCTCGTAGTCACTCGGCTCCACGCGGCGGGTCGCGAGCCAGTATTTCCACGTGAAGCCGGGCCAGATCGTGCGGTTCACGCCGTTGGTGTCGAGGTACCAGCTCGTGCAGCCGCCCTGCGTCCACACGCCTTTCACCAGTTTGTCCTGGATCTCGGCCTGGAACTGGTCCTGCACGGACGGGCGCACGTCGAGCGCGGCGGCGCCGTGGGAGTCGGCGAGCTTGATCGCCTCGACGACGTAGCGCGACTGCGACTCGATCATGAACACCACGGAGTTGTGGCCCAGCGCGGTGTTCGGGCCCAGCAGGAAGAACAGGTTCGGGAACCCGGCGACGGTGATGCCCTTGTGTGTGCGGATCCCGTCCGTGGCCCAGGTTTTCGCGAGGCTGCGGCCTTCGACGCCGGTGATGTCGAGGTACTCCAACGCATCCGTGACGTGGAAGCCGGTGCCGTAGATGATCGCGTCGACCTCGTGCTCCACGCCGGCTCCGTCCACGACACTGTTGTTGCGCACCTCGCGGACGCCGTCGGTGACCACGTCGACGCCTCCGCGGTTGAGTGCCGGGTAGTAGTCGTTGGAGATGAGCACGCGCTTGCAGCCCATGGTGTAGTCCGGCGTCACCTTGCGGCGCAGCTTCGGGTCGCGGATGCCCTTCGCGATGTGGCGGCGCGCGAGGGACTCGGCCGCGTGCATGAGCTTCGGGTGCCCGTTGAAACCGATGGCCCGTGCTTCGAGCAGCCAGTACAGCGCGCTGCGGTACAGGCGTTGCGTGCCCGGCACGTAGCGGAAGAGCTGCTTCGCCCAGCCGGGCATCGCGTGGTCCGGCTTCGGCATGATCCACGGCGGCGTGCGCTGGAACAGCGTCAGCTCGGCCACGTCCGGCGCGATCTGCGGCACGAACTGGATCGCGCTCGCCCCCGTGCCGACCACGGCGACCTTTTTGCCGCGCAGGTCGAACTCGTGGTTCCACTGCGCCGAGTGCCACGTCTGGCCCGTGAACTTCTCGATCCCCGGCAGCTTCGGGATCGACGGGATGTGCAGCCCGCCGACGCCGGAAACCAGGAACTGCGCGGAGAACTCGTCGCCGCTCTTGGTCTCGACGCTCCAGCGGCGCTCACCCGCGTCCCAGTGGGCCCCGGTGATCTCGACGCCGAACCGGATCCGCTCGCGCAGCCGGTACTTGTCCGCGACGCCCTTGAGGTAACCGAAGATCTCCGGTTGCGGCGAGAACGACCGGGACCAGTCGGGGTTCTGCTCGTAGGAGAACGAGTACATGTGCGACTGGACGTCGCAGGCGCACCCGGGGTACGAGTTGTCCCGCCAGGTGCCGCCCACTTCGTCGGCCTTCTCCAGGATCACGTAGTCCCGGATGCCGGCCTTTTCGAGCTGGATCGCCTGCCCGAGCCCGGAAAACCCGGTGCCCACGATCACGACCTTGAACCGCTCGGTCATCTGTCGGCCTCCGCTGCGCTGGGGGTCTGCCACAGATGACGTTACCTCAAGTAACAGTTACTTGAAAGTACCTGCTACCCGTTAGTACGTTCCACCGAGCTTTGTGTGGTCCCACGAGACGATCTTCGTCGGGTGGAAGATCAGGCCGATGCGCTTCGGGGCCTGGCGGCCGATGAACTCGCTGAGCTCTGCGGGCACCGCGTCGCCCGGTTTGGCGCCCGCGTAGCGCTGCATGAGCGTGATGCCCATGCGGGTGACCTCATCGGTGTCCTCGACGATCTGCACGTCGGACTCGAGTGAGATGCCGCGCAGCTTCTCGTAGGAGTCACCGCTCTCGATGAGTACGGTGGCCTCCGGCAGGCGGCGCAGGTTCTTCGCCTTCTGCGAGCTGCCGTACGTCCACGTCGCGACGCCGTCCTCGTGCGGGAAGTACCACAGCGGCGCCAGGTGAGGCCGGTTGTTCGGCCCGACCGTGGCCACGTTGATGACCTTCTGCTCGTCGAGGTAGACCCTGATCTCCTCGGGCGTCATGCGGATCTGGTCGCGACGGGACATGCGCGCTCCTATTCGGCTTTGGTCGCAGCCCGACCGCCGTGGCCGGTCACCGCCGACTCGTACGCGCCGCGCTGCTCGATGTCGTCCAGCGCTGCCTTGTCCGCCGCCGGCACGCGGGCCCGCGCGCCGAGCTCGATGATCGGCGGCAGGAACGCGCGCAGCAGCTTGAGGCCGCCGACCCAGCGTGGCACGTGGATCGTCCGCGCGCGCTTGAGGATGCCCGCTTCGAGGTCGTCGAGCGCCACGTCGAGCGGGTACGTCTTCCCGATCAGCCCCGGCATCGACGCCCGCAGCTTCCCGAACACCGGGTGCGCGTCGGCGCTTTCGACCAGGTCCGTGCGGATCCAGGTGGGGTGCGCGACGCCGACCTTCACGCCTAGGTGCGCCACCTCGGCGCGCAGGCTGTTGGAGAACGCCTCGACGCCCGCCTTCGCCGCCGCGTAGTTCGCCATGCCGGGCGCGTGTGTGATCGCGGCCAGCGACGAGATCGCCAGCAGGTAACCGCGCCGCTCGATCACGTGCGGCAACGTCACGCGGAAGGTGCGCCACACGCCGAGCAGGTCGACCTCGATGACCTTCTCGAACGCCTTGCGGTCCACGCTCCGCACGAAGCCGGCCGTGGCGATGCCGGCGTTGGCGACGACGATGTCGATCCCGCCGAAGTGCGCCACGACACCCTGGGTGGCCGCTTCGAGGTCGTCCCAGCTGGTCACGTCGGCTTCCCACGCCTTGGCGTTCGGCCCGATCTTCTCGGCGACCTTCGCCTGCTCGTCCGCCTCCAGGCCGACCAGCGCGACCTTGGCCCCGCGCGCGGCCAGCCGCTCCGCCAGCCCGGCCCCGATGCCCCGCGCGGCCCCGGTGATCAGCACGACCTTGCCGTCCACGTTCTTGACCACTGGGTTCTTGACCACTGGTGCCCTCCTTGGCGTGCGTTTCCGCTTGTGGAGGGGACGGTACCGCAACCTACCCGGGGTAAGCTACTTGTCGGTAGGTTGCGGTGGATGGTTGGCTACGGGCATGGATGGTGCGTCTGTGGGCGATCTCGACCAGCCGTTTCTCGACGCAGCGGCCGTCTGTTCGACGCTGTTGCGGCTCGAAGTCGTACGCGAGCGCTGGGCCGAATCCAGCGCGTTGCCGGAGCTTTCGGTGGGTGCACTGGCCTGCCACCTCGCGCGCCAGGTGACGCGCGCGGCCGAGCTGCTCGCGGTCCCGTCGACCCTGCCGGTGCTCACCGCGGTCGACGAGCACTACGCGCGTGCCGCCTGGGTCACGTCGACATCGCTCGCCGACGCGGCCAACGACCGCACCACCGACGACGCCGAGGCCGCTCGTGGCTTCGACTGGATGCTCGCGCGGTACGACGCCGACCTCGCCGTGGTGGCCCGGCTCTTGCGCGGTGCGGCGGCGGAGCGGGTGGACATTCCGTGGCAGGGCTGGTCGTTGCGCCGCAACGACTTCCTGCACACCCGACTGCTGGAGCTCGTCGTCCACTCCGCCGACCTCGCCGCGAGCGTGAACCGGCCGGCGCCGGACTTCCCCGACGCGGCGTTCACGCCGGTCCTCGCGCTGCTGTCCCGGCTCGCCGTCCGCCGGCACGGTCAGGGCGCGGTCGTCAGCACCCTGACCCGCCGCGAACGGGCTCAGAACATCAGCGCGTTCTAGTTCGACGCCTTGTTCAGCGCCTCGACCTCGGCACCCGTCAGCTCCAGCGCCACCGACGCCACGAGATCCGTCAGCTGCTCCGGCGTGCGCGCGCTCGCGATGGGCGCGGCGACCGTCGGCTGCACGCGCAGCCAGGCCAGCGCCACCGAGGCGACGGACGCGCCGTGCGCGGAGGCGATCGAGTCCAGGGCCGCCAGCACGCGCTCGCCGCGGTCGTCGAGGTACTTCACCGCGCGCGGAGCACGAGGGGAGTCGCCCAGCTCATCAGCCGAACGGTACTTCCCCGTCAAGAACCCCATCGCCAGAGCGAAATACGGCAACGTCGAAAGCCCCTCGCGCGAAACCGTCGGCGCGAGGTCGGTCTCGTAGCCCCGCTCCACCAGGTTGTAGTGCGGCTGCAGGGCCACGTAGCGCGCGAAGCCTTCTCGGTCCGAAATGGACAGTGCCTCGGTCAGCCGCTCCGCCGAGTAGTTCGAAGCCGCGATGTAGCGCACCTTGCCCGCGCGCACGAGGGCGTCGAACGCCGACAGCGTCTCCTCGAGTGGCGTGTCCTGGTCGTCCTTGTGTGCGTAGTACAGGTCGATGTGGTCGGTTTGCAGGCGCCGCAACGAATCCTCGGCGGCGGCCGTGATGTTGGCCGCCGACAGGCCCGGGCGCTGGTCCCACGCGCCGACCTTCGTGGCGACCACGATGTCGTCGCGGCGGCCGCGCTTGGTCAGCCAGTTGCCGATGATCGTCTCCGAACCGCCGCCACCGCCGTACACGTCCGCGATGTCGAGGAAGTTGCCGCCGGCTGAAGCGTAGGCGTCGAGGACCGCGTGGGACGTCGCTTCGTCCGCGGTGAAGTTGAAGACGTTGCAGCCGAGGTTGAGGCCGTACACGTCGAGGTCCGAGTTGCCGAGCTTGGTCATGCCACGAAACTACAACCGAGACCCGGAAGAATCCGCCGGGCGATGGGTGTTGGATGGGTTATGGCTATCGAACTGGGCAGGATCGGCATTTGGCGCAGCGCCACGCAGACGAACGGCGAGTTCGCGGCGGAGGTGGAGAAGCTCGGCTACGGCGCGGTGTGGCTGGGCGGTTCGCCGGGCGGTGACCTGGCGATCGTCGACGAGCTGCTCGGCGCGACCGACCACCTCGCCGTCGCGACCGGCATCGTCAACATCTGGGCCGACACCCCGGAGTCCATCGCGAAGGCGTTCCACCGCATCGAGGCGAAGCACCCGGGCCGGTTCCTTCTCGGCGTCGGCGCGGGTCACCCGGAGGCGACGCAGGAGTACAAGAAGCCCTACGCCGCCCTCGTTGAATATCTCGACGGCCTCGACAAGGCGGGCGTCCCCCAGGCGTCCCGGGCGCTGGCCGCGCTGGGCCCGAAGGTGCTGAAGCTGGCGGGCGACCGCACGGCCGGCGCGCACCCGTACCTGACCATCCCGGAGCACACGCGCTCCGCCCGCGAGATCCTCGGCGCGGGTCCGCTGCTCGCCCCCGAGCACAAGGTGGTGTTCGACACCGACCCGGAGCGCGCGCGGGCGCTCGGCCGCAAGACCGTGCAGTTCTACCTGCAGCTGTCCAACTACACGGCCAACCTGCGCAAGCTCGGCTTCACCGAGGAAGACCTCGCCGGCGAGGGCAGCGACCGCCTCGTCGACGCCCTGGTCCTGCACGGCGACGCCCCGGCCATCGCCGCGGGCGTGCGCGCGCACCTCGACGCGGGCGCCGACCACGTGAACATCCAGGTCCTGAACGAGGACCCGTTCCCGGCATACCGGGCGCTCGCGGCCGAGTTGTTCTGAATCGTTCCACGTGAGGATGTCCATAGGCGTCCCTAATGAGGTGGACCGGCCCACGCGGCCGGTCCACCTCGTACGATGCGGCTGAGAAGCCAGTCAGTTCCGAGGAGGAAACGATGCCCATCGCCACCCCCGAGGTCTACGCGGAGATGCTCGACCGGGCCAAGGCGAACGAGTTCGCCTACCCGGCCATCAACGTGACCTCGTCGGAAACCGTGAACGCCGCGATCCGCGGCTTCGCCGAGGCGGAGAGCGACGGGATCATCCAGTTCTCCACCGGCGGCGCGGAGTTCGCGTCCGGGCAGAAGGTGAAGGACATGGTCACCGGCGCGACCGCGCTGGCCGAGTTCGCGCAGGTCGTGGCCGCGAAGTACGACGTGAACGTCGCGCTCCACACCGACCACTGCCCGAAGGACAAGCTCGACGGCTTCGTCCGCCCGCTGATCGAGATCTCGGCCGAGCGCGTGAAGAGCGGCCAGAACCCGCTTTTCCAGTCCCACATGTGGGACGGCTCCGCGATCGACCTCGACGAGAACCTGCAGATCGCGCAGGAGCTGCTCGCCAAGACGGCCGCCGCGAAGATCATCCTCGAGGTCGAGATCGGCGTCGTCGGCGGCGAGGAAGACGGCGTCGCGCACGACATCAACGAGAAGCTCTACACCGCCGAAGGCGACTTCCTGAAGACCATCGACGCCCTCGGCTCGGGCGAGAACGGCCGCTACCTGCTGGCCGCGACCTTCGGCAACGTCCACGGCGTCTACAAGCCGGGCAACGTCAAGCTCCGCCCCGACGTGCTCAAGGGCGGCCAGGAAGCGGCGGCCAAGAAGCTCGGCCTCGACGCCGGCGCCAAGCCCTTCGAACTCGTCTTCCACGGCGGCTCGGGCTCGCTCCCCGAGGAGATCCGCGAGGCGGTGACCTACGGCGTCGTCAAGATGAACGTGGACACCGACACGCAGTACGCCTTCACGCGCCCGATCGTCGACCACTTCTTCAAGAACTACGACGGCGTCCTGAAGATCGACGGCGAGGTGGGCAACAAGAAGGTCTACGACCCGCGCTCGTACCTGAAGGCCGCCGAGGGCGGTATGGCGGCTCGCGTGGTCGAGGCTTGCCAGGCCCTGGGCTCGGCGGGGACGAAGGTCAAGTAAGTCCTCGTGGTCTGAGGTTGGTGACACGTGAAATGGCCCTTCCCCTGGGTGTCTTCGGGGGAAGGGCCGCTTCTTGCTCTGACTAGGCGACCAGGTTGTCGGGAGTCACCTTCCGCCGCGCGGTCCAGCGGCGCGTGACCGGCCCGGCACCCGCCCACAACACGAAGACGCCCACCAAAGCCACCGCCACCGTCCAGTACGCCACCGGCGGCGCCGACTCCGTGTGCGCGTCACCGAGGAACCACACGCGGAACTGCGACTGCACCCACAGCGCCCCGTAGCCGAACGCCGTCACCAGCAGTGCCCCGATCGCGGCCGTCGCGACGCGATGACCAGCGCCGATCGCGAAGGCGAGATCCACCGCCAACCCGACGGCCAGCAGGTAGAACGGCACCGTCGACACCGGGAAACCCAGTCCCAGCAGCAACGGCCACATCACGCACCGATAAGCCACATAAGCACCGGCCACGGACAGTCCCGCCCATCGGAAGCCCAACGTGTGCCGCGCCAGCGCCAGGATCAGCGCCATCACCGCGATGCCCCACAGCGGGTAGACCCATTCCGGGATCGGCATCGTGAAGTGCAAGATCGCCGTCCGGTCCACGGGGTGGCCGATCTGGTTCGCGGCAAAGCTCAGCAGCGACGGCTCCGCCTCCGGCGCCCCTCGCTCCCACGCGCGCAGGCCGAGGATGCCGTACTCCTGCTGGCCGTTGGGGAAGAACGTGTTCTCCAGGAAGAACGCCCACAGCGCCAGCAGCACACCGGTCCGGAAGCGCCCCGGCGGCGCGAGGCGCACCCAGCCGAGCAGGACGCCCGCCTGCATGATGCCCGTGCCGAGGTACAGCATCATGTGCGACGGGCTCCACGCGGTGAGGTCGAGGCCGTTCACGCGGTGGTTGATCACGTCCAGCGGCGCCGCGACGAGGAACACCACGAGGCCCGTCTGCATCAGCCGCAGCGACGATTTGTCGCAGCCCAGGCCCGTGTAGCTGTGGATCGCGACGAGCACGATGATGATCACCGTGCCGACGGTGTTGATCAGGTGCGGGGGCGCCAGGTCGTCGCGCAGCCACATGAAGTGCCACGACATGTCCCACGACGAGCCCAGCAGCTTCAACCCGAACGCCGCCAGCCACATCCCGTAGCAGAACCGCAGCACCCACGCGGGCGTCGGCTGTCCGGCCGCCCCGCGGTGCCAGTGCCGCTGGAAGAACAGCCGGGTCTTCCCGACCGGGCTCCGCGGGATCACGTCTACCTGCGTCATGGCCGTCATCATTCCCGGCGCGCGGGCGGCGGTGGTGCGGAAGGTGCCAAACCGCTCGAAAACCAGGGTTCACCCCTACGGGTGGCGGATTTGCCTCCACGACCTTTTGCACGGCATGGTGTCGCGCCATGATGCCGAAACGCGTTGTCGCCGCAGTGGTCGTCGCCGCCCTCGTGCTGGCCGGCGGAGGCGTGCTGACGAGCCTGTTCCTCTGAGTCCGCGCGGACGTAGGCAGAATGTCGGTATGACGCACAACCTGCTTGGCCCCGAGCCGACGTTGCTGCCCGAGCACACCGCCGCCCAGGCCGCCCTGGACGCGGGCACCGACCCGACGGCCGTCGCCGCCGAACACCCCGAATTCAGCGCTGCGTGGGCCGCCCTCGCCGAGAAGGCCCTCGCCGACGGCGAGACCGTCGCGGCCTACGCCTACGCCCGCACCGGCTACCACCGCGGCCTCGACCAGCTCCGCCGCGCCGGCTGGAAGGGCTTCGGCCCGGTGCCGTGGTCGCACCGCCCGAACCAGGGCTTCCTCCGCGCGCTGGCCACCCTCGGCATCGCCGCGGGGCGTATCGGCGAAACCGACGAGTACGACCGCGTGAAGACCTTCCTCAACGACTCGGACCCGGCTGCGGGCGAAGCGACAGGGCTGAAGTAAGCACGGCAGCAGAAGGCCCCCACCATGAAGCCGGGTGGGGGCCTTCGCGTCATCCGGGTAGGGCCCGTTCGTTTCGCATGTAGTGATTGACCTGCGGAGACTCTGGGATGGTGGACCGCCCCAAGCTCGCCAGGTAGCTCTGTAAAGTCGCGGTTGCGGAATCCAAGGCTGATAGCTGTCAGCCCGGTTGTGATGGTGGTTGCGAGGTCGTCGAGGTCGCTCAAGGTTCCCCCGCCCTGAGTTCGCGGCGTTCCTTCGGGTGATCTCCGGCGTGAACGTAAGTGTCCCCAGTTGTGGACACTTTACGTTCGGCGCATGAAAACCACCGCCATGCTCACGCCGCGGGTCCGCACCCTGGGTGCGTCCCTTCGTGCGGCGCGGCTCGGTGCGCATTACGGCGTTCGTGAGCTGGCCCGGCGGATCGGGGTGAACCCGTCGTTCGTGGTGCATTGGGAGCTGGGGTCGCGGGTGCCGACGGCCGAAGATGTGTCCGGGGTGCTGGGAGCGCTCGGGGTTGTCGGTGATGAGAAGCAGCGGATTCTCAACTTGGCTCACGGATCCGCCGAAGAAGGGTGGATCGCCTACGGCCGCTCCGGAACGCCGAACCAGTTGCATTGCCTGGTGGCCTGTGAGCAAGCCGCGAAGGAAATGGTCGAGTGGTCGCCGCTCGGCATTCCGGGACTCCTCCAGACCGCTGACTACACGCGGGCGCTGCTCGAGTCGACCGGGCTGGCGGCCGCCGAGGTCGAGCGGCGCATTGCGGTGCGGCTGGAACGGCGGAAGCTTATTGTCGGCACCGATCCGCTGCCGTTCGAGGCGCTCGTTGGCGAAGCCGCTCTGCGGGACACACTCGGCACTGCGGCCACCATGGCCGGGCAACTGCGCTCGCTCGCGAGTTTGTCCGCGCGGCCGACGATCACCATCCGAGTGGTGCCCTCGGGCATCGGCTGGCACCCGGGTCTCGCCGGGCGGTTCATCCTCTACAACATCCGCGACTCGCGACCGGTGGTCTACTTCGAGCATTTGAGCTCGGGTGCCTTCGTAGCCGATGACTACGATGTGCGGCAGTACCGCGCGGCTATCGAGGGGATCCGCAAGGTCGCACTCAACGCGGCCGATTCCGCCGCGCTGGCTACCCGGCTTGCGGAGGAGATCGAAGAACGTGGCGGAGATCAGGTGGCGCAAGAGTAGCTACAGCGACAAGGAAGGCGCCTGTGTCGAGGTCGCACTCGATCGCGCCACCGTTCTCGTGCGTGACTCGAAGGCGCCGGCGCTGCCTGGTCACAGCTATCCCGCTTCGGCTTGGCAGGCCTTCGTTCGCCACCTCCGTTGATGTCGAGCCCCGCGCGGCGTGGGAGGCCGCGGAGGTGGCCCGCGGCGGAGCAGCGCGGGAGGGTGGTGCGGGCGGAAGGTGACCGCGGGCCCCGGACGCGTTGGCGGACCTGCTCACGGAGTTCACCGTCGGTGGGGTGCTGAGGCTGCAGACCCAGGCGGCGGATGTGATCGAACGGCTGCGCTGGGTCCGGCCGAAGCTCGGGGGAGGAAGCCGGCCGGACCCCGCGCGGAACCTATGCGACGGCCGCGAGCTCCCGGACCGGCGAGGAAACCGCGCCGATCACCCGGTTGCGGCCGCCGTGCTTGGCCGCGTACACGGCGGCGTCGGCGGAGGCCATGACTTCATCGACGCTCGTGCCGTCCATGGGGAACGACGCGACGCCGATCGACGCCGTGCGTTCGGAGATCGCGACGGCCTCGCCTTCGTTGGTGCGCGTCTGGATCACGAGCTCGCTGATGCGCTGGCGGATGCGCTCCGCCGTGACGATCGCGTCTTCCTTCGACGTCGAGGGCAGCAGCGCCACGAACTCCTCGCCGCCGAAGCGGCCGACCAGGTCGTGGGCGCGCGTCTCCTGCTTGACGACGGCGGCGACGGCCTTGAGCACGTCGTCGCCCGCGAGGTGGCCGAAGGTGTCGTTGATCGACTTGAAGTGGTCAAGGTCGATCATCAGCGCGCCGAAGCTGCCGTTTTCGCGCTCGGCGCGGGAGACCTCGCGCTGCGCGCCGTCCTGCCAGGTGGTGGCGTTGAGCAGCTGCGTCTTCTGATCCGTGGTCGCGAGGTCTTCGAGGCGCTTGATCAGCACCGAGCGCTGCAGCACGTACAGGGGCAGGATCACCAGCACCGAAAGCAGCGGCTCGTTGGTGAGCACCATGGTCAGCAGGCCGCCGACGCACAGGATCGACGTCTCGAGGAGGTTGTCGTCCATGGTGCCGAGGCAGGACGAGGGGGTCGCGTTCGCCGGGTCGGCGAGGTAGAGGCCGAGGCCGGTCAGCGCGGTGTTCACGGCGAAGTAGCCGAGCGCGGCGGCTGCGACCATCGTCACACCGTGGCTTCCCGCGAGGTGACCGGCGAGCGCGGCGCCGAAACCGGAAAGGATCATCGTCGTCGCGTTCGCCGCGACGCGGTGGGCTTCGCCCGGACGGGTGCCGTTCCAGCTGCGGAACGCGAGGTAGACGTAGAGCAGAACGGCCAGCGCGGCCACGAGCTGCGGCGGAACCAGCAGCGCGGCGGGCAGCAGCCACACGGAGGTCACGTTGATGTGCGGGCCCCGGCTGAGCATCCGGCGCTGGCGCTCGATCTGCCGGGTGATCTCGGTCTGGGCCACGGCCAGGCCGCTGATCAGCGCGAACAGCTCCAGCTGACCCGCAGTGACCGGGACCAGCAGGCTGCACACGACCGCCAGGATCACGGCGACGACCATGCTCGTGAGCGTGACGGCGATCCACCGGCGCGGCCGCGACCACAGCGCCCACCCCTTGATCGCAGCGACCGCGCCCTGCCCAGACCGTTCCCCCGATGTGACCATTTTTCCCCCAAACCCTTGCGCGAATGTCCGGTGACAATCTCCTCACGCACAGTTTCGGGCCGTTTGCCGCCTGTCCACAAGGGCCTTAGGTGTGTACCTTTTTCCCGAACACGCCGGATGAAGGGTGACCAGCTATGCGCAGCAAGGACCAGTGACCGCGTAGCAGCACCGAAAGGTCGCGCAGGTCAGAGCCCACGCGCGGAGCATGTCACGCATGCTCGGCGCGTGTGGCTTCCTTCGCCGCACCCTCGCTCGTCCGGCCGGAGAACGTCCGCTGCCACATGATCGTTAGCGGAATCGTAATCAAGAGTCCGACAAACCCGAAGATTCCGACAGTCGTCTGGGCGGTCAGGTGGTCGGCGAGCACTCCGCCGATCAGGGGAACTATGCCCATCGTGGTCGTCAGGCCCGTGTTGGACAGGCCCATCGTCTGTGCCCGGGTCTCGTCCGGCACCGCGACGGTCAGCGAGGCCGTGGCCTGCAGCAACGCGATCGTGCCGAACCCGCCTGAGATCACGAACAGGATGATCGACGCGACCGGCCCCGGCTGCAGGAAGCAGAGCAGGAGCGGGATCGCGGCGAGCGCCGTCATCGGCCCGATCAGCTTCGGCCGCACCTCGGCGGGCACCCAGCGCGTGTAGATGAAGGTGAAGATCACGCTGCCCACCGGGTCGGCGGCCAGCAGCAGGCCGATCACCTCGGGGCCACCGCCGGACGACGCGACGTACGGCGCCGCGATGCCCTCGTAGACGGGCATCAGGCCGGCCAGCCAGGTGAACAGCATCAGGGAACGCAGCGCCGAGGTCGCGAAGCCGACCTTGCCGCCCGCGCTCAGCGACGCGAGGAACGGCTTGCGCTTCTCCCCTGTCGCGGCCGCCGGGCGCGCCTTCACGCCGAAGCGGATGAAGAGGGCCGACAGCACGAACGTGCCGGCGTCGAGGACCAGCGCCACACGCGGGTCGAGCGCCAGCAGCAGCGCGCCACCGCCGGCGAAGCCGAGCAGCTGCGCCGACTGAACCGTCATGCTGCGGATGCCCATGCCGACCACGAACCGGTCGCCTTCGAGCACCTGCGGCAGGAGAGCCAGCTGTGACGCCTTGAACGGTGGGTTCAGCAGCGAGACACAGCCGACGAGCACGCACAGGACCCAGAACGGCAGCCCGGGGATGGCCACCAGCAGGATCAGCGCGGCCCGCACGGAGTCGACCGCCACCATCACCGTGCGCCGGGAGAAGCGGTCGGCGATGCCGGTGAGGAAGATGCCGCCGAGCAGGGAGGGGAAGAACGTCAGCGCGTAGGTGAGGCCGGTGAGCGTGGCCGATTGTGTGGTGGCGTAGACCAGCACGGACAGCGCGACGCGGGCCAGCTGGTCGCCGGCGATCGACAGCAGCTCGCCGAACCACATCGCGCGGAACTCGGCGACCCCGAAGACCTCGCGGAACGTCACCCGTCCCGGTGCTGCCGTCATGCGTGCTTCTCCCCGACATTCGTGTGCGGACGGTGCCGCACGGTGATCAGGCGGTGACCTTAGGACCTCGTGGTCACGAGCCAATCACAAAACGTGAGTCGCCAAGGTCAGTGTCTCGTGACTGTTGGTGAATCTCTAGGTTCTTTCGCCGGTATCCAACGGGTCACGGACAGTTCTCCGAGTGTCCAGACCATAGCGCCGGGCACCGTCAAGATCACGAGGGTAGCGTGATGTGGCCTGCGCCACACTCGTCCGGATGCCGGGCTGCGTAGTGCACCTGCACTGGTGTCCGCACTGTGGGAGCGCCACTTCGTGGCTGCCCCACGGCGTAGCTTCGAGTCCGTGGCCGATCACCCGACGTTCACGCTGGCCGTCGTGGGCGCCGGACCTCGCGGGGTCGGCGTCCTGGAGCGGCTCTCCGCCAACGCACCCGAACTGCTCGGCGACCGGCGCTTCGTGGTGCACCTGATCGACCCGTTCCCCGTGGGGCCGGGCCGCGTGTGGCGCTACGAGCAGTCGCCGTTGCTGCGCATGAACTCCATGCCTGAGGACGTCACGATGTACACGGACGACTCGGTGCGCATGGCGGGACCGGTCGCGCCCGGGCCGTCCCTCATCGAATGGGCGCGCGAGGTGCGTTCGGGCTCCTTGTCCTTTCCCGTGCCCGACGACCTGCGCGCGGAGTTCGACGCGCTCGCCGGCACCGACTTCCCGACGCGGCGGCTGCAGAGCCTGTACTTGAGGTGGTTCTACGAGAAGGTGCTGGCCGAGCTGCCGCCGGGGATCGAGGTGGTGGAGCACGCGAGCTCGGCCATCGCGATCGACGACGGGCCGCCGCAGCGCGTACGCCTGGACGATGGCTCCGAGCTGACGGCCGACGCCGTGCTCCTGACCGTCGGCCACCTCGACGCGACGCCGGACCAGGGCGAGAACGCGTTGGCGGCCTTCGCCGAGCGGCGCGACCTGGCGTACTACCCGGCGGGTTACACCGCCGACGTCGACTACTCCGGCGTGCCGGCCGGCGAGCCGGTGCTGGTGCGCGGCTTCGGGCTCGCGTTCGTCGACCTCATGCTCCTGCTCACGGAGGGCCGCGGCGGCCGCTTCGAGGACCTGCCCGGTGGCGGCCTGCGCTACCACCCGAGCGGTGCGGAGCCCGTGCTGCACGTCGGCTCGCGGCGCGGGGTGCCGTACCACGCGAAGACGGGGTACCGGTTGCGCGGGAAACCGTTGCAGCTGCCCAGGTTCTTCGATTCGTATGCGATCGAAGCGCTGTGCGCGCGGCCGGGCCCGATCGATTTTCGCGCCGACGTGTGGCCGTTGATCGCGAAGGAGCTGGCGTGGGCGTATTACACGGAGCTCTTCACGGGACACCCGGACCTGGTGGTGATGGATTTCGCGGTTTTCGCGGACCGGTTCGCGGATCTGGGCTGGGGAACGTCCGAAATGGAATCTCTGGTTGTTTCCGCGGTTCCCGCCGAAGAGGATCGGCTTGATCTGGAACGGCTGGACCGGCCGTTTGGCGGCGAGCGTTTCGAGTCCGCGGAGGAACTCGGGAAGGCCGTCCGGGAGTACGTGGAAGCCGACCTCGCGCGCCGCGCGAACCAGCGGTTCAGTGCGGATCTCGGGGCGTTCATGGCCCTGTTGTCGGTGGTCGGACAGCTGCCGGCGTTGCTGATGACCGGCCGGCTTTCGGCGGCGTCGCAGGTCGCCGATATGGACGGGTGGTTCCACGGCTTCTTTTCGTTCTACGCGAGTGGGCCGCCGCCGCGTCGGCTGGAGGAATTGCTGGCTCTGGCGGACGCCGGCCTGGTTTCTTTCCTGGGCGCGGATCTGCTGGTGACGGCGGACGAAAGCACCGGCGAATTCGCCGTGTCGAGTTCGAGCTTTCCCGACGTGGTGCGCGCCCGGACGTTGATCGAGGCGCGGCTGCCGGAAGCGAGCGTGCCGCGCGTGTTCGACACGTTGCTCCGGCAGATGCGCGATGCCGGGACCCTGACCGAGGAAACCGTCCCCGACGCCCTCGGCGACGATCAGCCCTCGGGCCGCATCGCCACGCGAATCACGGACTCCCGCCTGCTCGACGCCGCCGGCACCGCGCACCCGCGCCGCTTCGCCATGGGTGTGCACACGAGCATCCGCTCGCCGGGAGCGTTCACCCGCCCTCGGACGAACGCGATCATGTTCCGCCAGAACGACGCTCTGGCAAGGGAACTGCTGCAGCTGTCCCCTGAGGACCAGCCCACCGCAGGGGCCGGACCGATCACTTCTTGACCGGGTACGCCTTGGCATTACCGTCGTCGTCGACGCCTACCCCGGCGTACGCGCTGACCAGGACGGGCGCCGCGCCGACGTTGTCGGTGGACAGGTCCTTGCCGGTCTTCGCGTCCAGCACGATCGGCTGGCCACCTTGGGTTTTGCCGTACAGCGCGCCGTGCCAGGCGACGGTGACGCTCGGCGCGACGCGGTTGGCGGCCTGGTCTGGCAGGCTCCACAGCTTGGCGGCGGTCTTGGCGTCGTAGCCGGTGAGCACGCCGTCTTCCTCGCACGTCAGCACGGACTGCTGGTCGTAGAGGCAATCGCCGTAGGCCTGCGAACCAAAGCCGTGCGCGCCTTCGATCTTGGCCTTCTCGGCGCCGGTGGCGGGGTCGAGGAACAGCAGGTAGGACTGCCCGGAGCCGTAGTCGGTGCGGTTGGCCACGACGAGCGCCGGATCCGCCTGCACCATCGTGAGCCCGTAGGACTCGCGCGCCCCGATCCACTTCTGCTGTCCGGTGGTCAGGTCGAGCGCGGTGGCCTGGGTCATCGAGGAGTTCTCGGGCACGTTGAAGTCGGTGCCGACGAGGACGTCGCCGTGGAGGCTGCCGGCCACGTAGTCCTTGCGCTGCCACAAGGTCTTGCCGGTGGCCGGGTCGAGCGCGGCCGTCACGTGGTCCTCGTCCTGGCTGTAGCTCGCGACGACGGCCTTGTCGGTGACGGCGACGACCTGAGTGACGGCGTTGCCGGCGTCGGCGTACTGGTCGTCGGACACCTTGAGGTCCGCCTGCCAGGCCTTGGTGCCGGTTTCCTTGTCCGCGGCGACCACCGACAGCGTGATGTAGGACGGTGTGGTGCCTTGTTCCGGCATGAGGACCGGAACGGCGCCGACCGCGAGCTTGTCGCCGACCGCGGGCGGGCGCGGTCCGGTCTCGTTCACGAACGGTGTGCTCTGGTTGTACGGGTCGCCGGGTTTGCCGGCGACCGCGACGGTCCATTTCGGCCGATCGGTCAGCACGTCCACCGCGTTGAGCGCGGTCGGCGTGATGATGTAGCCGGTGCGGTCGCGCAAGGTCATGAACTTCGACACGACGTGGCCGGCCACGTTGGCGCGCAGTGCCTCGGCGGGCAGGCCGACGCCGGCGCCGGCGTCGAACGCGGTCGGTGGATCGGCGGTCTTGGCCGCGGGCTCGGTGGACGTCGGGTGCTGCGCGGCCGGTGTCGATCCCGACGGCGCCGAAGCGGTGCCGTCGTTCGTGCCGCCGCAGCCGGCGACCGTGATCGCTGTCCCCAAACACGCCACGATGACCAGAGCTCGTCGCATGTGCGTCTGCCTTCCCCCAAGGTCCACTGCTCCGACCGCCGCACCATAACCGAGCGGATGAGCGCGATGTGCCAGTTCACACGAATGTGTCACTATTTCCTGGTCAGGAGGCTGTATTGCCGAAGATCTCACGGTGAAACCCGCCTGGGAGTGATGATTCGAGCGGGTTTCCGGTTTCGCCCCACCGGCCGTCGGTTGTCGCTTACTCTCCGATGGTTCTCACTGAGGGGAAAGGTGCTCCATGTCCGTTCGTGCGCTGGTCGTCCTGACCACGGGTGCTGCCCTGCTGATCGCCGGATGTGCGAGCAGCGTCGGCGGGTCGGCAGCACCGGCTTCGCCGACCAACCCGATGCCACCGTCCACGGCCGCCTCGTCCGCGCCGCCGTCGACTTCGACGCAGCCGGCCACCTCGACGCCGTCGACCTCGACGGCGTCGACCTCGACTCAGGCCAGTTCGACCCAGTCCGGTTCGGAGAAGTCCACTGCGGGCGCGATCACGCGCTACGAGGCTTTCCTGCACGCCGTCGGCCAGGAAGATCTCGCCACGGCCTGCGAAATCGCAGGCCCGGCCGCCAAAAAGGCCGAAGACGAGGGTTGGGGCCCGTGCGAGCAGACGTTCCCGATCACGTTCCAGATGATCTCCGCGCAGCAAAAGGCAGCACTCCGCGGCGCCACCGTTGACCACGGCCGGGTTACCGAAACGAGCTCGACAAAGGTCGAAATCCCGGCCACCGCCATCCGGGCCAGCGTCAAGTTCAGCGACAGCGACATCGGCGACGCCACCCTGGAGTACCGCGGCGGCCAGTGGTTCGTCACCGACTGAGCGCCGAGGCCGACTACCGGCCCGGATTCGCCGGCCGCAGCAGCTGGTCGACGGTCTTCGCGGCGGTGAACGCGTCGGCGGCGTGGTGGTGGGCCAGCGCGAGCGTCGCGGAGTCGCGCGCAGCGGTGACTCTGGTGGTGGTCGGGTTGGCACGGAAGCTGCCCGACCCGCTGAGCCGACCGCGTGCCGGTCCCGGTGCGCCGGGCCGGCCCTCGCCTCGCGGGGACAGACCCCCGCCCTCCCTGGGGGCTGCCCTGTTCCAGTTTACCGAGGTCAGGGGCCGGAAAACGGCAAGCGAGAAATCTGTGGACAACTCGGGTTCGAGGGGCCGGGTGTGGATAACTCCGGGTCAACCGTCGGCCGGTCTGGTTTCGGTGTGGAAGCTGCCGAACCTCCGTAACCGGCTCAGCTCGGCAGCGACGGTCACCCACCGCGCTGATGCACAGCGCAGATCAGCGACCAACAGGTTCGTCGCGGGATCGCGCCCAGTCAGCGCGAAGCCAGGTGCGCGGCCCAGCGCGCGGTGCTCTTGCCCTGGATCGCGGCCCAGTCGGCGGGGGTCCACGGCTTGCCGTGCCGGGTGGCGACGGCGGCGAGCAGGCGCAGGGTGTGCGCGGTCGGCCGCGGATGCCGGACTCGATGCCGGCGGCGGCGTCGACCGACACGGTGTAGGCCGTGCCCGCGGGGTCTTCGTTGACCTGCACCATCGGCGGCAGCTGCAGCCGGTCGGCGATCTCCGGAGTCATCGGCGCGCAGATCAGGCCGCTGGTGTGGCGCAGGTAGAACGCGAGGGCCTGGGGAGTGGCGTGTTGGGCCGCCATGATGAGGTCGCCCTCGATTTCGCGGTCCTCGTCGTCGACGACGATCACCGGCCGGCCGGACCGGAGGTCGAGGAGCGCGGCGGCGACGGTGTTCAAGCCGGACGACGGGCGAAGTTGTGCGGGGATCATGGCCGCCGACTTCAGGGTCGCGATGTCCCGGTCACCGGGACGAGGCACTCCACGGTCGGGTACCCGCCTCCGCCGGGTGACGCCGGTCGCTCGGTGACTGTGGAAATCCACAAAAGCCCGCCGCCGCGCACCTGGTCCGCCCGGCGCGCCCTTCCTAGCGTGAGGGGCGTACGGCGAACCGGAAGGGCGGCAGATGACCTGGGACTTCTCCACGGAACCGGAGTTCGCGGCGAAGCTGGACTGGGCGCGGGAGTTCGTGCGCGCCGAGATCTATCCGCTCGAGGTGCTGGACCTCGACCACGCGGGGTTCCGGCGGATCGCGAAGCCGTTGCAGCAGGCGGTGAAGGACCACAGCCTGTGGGCCGCGCACCTCGGGCCCGAACTCGGCGGGCAGGGCTACGGCCAGGTGAAGCTCGGGCTGCTGCACGAGATCCTCGGGACCACCGAATTCGCGTCCTACGTGTTCGGGTGCCAGGCACCGGATTCCGGCAACGCCGAGCTGCTGGCGATCGCGGGCACCGACGAGCAGAAGGCACGCTGGATGCGGCCGTTGCTCGACGGCGAGCTGCTCTCCGCGTTCTCCATGACGGAGCAGGGCACCGGGTCCGACCCGCGGCAGTTCACCACCGCGGCGCGGCTCGAGGGTGACGAATGGGTGCTCGACGGTGCGAAGTGGTTCGTCGGCAACGCGTCGCGGGCGGATTTCCACATCGTGATGGCCGTGACGGAGCCCGACGCCGATCCGCACCACCGCATGTCGATGCTGATCGTCCCGACTTCCGCGCGCGGGATCACGACGCGGGAGATCGGGTTGATGAACGACCCGGACCACAAGAACGCCATCTGGTCGCACTGCGAGGTCGGGTACGAAGGCGTCCGCGTGCCGAAGGAGAACCTGCTGGGCGAGCGCGGTGAGGCGTTCGCGTTGGCGCAGAAGCGGCTCGGGCCCGGGCGGATCCACCACTGCATGCGGTGGGTGGGCGTGTGCCGGCGGGCGTTCGACATGCTGTGCGAACGCGCGGTGAGCATCGACGTGCACGGCGGACCACTCGCGGACAAGCAGACGGTGCAGAACTGGGTCGCCGACAGCGCCGCGCAGATCGAGTCCGCGCGGCTGCTGACGCTGCAGACGGCGTGGAAGATCGACCAGGTCGGCGCGCAGGCCGCGCGCACCGAGATCGCGATGATCAAATACCACGGCGCCACCGTGCTGCACGACGTGATCGACCGCGCCATCCAGGTCCACGGCTCGCTCGGATTCTCCACGGACATGCCGCTGGAGCAGATGTACCGCTGGGCCCGCGCGGCGCGCATCTACGACGGGCCCGACGAGGTGCACCGCGTGACCGTCGCGCGCCGGTTGCTCAAGCAGTGCCAGCCGGCGAAGGTGCCCACGGAGCACATCCCGACGCGGCGGGCCGCGGCGCTGGAGAAGTTCCGCGACCGGCTCGAAGAGTTCTCGGCGGCCCAGTGAGTACGTGGCTGCTGGACCGGTCGCTGGCCGGCTGGCTCACCGCGCACCTGGACGACCCCGGGCCGTGGGAGCTGCGGCGGCTGACCGGCGGCAACTCCAACGAGACGTGCCTGCTGATCGGCGGCGGCACCGGTTACGTCCTGCGCCGCCCGCCCGACCACGCGTTGTCGGCGTCCGCGCACAGCGTCGCGCGGGAGCACCGGCTGCTGACCGCGCTGGCCCCGACGAAGGTCCCGGCGCCGAAGCCCGTGGCGCTGTGCGAAGACGGCGAAGTGCCACTGGCGCCGTTCCTGGTGATGGAGCACGTGGCCGATTCGGTGTCGATCACGGACACGCTCCCCTACCCGGCGGCGGCCGCCGAAACGGTGGCCGACGAGGTCGTCGACGCGCTCGCCGCCGTCCACACCCTCGACTGGCAAGCCGCCGGGCTCACCGGGTTCGGGCGGCCCGAGCGGTTCCTCGACCGGCAGGTCGAGCGCTGGTACCGGCAGTGGGAAGGCATCGCGCGCCGGCCGCTGCCGGCGATGCCGAAGATCGCCGAGTGGCTGGAGCGGAACAAGCCGGAGCCGAGTGAGCCCGCGCTGCTGCACGGCGACTTCCACCTCGACAACTGCCTGTTCTCCGCGCACGAGCCGCGCCTGAAGGCCGTGATCGACTGGGAGATGGCCACGATCGGCGATCCCCTGCTCGA
Source organism: Amycolatopsis sp. 2-15 (assembly GCF_030285625.1). Classification (NCBI taxonomy): domain Bacteria; kingdom Bacillati; phylum Actinomycetota; class Actinomycetes; order Pseudonocardiales; family Pseudonocardiaceae; genus Amycolatopsis; species Amycolatopsis carbonis. Next base: position 1,916,252 of record NZ_CP127294.1, read on the forward strand.
CCTGGGGCTGCTGCTCGCGTTGTGGGGTGGGCGCGGCCGCGCGATGCCCGCGATCCAGGGCGTCTCCCGGGCGCCCGGCGCGCCCCCGCGCGAGCACCTGCTCCAGCGCTACGAGCACGCCGTCGGCTGCGACCTCCCGCAGATCCGCTACTACCAGTGCCTCGCGCTGTTCAAGCTCGCCGCGATCGTCGAGGCCGCGTGGTCGCAGTTCCTGACTGGAGAACTCACCAGCGCCTACGCCGCGGCGCTGGAGCACGACGTGCCGGCGCTGCTCGACGAGGCCCTCGACACCGCGGGGGTGGCGCCGTGACTTTGGAGGGAGCCACAACGGCACCCGCGATCGGGGGCGGCCCGCTGAGCACGGTGGGAGACAACCAGCCGCTACGTCGACAAAGGAGACGGCGTGACCGAGCAAAGCGTCAATTTCGGGCTCTGGTACGACTTCCGCAACCCCGAGCAGTGGTTCCGGCCCTTTTCCACGCTGTATCGCGAGGCGCTGGACCAGCTCGCGTGGGCGGAGAGCATCGGGATCGGTTCGGTCTGGCTGACCGAGCACCACTTCTGCGAGGACGGCTACACGCCCTCGCCGTACACGCTGGCCGCTGCGATCGGCGAGCGCACGAAGACCATGCGCATCGGCACGAACCTCGTGATCGCGCCGCTGCACAACCCGGTGCGCCTCGCCGAGGACGCCGCGACGCTGTCGCTGCTCACCGGTGGCCGCTTCGACCTCGGGCTCGGCCAGGGGTACTGGGCGCCGGAGTTCGCGGCGTTCGACCGCAACCTCAAGCACCGGCCGAGCCTGCTCGAAGAGAGCGTCGCGGTGATCCGCCAGGCGTGGTCGGGTGAGGAGAAACCGTTCGAGGGCAAGCGGTTCTCGCTGCCGTCGGTGCGGATCACACCGAAGCCGGAGGTGCTCCCGAAGCTGCTCGTCGGCGCGATGGCCGACCCGGCGATCGAACGCGCAGCGCGCATCTCCGACGGGTTCCTCAGCACCCAGAACGTGCACCAGCAGTCCTATTTGGACGCATTGGACCGCGTGGGCAAGTCCTCGGCCGACGGCCAGATCTTCGCCGGCCAGTGGGCGGTGATCGCCGAGGACCCGGAGCGTGAGTGGGCGCGGATCGGGCAATACGCGTTGTACCAGCTCAACAACTACATCGAGTGGGGCGCGTTCGGCCCGCCCGATGTGGTGCCCAAGTTCGAGACCGCGGACCAGATCGTCGAAGGCGGCGCGTTCCAGCTGTGGGACGTGGCCACGGCCGTCGACGAGCTGACCGCGCTGCTGAAGGACAAGCCGCAGATCAAGGACGTGCACTTCTGGGCGCAGCTGCCCGGCGAGCCCGTGGACAGCGGTTCGGCGCGCATCGAGGTACTGGCGACGAAGGTCGTGCCGCAGGTTCGGGAGCGGCTGGGCCAGAAGGCGGGGGTGGCGGGGTGAACCAGCCGCTCGTGCTCACCGACCTCCTGCACCGTGCGCGGGAGTTCTTCCCCGCCCAGGAGATCGTGGAGTACGGCGGCGGTGCCGAGCCGCACCGGTACACCAACCGGGAGTTCCACGAACGCGTCGTCGCGCTCGCCGGAGCTCTGGTCAGGCTGGGGGTGCGGCCCGGTGACCGGGTCGCCACCCTCGCCTGGAACCACCACCGCCACCTCGAGCTGTACTTCGCCGTGCCGCTAGCGGGCGCCGTGCTGCACACGGTGAACCTGCGGCTCGAGCCGACGGAGATCGCGTACGTGCTGGGCCACGCCGAGGACGCCGTGGTGTTCGCGGACCTGTCGCTGCTGCCGCGGCTGGAGGTGGCGCGGGCGGAACGGCCGGAGATGCTTGTCGTCGCCATCGACGGCTCCGCGCCGGGGGCACTCGCGTACGAAGACCTCGTGGCCGAGGGCCCGGCTCTCGAAAACCCGCCGCGGATCGACGAAAACGATCTCGCGGCGCTCTGCTACACCTCCGGCACCACGGGCCCGCCCAAGGGCGTCGGCTACTCGCACCGGTCGCTCTACCTGCACACGTTCGCCGCCTGCCTCGCCGACGGCCACGCGATCAGCGAGCGCGACACCGTGCTCCACGTCGTGCCGATGTTCCACGCCAACGCGTGGGGCATCCCGTTCGCCGCGCTCATGACCGGTGCCAAGCAGGTGCTGCCCGGTCCCCACCCGGTGCCCGCCGACATCGCGAAGATCGTCGAGGCCGAGCGCGTGACCTACACCGGCATGGTGCCGACTGTCGCGGCCGACCTCCTGCGCTGCGTCGCCGCGACTGGCGCCGACCTCAGCAGCCTGCGCGCCCTCGTGCTCGGCGGCTCGCCTCCGGATGACGAGCTGCTGCGGGCCCTCGACGAGCTCGGCATCCCGTCGTTCCAGGGCTGGGGCATGACGGAGATCTCGCCGATGGGCACGTTCTCGCGGCCACTGCCATCCGTGACCGATCCGGCCGAACGGCGCCGCAGCGTGCGCAAACAAGGCCGGCTGCTGCCGGGGCTGCGGTGGCGGCTCGTCGGGGAGGACGGCACCGACCAGCCCCACGACGGCGTTTCGCGCGGTGAGCTGCTGATCCGCGGGCCGTGGGTCGCCACGCGGTACTTCCGCGACGAGCGCCCGGACAGCTTCGCCGACGGCTGGCTGCGCACCGGCGACATCGCGACCATCGACGCCCACGGGTACCTGGAGATCGTCGACCGCGCCAAGGACCTGATCAAGAGCGGCGGCGAGTGGATCAGCTCGGTCGCGCTGGAGCAGGCGCTCACGGCCAACCCCGCCGTGGCCGAGGCCGCTGTGGTCGCGGTGTCGCACGAGCGCTGGCAGGAACGGCCGTACGCGCTCGTTGTGCTCGAAGCCGGCCGCGCGGACACACCGGCGGAAATCCTGGCCGACCTGCGTGACCGCGTGCCGCGCTGGTGGCTGCCTGAGGGCGTGCTCGTGGTCGAAGAGCTGCCGCGCACGAGCGTCGGCAAGATCGACAAGAAGGTGCTGCGCGCGAAAGTGGCCGCGGGGGGTGCCGGATGAAGTTCGGTGTCTTCTACGTCCTCGAGTGCCGCGACCACGACTTCCGCCGCGCGTACGAGGAGATGCTCGCGCAAATCTCCTACGCCGAGCAGCTCGGGTTCGACGAGGTGTGGCTGGCGGAGCACCACGGCAGCGACTACGGCTCGATGCCGTCGCCGCAGGTCGCGGCCGCCGCGGTGGCCGAGCGCACGAGCCGGATGCGCATCGGCATCGCCGTGAGCAACCTGACCTTCGACTGGCCCGTGCGGGTGGCCGAGGACTACGCGATGGTCGACGTGCTGTCGGGCGGCCGGCTCGACTTCGGCGCCGGACGCGGGTACCAGCCGGGCGAGTTCCACAACATGGGCGTCGGCGACCGGCAGGACGTGAGCCGTGAGGTGTTCGACGAGGCGCTGGAGATCGTGCGCGGCCTGTGGAGCAAACGCGCGGGCGAGCCGTTCTCCTTCCACGGCAAGCACTTCGACCTCACCGAGGTCGACTGCCGGCCCACGCCGGTGCAGCGTCCGACACCGCCGATCTACGTCGCGTCGATCAGCCCCGAGACCTTCCACCTCGCCGCCGCGCAGGGGTACAACCTGCTGGTCACTCCGACGTTGATGACGTTGCCGGAGCTCAACCGGCTGGTGGTGGACATCAAGCGTTCGCTCATCACGAGCGGGCGCGACCCGCTGTCGCTCGACTTCCCGATGAACTGGCAGGTCCACCTCGCCGACACCACTGAGGAAGCGCTGGCGAACGTCGCCGAACCGCTGTCCTGGTACTACCGCCACGTGCTCGACCTCGTGCCGAGCGGGCCGCGGGCGCCGCACACCTACGAGCGGTACGCGGAACTCGTTGCGGCGTCTGAGGAAGCGGGCGGGCCGACGCTCGACGGGTTGCGCGATGCCGGTGTGGTCTACGCGGGTGACCCGGCGGGGCTCGTCGCCGAGATCGAGACGCTGTACGAGGAAACCGGGCTGCAGCACCTCATCTGCTGGATGCGGATCGGTGGCCTCGCGCACGAAAAGGTGCTGCGCTCCCTTGAACTGTTCGCCGAGCACGTGCTGCCCCGCTTCCACGACCGGCCGCCGGTCGTGCCGCGGGCGTTGCGCGCCGAAGTCGCTGCCATCCATTGAGTTTCACTGAGGAGAGAGGCGAGATCCCATGGGCTACCTAGAGGTCGAAGACGGCCGGCGCGTGTACTTCGAGCACCACCGGGGCTCGGGCCGCCCGATCGTGCTCATCCACGGCTGGGGCGCGACCGCGCGCTGCTGGGACACGACCGCGCCCGCCTTACGCGCCAACGGGAACGAGGTCGTGCTGCTGGACCAACGCGCGTGCGGCCGCTCGGACAACGATTTCTCCGACGTCACGATCTCCGCGCTCGGCTCCGACGTCGTGCGGCTCGTGGACCATCTCGGCCTGCGCGAACCCGTGGTCAACGGCTGGTCCCTCGGCGGCGCGGTCGCCGTGGACGCGGTGGCGAAGCTGGGGTCGAACTGCTCGGGCCTGTTCTTGACCGGCGGCGCCACTCCGCGTTACACGTCCACTTCGGACTGGCCGCACGGTGCCACGGTGGACGACGTGAAGGGCGTACTCGGCGCGGCCGCCGCCGACCGGGCGAACACGTTCAAGGGGGTGGCCGAAGCCGTGTGCGCCGAGCCGCAGACGGCGGACACGCTCGCGTGGCTGTGGGGAATGTTCATGGAGATGGGCCCGATCGGCGACGAGTCCCTGCTCGACCTCGCCGAGCTGGACCAGCGCAAGCTCCTTGGCAGCCTGGCTGTGCCCGTGCTGTCCCTGCACGGTCGCAAGGACGGCTTCGTGCCGTTCTCCGGCGCCGAAGCCGCCCGTGACCTGTGCTCCGACGCACGGCTTGTCGAATTCCCCAACGCGGGCCACGCGCCTTTCCTGGAGGACCGCGACACCTACCTCGCCGAGCTCACCGGCTTCCTGAACCGATGACCACCTGGCTCGTCACCGGCGGTTCGCGCGGGATCGGCCGCGCCGTCGTCGACCACGTCGCCGCCGCGGGTGACAACGTGGCGTCGCTGGCGCGCTCGGTCGGCGCCGAGCCGCCGGCGGTGCCGAACCGCGTGCTCGAGGTCAAGGGCGACGTGACCGACGAGGACTCGATCCGCCGCTGCGTCGAGGCCGTGACCGAGCGGTTCGGCTCGATCGACGTGGTGGTCAACAGCGCCGGCGTGCACCGTGGCCGCCGCATCGACGCGCTGGCCAGAGCGGCGTGGGACGAGGTGCTCGCCACCAACCTCACCGGCGCGTTCGAGGTCTGCCGCGCGGTGGTGCCGAAGCTGGCGCGCGGTTCGGCGATCGTCAACGTCGGCGCGGTCGTCGGGTTGCGCGGTTTTCCCGGCGACGTCGCGTACGGCTCGGCGAAGGCGGGGCTGTCGGGGCTGACGCAGGTGCTGGCCGTGGAGCTCGCGCCGCGGGGCGTGCGCGTGAACCTCGTGGTCCCGGGCTTTGTGGACACCGACATGACCGCGGGGCTCAGCGACCGGGCCCGCAAGAGCATCGTCGACAAGATTCCGGCCGGGCGCATCGGGACGACGGCCGAGATCGCCGAGGTCATCGTGGCCGTGGCGCGCTCGACGTACATGACGGGCGCGACCGTGCCCGTCGACGGCGGCCTGCTCGCCACGTTCGGCGGCGGCTGACCCGCGCGTTTTGTGTGGACCTCCAACGGCCGCACGCGAAGAGCGTTCTACCTGCGTCCGGTCCTGGTTAGCGTCGGAAGACGAACCAGGGCGACCCACCCGTAGACGGAGAACACCGACCACCCCCACGAAGAAGGAGAACCACCCATGGACGTCGGAATGCTGCTGGTCTTCCAGAACTGGTTCGAGGACGTCAGCGACCACGAGGTCTTCACGCGCGAGCTCGAGATGGGCGTGCTGGGCGAGCAGTACGGTTTCGACTCCGTCTGGTCGGCCGAGCACCACTTCGACGACTACTCGATGTGCCCGGACAACCTCCAGATCATGGCCTACCTCGCCGGGCGCACCTCGAAGATCAAGCTCGGCACGGGCGCGGTCATCCTGCCCTGGAACGACCCGCTGCGCGTGGTGGAGAAGGCCATCATGCTCGACCACATGTCCAACGGGCGCCTGCTGCTCGGCATGGGCCGTGGCCTGGCGAAGATGGAGTACGAGGGCTTCCGCGTCGACATGAACGAGTCGCGCGAGCGCTTCGACGAGGCCGCCGCGATGATCATCCGCGGCCTGCAGAACGGGTACGTCGAGAACGACGGCAAGTACTACAAGCAGCCGCGCGTCACGGTCCGTCCCGGACCGGCCGGGCACTCGTGGGAAGGCCGGATCTTCGGCGTCGCGATGTCGCCCGACTCGATCCCGGCCGTCGCCGAGCTGGGTGCGCAGATGATGACGTTCATGCAGTACGACTTCGCGCAGCACCTCGAGGCGATCGACCGCTGGCGCGGTCTGCACCGCGAGAAGCACGGCACGGAGCCGGGCGCGCCGCTGATCCAGGACTTCGTGTACTGCCACGAAGATCCGGAAGAGGCGAAGCGCATCGCGCACGAGCACATCTCGCGTTACTTCCTGTCGGTGATCAAGCACTACGACTTCGCCGGCTCGCACTGGCGTGAGACGAAGGGCTACGAGGCCTACCAGGCCGGCGCCGACATGATCCGCGAGGCGGGCATGGAAGCCGCGGCCGGCGCGTACGTCGACGCGAACATCTGGGGTACGCCCGAGGAGATCGTGGAGAAGTACGCCGCTCGGCGCGAGCAGGGTGGCGAGCTGATGGCCAACGCCGCGTTCTGCTTCGGCGGCCTGCCGCTGGACAAGGCCGAGGCGAGCATGCGGCTGTTCGGCGAGAAGGTGGTGCCGCAGCTGCACAAGATGTCCTCGCGCGCGCCCGCAGGGGTGTGAGGCCGGGCCGTGGCCCGGGTTCCGCCCGGGCCACGGTGCACATCGGACCTTCGGGCATACGGCAGGAGCTGGATGGAAACCGTGACCAGACCGGCATTCGCCGAGCAGTTCCGCGAAGTGATGTCGGGTGTGTGCACCCCGGTTTCGGTGGTGACCGCCCTCGACGGCACGCGGCCGCACGGCACGACAGTGAGCGCGTTCGCGTCGCTCTCGATGGACCCGCCGATGGTGCTCGTGTCGCTCGACCGCACGTCGGACCTCCTCGCGGCGGTGCGCCGCGCCGGGCGCTTCGGGCTGAACGTGCTCGAGCGCCGCCAGGCGGAGCTCGCGAAACGCTTCGCCCGCAAGGGAATGGCCAAGTTCGACGGCGTCACCTGGGAGCTCGAGGACGACCTGCCGAGGCTCGCGGGCTCGTCCGGATGGGTGGCGTGCACCGTCGAGAAGTTCATCGAAGGTGGTGACCACGTGGTCGCGCTCGGCCTGGTGGAGGCGGCTGACTCACGACCGCTGGCGCCGTTGACCTACCACGCGCGGACCTTCGGCACGCACGCCCGGACGGACGGCTGATGGCGCCCGGCGAGCAGGTGCAGCACGCCGTCGCGGCGTTGGCGCAGGGCCGGCTGGTCGTGGTCGTCGACGACGCCGACCGCGAGAACGAAGGCGACCTCGTCGGTGCCGCGCGCACGATGACCGCCGAGCAGATGGCGTTCCTCGTGCGGCACACCACGGGGATCGTCTGCGCACCGATGCCCGGCGAGCGCGCGGACGCGCTGCGGCTGCGGCAGATGGTCGCGGACAACACCGACGCGCACGGCACCGCGTTCACGGTGAGCGTCGACCACCTGACGAGCGGTACGGGCGTGTCGGCCGCCGACCGGACCACGACCGTGCGGGCGCTGGCCGACCCGGCCACGAAACCAGCTGAGCTGCGCCGGCCCGGTCACGTGTTCCCGCTGCGGGCGCGCGAAGGCGGCGTGCTGGTGCGGGCCGGGCACACGGAAGCGGCCGTCGACCTGCTGGCGATGGCCGGCGCGGGTGACGTCGGCGTGATCAGCGAACTCGTCGCCGACGACGGGTCGATGTTGCGGGGTACGGCGGTGGAGGAGTTCGCGCTGCGCTACGACCTGCCGTTGCTGCGGATCGCCGACCTCGTGCGCTACCGCGGGGCGACCGAACGCCTGGTGGAGCCCGTGGCGAGCGCGGCCATGCCGACGGCGTTCGGCGACTTCCGGGCCGTCGCCTACCGGTCCGTGCTCGACGGGACCGAGCACCTCGCGTTGGTGCGGGGCGACGTCGCGGCGGCGGGGCAGTCGGCTGCCGGCGCCCTGGTCCGGGTGCACAGCGAATGCCTCACCGGCGACATCCTGGGCTCGCTGCGGTGTGACTGCGGCGCGCAGCTGGAGTACGCGCTGCGGGCCATTGCCGAGGAGGGCGCGGGCGCGGTGATCTACCTGCGTGGCCACGAGGGCCGCGGGATCGGGCTGGCGCACAAGATCCACGCGTACGCGCTGCAGGAGCAGGGTCTGGACACCATCGAGGCCAACCTCGCGCAGGGCCTGCCGGTCGATTCACGCAGCTACGGCATCGGCGCCCAGATCCTGACCGACCTCGGCGTCCGCCGAATGCGGCTCATCACGAACAACCCCGCCAAGTACGGCGGTCTCGAGGGCTACGCGCTCGACATCGTCGGGCGGGTGCGCTTGCCCGTGACGCAGACGCCGCACAACGTGCGCTACTTGCGGACCAAGCAGGAGCGAATGGGTCATGACCTGGGCGTACTCGCTTCAGGCATGGACGGGAGCGAGTGAGGTGAGGCACCCTCGAGGAGTCCGAGTTCACCGGTGAAGGCGGATCCCATGCGCGATGCTTCGGTTCGGTCCCTGGCGCGCCCCGTGGGCCCGGCGCATCGTGAACGTGAGGTCATCGCCGCGTTCAGCGAGATCACGACCGAAGCCATCACCACCACGCGGCTCGAGGATCTGCTGGGCCTGCTCGGCAAGCAGCTGTGCCACCTGCTGGGCGTCACGCGCTGTTCGGTCTACCTGCGCGACGGCGACGGCCGGTTCCGCGGCGCTGCCGGCTACTGCGAGAGCGAGGGCGACATCTCGGCCGCCGTGCAGGCGCAGGAGGCCGGCATCCAGGGCGACCGGTTCAGCCGCGAGGTCATCGAGTCGGCGGCGCCCGTGCTCATCTCCGACGTGCCGCGCGACCCGCGCCCGCACCGTCGCACCATGGAGCACTGGCACGTGCGCGCGATGCTCGGCGTGCCGCTCGTGTTCGACGGCAAGGTGATCGGTCTGATCTTCGTCGACAACGTGCAGAAGGACCACGTGTACGCCGACGAAGACGTGGCGCTCGCGGAGCTGTTCGCGCGGCTCGGCGCGTTGTTCCTGCGGCAGGCCATGCTGAACGCACACCTGAAGAAGAAGGCCGCCGAGGTCGTGCGGCAGAAGAACACCCTGGCGTATCTGGCGGACGTCCACCAGAAGCTGACCAACGCCGTGCTCGACGGCGCGAGCATCCAGACCGTGGTGACGCTGCTCGGTGAGCTCTCGGCGAAGCCGGTGGTGTTGTACAACGAGGATTTCCAGGTGCTGGCGTGGTCCGCACCTGCGGGCTTGAAGATGACGCAGCCGCCGGAGCTGGCCGCGCGGATCCGTGAGCTGCCGTCGGTGAAGCAGGCGCTGGCGTCGCTGAGCGCCAGCTGCCCGTCGACGATCGTGCCGCCGACGCCGGCCGTGTGGGTGGGTCGCCGGCACCTGATGTGCCGGCTGATCATCGAGGGGCAGCCCAGCGGGTACCTCGGGATCGTCGAGGTCGGGCGCGGCCTGGAGGAGCTCGACACGAAGCTCGCCGAACACGGCGCGACGGTGCTGTCGCTGCAGGTGCTGTCCGAACGGCGCCAGGCGGAGGCCGAGGGGCAGGCGCGCGAGGACTTCCTGTCGGACTTGCTGCACCGCACCCGTGATGCCGAGCAGCTCGCGCGGCGGGGCCCGCAGTTCGGGGTGAACCTGGCACAGCCGCACGTGCTGGTGCGCTTCGCGTTGGACAACGCGAGCCAGAACGTGAGCGTTTCGGTGGGGCGGAAGCTGGTGATCCGGTCTCTGGCCACGGTTTTGTCGGTGTCCGAACCGGCCGCGGTGAGTTTGCCGGGTGCGGTGGTCGCGCTGCTGTCGCTTCCCGACGGCTCCGAACCTCGGGACTTGCGCGCCGCGGTCGACGAGGTGCGCCTGGCCGTCGGCCCCCGGCTGCGGGTGCGGACCGCGGTGATCTCCGGCGTGTGCCGTTCTCCGGAGGATTTCCCCTTGGCGCACCGGGAATTGCGGGAGATCGACGAGCTGGCCACGTCGTTCGGCTGGTCCGGCGGCGTGGTGACGGTGACCGAGCTGGGGCTGTTCCGGCTGGTCGCGTCCAGCGGCCGGGTCAAGGAGGCGGTGCAGTTCGCGCACGAGACGATCCGGCCGTTGCGCGACGCGGACCCTTCGTTGCTGGAGACCTGGCGGGCTTTCGTCGCCGCGGAGGGGCGCGTTCAGGGCACGGCGTCGGAGCTGGGCGTGCACGAGAACACGATCCGCTACCGGCTGGGGAAGATCGGGAAGCTGATCGGGCAGGATCCGGGTGCCTTGGATTGTCTGCTCCAGTCGCGGATTGCTTTTCAGATTCTGGATCTGGCTGGTTGGTGATCTGGTTTTTGCCGGATGCCGGGCACCGGCCTCAGCTCAGTGCGCCTGGCCAGCGATCTCTTTCGCGGCCGCCGGCGGGTTGTAGTTCACGTGCACCACGCCGCCGGGGTCGAGGCGGACGGTGTTCGCGCTACCACCTTCCGTAGGGTTGCGCGCGGGGCGGGACCGGGGTGATCGGCCGTCGAACCCCAGACCCCAGAACCGATCCCGGCCCCGCGCGAAGCACCCGGGCCGAGCTCAGCAGCGGCCCAGCATGTCCGTCAGCGCGGACTTCTCGGCGGAGTTCACGGTCAGGTTGAACTTCGACTTCACCGCGACCCACATGCGGGCGTAGGTGCACCAGTAGCCCGTGGACGGCGGCTTCCACTGGTCCGGCGACTTGTCGCCCTTCTCCTGGTTGACGTTGTCCGTCACGGCGATCAGCTGCGGGTCGGACAGGTCGTTGGCGTAGGCCTGGCGCTGCGCCGTGGTCCACGACGAAGCACCGGTGCGCCAAGCGTCGGCCAGCGGCACGACGTGGTCGATGTCCACATCGGACGCCGCGGTCCAGGTCGCGCCGTCGTAGGGCGAAACCCACTTGCCCGAGGTGGCGGTGCAGCTGGAGTTGGTGACGACGTTCGTGCCGTCGCGCTTGAGCACGACCTCACGGGTGTCGCAGTTGTCGCCCTGCTGGATCCAGTGCGGGAACTTGTCGCGACTGTAGCCGGTCAGCGAGCCGTCGGCCTTCACGGTGAGGCCGGCGAGCTCGCTCTTGGCCGTCGTGGCCGACGGGATGCCGGGCGGGGTCGCGTCGGCGATGCCGACCATCGTGCCGCCGAGCAGCGTCACGCCGACGAGAACGGTCAAGGAGTTACGGACACTACGCGCTGTGGGCATTTTGCTGCCTCCGTGTCGAATGTGGGACTGATTCACCTTCGACCACGGAAGTGGCGCAAGCAACACTTACGGGTGACATGTAACAGACCTTCAGTGAACAGGAAGTGCTGTTAGGCCACCTGGCGCAGAACTATCGGATGAAACCGGTCACGGTCGGATCAGGCGCAGGTCCTCGGTGTGCCGGTACCAGGTCCGCTTGGTGACCTCGCGCGGGTGCGCGACGCCGTCGCTCACGAGTGAAGTGGTCGGCAGGCAGCCGAGCTGGAACGCGCGGCCGTGGAACACCGAGGTGCGCTTCACGAGCTTCCCGCGCGTCACCCGGGCGACCAGGCCGTTCTCGTCCGAGGACACCTCCACGGCGGCCGCGGCGCCGTCGAAGGCCAGGTGCTCGTCGCAGTACGCCTGGCCCTGGACGTTACGCAGAGTGGCGCGTCCGGCGAGGATCCCGCCGGTGTCGTCACGCACGAGCGGCACTTCGGCGGCCGAAGCGTCGAGGGCGATTTCGAGCGCCTTGACGGGGTCCGTGGGCAGTCCCCAGAGCGCCGCGACGGCTGAACCGGACTCGGACGGCACGAACCCCACCGACACGCCCGACACGCGATCGGTCCGCAGCAATCGCACGAGCACCGCCGCGAGGTCGGCGTCGGTCCCCGCGACGATCAGGCGCTCGTGTTTCCCCAGCAAGGGATCGATTTCCGCCTTGCCCGGAAGCGCCGAGACGCGCACGATGGACACGTCGGGGAGGCTCGTGAACGAGTGCGGATCATCACCGCAGGCCACCACGATTCCGCGCACGCGCACGTCCTCCGTTACAGTCATGCACCGGCATTTCCCAGCGCCACCCCGTGTCCCATCGGGACACTTTCCCTGTTGCCGAACACCTGGAGTGTCACATGCCGGCGATCGTGCTGATCGGTGCCCAGTGGGGGGACGAAGGCAAGGGCAAGGCGACCGACCTGCTCGGTGACCGCGTGCAATGGGTCGTCCGGTACCAGGGCGGCAACAACGCCGGCCACACCGTCGTCCTTCCCAACGGCGAGAACTTCGCCCTCCACCTCATCCCGTCCGGGATCCTCACGCCGGGCGTGACCAACGTCATCGGCAACGGTGTGGTGGTCGACCCGGGCGTGCTGCTCGACGAGCTCGCGGGTCTGGAGGAACGTGGCGTCGACACGAGCGGGCTGCGGATCTCGGCCGACGCGCACTTGATCATGCCGTACCACGTGGCGATCGATAAGGTCACCGAGCGCTATCTCGGCAGCCGCAAGATCGGCACCACCGGCCGGGGCATCGGGCCGTGTTACCAGGACAAGATCGCCCGCGTCGGCGTCCGCGTGCAGGACCTGCTCGACGAGAAGATCTTCCGCCAGAAGGTCGAGGCGGCGTGTGAGTTCAAGAACCAAGTTCTGGTGAAGGTCTACAACCGCAAGGCGCTCGACGCGAACCAGGTCGCCGACGAGGTGCTCGCCGCCGGCGAGAAGTTCGCGCACCGCATCGCCGACACGCGGCTGCAGCTCAACCAGGCCCTCGAACGCGGCGAAACGGTGCTGCTGGAGGGTTCGCAGGGCACGCTGCTCGACGTGGACCACGGCACGTACCCGTTCGTCACGTCGTCGAACCCGACGTCGGGCGGCGCGAGCGCGGGTTCGGGCATCGGCCCGGGCCGCATCACCACCGTGCTGGGCATCCTGAAGGCCTACACCACGCGCGTCGGCTCGGGCCCGTTCCCGACGGAGCTCGACGACGAGGCCGGCGAGTACCTGCGCAAGCAGGGTGGCGAGTTCGGCGTGACCACGGGCCGCTCGCGGCGCACCGGCTGGTTCGACGCCGTGATCGCCCGCTACGCCGTGCGCGTCAACGGGATCACCGACTACTTCCTCACCAAGCTCGACGTGCTGTCGGGCCTGGAGAAGGTGCCGGTGTGCGTCGGCTACGACGTGGACGGCCGCCGCACCCACGACATGCCGATGACGCAGACCGACGTGCACCACGCCGTGCCGGTGTACGAAGAGCTGCCGGGCTGGTTCGAGGACATCTCGGGCTGCCGGACGTTCGACGAGCTGCCGGCCCACGCACGGTCCTATGTGGAGCGTCTCGAAGAGCTGTCGGGCGCACGCATCTCGGCCATCGGCGTGGGCCCGGGTCGCGAGCAGACGATCGTGCGGCACGAGTTCGTCTGAGGTCTTCGCTGAGCTGACGGGCGTTCTCGAGGGAACGCCCGTCAGCCCAGGCCCGTCCGGTTGGTGAAGATGCGGGCATGGAGAACCTCACGCTGGTCGGAGTCCTCGCCGGCTCGCTCGGCCTGACCGCGCTCGCGCGGCGCTACAACGTGTCGGCGCCGCTGCTGATCGTCGTGGTCGCGCTGGGGGTCGCGCTGATCCCCGGCGTGCCACGCATCGAGCTGAAGCCCGAGCTGATCCTCACGGTGGTGCTGCCGCCGCTGCTCTACTCGACGTCGCTTGACAGCTCGCTCACGCACTTCCGTGCCAACCTGCGCCCGATCATCGGGCTGGGGGTGGTGGTGGGGGTGGTCACGGCCGTGGTCGTCGCGTTCGTGGTGCACCTGCTGCTGCCCGACCTGCCGTGGGCGTCGGCGCTGGTGCTCGGGGCAGTGGTGGCGCCGCCGGATGCCGTGACGGCCGTGGCGATCGGGCGCAAGCTCGGCCTGCCGCGCGGGATCATGACCGTGCTGACCGGCGAAAGCCTGGTCAACGACGCCGCCGCGCTCACGCTGTACAAAGTGCGCCGCCTCTGCCTCCGGGTTGATCCCGGGTCTATCCCAGTTCCTTGAGCTCCCGTTCGACAGCCGCCAGTTCTGCCGCGGAGCCCTGCACCTTCGGGCCCGTGAACCACTTGCGTGCCGAGACCACCCACCACAGCGCCGCGCCGCCGAGCACGATCAGGAACGCGATCGGCGTGTAGTTGAACGAGTCGACCGTGATCGGCGAGCCCTGCGGCAGCATGAACAGCACGAAGATCACCACGACCCACGCCGTCGCGACGATGCCGATCGGCTTGCCCCAGCGCCCGAGGTTCCACGGCCCCTTCTCGAAGCTGTCACCGCGGCGCACCCGCAGGAACACGGGGATCACGTACGCCACGTACAGCCCGACGGTCGCGATCGACGTGACGGCCGCGTACGCCGTGGCGCTCCACAGGTACGGCAGCGCCAGGATCAGCGCGCCGCCCGCAGCCAGCCACACGGCGTTGGTCGGCGTCTGCGTGCGCTTGTTGATGCGGTGCCAGATCTTCGAGCCGGGAATGGCGCCGTCGCGGGCGAAGGCGTAGATCATCCGCGAGTTGGCCGTCACGGAGGCCATGCCGCAGAAAAGCTGCGCGCCGATGCAGATCAGCAGCAGGAACTTGCCGGTGACCGCGCCGGTGGCGTCGATGAAGATCTGCGCCGGCGGCACACCCGTGGCCGAGTTGACGGCGCCGTCGTAGTCCTGGATGGCGAACGTGAGCCCGATCAGCAGCACCCACCCCGCGACGAGCGACACGAGGATCGAGTTGATGATCCCGCGCGGCCCGGCCTTCGCGGCGTTCTTGGTCTCCTCCGTCATGTGCGCCGACGCGTCGTAGCCGGTGAGCGTGTATTGCGCCAGCAGCAACCCGAGCGCGAACACGTACACCGACGAGCTCCACCCCGTCTCGTTGGCGAAGTGCCCGAACACGAACGACGCCTCCTGGTGCTTCGCCGGCACGAACACGAGCACGCCCACGATCACCAGCACCCCGATCAGGTGCCACCACACGCTTACGCTGTTGAGGATCGCCACCACGCGCACGCCGAACGTGTTCAGCGCCCCGTGGACGACGAGGATGATCGCCAGCAGCAGGATCGTGTGCCCCGGCGTCGCGGAGTAGCCCCACTGCAGGTCGAGGAACGCGTTCAGGAACAGCGCCGCCCCGAAGTCGATGCCCGCCGTCACGGCGATCTGGCCGATCAGGTTGAACCACCCGGTGAACCACGACCACGCCGGCCCGTTGCGCGTGGCCAGCTTCGCGGCCCAGTAGTACAGACCACCGGCCGTCGGGTAGCTGGAGCACACCTCCGCCATGCCGAGCCCCACGAGGATCACGAAGAGGCCGACGAGCGGCCACCCCCAGATCATCGCCACGGGCCCGCCGGTCTTCATGCCGAAGCCGTACAGCGTCAGACATCCGGACAGGATCGAGATGATCGTGAACGACACCGCGAAGTTCGAGAACGACGACATCGTGCGCTTGAGCTCCTGCGCATACCCCAGCGCGTGCAGCCGGGCGCTGTCGTCGTCGTGGTGGTCGGGTTCGGCGGCCTGCTGGTCGGAGACATCCATCGGGCACCCCACCTGAAAGGTATGTGGACAGACCTTTGAAGTTCCGGAGAAGCTAGCCCGGCGCGTCGACGAGTGTCAAGATTCCGTCAGGAACCCCGGCGAGGACCACCGGTCTGGTCCACTCACGTGAGCGCTCGCTACCCCACCAACTCCCCTCCGAGCCACCGGGTCAGCGGCCACGCACCTTCAGAGGTGTTTGAAACAACCGTGAACACCAGCCCGTCGGACGGGCGCGAGACGCTGCGGAACGAGACGCCGTAGTCGTAGCCCTCCAGCATCACCGTGTGGGCGTCGGAGGGGAGCCAGAAGCCGAGGCCGTACCGGTGACCTTCGCGGGTGTCGGTCTCCGGGCTTCGGACGGCGGTCATGCGGGCGACCCACTCCGCCGGGACGATCCGCCCGGTGTGGAGCGCGCGCCAGAATGCCGCGAAATCACCTGTCGTGGAATAGCTCCCGCCGTCGCCGCTGCCCACCACGGGCAGGCTGAAGACGTTGGTACGGCCGTCTTCCAGATGGCCGGTGGCGGTGTCGCCGGGTAGGGCGTCCGAGCGCAGGAAGCCCGTGTGGGCCATGCCGGCCGGGTCGGTCACGCGCGCGCGCACCAGGTCGGCGAATGGTCCACCGGCGGCCCGTTCGGCCAGCAGGGCCAGCACCGCGAACCCGCCGTTGTTGTACTCGAACCGCGAGCCCGGCGGAAACCGTTGCGGAAAACCGTCCAGCGCGGGCAAATACGCCGCCGCCGACGTGAACGACTGCGGTTGCGGCGGCGGCTCCGCGTCTTCGTCGCAGTAGTCGCCGATGCCCGAGCGGTGGGACAGCAGGTGTTCCACCGTCACCTCGTGGTCGATCAACGGCAGATCCGCGCCCAGCAAAGAGCGCGCCCGGGTGCCCAAGGTGAGCAAGCCCTCGACGATCAGGCTCACCACCACAAGAGCGGTGAACCCCTTGGTGCCACTGGCGATCGCGAACCGGGTGTCCACTGTGTTCGGTACGCCGTACCCGCGGTGCGCCAAGCCGTACGCACGCGCGAGCACCGATTCGTCACCGCGGCTGACCGACACGACCCCGGAAAATCCGGTGTCGCGCGCCAGCCGGTCGATTGCCTCCCCAAGAACCATGCCGGCAACACTAGGAACCGGCACCGACAAAAAACAGCAGGCCCGTCCACCAACGGGTGAACGGGCCTGCGGAAAGCCTTACTGCAAAAGAAAACTCAGTGACCCAGGAAATCGTGCAGCGACTCCAGCGCGGTGTCCGCCTGGTCGGCGAAGAAGCCGTCCACGCCGGCCTTGAAGAATGCCGCCTCCTCCGCGAACACGTCGCCGAACGCCGTCGGGCTGGCCGACGATCGCAGGTTCGCCGGCAGGAACGGGTTCTCGTTGCGGAAGGTGTACGGCTGCACCTTGAGGCCAACGCGGTGCGCGTCCGCGACCAGCGAGGTCGGCTTGCTCAGGTTGCCGGCCGTGTCGAGCGGGATGACCTGCGCCTTGTCCGGCCCGAGGTACTTCGCGTACTTCGCGACCTCACGCAGCCCGGCCGGCGTGACGATGTCGGCGTACGTGCGCTTGTCCCCGGCGGCCACGAAGTCGGCCGGCGCGCCGGAGGCCTCGGTCAGCTGAAGCAGCGGCACCCGCACCTGCTTGTGCAGCTCCTTGAGGTTCGCCACCTCGAACGACTGGATGATCACCGGCGCGTCGGCGCGGTTGAGGCCGTTGCGGTTGAGGAACGCGACGAGCTTCGGCTCGGTCGGGTTGCCGATCGAGGAGAAGTACGTGGAGTGCTTCACCTCGGGGTAGGTGCCCAGCGTGCGGTGCAGCTCCTTGCCAAGCCGACGCGTGAGGTCGATGACCTCCTGGTACGTCGCGATCTGGTAGCGGCCGTTGTAGAGCTGGTTGTTCGGGCGGTTCTCCGGGATCCGCTCCTTCGCGCGCAGCGTCTTGAGCTCCGCGAGCGTGAAGTCCTCGGTGAACCAGCCGGTCATCGTCGTGCCGTCGATGACCTTGGTGGTCTTGCGCGAGGCGAACTCCTCGTGGTCCGCCACGTCGGTGGTGCCGCCGATCTCCGGCTCGTGCCGCGCGACGAGCTGGCCGTCCTTGGTCGGCACGAGGTCGACGTCGACGAAGTCCACGCCCATGCGGAACGCGAGCTCGTAGGAGGCGAGCGTGTGCTCCGGGCGGTAGCCGGGCGCGCCCCGGTGTCCGACGATCACGGGGTCATCGTGCCGGTGCGCCGCCGCGCCCGCCACCTGCTGCGGGGCCGCCGTGGCGGGGCCGATCGCCAGGCTCGCGACCCCGAGCAGGGCGAGA
Organism: Amycolatopsis sp. 2-15; assembly: GCF_030285625.1. Classification (NCBI taxonomy): domain Bacteria; kingdom Bacillati; phylum Actinomycetota; class Actinomycetes; order Pseudonocardiales; family Pseudonocardiaceae; genus Amycolatopsis; species Amycolatopsis carbonis. The sequence goes on from NZ_CP127294.1 coordinate 1,934,335, forward strand.
CCGGACAGGGCGAGCACACCCACGCGTTTGCGCTTCATGGAGGACCTCTCTCTACCGGGCGTCCGTCCTTTAAGACGGATTTGCCACGCTGTGCCGTTAGTTACCAATCCGACCACAGTCACGGCGGAAACCGTCGAAATGCAGCGAAGCCTCCAGTTGGGTGTCCGCCTGCTTTTGGCCGGATTGGTAACGCCGAGCCACCCTCACGGCCGCAAGCGTCCGGCGGGCGGCACAGGACGGACAAGGGGCTGACAACCCGGTAAACGGTGCATGGAATCCGGTTTCGGACAACGCAGCGGAGACCGCTCGCGGACGGCGAAATACCCACGCCGACCTGAGCCCGTTAGGCTGTTCGGCGTGCGCGTACTGGTAATCGGGTCCGGCGCCCGGGAGCATGCACTCGTCCTCGCGGTGTCCGGCGATCCCGCCGTCACCGCGCTCGCCTGCGCGCCCGGCAATGCCGGGACAGCCGCGGTCGCCGAGCAGATGGGTGTCGAACCGGCTGATCCCGAGGCGGTCGCTGCCCTGGCGAGTGAGTGGAAGGCCGACCTCGTGGTGGTCGGCCCCGAGGTTCCGCTGGTCGCGGGCGTCGCCGACGCGGTTCGGAAGGCGGGCATCGCCTGCTTCGGACCGTCGGCCACCGCCGCGCGCATCGAGGGCTCGAAGGCGTTCGCCAAGGACGTGATGGCCGCAGCGAACGTCCCCACCGCGCGCAGCGAGGTCGTGGACACCCCGGCGCGCCTCGACGCCGCGCTGCAGCGCTTCGGCCCCACCTGGGTCGTGAAGGACGACGGCCTCGCGGCCGGCAAGGGCGTGGTCGTCACGCAGGACGTCGAGGTCGCGCGCAAGCACGCCCTGATGCTCCTCGACGGCGGTCACCCCGTCCTCCTGGAGTCCTTTTTGGACGGCCCGGAGGCGTCGCTGTTCTGCTTCGTCGACGGCCGCACCGTGGTCCCGCTGCTGCCCGCGCAGGACTTCAAGCGCGTCGGCGACGACGACGCGGGCCCGAACACCGGCGGCATGGGCGCGTACGCCCCGCTGCCGTGGGCGCCCGAAGGCCTGGTGGACGACGTGGTCGCCCGCATCGTGCAGCCCGTGGTCGACGAGCTCGACGCGCGCGGTGCCACCTTCTCCGGCCTGCTCTACGCAGGCCTCGCGCTGACGTCCGAGGGCCCGCAGGTCATCGAGTTCAACTGCCGTTTCGGCGACCCGGAGACCCAGGTCGTGCTGGCGCTGCTGCGCACGCCGCTGGCCGGCCTGATGCACGCGACGGCCACCGGCAAGCTCGCGAAGCAGCCGCCACTGGAGTGGTCGGGCGGCGCGGCCGTGACGGTCGTGATCGCGGCCGACGGCTACCCCGGCAAGCCGCGCACCGGCGACGTGATCACCGGCGGCGAGACCGAAGGTGTGCTGCACGCGGGCACGCGGCGGCGCGAAGACGGCGCCGTGGTGTCGGCGGGCGGGCGCGTGCTGTCCGTGGTCGGCACGGGCAAGTCGCTCAAGTCGGCGCGCAAGCACGCGTACGAGACGGTGGAGCGCGTGCACCTCGCGGGCTCGCACCACCGCACCGACATCGCGCTCAAGGCGGCCAACGGTGACGTCACCATGCCGGTGAACGCCTGAGTTTTCGCCTCCCGATCACACGGCGGTTGGTAGCCTCGTAGCGAGGCCGAATGGTTACTGTCCGTATCACCGAGGGGGAGCCGTTATGGCGGGAAGCAGTCCGCTGTCCGACCTGGCGTCGTCCGTCCCGGCCGCGCCCGGCGTCGCGGACCTCATCGTGGCGCCGGAGAAGCTGCTGGACGTGGCGAAGGCCGTCGACGAGCAGGCCAACGCGCTCGAGGACAAGCTGCTCACGCGCCTGGGCGAGCTGCGCATCGACACGCCTTCGGCCGACGCGGTGAGCGTGAACTCCGTGGCGGCGTGGAACATGATCGTCGCGGAAGGTGATCACTCCTACGCGGCCGAAGCGCGCGCGTACGTCGCCAACCTGCGCCGCCTCGGCGAGCAGCTGCGGGGCGCGGCGCAGACGTACCAGGCGAGCGAGGACGACAAGGCCGCGGCGTTCGGGGACCGTGGTGCGCACGGCATCCACTAGCGCTCTGTCTTTCAGCGCGGTCGCGGTGCTCGCGCTGGGTGTGGCCGGGTGCTCGTCCGGCGATGCCGGCACGGCGGTGCCGGTGCAGACCGCGGTGAGCTCGGCTTCGCAGGCCGCGAAGGCTTCGCAGCTGCCGCCGCGCCCGGCCGAACTCTCGCTCACCGGCGTGGACCCGTGCGATCTGCTGGGCCAGGCGCAGCTCGACGAGCTGCAGGTCAACGCCGTGCCGCACAAGGCGGCCGACCCGCAGGACGGGCCCACGTGCGTGTTCGACGCCGACAAGACCGAGCCGTTCCACGCCTACCACCTGCGCACCGTCACGGCTGATCTGCAGGAGTGGCTCACCGGCGCGCGGCGGAAGAACAGCATGACCACCGCGCCGTTCGCGGTCGAGGGCTACCCGGCACTCACGAACTACCGCGCGGCCGGCACACCGTCGGACTGCGAGGTGCTCGTCGGCGTCGCGAAGGGGCAGACGCTGGCGGCGCAAGCGTTTGCGGTCACCGCCGGCGCGTTCACCCAGCAGCAGCTGTGCGACCAGGCGACGCAGGCGGCCGACCTGGCGCTGCAGTACCTCAAGACACGGACTTAGGAGGGCGCGTGGAGATCGCCGACCTCGCGGGCAAGATTCGCGACCAGCGCTTCGACGGCTGGACGGACACGTCCCTCGCGGACGAGATCCGGAAGTTCTCCGACGGCGACGGCATCGGCAGCATCGGCACGGCCGTCGACGCGCTGAAGGCCGTCGCGACCGCGCTCGCCGAGACCGACCAGGCGCTGCGCACGCAGCTGACGCAGCTCGGCGTCGAGTGGCAGAGCCAGGCGGGCGGCGCGGCCGGGCAGGTGTTCACCGAGCAGGCCGGGTTCTCCCAGGACGCCATGCGGAAGGTGTCGAACACCGCCGAGCTGCTTTTCGCGCAGGGCGAGGCCTTCAACCGCACCAAGTTCAAGCTGCCCGACCCCGCCACGCTGATGAAGGGCGCCGGCGGCTATACGCTCGGCGACTCCGTGCTGAGCCTGATCGGCTTCGAGACCGACCACGCGACGGCGGTCGACGCGGCGCAGAACGCGCGAAGCCAGGCCCTCGAGGCGTTGAACGCGTACGCGCAGCAGAGCGGCGAGAACCTGCTGTCTTCGGAGCCGCTGAACCAGCCGCAGTCGCTGTCGATGACGCAGCCGGACGGGCGCAAGAGCGTGCTCGACCTGGCCGGGTCCGCGGTCGACGTGACGCCGGACGGTGGTGTGCGGCCGGCTTCGGCGTCGGTGCAGTCGCGGCACGTGAATCCGCCGGTGGTGCAGCCGGTGGTGAATCGCGTGGCGGTGGATCCGCCGACGCCGGTGTATGGGATCGCGGTGCCGCCGCGGGCTGGTGGGTCGGCTGGGTCCGGTGGTTCGGGTGGTTCGAGTGGGTCGGCTGGGTACACGGCGCCGGCTTCGGCTCCGGGGCGGCCGGTGCCGCCTGTTTCTCCCCCCGCTTCTGGCCGGCCCTCGACGCCGCCGCCTGGATGGGAAATGCCTCGGGGCGGCGGTCAGCCGGACGTGCCTGGGCTGCCTGGGTTCGGCGGGCCGGTCCGGGGTGGTGGGGCTGGTCCTGGTTTCGAGGGACAGCCCGGTGCCGGTCGTGGTTTTGCCAGTGGTCCCGGGCCGGGCTCCGGCAGCGCGGCTCCGGGCGAGGCGTCGACCGGGCCGGATGCCGTCCTCGGCCGCGGCGCGGCCGGCGGGACCGGTGGTGGTGACCCGGCGTTGAGCCGGGGCCGGATGGTCGGGAGCGGTCCGCAGTCACCCGTCGTGCCGGAGGAGAGCGTGGGCGGTCCCGCCGCGCCGCCGCGCTCGGGGGCGTCGGCCGGCGAGCTCGGCGCGGGTGCTGCGGCGCTCGGCGCGGGCGTGGCCGGCAGTGCGGTGGCCGGGGACCGCGAACGGCAGGGGCGGGGTTTCGGTGGCGCGTCGTCGAAGGGACCCGTACGTCCGCTGCCGGTGGGCGAGCTGCCGGAGGAAGAGGCGATCGCGCTGCGCAAGACCGAGCAGATCGAGCCCAAGCAGCTCTCGGGCGACGCGAAGTTCCTCGCCCCCGCGGCCACGCAGAACGAGGACGACGCCGACCACGTGCGCCGCTTCGGCGTCGACGACAAGGACCTCTTCACCGATCCCCGCCTGGTCTCCGACGACGTGATCGGCGACGACGCGTGAACCTCGTGCTCTCGACGCTCGAGTTCGACGTCCTGTGGGAGTCGCTCGAGCTGGGCCGCCGCACGGCCGCGCTCGGCGTGCCCTCGCCGGGCCGCACGCATTCCGAACGCGCTGAGCTGATCGAACAGGCGTGGGCGGGACTTTCGCGCCGCCGCCTCGCGCGCGGGCGCCGCGCGTCGGGCGAGCTGTTCGACCAGCTGCACCTGCTGTCGCGCCCGCAGTCCGCCCTCGACGTCTGGGTCTGGGCCGACCGCGAGATCCACGGGCGCGCCGTCAGCCGCGGCAGCCAGGCCGTGCTCGCCGTCGTCGACCGCGACGAGGTCTGGCTCATCCCCGCCGACGAGAGCGCCCTGGCCGAAGCCGCCGTTTCCGTCGCCGGCGACCTGTCCGCGGGCCTCGGCCAGAGCGTCTCGGTGCCCCACGCCACCCTCGTCGCCGCCGACGCCGAAGCCGGCGGCGAACCCAAAGCTCTCGTCACGGCGCTGGAAGACCGCGGCCTCGCCCTGTGGCAAGCCCAGGAACTCGCCGGCATGCTGCTCGGCCAGGAAGCCCGCGGCCAGTTCACCGCCGAACGCACCCTCCGCGACGGCACCATCCGCCGCTCGCCCCACCCCACGGCCTTCTTCGACACCGACGCGGGCCGCTACCTCTTCCAGCTCACCGACGACTCCGACGGCCACACCTGGGCCACCGTCACCCCGGCGGACAACGCGGTGCTGGTGGAGCGGGTGCGGGAGCTGCAAGCGGGGCTGTGAAGCGGTTCTCGCACGCGGGGGTGGATTCGGCGAAGATCCGTACCCGGAGCGTGGCCGAGGTCTTACAGTAGGCCGGGAACCGACTTGGTCGTGGTTACGTCTGATCAATCGGGTGTTGGTTTTCGTGAAGGGGAGAGCGGACCGTGGCTGTGTACGACGTCGATTCGATGGCTATCGCGGCGCGTCAGGTCGAGAAGCTGAAGGACGAATACCAGAAGTCCAAGGACAAGCTCACCGGCATGGACCACGAAAAGGAAAGCCCGTTCGGCGGGATGCCCGGTTCGCAGGACGCGCACAGCGCCGTCGGTGAGTTCAAGAACGGTGTGCACAGCCAGTTCGACGCCGCGGGCCAGCACATGGACGCGCTCGCGTCCGCCATGCGCAAGGCCGCCGGTCTGATGACCGAAATGGACGAGGTCGGCAAGAGTGACCTCACCGTTCACGTCGACAAATAGAACAATTCGGGCTCGGCTCGCGGAATAGCAGGGGGACGACAAGTGGCTTTGGATGGGGTCGGCGCCGGGACTCCGGACAACTGGAAAGCGTTCACGGACAAGGTCGACCAGGTCGCCAAGCTCAACGTGGACGCCATCAACAAGGCGGCCGACCAGTTCCGCGGCGCGGCCACCGACGCGGCCGACCACTCGCAGGCGCTGGACAACACCACGAAGGCGCTCGACAGCAGCGTCTGGTCCGGCGACGCGGCTGACAAATTCTTCGACTACGTCCGCACGGTCCGCAGCGCGGGCGCCAAGGTCGAGGCGCACCTCGGCGACGTGGCGAACGACCTGACGACGCTGGCGAAGAACCTTGCCGACATCAAGTCCAAGGTCACCAACGGCGCACTCAGCGACGCGGAAAAGGCGGTCAACGCCCGCAACCACAGGGCGCAGACGGACATGAACGCGGCGGCCGCCGCGGCCAAGACCGCCGCCGACGAGAAGAAGCCTGCGCCGGGCCCCACCGTCGAGCAGATCAAAGCCACGGCGAAGGCCGACATCAACAAACTCACGGCGCAGTTCGACGGCGACGTGCAGGGTCTGCTCAACCAGGCCAACACCATGATCGGCCAGTCGCAGTCCCTGATGAAAACCCAGATCGACGGCGGCTACGACAAGGTTCCCCTCCCCGGCAAGGACGGCACCGTCCCGCAGAGCACCGGCGGCCTCCACACCAGTTCCCACCACGGCGGTGGCGGCGGAGGAGGCGGCGGTGGCGGTGGGGGCGGCGGCCTCGGCCCCAGCGGCGGCCCGCCCGGGTCCCCGCCGCCGGGCAACGTGCAGGAGTGGATCGACGAGGCCATCAAGATCCTGCAGGCCAACGGCGTCAACGTCACGGAAGCCGACGTCAAGAACATCTGGGCGATCATCCAGCACGAATCGGGTGGTAATCCCAACGCGATCAACAACTGGGATTGCGTGCCGCTGGACACGGCCATCCTGACGCGGCGTGGGCTGCTGAAGCACCACGACGTCGAGGTCGGCGACGAGACCATCGGCTACAACCCGCGGACCCGGCGCAGTGAGTGGACCCGCGTCACGCGCGTCGTCCACCACGAGAACGCGCCGCTGGTCACCCTGGCCAACTCGCGCTGGGCGGCGACCACCACGCCGAACCACCGCTGGCTGAACCTGCCGCGGGTCGCGGTCGCCAAGGACGGTCCGGTTGTCTGCCCGGAATGCGGGTGGGAACCGCGCACGAGCACCGCTCCCGCCAACGGGGTGTCTGTGCACCGAAGCAAGATCCATGGCATGGTCCCGGAAGCGCAACGCAACGTCCACGCCGACGAAGCTCGCTTCGTGACCACCGACGAGGTCGGCAGCCGTGACCGGATCCTGCTCGCGGCGCCCGCCGACACGGGCTCGGCGCTCGATGTGACGGTGCGCGAGGCGGCGATCCTCGGCTGGATCGCGGGCGACGGCCACGTCGAGACCCGCCGCGACCGGCCGACTGTCTCCATCGCACAGTCCAAACCGGACATGATCGGGAAGCTGCGCGAGCTGCTCGACGGTGTGCCGCACGGGGTCTACGTCGACGACCGCGTTGGCTGCGGGCCCCGGCACCAGTTCCGGATCGACTACGACTACGCGCAGGACCTGTTGCGCCGCGCGGGAAACCCGAAGTCCGAGGCCGTGCGCCAGGTCCTGGCGATGTCGACCGCGCAGCGCGAAGCGTGGCTAGAAGCCGTGACCGACGCGGAGGGCACGCGACACCTGCGGCCCGGGTACACCAAGCCGAAGGTCACGATCTACCAGGCACCGGGCGAGGTGCTCGAGGCGATCACGATGGCCCTCTACCTCTCCGGCGCTCGGCCGCGCGTGTCGGTCACCGATCGCACGGGTTCGCACGAGACGTGGCGCCGCGAGGCTGCCGTGCGGGCGAACAACCCGGTGGTCACCGGGGCGTTCCTGCACCGTGAGCCGGCCGGGCGCGCCGACGTCTGGTGCGTGACGACGGAGCTCGGCACCTGGACGGCGCGCGAGGGCGACCACGTCTTCCTCACCGGCAACTCCAATGCGGCCGCCGGGCACCCGTCCAAGGGCCTGATGCAGTGCATCGACTCGACGTTCCAGGCGCACAAGCTCCCGGGACACGACAACATCTACAACCCGGTCGACAACATCATCGCGGGCGTGCGGTACTCGCTCGACCGGTACGGCTCGATGGGCAACGTGCCGGGCATCGCGGCGATGGCCCACGGCGGCGCGTACCGCGGCTACTGAGCGGGGCCCTGGAAGCAGGGCTCGACAGCAGGGCCCAGAAACAGGGTCGAAAGCAGCCCGAGAAACACGGCTCGTGAGCGGCGACCGTTGCTCACGAGCCGTGCCCGGTTAGCCTGGCCGCATGGTCGACATCGGTGCTTTCGGTGGGCCCGCGTTGCGGGCCGGCGTTCCCCCCTTCCACGTGATGGACGTGCTGTCCGCGGCGCAGGCGAGGCAGCGCAGTCACGGGGACCTGGTTTCGCTGGCGGCGGGGCAGCCGTCGGCGCCCGCGCCGGAAGCGGTGCGGCGGGCGGCGAAAGAGGCGCTGGACAAGTACACGCTGGGTTACACCGAGCAGCTCGGCATCCCGGAGCTGCGCGAGGCGGTCGCGGGGCATTACCGCAAAACGTACGACGTCGATGTCACCGCGCAGGACGTCGTTATGACCACCGGGTCCTCAGGGGGTTTCCTGCTGAGCTTCCTCAGCGCGTTCGACCCCGGGGCGCGGGTGGCGATGGCGCGGCCCGGTTACCCGGCGTACCGGAACCTGCTCAAGGTGCTCGGCTGCGAGGTCGTGGAGTTCGCGACGACCGCGGAGACCAACTTCCAGCCCACCGTCGACCTCCTCGACGAGCTGGGACCGCTGGACGGCCTGATCGTGGCGAGCCCCAGCAACCCGACGGGCACGGTGCTGCCGCCGGGGGAGCTGGCGGCCATCTCCGGCTGGTGCGCGTCCCACGGGGTGCAGCTGATCAGTGACGAGATCTACCACGGCATCTCCTACGAGAAGCAGCTTGACTGCGCGTGGCAGTACGGCCGCGAAGCGCTCGTGCTGGGCTCGTTCTCGAAGTACTTCGCCATGACGGGCTGGCGGCTGGGCTGGATGCTCGTGCCGCAGCAGTTGCACCGGGCGGTGGACGTGCTCACGGGCAACTTCACGATCTGCCCGCCCGCGATCGCGCAGCACGCGGCCGTCGCGGCCTTCACGCCGGAGTCGTACGCGGAGGCCGACGCGCACGTGGACCACTACCGCCGCAACCGCGATCGACTGTTCGCCGGGCTCAAGAAAATCGGTCTCGACAAGCTCGCCCCCGCCGAAGGGGCCTTCTACGCGTACGCCGACGTCTCCGCGTACACCACCGACAGCCTCAGCTGGTGCCAGCGCCTGCTCGCGGACACGGGTGTCGCCATCGCGCCGGGGGTGGATTTCGACCCGGTGGACGGCGGGAAGTTCGTCCGGTTCTCGTTCGCGGGGGCCACCGAGGACGTCGACGAAGGGGTCCGCCGCCTGGGGGAATGGCTCAGGTGAACCGGTCAGGGGGAACCCGGATATCCCCCTGATCGTTGGCCTGGGGAAGAGAGTTTTCGCGCCGCGGGTGGCACGCTGGACAGCACCGGGCCGGCGTGGCGCGGAAACGTCATGGAGGAGCCATGTTCTGGAAGATCGTCGGAGGGCTCATTGTCGCCTGGATCGCCTTCATGGTCCTCGGCGCGGTAATCGGCTTCGTCTTCAAGGCCGTGCTGTGGATCGCGATCATCGGCGGCGTGGTGTTCCTGGGCACCGCGGCCTACGGCGCGATCAGCGGCAAGAAGGACGCGAAGCGCATCGGACGCTGACAGCTCGGACTTCAGGGGGACGCGACCAATGCGGCGACCGGCCACGACGGCTGGGCGCCGCATCGGCGTTTTCGCACCCTGATCTGATCCTCATCGCTTCCTCACATCGGTCCGCCACCGTGGAGCGGGTACCGATCCACCGAGGAAGGACCGATGACCACCACTCGAACCGCCGGGTCGCTGCTGGCTCTGCTGTGTGCGTTCGCCGTCACGGCCTGCTCGGCCAACGCCACCGCCCCTGACCAACCGGCCCAGGCGACCTCGGCGCAGCAGACCTCGACCCAGCAGACCTCAACGACAGCGCCGGCAACCTCCGCGAAACGGTCGCCCGCCACCCCGCCGCCGCCGTACGAGGTCACCGTGCCGGAGCGTACGCGCAAGACCGCGCAGGGTTTCCCCGTCAACGTCTGCGTGCCCGACCGGCTCGACCCGCAGGTGCTCAGCCTGACCACGTCGGACGGCTTCCATCTGCCGGCGATCGAGCTCGGGTCCGGTGACCGCGTGATCCTCCTCGACCACGAGTCCGGCTACTACATCTGTTCGTGGCTGGACACCGCCGAGAAGCTCGCGGCCAAGGGTTACCACGTGCTGGTGTTCGAGTACCGCGGCCACGGTGCGGCGCAGAAAAGCTCGGTAGACCTCGACAAGTTCGACACCGACACCAGCGCTGCGCTCGCCGAATTGCACCGCCGCGGCGCGAAGTCGATGCTGCTGGGCGGCGCTTCCTGCGGCGGCAGCTCGGCCGCGCGGCTCGCGGCCAAGGAGCCGCAGCTCGTGGGCCTGCTGATCCTGTCCTCGCCCAGCAAATGCGGTGGTGACTCGGTGGCGGCCATCCGCAAGGTCACCGAACCGGCGTTCTTCGCCGTCGAGCCGGACGACTACAGCGGCAACGTGATCGGCGAGGTGCAGAAGCTGTACGAGGCGCCGGGGCGCCCCCGGCCGACAAGCACCTGGAGATCCTGCCCGGCGGGACGCACGGCACCGACATGTTGCGCGACCCCAAAACCCAGGACCGGCTGGAAAAGCTGATCTTCGACTTCGTCGACTCGTGTTTCCACCGCAACTGACCACAGTGGACGCTACGGAACCCGCGCCACCCCGGCCAGCGTCGTGAAGTTCGTCGGCGTGAGCGGGGCCAGGCGCGGGCCGACCGGCCACCACAGGTGCGGGTGGGTCAGGCCGGGGGCCACGAGCTCGAGCCCGGTGAACAGCGACGCGATCTCCTCGCGCGTGCGGTAGACCGTGTCGAGGCCGGTGGCGGCTAAGCGGGATTCCAGTGCGGTCGCCAGCTCGGCGGCCGCACTGCCGTCCGCGGGGTTGTGCTGGTGCAGCAGCACGAGGTACGAGCCGGGCGCGAGCGCGTCGACGTAGGCCTTCACCGCTGCCTGCGCCACGGCGTAGTCGGCGATGTGGTGCACCACCGCGCACAGGATGAGGCCCAGCGGACGCTCGAAGTCCAGGTGGGCCGTCACGTCCGGGTGCGCCAGCGTGCGCTCGGGTTCGAGCAGGTCGGCGCCGACCATGTGCGTGTAGTCGTTCTCCGCCAGCAGCGCGCGGCCGTGGGCCTGCACCACCGGGTCGTGGTCGACGTACACCACGTGGGCCTCGGGGTTGGCACGCTGCGCGACCTCGTGTGTGTTCTCCACCGTCGGGAAGCCTGAGCCGAGGTCGAGGAACTGGTCGACGCCCAGCCGGTCGGTGAGCATTCGCACCGCGCGCACCAGCCACTGCCGCACTTCCTGCGCCATCGTCTGCGCGGCCGGCGCGAGCTCCAGGATCTGGCGCAGCACGGCGCGGTCGGCGGCGTAGTGGTCCCGGCCGCCCATCAGGGCGTCGTACACCCGCGCGTTGCTCGGCCGGTCGAAGTCGACCGGCGCGCGGTGGTCGGCCACAGTGCACCTACCGGGGAAGTTCGGTCAGGACGCGCACAGCCTAGGTGATCGAGTTCACGCCGGGTGGGCGGCCGTGAGCTTTCAGCCGAGCGCGGCGCGGGCGGCTTCGGCGCCGTCCCACAGCTGCGCCTGGATGCCGACGGCGCGCGCTCCCTCCACATTGGACTCACGGTCGTCGAAGAACAGGCACTCCTCCGGCTTCGCGCCGAGCTTTTCCAGCAGCAGGCGGAAGATCTCGGCGTCGGGCTTCGCGAGTTTCACGTCACCCGAGAACAGCGTGACGCGGAACAGCTTCGCCCACTCCTGCTCGCGCACCCACTTCCCGAACGACGAAGGCGCGTTCGACAGCAGCGCCAGCGCGGCTCCGGCCTCCGACAGCGCTTCGAGCAGCTCCAGCGACGACGGCGCCAGGTTCGACCAACCCGCGACGTCGATGGCCGTGAGCTCCTCCGACATCGCGTCGTCGACCCGTGCGCCCAGGCGGTCGCCGATCGACGTCCAGTACTCGAGGTCGCTCGACCCGCGGTCGTAGGGCTCGCGCACCGCCCAGTACGCGGGCTCGAACTCCACGGCGGGCACGCCCATCGTGGCCGCGAGCTTCGGCAGGGCGGTGGTGCGCGTGCAGAGGACCTCGCCGTAGTCGAAGACGATCCAGTTCATCGCGCGCCCGCCTTGATGCGCTGCAGCGCATCTTCGACGGCGGTGGGTTCGAGGTCGCGGTGCAGCACGAAGCGCACCTTGCCGGCCATCGGCAGCGCCTGGATGCCGAGCGAACCGAGCCACTCCAGCGCCGCGCCCAGGTCGGGGACCTCGGCGAGCACGATGTTGGTGTCCGGCGTGGCGACGCCCCAGCCGTGCTCGGCCAGGCCCGCGGCCAGGCGCCGGGCGTGCTCGTGGGTCCCGGCCAGCTCACCGACGTTCTCCAGCGCGACCAGGCAGGCCGCCGCGAGGATGCCGCCCTGGCGCACGCCGCCGCCGAGCATCTGGCGCATCCGGCGCGCCTGCTCCACGAACTCGACGCTGCCCGCGACGACCGAGCCGACCGGAGCGCCGAGGCCCTTGCTGAAACACGCGCTGACGCTGTCGACGCCGACGGTCAGCGCGGCGGGCGGCACCCCCAGCGCGACGGACGCGTGCCAGATGCGCGCGCCGTCGAGGTGGACGTTGAGCCCGGCCTCCTTCGCGACGGCCACCAGCTGCGCGTGTTCCTCGGGCGGGGTGACGGCGCCGCCGGCCGCGTTGTGCGTGTTCTCCAGGCACAGCAGCGTGGTGCGCAGGGTGAAGTACGGGCCGGGGTTGCCGATGGAGGCGCGCAAGAGGTCGGGCGTGGGGCGGCCGGGGCCGGCGTCGTGCTCCAGGATGTCGGGCATGCCGCCGGCGAGCCACGCGGCGGAGCCGAGCTCGTTGGTGAGCACGTGGGCGCCGCGTGTCGCGAGGAAGCGGTCGCCGCGCTGGAGGTGCACCGACAGGGCGATGAGGTTCGCCATGGTCCCGCTCGGCGTCCACAGCGCGGCGGGCATGCCGAGCGTCGCGGCGGCGCGCTCTTCGAGCTGGGCGATGGTCGGGTCGGTGCCGATTACGTTGTCGTCGACCTCGGCCTCGGCCATGGCGGCCCGCATGCGCCGATCCGGGCGGGTGACGGTGTCGGAGCGGAAATCGAGCGGAGTCGAGGTCACGCCGCGATCACATCACACCGCCACCCGCGCGATCAATGCGGCGGGGGGTGGAGGGAATCGGCGGTCTCGTGCAACCGTGGACGCCCCCGGTTCCGTCCTTGAGGACGGATGAGCAGAAGAGCGGAGCAGCAGACCGCGTGGACCAGCGCGACGAAGACGAGTTCGCGGAGTACTTCTCCGCGAGGCGGGACGCCGTGCGCCGGACCGCGTACTTGCTCTGTGGCGATTGGCACAAGGCCGACGACCTCGCCCAGACGGCGTTCGTCGCGCTGCACCGGAGGTGGAAGAAGATCAGGGACCGCGCCGCGACCGACGCGTACGTGCGCAAGACGCTCGTGCGCGCCGTCATCGACGAGTCGCGCCGGCCATGGCGCCGGGAGCGGCAGACCGAGGTCATGCCGGAACCGATGTCGGACGCGCCCGGCCTGGCCGAGCGCGTCGCGACCAGGGAAGACCTGCTGGCGGCGCTGAAGGAAGTGCCGCCGAAGCAACGCGCGGTGCTCGTGCTGCGGTTCTTCGAGGGCCAGGACGTGACGGCCGCGGCGAAGGCGCTGGGCTGCAGCGAGGGCAACGTGAAGAGCCAGACCGCACGGGGGCTGGCGAACCTGCGAGAGGTGCTGGAACGGGAGGTGGAGGCCAATGGATGAGCGTGAGTTGTTCTCCACCCTGCCTGGCGAAGTGCCGCCCGCCACGTTCACGAAGGACGACGTCGTCCGCGAGTCGCGCCGCCTGACACTGCGCCGCCGAAACCGCATCGCCGCTGGTGGAAGCGCTGTGGTGCTCGCTTTGGTGGGCTTCGGCGCGTACGGGCTCGTGGCCGGTACGGGCGGTAAGCCCGATTCCGCCGCAGTCATGAATTCGGCCGAAGCTCCCGCGCAACCCGGAGCGTCGGCTGCGCGTCCTTTGGGTACTGGGGAGGGGAACTTCCCGGCTCTGCCGCCTCAGCAGGGAGGCAGTGGAGACGGGAGGACCGGCCCTCGGGTCGAAGGCGCCTCCGGGTGCGAAAAGGTGGACTGGGAGCTCGCCACAGCCCTCGCTGGCGAGCTCCCAGGCCACTTCACCGCCACGGAAGCCTCCCAGGGCAGCATCTGTACGACTGGCGCCCGCGGCGCCGGGTTCCCCCTGCCGAACGGCTCGATCTCCGCGGCTGTGTTCCCGCACGGGGCGCCGGTGACGTATCCGGTGCAGTCGGCCGGTGCGGTCACTGCGCGTGCGGCCACCGGTACGGGCGGGACCCTCGTGCTGGTGAGTGTGCCGGGGACGATCGGGCACCCCGCGCCGTACGCCGGTGACCTGGCGCGCTTCGCCGCCTCGCTGGCCCCCCGGTTCTGACGGCCTGTTGATGGCGCGGCTGGCAGAATGACCGGCCATGACGGCAGCAGCAACCACCCCGAAGGGCGAGCGCCGGCGAGCCACCCTCGTCGAAGCCGCGGCGGAGCTGCTGGCCGAAGGCGGGTTCGACGCGGTGCGCCACCGGGCCGTCGCCGAGCGGGCCGGCCTGCCACTGGCGTCGACGACGTACTACTTCGACTCGCTCGAGGACCTGGTGACCGCCGCGGTCGAGCACCACTCGCAGGTGGAGCTGGCCAACGGGCGCCAGCAGCTGGAGGAACTGGCCACCCGCAACCGCGGCGTTTCGGCGACGGTGGAGCTCGTGCTGGACCTCCTGCTGGGCCCGCCCAGCGGTGATCCGGAGGCCGACGCGGAAGCGGTCCTGCTGCGCTACGAACGCCTGGTGGCCACCGGGCGTCGGCCGTATCTGCGGCCGTTGATGCGGACGTTGTCGGATCAGCTGAACGAGCTGCTGCTGGAGATCTTCACCCGCTCGGGGACCCCGGTGGACGGGGCGGAGCTGGAGAAGCTGGTGGCGCTGGTGGACGGCGCGGTGGTGAACGCGCTGATCGCGATCGACCCGGCGCCGCGGGCTGCTGCGGCGAGGATGTTGCAGGCGGCGCTGGCGGATGGCTGAGCTTTGGCCATGAGCGACATTTCTTTGCGCGGCCCCGGCGAGCTTGCCGTTTCGCTGCGCTGGGAGTCGCGCGCTGCGCCGGGGAACCTCAGCTCGAGCTGGTTCACGCGGCTCGAGCTGAGGTGTTCGCAGTACAGCGCTCCGCCGAACCCGTCGGCCGCGACACTCAGCCGACCTGCGCAAGGACCTCGAACTCGCCGACGGTCCCGGCGGACAAACCCCCGCCCTCCCAAGGGGGCGTGCCCTTGTCCAGTCTATCGGCCGCCCCCGACAAAGCGCGGTACTCGCGGCGAAACCAGGCGTTTCTGTGGACAACGTTCCGATCGGGCTGAGTGCTGTGGACAACCGCGCCACAAGCGCGCTGAATGTGCTATCGCGGTCGCCCCAGGCCCAGGCCCAGGCTTAGTCCGAGGCGCCAGCCCCAGGCCCGCGCTCACCGAAACCAACTCCTACCGGCGCGACTTCTTCGCCTTGTCCAAGTCGTCCCGGGACTTCGTCACCAACGCGAACATCGCACTCTCCGCCGCGCCCGGGTCGCGTGCCAGGATCGCGTCCAGGACCTTCCGGTGGGAAGGCACGGGGTTGTCCGAGGGGCCCGACCCGTGCACCAGCTTGTCGCGCTCCGCGAGGCCGATGGCGATGACGCGTTCCACCTGAAGCAGGAAGTTGTTGTGCGTCGCGGTCATCAGGGCGCGGTGGAAGGTCAGGTCGGCGCGGACGCTGGCTTCGGGGTCGTCGCCGGCGGTGGTCATGTCGTCCAGAGCGGCGCGCAATGCGTCCAGGTCCGCCGAGTCCGCGCGTTCGGCGGCGATGCGTGCGGCGGCGGGTTCGACGACGGTGCGGACCTCGGTCAGCTCGTCGAGCAGGCCCGGGTTGTCGCTGGCCGCGGTTTGCCAGCGCATGACGTCGGTGTCGAGCATGTTCCACTGTTCGCGCGGCTGGACGAACGTGCCGCGCTTCTGGCGGGCGTCGATCATTCCCTTGGCGGCCAGCACTTTCAGCGCCTCGCGCAGGGCGGTGAGGCTGATGTCGAGCTCTTCGCGCAGCGCGGGCAGGTCGAGCACGGTGCCCTCGCCCCACTCGTCGGACAGGATCCGGGCGGCGAGCGTCTCGACGGTCTGTCCGTGCAGACCGCGGGGCCGGTGTTCGGACAATGGAGGTCCCCTCAGTCGGCAGTGCCGAGTCATCCTACCTCGGACGCGATTACGTCATAAATTATGAATACATCTTGACAGCCGCCAGCCCGGTTGCAAGTCTGTGCCAGCAGTCACTCCCCCCGAAGGGGAGCGACGCTCCATTCAGACAAAGGGGTCACAGCGATGACGACTGCAGCAGGCCTGTCCCGCCGTCATTTCCTGCGCAACGCCGGCCTCGTCGGCCTGGGAGCACTCGGTTCGAGCAGCTTCCTCGCAGCGTGCGCCACCTCGGCCTCCAACGGCCCGGTGAAACAGGCCGCCGGTGCGGTCACCGTCCAGTCGAACCTCTCCTCGCCACAGGCGAAGGTCGCCATCGAGGCGCTCGCCAAGGCGTTCGGGGACAAGGGCGGCGCGACCGCGACGGTC
This sequence comes from Amycolatopsis sp. 2-15, assembly GCF_030285625.1. Lineage (NCBI taxonomy): Bacteria > Bacillati > Actinomycetota > Actinomycetes > Pseudonocardiales > Pseudonocardiaceae > Amycolatopsis > Amycolatopsis carbonis. Next base: position 1,950,793 of record NZ_CP127294.1, read on the forward strand.
AACACCGTCGCGTCGGAGACCTTCCGCACCCAGCTGCCGAGCTACCTGACCTCGGCGAACCCGCCCGACACGTTCACGTGGTACCCGGGTTCGCTGCTGTCGGGCTACGCGAAGAAGGGCCTGCTGCTCGACGTCGGCGACGTGTGGCAGACGATGGGCAACTACTCCCAGGCCATGCGCAGCCTCTCGGGCGACGGCGCGGGCCACCAGGTGTTCGTGCCCACAAGCTACTACTGGTGGGGCTTCTTCTACCGCAAGTCCAACTTCGCCAAGTGGGGCGTGAAGCCGCCGACGAACTGGAGCGAGTTCCTCGCGCTGTGCGAGACCTTGAAGGGCAAGGGCATCTCGCCCATCGGCCTCGGCGCGGGCGGCGGCACGCAGTGGACCGCCTCGGCGTGGTTCGACTACCTCAACATCCGCATCAACGGCGCGCAGTTCCACCGCGACCTGCTCGCCGGTCGCGGCCGCTTCGACGACCCGAAGGTCAAGAAGATCTTCGACCCGTGGCGCCAGGTGCTGCCCTACACCGACCCCAACGGCACGGCGCTCGCATTCCAGGACGCCACCACCGTGCTGCTGCAGGGCAAGACCGGCATGGTGCTCACCGGCACCTTCTTCGCCGACGCCGCCCCGAAGGACGCGCTGGACGACCTCGACTTCTTCCAGTTCCCGATCCTCGACCCGAGCGTGCCCGTCGCCGAGGAAGGCCCGACCGACGGGTTCTTCGCCAGCGCTCGCACGCCGCACGTGGCCGAGGTCAAGGAGTGGTTCAAGTACGTGGCCACGGCCGAGGCGCAGGAGCTCTACATCAAGAACTCCTCCGGTACGGTGCTGCCCGCGAACCCGTCGGCCAAGGACTCCGGCACGCCGCTGGTCCAAAAGGGACGGAAGCTGCTCAACGACGCCAAGGAGCTCACGCAGTTCTTCAACCGCGACTCCTCCGACGCGCTGCAGCCGACGGCCGACGCCGCGCTGATCCGCTTCATCCAGAAGCCCAACGAGCTCGACTCGATCCTGAGCGACTGGCAGACGGCCGCGGCGAAGGTCTGGCAGGGGCAGTCCTGACATGGCGGTGCTCGCTGCCCCGGTGAAGCGGCGGCGGCGCGCGGTCCGCCGCGTGCCGCCGACGCTGCTCCTGTTCGTGCTCGTGCCTGTGGCCGTCGAGGGATTCTGGGTCTTCTGGCCGGCGCTGCAGGGGTTCTACCTGTCGCTGACCAACTGGGACGGGGTCTCCGCGCCGACGTTCGTGGGGCTGGACAACTACGCCGAGATGTTGTCCGACGATATCTTCGGCACGGCCGCGCTCGACACGGTGATCTAGATCGTGCTGTTCGGCGGGTTGTCGGCGGCGGGCGGGCTCGGACTCGCCATGCTGCTCAACCGCGAGCGCAAGGGTGTCGGGTTCTACCGGGCCGCATTGTTCACGCCCGTGGTGTTCTCGCTGGTCGCGACCGCGCTGATCTGGCAGGCGATCTACCAGCCCGACGGCGTGTTCAACAACATCCTCGGCGCGGTCGGCCTGGGCAGCTGGAAACACTCGTGGCTCGCCGATCCCGACACCGCGCTCTACGCGGTGCTCGTGCCGGCGCTGTGGCGCCAGCTCGGCTACGTGATGGTGCTGTACCTGGCCGGTTTGAAGGGCATCGACCCCGCGCTGTACGAAGCGGCCAAATTGGACGGTGCCACGGGCTGGCAGCAGTTCCGGCACGTGACGTGGCCGCAGCTGCGCAGCGTCAACGCCGTGGTCCTGTCGGTGATCATCATCGACTCGCTGCGGTCGTTCGACGTGGTGTGGTCGATGACCAAGGGCGGGCCGTACCACTCGTCGGAGCTGCTGAGCACCTACATGTACTCCACCGCGTTCCAGTCGCTGCGGCTCGGTTACGCGTCCGCGCTGGCCGTGGTGATCTTCATCCTCGCGTTCGGTGTGATCGTGACCTACCTCGTGCGAGCGTTCCGGGAGGACCAGTGAGCGTGACCACGACCCGGCCGGCAGCTCCTGCCACGCCGGAGGAACGAGTCCCGGCCAAGCGCAACCACGGCAAGCAGGGCCGCACGTTCGGCTTCCACCTGGTGGCCGGCGGCCTGTCCGTCCTGTGGCTGTTGCCGATCGTGCTGGTCATCACCACCAGCGTCCGGTCCTTTTCGGACATCGCGAGCAACGGCCTCGGCGCGCTGCCGCACTCGTTCGACCTCAGCTCGTTCGGTGAGGCGTGGGGCGTCGGCGGCGGTGGCCACGCGATGCTCAACAGCTTCATCGTCACGATCCCGACCGTGCTGCTGTCGCTGCTGCTCGCGTCGGCCGCGGCGTTCGCGCTGAGCCGCTACCAGATCCCGTTCCGCCGCACGATCATCCTGATCATGCTGTCGGGTAACCTGCTGCCGCCGCAGATCCTGCTGGTGCCGGTGTCGAAGCTGTCCGAGCTGCTCGGCATCTACGACACGCTCACGGCGCTGATCATCGTGCAGGTCGGCTTCGGACTCGGCTTCTACACGTTCGTGCTGCAGGGTTTCATGCGGTCCATTCCGGACGAGATCCAGCAGGCGGCGCTGATCGACGGCGCCGGGCCGATCGCCATTTTCTGGCGCATCATCCTGCCGATGACCCGCCCGGCGCTGGCGGCGCTCGGCGCGCTGGCGTTCACCTGGACGTTCAACGACCTGCTGTGGTCGATCACCGTGCTGCGCACCGAGACCGTGATGCCGGTGACGCCGGCGTTGCTCGGCCTGCAGGGCCAGTACGTGTCCAACTGGAACGTGATCGCGGCCGGTTCGGTGATCGCCGCCGTGCCGACCGTGGCCGTGTTCCTGCGGTTCCAGAAGCACTTCATCTCCGGGCTCGCGATCGGGGCGATCAAGTGAATCAACGGTGGACGCTCGAACTCGAATCCACTTCGTATACCGTCACGCTGGAGCCGGGGAATCGGTGGCTGGAGCTCGTTGCGTGGGGTCCGCGCGGCGTCGAGCGTGGTCCGTCTCCGCTGGCCAACCGCGGTGACGTGCACTTCATCACCGATGCCGACGCCGCGCCGGTCGAGTACGCGCCGCGCGGGTTGCGGCCGTTCTCGGGTGCGGACCTCGCCGTGGCGGGGGACTCGTGGTGGCGGTTCGACGCCGACGAATCCACCGAAACGGTGCTGCGGCTGGCGTTTGTCGATGAGGTGACCGGCCTGCGGGCAGTGCAGTGTTACCGCGCGGAACCGAGCACCGATGTGCTGTGCCGGTGGGTCGAGTTCACGAACACCGGCAGCGCGACCCTCGAGATCGACCGGCTCGGTTCGGCGGGTGTGTGCGTGCCGACGGGACTCGACGGTGCGCGGCTCACCTATCTGACCGGGCAGTGGTCGCAGGAGTTCACCCGGCGCTCGACGGTGCTCGAAGCCGGAAGTTTCCGCATGGAGAGCCGGTTCGGCGTGCCGGGGCACCAGTACGTGCCGTGGCTCGCGGTGCAGGACGCCGGCTCGCCGGACGGTCCGGCGTACGGCGTTTCCCTGGCCTGGTCGGGTTCGTGGGAGCTCGACGCCGAGATCGAGCCGAGTGGTCTCACGCGCGTGCGCGCGGGCCGGCTGGCCAACCCCGGCCCGATCCGGCTTGAACCCGGCGCCGCACTGTCCACTCCGGAACTGGCGCTGGCGTCCAGCGTGGACGGACTCGCCGGGCTGGCCGACGTGTGGCACGCGTACTCGCGCAAGCTCGCCGGGCCGCGGCTCGAAAAGCGCCGCCCGGTGCTCTACAACTCCTGGGAAGCCACGGGTTTCGAGGTAAACGGCGCACGTCAGCTCGACCTCGCCAAGCAGGCTGCGGACCTGGGCGTGGAGCTGTTCGTGGTGGACGACGGCTGGTTCGTCGGCCGCGACGACGACACCGGCGGCCTGGGTGACTGGACGCCGGAGCAGTCGTCGTTCGAGGGCGGCTTCGGCGCGTTCGTCGACTCCGTGCGCGCGCTGGGACTGGACTTCGGCCTGTGGGTGGAACCCGAGGCGATCAGCCCGAAGTCCAAGCTCTACGCCGAGCACCCCGACTGGGTCTACCGCCTCGACGGCCGCCCCGCGACGCTGATCCGAAACCAGCTCCTGCTCGACCTCGGCAAGCCCGAGGTGTTCGAGTACGTGCGCGGAGTGCTCGACGAGCTGCTCACCGCGTATCCCATCTCCTACCTCAAGTGGGACATGAACCGCCCGCCGACCGAACGCGGCCGCCCTGGCGCGCCGTCGGCGGACCTGGACGCCGAGCACGTCACGAATTACCACCGGCTGCTCGACCACCTGCGCACGACCTACCCCGACCTCATCGTCGAGTCGTGCGCCGGCGGTGGTGGCCGCACGGACCTGGCGACGGTCTCGCGCAGCGATGTCGTGTGGCCCAGCGACAACACCGCGCCGCTGGATCGGTTGCGGATTCAGGACGGGTTCCTGCTGATGCACGCGCCGCACCTGATGAGCTCGTGGGTCACGGACGCGCCCGGCGTGTTCGACCCGCGGCCGCGTTCGCTGCGGTTCCGGTTCGTGCTCGCGATGGCGGGTGTGCTGGGCATCGGGGCGGACCTGTCGCACTGGGACGCCGACCAGCGGGCGGAGGCCGCGGAGCTGATCACGCGGTACAAGGAGCTGCGGCCGATCCTCCACACCGGACGGTGCCGGGTCCTGTCCGGACCGGAGCGCACCACCGCGGCCAGCCAGTACACGCTGGGCGACCAGACCGTGGTGCTGGCGTGGAGCACCGGGCAGCTGGTGGGAACGCCGCTCGTGCCGGGCCGATCGTCGCGCATCAAGCTGCACGGGCTCGACACGGCCGCCACCTACCGCGACGAGGCCGGCGTGGAGTACTCCGGTGCCCACCTCGTGCACGTGGGTCTGCCCGTCGAATGGACCGCGCAGCACGACGCGGACGTGTTCGTCCTCACCCAGGTCTGAACACAGGTTTGAACACAGCGCAACGCCCTGCCGGCTTCGCTGGGCAGGCAGGGCGTTTCGCTGTGCTCAGAAACGTCGGGATCAGAAACTCAGCGGCAGCACGAAGCTCGGCGACCCCGTCGGGATCTGCACGACGTCGGCCTTCCCCAGCTCGTCGAGCCGGAACGCGGTCAGCACGTCGTCGAACTGCGCCGCGACGTAACAGATCCCGTCCACCACGGCGAAGTGCCGCGGGTGCGCACCACAAGCCTGGTCCGCGACGGCCGCCAGCGGCGAGCCGGTGAACGACGTGACGCAGTCCGCGCCCCGGTTCGACAGGTACACGCCAGAGTTCAGGATCTCCAGGTGGGCCACGATGTTCTCGCCGTCGAACGCACCGTGCGTGGCCGGCGTCGACGCGACCACCTCGAACGCGCCCGGCGACGTCTCCCGGACCGTCAGCACCTCACTGGACAGCTCACAAGCCACGTAGGCCAGGTCCGACCCGGGAATCCGCACGAGCTGCCGCGGCCCGCTGCCCGCCGGCAGCTTCGACACGGCGAGCAGCGTGAGCTCACCGGCGTCGGAGAGCGTGTAGCTGCGGATCTCATCGGTTCCGAGGTCCACGGCACTCACCACGGACCCGTCGGCACTCGGCACCGCCATGTGGACGTGCGCGGCCTCCTGCCGCACCTCGTTCGGCCCCGTGCCGCTGTGCTGCACCAGATCCGTCCGGCCCGTGATCCGTCCTTCGGCCGACAGCCCGAACACCGCGAGACTGCCCCCGGTGTAGTTGGCGCACAACAGGAACCGGCCGTCCGGCGTCACCGCGAGGTGGCACGGGTGCGCGCCGCCGCTCGGCACCTCGGAATCCAGCACGGACAACGCACCGTCCACAAGCGACACCGAGGACACGGCGCCGGAATCGGTCTCGTTGGTCGTGTACAGCACCGGCAACGTCGGGTGCTTGACCAGCCACGACGGCGACCGCAGCGCCAGCGTCGAGTCGAAAACAAGACCGGCGGACTCGCGGCGGAACGTGGAGATCCCGCCGCCGTTCCCGCCCATCTCGGCGGTGTAGCAGCCGACCAGCACGACGTCCGTCACGAGCCCTCCCTCACCATCGCGGCCACGCGCGCGCGGATGTCGTCGGCCGTCCCGCGCGTGAGCGCCGAACCCATGCCGACCGCGACCGCGCCCGCCGCGAGCCACTCTGGCACGTCCTCGGGAGCGATTCCACCCGTCGGCACGAGTGGCGCCTGCGGCAGCGCGGCGCGCACGTCCTTGACCCACCGCGGACCGAGCGCCGTGGCCGGGAAGACCTTCACCGCGTCGGCGCCTTCTTCGAGCGCCCGCACGATTTCCGTCACCGAGCCGGCGCCGGGGAATGCGGCCGCGCCGTACCGGTGAGCGGTGCGGATCACGACGGCCTCGACGTTCGGCGACACCAGGAACCGCGCCCCCGCGCGGATCGCGAGCACGGCCGAGGCCTCGTCGAGCACGGTGCCGGCGCCGATCGTGGCGTCGGGGTACGCGGCCGTGAGCTCCTCGATCGCCGCCAGGGCACCGGAGTTGGTGAGCGGTACCTCGATCGACCGCAGGCCCGCGTCCAAGGCCGCCCGAGCGGCGACCACGGCGGACGCGGCATCGGCGGTCCGCACGATGCCCACCACCCCCTGGCGCAGGGCCGCGTCCGTGATCTCCCAGCGGTAGCTCATCGGTGTACCTCCTCGCCGCCACCGAGGGCGGCGCTCGTGCGGGCCAGTTCGGCCCGGTCGGGCAGTCCTTCCAGATCCGTCCGCGTGCCGACGACCAGCGCCGCCGACACCGCGCCGGCCAGCAGCGCCTCGGCGGGCGAACCGCCGCGCAGCCAGGACGACAGGTACCCGGACGTGAGCGCGTCGCCCGCGCCCACCGGGTCGACGACGTGCGTGACCAGGGTTTCCTGGCTCCACTCGTACTCGGCCGTGACCGCGCGCGCCACCTTGTCGCGCTGCTTCACCACGACCGTGCCGACACCCTTGCCGATCAGCTCGGCGGCGGAAGCGTCGAGCAGTTCCAGCTCGTCCTCGCCCGCGAACACCAGATCCGCCTGGTGCAGCAGCGGTCCCACGGTCTCGCGCCAGTGCGCGGGCGACGCGAGCTTGAGCCGTACGTTGGGGTCGAACGCGATCGTCGCCCCCTCCGCGCGCGCCAGCTCGAACAGCGCCAGCACGGCGTCGCGCGCGGACAGCGACAGCATCGCCGTGATCCCCGAGACCAGCACGAGCCGCGCGCCGCCGAGGCCGGCCGCGCGGACGTAGTCGGCCGACAGCGAGCACGCCGCCGAACCCGCGCGGTGGTACTGCACGTCGATGCCGCGGCCCGGGTTGTCGTCGCGCAGCAGCAATCCGGTGAACCCGGCCGGGTCCACCTCGACGTCCGAGACGTCCACGCCCTCGGCGCGCAGCGCGCTCAGCACCGCGGCGCCCGACGAGTCGTCGCCGACGCGGCTGAGCCAGCGCACGCGGTGGCCGAGCCGCGCGAGGCCCACCGACACGTTGGCTTCGGCCCCGGCCACGGAAGCCTGGAAGGTGTGCGCGCGCCGCAGCGCGACGCCGGGTTCCGCGAGCAGCAGCCGCATCGCTTCGCCCAGAGTGAGGACTTCGATGTCGTTCATCGCGGGAAGCATACCGCGTGAAATCTTAATTTAGGATTTATTCTTGACGCGACCTCCGCGGCCCCGGCATGCTGCTCGCGGGCCGGACGATCACGGCCCCGATCGGCGCTGTTTCGACGACGAAAGGTGTCGCCACATGCTCCCGCGCTCCCCACGCAGATCCCGCAGGGCACTCACGATCACGACGGTGGCCGCTGCCGTCGCCACCGTGCTCGGGCTCGCGACCCCCGCTTCCGCGGCCCCGGCCTCGCTTTTCCCGCAGCAGTCCACCGCGGCCGACCAGGGCGCCCCCGACTACTACAACTCGGGCCTGGCGCAGACGCCGTACATGGGCTGGAACAACTACTTCGGTATGCCGACCGTGACCGAGGCCGGCGTGAAGGGCGTCGCCGACTACCTCGTCTCCAGCGGCTTGGCCAAGGCCGGCTACAAGTACGTCTGGATCGACGGCGGCTGGAACGCCAAGGTCCCGCGTGACGCGCAGGGCAACCTCGTGCCCGACCCCGAGCGCTTCCCGTCCGGCATGACCGCGCTGGTCAAGTACATCCACGACCGCGGCCTGCTCGCCGGGATCTACACCGACGCCGGCCCGTCCGACGGCAAGAACTGCGCCGCGGGCAGCCAGGGCTACTACGAGCAGGACACGAAACGCTTCGCCACCTGGAAGTTCGACGCGATCAAGGTCGACTTCCTCTGCGGCATCGCGAACAACCTCGACCCGGCGAAGGCGTACACCGAGTTCAGCGCGGCCCTGCAGAAGGCGGGCCGCAAGATGATCCTGAACATCTGCAACCCGGTGACCGACGACTGGGGCGTGCCGCACACGCCGAGTCAGACCGCCGGCGTCTCCTACACCTTCGGCCCGCTCGTCGCCGATTCCTGGCGTACCAACACCGACGTGGCCTTCGGAACCCCGTACGAGGGGATCTACAAGGACATGCTGCGCAACGCGGACGTCAACGCGGCGCACCCCGAGGCGAACGGTCCCGGGCACTGGAACGACCCCGACTTCCTGATCCCGATGCGCAAGACCGAGCAGGGCACTCTCGAGATGAACGAGGAGGAGTCGACCACCCAGCTCGTGCTGTGGGCGGAAATGGCTTCCCCGCTCATCATCGGTTCCGACCCGCGCACGTTGCCGCAGTCGATGATCGACACGCTGAAGAACCCCGAGATCATCGCCGTCGACCAGGACAAGCTCGGTATCCAGGGTGTTCGGGTGGCGTCGAACGGTTCGACCGACACCTACAGCAAGCGCCTGTCGAAGGACGGCGACCGGGCGGTCGTGCTGCTCAACCGCGGTGACGCGGACACGCAGATGACGCTGAACTTCGCCGACGCCGGCCTCACCGGCAAGGTCTCGATCCGCGACCTGCGCGCCCGCGCCGACCGCGGCACGGCGACCGCCGCGTTCACCGTCACGGTTCCCGCGCACGGCACCGCGTTCCTCAAGCTGCACGGCACGGACCTGGTGCCCGGCACCAGCGTCGCGAGCGGCGCTTCGGCCAGCCCGGCCGTGGTGCGCACCGGCGACAAGACCGTGACCTTCACCCGCGGCCCGCTCGGCGTGCTGGAGACGCAGGGTCTCGGCAAGAGCACCTCGGTCATCGGCGGCCCGTTCCTCGGCCAGCCGGCGGCGAACGCGCACGGCTCGAACATCGACGTCTACGTCCGTGGTCTGGACAACGCCGTGTGGCAGCTGACCTACGACGGAAAGCGCTGGGGCGCCTGGCACCGGCTCGGCGGGAACCTCACCGACTCGCCGTCCGTGACCGCCGACGGCACGCTCTACACCCGCGGCACGGACGGAAAGGTCTGGACCCGCACCACCGATGGCCGTTGGTCATCGCTCGGCTCGCCGAACGACGCGCAGATCTACGGCCGCCCCGGCGCCGCGACCTCGACGTCGGGCACCGTGGTCGCCGTCCGCACCCCGGACGACGGCGTGTGGACCCGGACCCGCGGCACCGATGGCACGTGGTCGGACTGGTCGTCGATCGGCGGCACCATCTCCAGCAGCCCGACGCTTGTCGCGCAGGGTGACAAGGTGTCGGTGTTCGCGCTGGCCAGCGACTACACGCTGTGGCAGAACGACCGCAACGGCACCACGTGGGCCGGTTGGTTCAAGCAGCCGAAGTACCCGTCCGGCAACGTCGTGGGCACCCTCGGCGGTGCGGCTGACGCGAATGGCGTCTGGCTCGGGGTGCGTGGTCCGGACGACCATGTCCGCGTAGACAAGCTCTGAGTACCAGGCTCTGAGCACGAGGAGGAACTGGCGATGTCCACACCAGACAACCCGACGGCCGTGGTGACCGGTGCCGCGTCAGGCATCGGCGCGGCAACGGCCCGGCGCCTGCAGGCCGACGGCTACCGCGTCGTGGGTGTGGACCTCGCCCCCCTCCCCGACGACCTCGCCGGCGTGCGCGGCGACGTGACCGCCGACGAGACCTGGACGCAGGTCGTCGCGATGGCCGGCGAGGGCGGGGGCATCACTGCGCTGGTCAGCAACGCGTACGTGCCGACCACCGGCCCGCTGCACGAGATGGCGCGGGAGCAGTGGCAGCACCAGCTCGACGTGAACCTCACCGGTTCCTACCTCGCGGTGAAGGCGTGTCTGCCGTCGCTGCGGGCCCGGCGGGGGTCCGTCGTGCTGGTGTCTTCGGTCCACGCGCGGTTCGGCCTGCCGGGCCACCCGGCGTACGCGGCGAGCAAGGGCGCGCTGGTTTCGCTGGCGCGCCAGCTCGCCGTGGAGTACGCGCCCGACGTGCGCGTGAACTCGGTGCTGCCCGGTCCGGTGCGCACGCAGGCGTGGGACCGGCTCACCGAAGAGGACATCGAACGCAGCGCGCGGGCCACGCCCGCCGGGCGGCTGGGCGACCCGGGCGAGGTCGCCGCCGTGATCGCGTTCCTGCTCTCGCCGGCGGCCTCGTTCGTCACGGGCGCCGACCTGACCGTCGACGGCGGCTGGTCGGCCGCCAAGGATTCCGCTTAGGAAATGGGGGCCAGGTGAAGATCACCGGTATCGAGACCTTCCTCGTCGCACCACGCTGGTTGTTCCTGAAGGTGAACACCGACGAGGGCATCTCCGGCTGGGGCGAGCCCGTGGTCGAGGGCCGCGCCGAGACGGTGCGCGCGGCGGTGCACGAGATGGCCGAGCTCGTCGTCGGCCAGGACCCGCTGCGCATCGAGGACCACTGGCAGACGTTGCGCCGCGGTGGGTTCTACCGCGGCGGGCCGGTGCTCTCCAGCGCGCTCGCGGGCTTCGACCACGCGCTGTGGGACATCGCGGGCAAGGTGCACGGGGTGCCGGTGCACGAGCTGCTCGGCGGGCCCGTGCGCGATCGCGTGCGCGTGTATTCGTGGGTGGGCGGCGACCGTCCGTCGGGCATTTTCGACGCCGTGTCCGCGCAGGTGGAAGCCGGTTTCACGGCGGTGAAGATGAACGTGGCGGGACCACTCGCGCCCATCGCGTCACCCGCCGAAGCCAACGCCGCGCTGGTCCGGGCGCGGGAGGCGCGTGAGGCGCTGGGCCCGGAGCGCGACCTCGCCATCGACTTCCACGGCCGGGTGTCGCCCGCGATGGCGCGCCGGCTGGTGAAGATGCTCGAAGAGGTCCAGCCGATGTTCGTCGAGGAGCCGGTGCTGCCGGAGACGCAGGGCGGTGCGCTGGCGTCGGTCGTTTCCGCGTCGACGGTGCCGGTGGCGGTCGGCGAACGGCTGTACTCGCGCTGGGAGTTCAAGCCGGTGCTCGACGCGGGCGTCGCGGTGGTGCAGCCCGACCCGTCGCACGCCGGCGGCATCTCGGAGCTGCGGCGCATCGCCGCGCTGGCCGAGGTCTACGGAGCGAGCCTGGCCCCGCACTGCCCGCTCGGCCCGATCTCGCTGGCGGCGTCGATGCAGGTGGCGTTCGCGACGCCGAACTTCCTGATCCAGGAACAAAGTCTCGGCATGCACTACCACCAGGGCACCGAGGCGCTGAGCTACCTCACGGACTCCGCGCTGTTCCGCTTCACCGACGGCTACGCCGCGCGGCCGACCGGCCCGGGCCTCGGCATCGAGGTCGACGAGGAAGCCGTGCGCCGCGCCGACGAGGTCGGCCACCACTGGCGTTCGCCCGTGTGGCGCCTGGACGACGGTGGACTCGCCGAATGGTGACCGACGTCGTGTGGCTCGACAACGGCGTGCTGCGCCTCGGCGTCGTCCCGGCGCTGGGCGGGCGGCTGTTGTCGCTGGCCCACGGTGGTGTCGAGCTGTTGTGGCGCAACCCGGCGTTGCTGGGTTCCGACCTCCAGCCACTCGACGGCCACGTCCTGGGGCCGAACTCCGGCCGGATGGGCGACTGGGTCAACTACGGCGGCGACAAGACCTGGCCCGCTCCACAGGGCTGGGACGGGCCCGGGGAATGGGCGGGGCCGCCGGACCCCGTGCTGGACTCGGGCCCGTACTCCGTCTCGGGTCTGACGGGTCACACAGTCACCCTGACCAGCGGCGTCGAACCCCGCACGGGCCTGCGGTTCACGCGCGAGCTGACGTTGGGCGCCGGCGCTTCGTACACGCTGCGACTCACCGCGGCGAACTGCTCCGCGGCGCCGGTGCGCTGGGCTCTGTGGAACGTCACCCAGCTCCCCGGCGGCGGCACCGTCACGGCCGGCCTGGCGGGCATGCGCACGCCGGGCGTCGTGGAGCTCGTGGCGGGCACCGGAAACCCGCGGTACACAGTGGACGGTGGCACGCTCGTGGTGCCGCCGCAGGACGTCGTCGGCAAGCTCGGCGTGCCCGACACCGCGGGCTGGGTCTCGTGCACCGTCGGTGAGACCACGCTCACGCTGTCCTTCGACGTCGACCCGGCCGCGGAGTACCCCGACGCCGGGTCGCCGCTGGAGATCTGGCTGGAGCACCCGCTGCCGGAACCCCTCGCCGACCTGGGCGACCTCGACCCGCCGGCGCGCATTGTGGAGCTGGAAGCCCTTGGCCCCCTGACCACGCTCGCTCCCGGTGAGACGACGTCTCTGGTGGTCACGGGGACCGTGTCGGCTCACGCGTGACGCGTCACGCGTGCCGGCCGCCGTCCACGCGGAGATCGGTGCCGGTGATGTATGCGGCCGCGGGGCCGGCGAGGAACGCGATCGTGCCGGCGATCTCGTCCGGGTCGGCGTAGCGGCCCAGCGGTACCTGGGCGAGCACCTGCTGCCCCAACGGGGAGCTCGGCGGCGGAGCCAGCTCCGTGTCGGCCCAACCCGACAGGACGGTGTGCACCGTGATCCGCCGCGGCGCGAGTTCGTGCGCCCACGAGTGCGCGTACATCCCCACGGCGGCCTTGGTCGCGCCGTAATCGCCGAGGCCACCCACGAAAACCCGCAGCCCGGCAACGGAACCGACGTTGATGATCCGGCCGCCGTCCGGCATGTGGGCGATGACCTGTTCGGTCGTGGCGACCAGGCCGTGGACGTTGACCGCCCAGATCCGGTCCCGGCACGCTTGCGGCACCTCGCCGATCACACCGCCGACGGCCGTCCCCGCGTTGTTGACCAGGATGTCGATGCGGCCGAACTGCTCGGCCACGGCGTCGACCATGCCCCGCACCTGGTCGAAATCGGCTTGGTCGGCCTGGAAGGTCTCGGCCCGGACGCCGTGCTTACGGACGGATTCGGCGACGCACTCGGCGTGGTCGGCCGCTTGGAGGTAGGTGATCGCGACATCCGCGCCCGCTGCCGCGAGCTTGCGGACGGACGCCGCACCCAGCCCGCGGCTACCGCCGGTGACGAGGGCGACTTTGCCACGAAGATGTGCGTTCACTAAAAAGACTCCCCAGCTTGAAGTGGTTTTTCCCGCGAATTTTGACCGTAGTGGCGACTCGCCCGAGGTGAGGAACCGTCGAGAGTGGCCGGGGTCCATGAGACGTGTTTCATGTCTCTTCGTCATCGCGCCCGGCCCGGGGTGCGCGGGATAAATCCCTCGCGTCCCCCACGTCCCTTGTGCCAAGCTCTCCGCCGGCTCGGTGCACGGGGTGCCGAGGCCTTCGCGAGGCCGAACCGGTGGGAGCCGTCTGGATCCCACCGGCCCCGCCCACCTCTGACCTGCGCGGGTATCGTGGCCGCGTGACGGACAAGCCCCGGATTCCCAACGTGCTCGCCGCCCGCTACGCGTCGCCCGAGCTGGTGCGGCTCTGGTCGCCCGAGCAGAAGGTGGTGCTGGAGCGACAGCTGTGGCTCGCCGTGCTCCGCGCGCAGAACGAGCTGGGCGTCGAAGTGCCCGAAGGTGTGCTCGCGGACTACGAGCGCGTGATCGATGACGTGAACCTCGAGTCGATCGCCGAGCGCGAGCGCGTGACGCGCCACGACGTGAAAGCCCGCATCGAGGAGTTCAACGCCCTCGCCGGCCACGAGCACGTGCACAAGGGCATGACCTCGCGCGACCTCACGGAGAACGTGGAGCAGCTGCAGCAGCTGCGGTCGCTGGAGCTCATGCGCAGCCGCGTCGCCGCGGTGCTCGCGCGCCTGGCCGAACTGGCCGTGGAGCACTCCGACCTGGTGATGGCCGGGCGCTCGCACAACGTCGCCGCGCAGGCCACCACGCTGGGCAAGCGCTTCGCGACCGCCGCCGACGAGCTGCTGGTCGCGTTCTCCCGCCTGGACAACCTCATCGAGCGCTACCCGCTGCGCGGCATCAAGGGCCCGGTCGGCACGGCGCAGGACATGCTCGACCTCCTGGGCGACGAGTCCACTTTGGACCTGCTCGAGTCGAAGATCGCCGAGCACCTCGGGTTCCGCAACCACTTCGTGAGCGTCGGGCAGGTCTACCCGCGTTCGCTCGACTTCGACGTGCTGTCCACGCTGGTGCAGCTGGCCGCGGCGCCGTCGAGCCTCGCCAAGACGATCCGGCTGATGGCCGGCCACGAGCTCGTGACCGAGGGCTTCAAGCCGGGCCAGGTCGGCTCGTCGGCCATGCCGCACAAGATGAACACGCGCTCGTGCGAGCGGGTCAACGGTCTCGCGGTCGTGCTGCGCGGGCACCTGTCGATGATCGGCGAGCTCGCGGGCGACCAGTGGAACGAGGGCGACGTGTCCGACTCGGTCGTGCGCCGCGTCGCGCTGCCCGACGCGTTCTTCGCGCTCGACGGCCTGCTGGAGACCTTCCTCACCGTGCTGTCCGAGTTCGGCGCCTTCCCCGCCGTGATCGAGCGTGAGCTTGATCGCTACCTGCCGTTCCTCGCCACCACGAAGGTGCTGATGGCGGCCGTGCGCGGCGGCGTCGGCCGGGAGACGGCCCACGAGGCGATCAAGGAGAACGCCGTCGGCGTGGCGCTGGCGATGCGTGAGCGCGGCGCCGAGAACGACCTGCTCGACCGGCTGGCGGCCGACGACCGGTTGCCGTTGGACCGCGGTGACCTGGACAAACTCCTCGCCGACCGGATCTCGTTCACGGGCGTGGCACCGGCGCAGGTCGCGGAGGTGGCGCAGCGCGTGGAGACCGTGCTGGAGCGCTTTCCGGACGCGGCGCAGTATTCGCCGCGACCCATCCTGTAAGCGGAACTGACGGGACCCGACGGAAAATCCGGCTACCGCGGAGCGAGGCGGCTTCCTAGCCTCTGGGCACTGGCGACAGAAGAGAGTCGACGATGCCCCTCGCCCGCCGTGCCCTGGTTCTCCTGCTCACCGCCGTGCTGGCCGCCGCGTGTTCGAGCGGCCCGCCGGCTCCCGTCGAAGCTGCCCCGGTGCCGGCGTGCCGCGTGGTGAAGACTCCGGTCTCGGTACCCGGCGTGCCCGCGCCGGGACAGCTCACCGGTGATCTGTGCACGCCCCCGAGCGGCAACGGCACCGTGCTGCTGCTCGTCGCCGGGGGCGGTGAGAACGCCGACTACTGGGACCTGCCCGAGCTGCGTTCGAACAGCCTCGTCCGCGCGGCCCTGGCCAAGGGCTTCGCCACCTACGCGCTCGACCGGCTCGGCACCGGCCGTTCGACCGTGCCCGCTTCGAGCACCTCGGTGACCTACGCCGCGCAAGTGTCCACAACGGACCAGGTGGCGACGGCGCTGCACAGCGACGCCCAGGTGTTCGGCAAGACCTGGCACACCGTCGTCGGCATCGGGCACTCGCTGGGTTCCGGCACGCTGGCCGGCGTCGCGGCCAGGCACGCCGGAGTGCTCGACGCGCTGATCCTCACCGGGTACGGCGCCGCCGTGACCCCGGAAACCCTGCAGCTCGACAAGCTCTACCAGGTGCCGGCGCGGACCGTCGGGACCCGGTGGCAAGGGCTGGACGACGGGTACGTGACGGTGCTGCCGGACAAGGTCGAGCAGATCGGCCTCGTCCACGGCCCGGGCACCGACCCGAAGGCACTGCCGGTGATCGGGGCCCACCAGGGAATCCTGTCCGACACCGAGCTGTCGTCCCGGCCGCAGGGCGCCGCCGCGGCCGCGCAGGCGGCCCGGATCACGCTGCCGGCGCTGGTCGCCGTCGGCCAGTTCGACCGCCACTACTGCGAGGGCAATCCCGTGGGCGCGCCGCCGGCACCGACTCCGCAGTGCGGCGGCGCGCCCGCGTTCCAGAGCTACGAGAAGAAGCTGCTGCCGAACGCGTGCCTCGCCACGCACCTGGTCGCCGGCAGCGGGCATGCGATCCAGGAGGAACTCGCCGCGCCGACCGCGAACGCGTTGTACCTGTCGTGGCTGCGAACCACCTTCGACGGCGGCAAAGCGCGGTGCGCGGAGACCGGCCCGGTGTCGTGAGCTACCTCATGCGTGAGCGCACGCGAAGCCGCCGAGTTCCGCTCAATGGGAAACCGGTTCCGGCTCGACCAGTGCCGGCGAGATTCTCTGTGACCGCGGGCACGAAGTCCACGTACTGAGACGAAGTTACCCGATCGGGCGAAATCCCTAATCTCGGACGCTGAACCCGGAAGCGCCAGGCCGCCCCCCGCGGCCTGGCGTTTTTTCATGTCCGTGAGCCAGGAAGAAGTCATGCGCAAGCTCCTCAGCACCCTCGCCGTCGTAGTCGCCTCCCTCATCGGACTCAGCGCGCTCACTGCCTGCGGCTCTTCGGACGCGTCGGGGCAGACGCTGCGCGTCGGCACCCTCACGGACGCGCCGCCCAGCATCTACCTCGAAAACGGCCAGTTCACCGGCTACGACAACGAGCTGTTGCGCGACATCGCCAAGCGCGAAGGCTTCCAGGTCGAGTTCGTCGGCACCGAGTTCTCCGGCCTGCTCGCCAAGGTCGCGAGTGGCCAGCTCGACATCGGCAGCTCCACGATCTCCGCCACCACCGCGCGCAAGAAAACCGTCGCCTTCTCCAATGGCTACGACACCAGCTACACCACCGTCGTCAGCAAGAAGGGCGCGAACCTGGCCGAGGCCGGCGCGTTCGCGGGCAAGCGGCTCGGCGTGGTGCAGGGGTCCGTGCAGGACGAGTTCGCGGGCAAGCTCGCGGGCGCCGAAGTCGTGCGCTTCCCCGACTACAACGCCGGTTTCGCCCAGCTGCGCGACGGTTCGCTCGACGGCTGGGTGGTGCCCAAGGACATCGGCCAGAAGTACCTCGACCAGAACCCGACCGTGCCGCTCGAGTTCGGCTACACCGTGCTGGACAAGGACACGCCCTCGGCCTACGCCGTGGCGAAGTCCAATCCGGACCTGCTGAACAAGCTCAACGACGGCCTCTCCAAGGCCCTCGCGGACGGCACCGTCGCCCGCCTGCACGCTCAGTTCTTCAAGCAGGCGCCCGTGGCCGCGGAGCTCGCCAAGGGCGGTCCCGGTCTGCCGGTGAAGAACGCGTGACTGTCCTATCCTGCATCGACGGTTCCGGCCGGGAAGCTGAGGAGTGACATGAAGAAGACATTGGTCACAGCCGTCACGGCGGCGGCCCTGCTCGCCACACTCACCGCGTGCGGCGGTGGCAGCGACAGCGGTGGTGACACCCTGCGCGTTGGCACGCTGAGCGACTCGCGGCCCAACGCCTACCAGGAGAACGGCCAGTTCACCGGGTTCGACAACGAGCTGCTGAAGGACATCGCGGCCAAGGAGAACCTGAAGGTCGAGTTCGTCGCGGTCGACTTTTCCGCGCTGCTGGGCCAGGTCGCCAACGGGACGTTCGACATCGGCAGCGCGGGCATCGCACAGACCGACGCGCGCAAGCAGACCGTGGCGTTTTCCGACCCGTACAACTACCAGTCGCTGGGCATCGAGGCGAAGGAGACGGCGGGTATCACCGACGAGAACTCCTTGGTGGGCAAGCGGATCGGCGTGGTGCAGGGCACCGTCTCCGACACCTGGCTCGCGGCCAACGCGCCCAAGGCCCAGGCCGTGCGCTTCCCGAACGACGCGGCGGTGCTGAGCGCGCTGAAGTCGGCGGCGATCGACGGCGCGGTGTTCGACGCGGCCTCGGCCGAGGACTACTCGGCGAAGAACCCCGGCCTGAAGGTCACCAAGACGATCACCACGACGATCCCGCACGGGTACGCCGTGAAGAAGGGCAACACCGACCTGCTGAACAAGCTCAACGACGGCATCAAGAAGGTCGTCGCCGACGGCACCTGGAAGAAGGTGCACCAGCAGTTCGAGCCGAACGAGCCGGTGCCCACCGATTTCGCCACGGGGCAGTAGTCCACGATGGATCAGTTTCTCGACACGTTCCTCAACTGGGACTACATCTGGCAGGTCTTCCCCGACCTGCTGAAGACGGGCCTGGTCAACACGCTGATCCTCGCCGGGGTGTCGGCGATCATCGGCACCGTGCTCGGCATGGTGGTGGCCGTGATGGGACTGTCCAAGAAGGTCTGGCTGCGCTGGCCCGCGCGGGTGTACACCGACATCTTCCGCGGCCTGCCGGCGATCCTGACGATCCTCGTGATCGGCCAGGGTCTCGGCACGCTCGCGCGGCCGATCGTCGGCCACAACCCGTACCCGCTGGGCATCACCGCGCTGAGCCTGATCGCCGCGGCCTACATCGGTGAGATCTTCCGCGCGGGCATCCAGAGTGTCGAAAAAGGACAGCTGGAGGCCAGCCGCGCGCTGGGCATGACCTACACCAAGGCGATGCTGCTGGTCGTGATCCCGCAGGGCGTGCGGCGCGTGCTGCCCGCGCTGGTGAACCAGTTCATCGCGCTGGTGAAGGACTCGACGCTGGTGTATTTCCTCGGGTTCCTCACCTCGCAGCGCGAGCTGTTCCGCATCGGTCAGGACCTGGCGGCCAACACGGGCAACCTCTCGCCGCTGGTGGCGGCCGGCGCGGTGTACCTCGTGATCACTGTGCCGCTCACGCACCTGGTGAACTACATCGACAAGCGCCTGCAGACCGGCCGCAAGGTCCGCACCGACCCCGGCGACGGCGACGGCGGCAGCGGGCTGACGCTCGTGAACACCGGAGGAGGGGCGGCCCTGTGACCACCGCTGTGCGTTCGTCCAGTGTGGAGCTTCGCGACATCCACGTCAGCTTCGGCACGCTCGAAGTCCTGCGCGGCGTCGACCTGAGTGTGCCCAGCGGCCGCACCACGTGCGTCATCGGCCCCTCGGGCTCGGGCAAGTCCACGCTGCTGCGCTGCGTCAACCGCCTGCAGGAACCCGACAGCGGCGACCTGCTGCTCGATGGCACCAGCGTGATCCACTCGAACCCCGACGCGCTGCGCCAGCGCGTGGGCATGGTGTTCCAGCACTTCAACCTCTTCGGTCACCGCAGCGTGCTGGACAACATCGTGCTGCCACTGCGGAGCGTGAAGCGACTGTCCAAAGAGGAGGCCACGGCGATCGCGCACGCGCGGCTGGCCGAGGTCGGCCTGGAGGACAAGGCGCCGTACCGGCCGTCGGCGTTGTCGGGTGGGCAGCAGCAGCGCGTGGCCATCGCGCGGGCGCTGGCGATGGACCCCGAGGTGATGTTGTTCGACGAGGCCACCTCCGCGCTGGACCCGGAGCTGGTCAAAGGCGTGCTGAACCTGATGGCGGGCTTGGCCGCGCGGGGTCTCACGTTGATCGTGGTGACGCACGAAATGGGCTTCGCGCGCAGCGTCGCCGATGAAGTGGCGTTCATGGACGCGGGCCGGATCGTGGAGCAGGGCAGCCCGGACCAGATCTTCGACAACCCGCGCAGTCCGCGGTTGCAGCAGTTCCTTTCACAGGTGCTCTGAGCGCTCTCGGCAATTTCCCCGAATTTCTCGCGCGGATCACGAAATTCGGTGACTTGACCGGAGAATTCGTGAGCGTAGTCTCGGCCCCGCACTTCATCGCATCCACGCTCGAGGCGAGAGCGAGGAAGCCGAGATGGGTGGAGCCGGGGAGCTCGCCGCGCGGGTCAAGGGCGGGGTCTATTTCCCGGGTGACGTCGGGTACGACCGGGCACGAGCGGGGTTCGACCTCTCGCTGGACCACCGGCCCGACGTGGTGGTGGCGGCCGGGGCCGAGTCCGACGTGGTCGCGGGCGTGCGCTTCGCCGCGGAGCACGGGCTGGCCGTCGATGTGCAGTCGACCGGCCACGGCGCGCACCGCTCGATGGGCGGCGGCCTGCTCGTCACCACCCGGAGCCTGAACCGGGTCGAGGTCGATCCGCACCGGCAGGTCGCGCGCGTTTCGGCCGGCGCGACCGCGGGCGACGTGCTCGTCGCCACCGCCGCACACGGCCTGACCGCGCCGGTCGGCTCCGCGCCCGGCGTCGGCTACGTCTCCTACAGCCTCGGCGGCGGCCTCGGGATGCTCGGCCGGCGCCATGGTTTCGCCGCTGACCACGTGCGCCGCTTCGAGATCGTGACGGCCGACGGCCGCGAGCTCACCGTGACGGCCGAGCAGCACCTCGAGCTGTTCTGGGCCCTGCGCGGGGGCGGCGGCAACCTCGCGGCGGTCACGGCGCTGGAAACCAGCCTGGTGCCGCTGCGTGAGCTCTATGGCGGTGGCCTGTTCTTCGCCCCCGAACGCGCGCCGGTGGTCATCGAGCGGTTCCGGTCGAGCCTGGCGACGGCGCCGCGGGAGCTGAGCCTGTCGCTCGCGTTCCTCGCCTTCCCGGACGTGCCGGGCGTGCCCGAACCGCTGCGGGGCCGGTTCTGTTGCCACCTTCGCGTGGCCTACCTCGGCGACGCGGACGCCGGCCGGCGGTTCGTCGAGCCACTGGTCACGGCGGGCCCGTTCCTCGACACGGTGAAGCCGATGCCGCTGACCGACCTCGGCTCGATCCACGCCGACCCGATCGGCCCGATGCCGGTCGACACCGAGAGCGTCGCGCTGACCAGCGAGGACGCGCTGGAGGTCGTGCCTTCGCTCGTGGATCCGCACGCGCCGTTCCTGCTGGAGTTGCGCCACCTCGGCGGCGCGCTGGCCGACGAGCCCGCGATCGGGGACGCCGTCGGGCACCGCGCGGCGCGGCTGAACCTGTTCACGTCGGCTCACCCCGGCGCCGCACCCGGGTCGCAGTCGCACGTCTACGAAGCCGTCTCCCAGTGGAGCTCGGGCGGTCCACTGAGGACGTTCCTGCCGATCAGCCACACCGATGCGTCGTCCTGCTACGAACCGGCCACGGCCACGGAGCTCGCGCGCCTCAAGGAAGTCTGGGATCCGGGCGACGTGTTCAGCTTCACGCCGGCCGTGGCGGCACCAGCTCTTCGAGCCAGTCGAACATCCGGTTCTCGGTGAGCAGGCGGCCCATCGGCTGCACGTGCTCGTTGGCGCCCTCCTCGACGGTGAACCGCAGCAGGTCGGCGCGGCCGCCGCGCCCGCGCACGAGCTCGGCGAGCCGGCTGGACTGACCGGGCCAGAACTGCTCATCGTCGGGGTCGGTGATGAGCAGGGGCGTGCTGATGGCGGCGACGGTTTCCTCTTCCAGCCGGTACTTTTCGACGGCCTTGAACAGGTCGTACCAGTCCTCGTGCGAGTAGGGCCGGGCGCGCAACGTCAGGGTGCGGCGCAGGCCCGGTAGGCGGACGGCGAGGCCCATATCGCGGTTGAACGCGTCGCGCTCGCCGTGCTCCAGCGCCGTCCGCATGCCCTTGGACAGCGAGCGCGTCCAGGAAGCTGACACGTCGACCACCCCCGGGTCGAGCACCGCGGCGGCCAGGCGGTGCTCGAAGGCGAGGGCGCGAGGCAGCCAGTAGCCGGCCTGGCTGATGCCGTAGCCGGCGAGCTCGACGACGTCCGGGCGCTCGACGAGCGTGTCGACGACCGGGGTGAGCACGGCTTCCCAGTCATGGCGGAAACAGGTTTCGCGATCGAAGAGCATTGACTGCTGGCCGGGGCCGTCGTAGAGGAACGCGTTCCAGCCGCGGGCCAGCGCGCCGGCCGCGGCGGAGGTCCACAGGTCGCTGAGGGCGCCGTCGCTGCCGTTGGTGATGACCAGCGTCCGGCGTGAGGTTCCGGACGCGTCGGGGCGCAGGAGGTAGCCGGGCAGTTCCGTGCCTTCGTAGGGAACCGGGACGCGGAGGAAGGCCCCGTCGGAGCAGTCGACCACGGCTTCCCAGCATTCCCGGTGGGACTTGAACGCTTCCGTCAACGCGACCGTGTCGTCCCCTGTGGACAGTCCGTCGACGACGCAGGCCCAATACGTCGCCGC
Organism: Amycolatopsis sp. 2-15; assembly: GCF_030285625.1. NCBI lineage: Bacteria > Bacillati > Actinomycetota > Actinomycetes > Pseudonocardiales > Pseudonocardiaceae > Amycolatopsis > Amycolatopsis carbonis. Next base: position 1,972,863 of record NZ_CP127294.1, read on the forward strand.
TCGCAGGTAGTGGGAGCCCGCGCTGACCAGGTGCCCGGCTTCGCGCGCCTTTACGGCTTCTTCCTGAACCCGGGCCGCCGTCCGTTCCCACTCGCGCGCCCAGTCCGCGGCCCGGCCGACGCGGGCGATCGTGGCCAGCACCTCGCCGACCTCGCTCGCCCCGCGCACCGCTCGGCCGAGCACCCCGCGCGTCGCGAAGTCGAGCTCGTCGTCGCGGAAGAACCCCGCGGAAATCACCTTGTTGCCGTGGGAAACCAACGCCACCATCCGTGCCTCCCCATTTTTCGTCCACACTCGCCGCTCGGGGCGGGCGTTGACAAGGCGCGGTTGTGCTCAGCCGGCGGGGGAGGCGGTGATCGTGCATTCCTCGGCGGCGCCCAGATTCAGCACGGCAGCAGCGGATCCGCCGTTGACGGCGATCGCCAGGTGGCCGGCGGAGTCGGTGAAAACCAGGTTCGCGCCCTGGGGCACGGCGCCGAACGTCCGCCCGATCGTCGCCGGCACCGCCACGCGTCCGCTGTGGACCGTGACCCCGCCGGTCAGGCCGGTCAGCTCGAGGTCGGCGGGGGTGGCGGCGAGCTGGACGTTGCCGAAGTGGTCGACCGTCAGCACGTCCGACACCAGCTTCCCGGGGAACGCGGCGATCAACGGCTCCGGCAGCCGGACCAGGTCGTCGACCTCGGGCCCGAAGCTCGCGGGTTCGGCCCCGAGCGCGAGGCGGGCGGCGGCGGGGGCGAACACGTCGCGGCCGTGGAAGGTCGCCGACGCCGGGTCGGGCACGTCGATCTCGTAGGCCCCGGTCACGCCGCCGAGCGCGGCCGCGGCGGGCAGGAGCAGGCCGTTGTCGGGCCCGACCAGCAGACCGCCGGGGGTGACGACGACCAGTCCGCGCCGCGCGGTTCCGACCCCCGGGTCCACCACGGCCAGGTGCACGGCGTCCGGCAGCGAGGGCACGGTCTGCGCCAGCACCGCGGCGCCCGGGCGCACCTGCTGCGGCGGCACGAGGTGCGTCACGTCGAGCACCCGGACGTCGGGCGCCAGGCGCGCGATCACCCCGTGGCAGGCCGCGACGAAGCCGTCGCGCAGGCCGTAGTCGGTGGTGAAGGAGATCCAGCGGTAGCGCATGACCTGCATCATCCTCGGTTCCGACGGCCTCGGGTTAGGGTGCAGCCGTGAAGACGCTCGCCGAATACCCGAAGATCGCCGCCGGCAAGGTCCGGGAGCTCTACGCCGTGGGGGACGACCACCTGTTGCTGGTCACGTCCGACCGCATCTCGGCCTACGACTTCGTGCTGGACACACCCATCCCCGACAAGGGCCGCGTCCTCACGGCGATGAGCGTGTTCTGGTTCGCCCAGCTCGCCGACCTCATCCCGAACCACCTCGTGGCCTGGGACGACCCGCGCATCCCCGCCGAGGTGCTCGGCCGCGCGCTGCTCGTGCGGCGCCTGGACATGCTGCCGGTGGAGGCCGTCGCGCGCGGGTACCTCACGGGGTCGGGCTTCGCGGACTACCAGCGCAGCGGCTCGGTCTGCGGCGTCGAGCTGCCGGGCGGCCTGGTCGAGTCGGCGCGCCTGCCGGAGCCGATCTTCACGCCGGCCACGAAGGCCGAGCTGGGTGAGCACGACGAGAACGTGTCGTTCGAGACGGTCGCCGCGCAGATCGGCGCTTCGCGCGCGACCGAGGTCCGCGACGCGACGCTCGCCATCTACCGCCGCGGCGCCGAGTTCGCGGCCGAGCGCGGGATCCTGCTGGCGGACACGAAGTTCGAGTTCGGCCTCGACGCCGAGGGCCGGCTCGTCCTCGCCGACGAGGTCCTCACGCCCGACTCGTCGCGCTACTGGCCGGCCGACGGCTACGCGCCCGGCCACGCCCAGCCGTCGTTCGACAAGCAGTACGTGCGCGACTGGCTCACCGGTCCGTCCGGCTGGGACCGCGCGTCCAACACCCAGCCGCCGCCGCTGCCGGACGACGTCGTGGCCGCCACGCGCGCGCGTTACGTCGAGGCCTACGAGCGGATCAGCGGGCTTTCGCTGACCGACTGGCCGGGCGCCTGAAACTGTCGGTGGTCGCTGGCAGACTGGGTGTCATGAGCGAGGCTTTGGTACTGGGCGGCGGCGGGGTCGCCGGAATCGCGTGGATGACGGGCCTGCTGGCGGGCCTGGCCGACGCGGGGCGGGACGTCAGCGGGGCGGACCTGATCGTCGGCACGTCGGCGGGCTCGACCGTCGCCGCGCAGATCGGCAGCGGGTTGAGCCTGGGCGAGCTCTACGTCCGGCAGACGGACCCGGCGCGCCAGTCCCCGGAGATCATGGTCGAGGTGGACCTGGAGAAGTTCGGCGAGCAGTTCGGCACCGCGGTTTCGGCCGGCTCGGTGCTCGAGGTCCGGCGCGCGGTCGGCGAGCTGGCGCTGTCGGCCTCGACGGTGCCGGAGTCGCGCCGCCGCTCGGTGATTGAGGCGCGGCTCCCGTCGCACGAGTGGCCCACCCGCGAGCTGGCCATCGTGGCGGTCGACGCTGCCTCCGGCGAGCCTCGTGTCTTCCGCAACGACTCGGGCGTTCCGCTGGTCGACGCCGTGGCCGCCAGCTGCGCCGTCCCGGGCATCTGGCCGCCGGTCACCATCGCCGGCCACCGCTACGTCGACGGCGGGGTGCGGTCCGCGGACAACGCCGACTACGCGGCGGGATACGACCGGGTGCTGGTGGTCGTGCCCCTCGGCTCGGTCGACGTGTTCCCCACGGAGAAGCCCTTCGCGGACGTCGTGGCTTCGCTGCGCGCCGGCGGTGCCGCGGTGGCCGTGGTGGAACCCGACGAGGCCTCCCTCGCGGCGATCGGCCAGAACCCCCTGGACCCGCAGACACGCCGCCCGTCCGCCGAGGCGGGGCGGGCGCAGGGCAAGGACCTGGAGATCGTCTGGTCGTGATCGCGGGCCACGTCGTGCCCCCGGCCGCTGTCAACTCCACCCCCTGACTTGTCCGCACCCACCCGCCCAAGCCGCACTTGTCCACAGATTCCGCTCGCGCCGTTTTTCGGGATCAAGTGAGCTCCGGTGCCTCTTGTGCGGGTGAAGGTGCCGCGCAGGGATTTGGCGTCCGCGGTGGCTGTCCTCGGTGCGGGGTCGTGCGGATCGGTGTCGTGGCCGGTGAGCCAGTTGCTGATGTCGTCGTCGAGGATGTTGTCGTCGAGCGGGCTTGGCACGCGCCGCGTGGTGGCCTCGTCGGGTGTCACGTAGCGGCTGGGGATGGAATCGGGTGCCCAGTGCGGGCTTGTTCGGGGTGTGATCGCTTCATGAGTGAGGCAGAAAACAGGCAACCGGCTCGACTTTCACTGGCAGACTGGCGCCCGTGATCCTGCTCATCTGCGGCAGTCTGCGGGGCGGTTCGGTGAACGCGGCGGTGATCGGGACCGCCGCGAGGTTCACCGAGTCCAAGGTCTACGCGGGCCTCGGCGACCTCCCGCACTTCAACCCCGACGACGATCAAGACCCCCTGCACCCGGCCGTCGTGGCGTTGCGCGCGGAGGTCGGGGCGGCCGACGGCGTGCTGATCTGCACGCCGGAGTACGCGGGCGGCCTGCCGGGGTCGTTCAAGAACCTGCTGGACTGGACCGTCGGCGGCGGTGAGATCTACGGCAAGCCCGTGTCGTGGATCAACGCGTCGTCGGTCGCGGCTCCCACCGGCGGCGCGGACGCCCACAAGTCCCTGCGCAAAGTCCTCACCTACGCCGGCGCGCGCATCGTCGAAGACGCCTGCGCGCGCATCCCCATCCCGCGCCACACCGCGTCCGACGGCGTCATCACCGATCCCGACCTGCGCGGCCGGATCGCGATGGCCGTGAGCAGGTTGGTGGAGGCCACCAAAGCCTGACACTGCGTAACTCTCATGTGTCCTTTCTGTGCAGTTCACGGCGTTGTCAGGCAGGCGCCATCGGCCTGAGGCGCAATGGGAGACGTGGATGCTCGCCTGCTGGTATCGCTGTCCGGGGCCACCCCGCGCGCGCTGCACCGCTGCGCCGACCTCGCGTCGGAGCTGGAGCGGCGGCGGGTGCCGCTGTCGATCCTGCACGTCGCGCGGACCGAGGACGGCCCCGTGACCGCCTGGGTGCGCACGCGCGCCGCCGCCGGGGACTCGGTGCTGCTGCACGGCTACGACCACCGCATCACGCCGACGCACCGCACCGTCCAGCTCGGCCGCCGCGCGGAGTTCGCCTCACTGCCGGCGCACGAAGCGCGCCTGCGCCTGATCGCCGCGAAGGCCGCGCTCGACACCACCGGCGTCGCCGTCGACGGCTTCGCGCCGCCGCGCTGGCTCGCTTCGCAGGGCACGCTGCAAGCGTTGCGGGAACACGGTTTCACGCTCTGCGCCGACGCGGGGTCCGTCCGTGACCTCGTGACGGGTGAGGTGCTCCGGGCGCGCGTGCAGGAGTTCACGAGCCAGTCGCACCGCACCGAGACGGTCCGCTGCTTCGCCCTCGTGCTGGCGTCGGCCCGCGCCGCCCGCCGCGGCGGCCTGGTGCGCCTCGGCATCGACGCTGCCGACCTCACCCGCCCCGGCCTGCGCCAGGCGCTGCTCGACGCGGTCGACGTCGCCATCGAAAACCGCGCCTTCGGCAGCACCTACGGCTCCCTGCGCCGCGCGGCCGCCGCCTGACCCCACGCGCCGAGCGCGCGGCTGGAATCATGGGCCGCATGGCGGAAGCGAAGACCACGGTGAGCCCGGCGGCAGTCCGCGACGCCGCCCTCACGCTGTTCGCCGAGCGCGGTTACCACGGCACCGCGCTCAGCCAGATCGCGGCGGCGCTCGGCATCCGCACGCCCAGCCTGTACAACCACATGCGCGCCAAGCAGGACCTCCTGCGCGACATCGTCGCCGACACCACCGAACAGGTCTGGGCCGACTACGAGGCCGCCGTCGCCGGCATCGACGACGTCGCCGAACGCCTCCGCCGCGCAACCCGCGTCTACGCTCTGCGCCACGCCACCCACCGCCGCGAAGCCCTCATCGTCAACCGTGACATCGCCAGCCTCGAAGACCCCGCCCGCACGACCGTTCTCGAGCTCCGCCGTCGCCACGCCCATGCTTTCCGCAGCCTCATCGAACAGGCCGGCCCCACCGACGAGGAATCCGCGACACTCGCGGCGTTCGGCATCCTGGAGATGTGCGTGAGCATCGCCCGCTGGTTCCACGAAGACGGGCCACTTTCGGCGGAGGCCGTGGCGGACAAGTACAGCGAGTACGCCCTGCGGGTCGCGGGTCTCGCCTGACCGCGGCCCCACCCACAAACCACCCGAACCGCCACCCGACCGCACCTTGCCCCGGCCGCCGCTCCTCCCTACACTCCATCAACTAACTATCATTAGTTAACCTCGGTGGAGATGTCGATGCTCAGAGTCGAGTTGATTCGTCCCATCCCTCAGCTGCTGGTCAGGCACGCGGCGCGCTTCGGGGGCAAGGTCGCGTTCTACGACGATCGCCGGGCGGTGACGTACGAGGAGCTGGCCGAGCGCACCCGGCGGCTCGCCGGGAATCTCGTGGACCGCGGCGTGGCTCGGGGTGCGCGGGTGCTGATCTACCTGGACAACAGCGTCGAGACGGCCGAGTCTTATCTCGCGACGACGCGGCTCGGTGCGGTCGGGGTGTGCGTGAACCCGAATGCCGCACCCGCGGAGGTCGCGTACCAGCTCGCCGACAGCGAGGCGCGCGTCGTGATCACCGACGACGCGCACGTCGGCCACGTCCGCGCGATGGTCAACGGCCGTGAGGTGCTGGTCGTGCTGGTGACGGAAGACGAAGCACCCGAAGAGAACTACGAGCACCTCGCCACCGCCGAGCCGAACGCCGCGCCCCGGGACGACCTCGGGCTCGACGACGTCGCGTGGATGCTTTACACGTCCGGCACGACCGGTCGCCCCAAGGGTGTGCTGCTCACGCAGCGCAGCTGCCTCTGGGTGGTCGCCGCGTGCTGGGCGCCGATCGTGGGCCTCACGTCGGCCGATCGGGTGCTCTGCCCGCTGCCGCTGTTCCACTCCTACGCGCTGGACCTGTGCGTGCTCGGCGTCTTCGCCGTCGGCGCGACTGAGCGGATCCTGCCGCGCTTCTCCACGCCCCGCGTGCTCGAGCTCCTCGAACAAGAGCCGTTCACGCTGATGCCCGGCGTGCCCACGATGTTCCAGTACCTCCTGCACGGCGTCCGCGGCACGCCGTGGAGCAGCACCACGCTGCGCATGTGCGTGTCGGCCGGCGCGATCATGCCGGCGGCGCTCAACGCCGAGTTCGAGGAGGCGTTCGGCGTGCAGCTGCTGGAGGGTTACGGCATCACCGAAACGTCCACAATGGTCACCATGAACACCCCGGACGGCGGGCGGGTCCTGGGTTCGTGCGGCCTGCCGCTGCCCGGCGTCGGCGTACGGCTCGTCGACCCCGTGACCGGCGAGGACGTCGGCGTCGGCGAAGAGGGCGAGCTGTGGGTCAGCGGCCCGAACATCATGCGGGGCTACCACAACCGCGCCGAGGCCAGTGCCGAAGTGCTGCAGCTCGGTTGGTACCGCACCGGCGACCTCGGCCGCCGCGACGCCAACGGCTTCCTCACGATTTCCGGCCGCACGAAGGAGCTCATCATCCGCGGCGGCGAGAACATCTACCCCGCCGAGGTCGAAGCGGTGCTACTGAAGGTGCCCGGCGTGGCCGACGCCGCCGTCGTCGCCCGCAAACACGCCGATCTCGGCGAGGTGCCGGTGGCGTTCGTCGTGCCCGACGAAGCCGGTGCGCTCGACGTCGCCACGCTGCTTGCCGCCTGTGCGCAGGAGCTCTCGCACTTCAAAGTGCCCGAGCAGATCCTCGAAATCGACGCCATCCCCCGTACCGGCTCCGGCAAGGTCATGCGCTTCCGGCTCCAGGAACGCCTGGTCGACGCCTGATTCCGCCCGCGGGTTGACCGCACGGAACCCTGCCCTTACGCTGCGAACTAACGTTAATTAGTAAGGTGGTGTACGTGGACCTCTCCAACACCTTCACCGTCGACCTGCCGGTCGACGCCGCCTGGCGCGTGCTGACGGACCTCGAACGTGTCGCGCCATGCATGCCCGGCGCGGCCCTGCTCGGTGTCGAAGACGGCGTGTACCGCGGCGCGGTGAGGATCAAGGTGGGCCCCGTTTCCGCGAAGTACCAGGGCACGGCGCGCTTCGTCGAGAAGGACGACGGCGCCCACCGCGCGGTGCTGCGGGCCGAGGGCAAGGACACGGGCGGCCAGGGCAACGCGGCCGCGACGGTCACCGCCACGCTCACCGAGCAGGGCCGCGGGACGAAGGTCGACGTGCGCACCGACCTGGCGTTGTCCGGCCGGGTCGCGCAGTTCGGCCGCGGCGTGATCGCCGACGTCACGGGCAAGCTGCTCGGCCAGTTCGTCCAACGGCTGGAAGCGGAGCTCGCGAGCGCCGCGCCGGTCAAGCCCGTCAAGCCCGCGAGCCTCGACGACGTCGAACCGCTCGACGTGATGGCGAGCGTCGGCGGCACGGTCGCCAAGCGCGCGGTGCCCGTCGCGGCGGTCGCGCTGCTGCTCGTCGTGCTCGCGATCCTCCTGGCACGCAAGGGAAAGGCGACGCAGTGACCGTGGTCCGTGAACCCCACCTCTACGTCGGCGGCCAGTGGATCGCCGGCGGCGGCACCGACAGCGAGGTCGAGAACCCGGCCACCGAGGAGCTCGCGGGTGTCGTCACCCAGGCCTCGCCCGCCGTCGTCAACCTGGCCGTGGCCTCGGCCAACGCGGCGTTCGACGGCTGGGCCACCACGCCCGTCGCCGAGCGGGCCGCGGCGCTGCGCCGCCTGCACGAGGTGATCACCCAGCGCGCCGAGCGGTTCGCCGAGCTCATCACGCTCGAACAGGGCTCACCACCGCCGGTGGCGCGGAAGTTGCATGTGGACACTCCGCTCGCGGTGCTGGCTCAGACGGCGGAAGCGTTGGGAGAGTTCCCCTTCCGTAGCGAGCTGGGAAACTCCGTGATCCTGCGTGAGCCCGTCGGGGTCGTCGCCGCGATCACGCCGTGGAACCTGCCGCTGCACCAGATCGTGGTCAAGGTCGTCCCGGCGCTCGCGGCCGGCTGCACCGTGGTGCTCAAACCCGCCGCGCTGACGCCGCTCACCGCGTTCGAGCTGATGCGCGCCTTCGAGGCCGCGGAGTTCCCGGCCGGTGTGATCAACCTGGTCACCGGCAGCGGCGGCGACGTCGGTGACCAGCTCACGCGCAACGCGAGCGTCGACCACGTGTCCTTCACCGGCTCGACGCCCGTGGGGGCGCAGGTCGCGGCTGCCGCGGCGGAGACGATCAAGGGTGTCACGCTGGAGCTGGGCGGGAAGTCCGCGAGCGTCGTGCTGTCCGATGTGGACGACGCGCTGCTCGCCAAGGCCGTGAAGGTCACCGTGGCCAACTGCTACCTCAACGGCGGCCAGACGTGCACCGCGCTCTCGCGCCTGATCGTGCCGAACGATCGGTTGCCGCAGGTGGAGGAATTGGCGGCCGCCGCGTCCGCGAAGTACGTGCCGGGCGAGCGGCTCGGGCCGCTGATCTCCGCCGGGCAGCGCAAGGAGGTCGAGAGCTTCCTGGGCTCGGGTGAGGCCCGCGTGATCACCGGCCCGGTCGAGCTGCCCGAACGCGGTCACTACGTCACTCCGACCGTCTACAGTGGCGTCGATCCCGACTCGCGCCTCGCGCAGGAGGAGATCTTCGGCCCGGTGCTGGTCATCCTGTCCGCGGAGTCAGACGACCACGCCATCGCCATCGCCAACAACTCGCGCTACGGCCTCGGCGGTGCGCTGTGGACCGGCGACCCGGACCACGCGCTGGAGTACGCCGCGCGCATCCGCACTGGTCAGGTCGACGTCAACGCGGCGCCGTTCAACCCGCGAGCGCCGTTCGGCGGGTACAAGGCGTCGGGCATCGGCCGGGAGATCGGCGACTACGGCATTTCCGACGTCCTCGAGATCAAGGCGGTGCAGCTGTGACCGAAGTGAACGCGTTGGTGCTCCGGGAAACCGGCGCGCCGATGACTGTGGAACGCATCCGCTTGCGCGACGTCGGCCCGGGTGACGTGCGGGTGCGTATCGATGCCACCGGCGTTTGTCACTCCGACCTGTCGCTGGCCCGCGGTGTCCTCGCGCAGCAGCTTCCGGCCGTGCTCGGGCACGAGGCGTGCGGAACGGTGCTGGAGACCGGCTCCGAAGTGACCGACCTCGCGGAGGGCGACCGCGTGATCCTGCTGTGGATCACGCCGTGTGGCGACTGCGTTCACTGTGGACGGGGTGAGGCGCACCTGTGTGTGAACGGGGCCGCGCGTGGTAGTGAACCGTACGCTGTGGACTCGGCCGGCAACCCCGTCTACGCGGGCTTGACGGTCGGGTCCTTCGCCGAGCAGACCGTCGTCCCGGCCGCCGCCGCGGTGAAGGTGCCCGACGACATCAGCTCCGCCGACGCCGCGTTGCTCGGCTGCGCGGTGACCACCGGAGTCGGGGCCGTCACCAAGACCGCGCGCGTCCAGCCCGACTCGTCGGTGCTGGTCGTGGGCCTCGGTGGCGTCGGCCTGGCGGCCATCCAGGGCGCGAAGCTGGCGGGCGCCCGCACGATCATCGCGGTCGACCGCAACCCCGACAAGGCGGCCTACGCCACGAAACTGGGCGCCGATCATTTCGTCCCGGCCGACGACACCACCAAGAAGGCCGTGCGCGCCCTGACCGGCGGCGAAGGCGTCGACTACGCGTTCGACTGCGTCGGCTCGGCCCGCACGATCCGCGACGCCTGGGGCATGACCCGGCGTGGCGGCACCGCGTGCGTGGTCGGCGTCGGCGGCAAGGACGACCTCGTGTCCTTCAGCGCGCTCGAACTGTTCCACTTCGCCCGCACCCTCGTCGGCTGCGTCGCCGGCTCTCTCGACGCGGCCCACGACCTGCCGAGGTACTTCGAAGACGTCCGAAGTGGACGGCTGGACCTCGCGGCCATGGTGACCGGCCACGGTGGACTCGGCGACATCGAAACCGCGTTGGGTGACATGGCCGCCGGCCAAGGTGTGCGGACGCTGGTGGTGCCGGCATGAAGATCGGAGCACTCACCATCGAACCGGTCTACGACGGCTACGGCCGCGAGCCCGCCCGGGAAGTCCTCGTGCGCCCGGACGTGCCCGACGCGTGGGCCTGCCACGAGCACCTGCTCGACGAACGCGGCGACCTCGACCTCACGCTCGGCGGGTTCCTGCTGCGCACCGGCGACCGGGTGGTGCTGATCGACGCCGGCGTCGGCACGATCGACAACGACAAGTACCACGGCGGGCAGTTCCTCGAAAGCCTGCATGAACACGGCGTCGCTCCCAACGACGTGACTGACGTCGTGTTCACACACCTGCACTTCGACCACGTCGGCTGGGCCGCCAAGAAGGGCCAGGTCGTGTTCCCGAACGCGACCTACCGCGTGCACGGGGCCGACTGGGCGCACTTCGTCGACAGCCCGGACGCCGAACCCGGCGCGGTGCGCAAGCTGTCGCCACTGGCCGAGCGGCTGGAGCCGTTCGAAGCGGACACCACGCTCGCGCCCGGCCTCGACACCCGCCACGTGCCTGGCCACACGCCCGGCTCCACGATCTTCGTCGTTTCCAGCGAAGGCGAACGCGCGTTGCTGCTCGGCGACGTCGCACACTCCACCGTGGAGCTCACCGACCCGACGTGGGAGGCGATCTTCGACGTCGACCGCACGGCTGCGCGGAAGGTGCGCGCCGGCTTGATCGAGGAGCTCGCCGACAGCTCCGACGCGGTGGCCGGCGCGCACTTCCCGGGCCTGCGGTTCGGCCGCGTCGTGACCGTCTCCGGCGAGCGCCGGTTCGAGCTCATCTGAAAGGAAACCCATGGACCTCAAGCTCAGCGGCAAGAACGTGCTGGTCACCGGAGCCGGCCAGGGGCTCGGCCGCGCCATCGGGATGGCGTTCGCCGGCGAAGGCGCCAACGTCGCGTTCCACTACAACACCTCCTCCGACGGCGCCGAAGCCGCGGCGACGGAGGCAGCCGCGCTCGGAGTGAAGGCGATCGCCGTGGGCGCGAACCTGCGGGACGGCGACTCGGTGCGCACGGCCGTCGACGACGTCGTGACCCAGCTCGGCTCCATCGATGTGCTCGTGAACAACGCGGCGGCCACGCAGAGCAAGCCGTTCCTCGAGACCACGGAGGAAGACTGGGCGCCGCAGATCGGCGTGACGGTGGAGGGCACGCTGCGGATCACGCAGGCCGTCGCGAAGCAGATGGTCGACGGCGGTGGTGGCGCCATCGTGAACCTCATGGGCGACTCCGGCCGGGTCGGCGAGTCGCGGCTGCTGGTCACGGCCACCACGCGCTCGACCACGGTGGGCCTCACCAAGTCGCTCGCCAAGGAGCTGGCCCGCCACGGGATCCGTGCCAACGCCGTGTCGATCGCGCTGGTGCAGACGTCCAGTTTGGACGACCACACCGGACACGCCGACGAGGCCAAGATGAAGAAGATCCTCTCGGCCTACCCGTTGCGCCGCCTGGGGCGCGCCGAGGACGTCACCCCGACCGTGCTGCTGCTGGCCTCGCCGCTCTCGTCCTGGACCACGGGGCAGATCGTGTCGGTCAACGGCGGCTACACGATGCCGTGACGACCGTGGAGGAGAACCCGGCCGGCGCCGTCGGGAAGGTCGTGCGGCGCAAGGAGGACGCGCGGCTGATCACCGGGCGTGGGCGGTACGTCTCCGACCTGCAGCTGCCTCGGATGCGCCACGTCGCGTTCCTGCGCAGCCCGTTCGGCCACGCGCGGATCACCCGGGTCGACACGTCCGCCGCGCGCGAGCTTCCGCGCGTGCACGTGTTCACCGGCGACCAGGCGGAGTTCGCCGCCGTGCCGTTGCGAGCGCTGTCGGCGCTGCCGTCCTATGTGGAGACCGAGCAGCCCTTGCTGGCGCGGGAGAAGGTGCGGTTCGCGGGCGAGCCGGTGGCCGCCGTCGTCGCCGACGACCGCTACCGCGCCGAAGATGCGCTGGAGCTCATCGACATCGACTACGAACCGCTGCCGGTGAACATCACCGCGTGGCTGCCGCCGACCGAGCCGCTGCACGCCGACGCGCCGGACAACGTCCTGCTGGAGCGCACTTTCGACACCGGCGAGGTGCCGGACGCGCTGGCCGGCGCGGACCTCGTGGTCGAACGCGAGCTGATCACCAACCGCCACGCGGGCAACCCGATGGAGTGCCGCGCGGGCGTCGCGCTGTGGGACCCGGCGGACGACCGCCTCACGCTGTGGTCGGGCACGCAGGTGCCGCACATCGCACGCAACATGATCGCCGAGCTGCTGGGCATTCCCGAGGGCAACGTGCGGGTGATCGCGCCCGACGTCGGCGGCGGCTTCGGTGTGAAGGCCGTGGTGTACCCCGAAGACGTCGCGTTGTGCCTGATCGCGCGGCAGCTGCGCGGGGTGCCGGTGAAGTGGGTCGAGGACCGCGCGGAGCACCTGCTCGCGGCGACGCACGCGCGAGACCACCGCTACGTCGTGAAGGCGGGGTTCCGGTCCGACGGTGAGCTGGTGGCGCTCGACGCGGACGTGACCTGCAACGTCGGCGCGTATTCGGTGTACCCGTGGACAGCCGGGATCGAGCCGCTGATGGCCGGCGGCCTGCTGTCCGGGCCGTACCGGTTGCAGCACTACCGCTGCACCGTGCGTGGCATCGCGACGAACACGGCTCCGTCCGGACCGTACCGCGGGGTCGCGCGGCCGGCGAGCGTGTTCGCGATGGAGTCGGTGCTCGACGCGGCGGCGGCCGAGCTCGGGATGTCCGCTTTGGACATTCGGCGGCGGAACCTGATCTCGCCGGAGGAGATCCCGTACCGGATGCCGTCGCGGCTGGTCGACGACTCGGGCTGGTACGGCGAGTGCCTGGAGAAGGCCGTGGAGTCCATCGGATACGAGGACTTCCGCGCCGAGCAGGCGAGACGGCAGTCGGCCGGCGAGAACCCGATCGGCCTCGGACTGGCCTGTTACAACGAGCTCACCGGGTTGGGCCGCGCGGCCGCGGCGGGCCCGCGGATGCCGTTCCGCACCGGTCACGACGCGTGCACCGTCCGCGTGAACCCCGACGGCCGGGTGACCGTGCTGTCCGGCGTGACGTCGCAGGGGCAGGGGCTCGAGACGACCGTGGCGCAGATCGTCGCGGACGCGGTCGGCGTGTCCTATGCGGACGTCGAGGTCCGGATCGGCGACACGAACGAATCGTTGTGGGGCTTCGGCGCCTTCTCCTCGCGACAAGCCGTGATCGGCGGGGGCGCGGCGCACCGGTCGGCGGTCACCGTGCGGGAGAAGATCCTGCGGCTCGCGGCCGAGCTGTACGAGGCCAATGTCGACGATCTCAGCCTCGTCAACGGTGACGTGCGCGTCGCCGGAGAGGCCAAACCCGTGGGTACGCTGGCCGAGCTGGCGCGCGTCGCGTACCTGGAGTCCAACCGGCTGCCGCAGGGCATCGAGCCGGGGCTGGAGGCCACGCAGTTCTACGACCCGATCCGCGGGGCCTTCGCGGCCGGCGCGCAGGCCGCAGTCGTCGAGGTGGACCGGGCGACGGGTGAGCTGAAGATCCTCAAGTACGTGTGCGTCGAGGACGCCGGCACCGTCATCAACCCGCAGGTCGTCGAGGGGCAGATCGCCGGTTCGATCGCGCAAGGCATCGGCGGTGCGCTCTACGAGCACCTGATCTACGACGAGGGCGGCAACCTGTCCACGGGCACGCTGATGGACTACCTGATGCCGACCAGCGCCGAAGTGCCCGAGCTCGTGATCGGTCACCTCTCGCACCCCGCGGACAACCCGCTCGGCGTTCGCGGCGTCGGCGAGGGCGGCACGCTCGGGCCGAACGCGGTGCTCGCGGGGGCGGTGACCGACGCGCTCGGCGTGCAGGTCACGCACCTGCCGCTGACGCCGGGCACGATCTGGGAGGCATTGCGATGATCACCACCGAAATCCGCGGCGAGGTCGGTGTCATCGCCCTCGACCGGCACGAGCGGCGCAACGCGCTGGACGTCGAGCACTGCGTTGCCCTGCGTAAAGCCGTTGTGGAGCTGGGCCCGCGGGTGCGCGCGCTGGTGATCACCGGCCGGGGCACGAGCTTCTGCGCCGGGGCCGACCTCCGTGGCGTGCACGGCGACGGGTTCCGCACTGCCCTCTACGACGCGCTGCACAGCATCACGGCCGTGCCCGTGCCGGTGCTCGCGGCCGTCAACGGGCCCGCCATCGGCGCCGGCACGCAGCTCGCGATCGCGTGTGACCTGCGGGTGGCGGCGCCGTCCGCGGTGTTCGCGGTGCCGACCGCGCGCAACGGCCTGGTCGTGGACCCGTGGACGGTCCGGCGCCTGGCGTTGCTGGCCGGTGGCGGGGCCGCGCGCGCGATGCTGCTGGGCTGTGACCGGCTGGACGCCGGGCTGGCTTTTCACCGTGGGCTCGTCGACCGCCTGGGTGACCTCGACGCCGCGTTGGAATGGGCCGCCGAGATCGCCGAGTTCGCGCCGTCGTCCCTGAAGTATTCGAAACAGGCGCTGGACACGCTGTTCGAAGGCGCGCCGTGGGACTCCACTTTGGACACGGCGTTCGAGGACAGCTGGCCGAAGGAGGCGTCGAAGTGAAACCGGCGCCGTTCGACTACGTCCGGGCGCACAGCGTCGACGAGGCCGTGCGCACGCTGGCCGAGGCGGACGGAGACGGCAAGATCCTCGCCGGCGGCCAGAGCCTGATGCCGGTGCTCGCGTTGCGCATGGCCCGGCCGCGGGTCCTGGTCGACGTCAACCGGATTCCCGGCCTGGCCACGATCACGCCCACCGGCAGCGACGTCCGGCTCGGTGCGCTGGTCCGGCACGCGCGGCTGGTCGAGCAACCGCACCACCCGCTCCTCGCCGAGGCCGCTCGCTGGATCGGGCACACGGCGATCCGCTCTCGCGGCACGAGTGGCGGCAGCATCGCGCATGCCGACCCGTCGGCCGAGCTGCCGGTGGTCGCCGCCGCGCTGGAAGCGACCGTCCACATTGCCGGCCCGGGCGGCACGCGCGCCGAGACGGCTACCTCGTTTTTCGCGGGACCGCTGGAAACCACGTTGGCCGAGGACGAAATGATCACCGCAGTGGACCTGCCGGTGCCTTCGCGCTGGGGGTTCGCCGAGTTTTCGCGGCGGCACGGCGACTTCGGGCTCGTGCTCGTGGTCGCGGCCGAAGTGGCCGGTCGGTGGCGGCTCGCGATCGGCGGCGTCGGCGGGGTGCCGCTGCGCCCGGCGGAGGCCGAGCAGCTGCTGAACGACGGTGCCGAGGTCGACGCCGTTGCTGCCGCCGCGGCGGCGGAAACTCAGCCGCAGAGCGACATCCACGCGTCGGCGGACTACCGGCGGGCGATGACGGCGGAGTTCGTCCGCCGCGCCCTGGCCTCTCACGGGAAGCGCGCCGCGGCATGAAAGCCGAGTTCAGCGTCAACGGAACCCGTTGCGACATCGACGTCGAGCCGCGCCGGACGCTGGCCGACGCGTTGCGCGAGGACCTCGGCCTGACCGGCACGCACCTGGGCTGCGAGCACGGCGTGTGCGGCGCCTGCACCGTGCTGGTGGACGGCGAGCCCGTGCGCGCGTGCCTGATGCTGGCCGTGCAGGCGGACGGGTGTTCCGTCAGTACCGTCGAGGGCCTCGCAGCCGAGGACGGCACACTGCACCCGTTGCAGGAAGCGTTCTGCGCGAAGCACGGGCTCCAATGTGGATTCTGCACGCCCGGCATGTTGATGACCGCGCTGGACCTGCTGGACCGCGAACCCGCGCCCGGTCGGGAACGCATCCGGGAGGAGATGTCCGGCAACATCTGCCGGTGCACCGGGTACGTCGGGGTCGTCGACGCGGTGGAGGCCGCGGCGCAGGAGCTGAACCCGCGATGAGAACCGCCGCCTGGCTGCGGCTCGCCGATGTGCCGGCCTCGGCCGCGCGCGAGACGTGGCGGGAGCTCGAGCGCCACGGCTGCGCGACCTTCTACGTCGACGGTGATCTCGCGTTGTGCGCGGCGCTGGCGGTGGAGACCACTTCGGCCGGGATCTGCTGTTTCGTGCCGCCTCGGCCCGCGGAGGTGCTGCCCGGCGCGCGCACCGTCCAGTACCTCAGCGACGGCCGGTTCGTGCTCGGGTTGAAGCCGGCCGACGACGACGCCGGCCCGTTCGGCTCGGTCACCGCGCACACCCGCCTGGCCGAGGAAGTGCTCGGCGCACTGGGCCCGGTGCCGATCACCGTGGCCGGCGGCCGGGGTACCGTGCGATTGGCGGCGGAGTTCGCCACCTGCCGGCAGACCACGGACGTTCCGGGCGAACCGGACGACCTGGCCGCTCGCTGTGCCGCGCTCGGCCGACCGGTGCCGGCCACCTCCGTCGTGGTGACGCGGCGGCGGGAGTTCGTGGCGGACGAGGTGGTGTTCCCGGTCGACCGGCCGCTGACGGGTGCCGAGCTCGCCGGTTTCGGTGCGCTCGTGCGGGGGAGGAACTGGTGACAGCAGGTCAAACGCGCGCCGCGGTGAGTGAGGAAGTGGTGCTGGACACGGCGCTCACGCTGTTCGCCGAACGCGGTTACCACGGCACCGCGCTCAGCCAGATCGCCGACGTGCTGCGGATCCGTACCCCGAGCCTCTACAACCACATGCGGTCCAAGGAGGACTTGCTGCGCGCCATTGTGGACCGCACGACCGCCGCGGTGCTCGACGACTTCGAGAGCATGACCAGCGAGGACGGTGACTGGCCGACCCGGCTGGCGCGCGCCACCCGCGTGTACGCGTTCCGCCACGCCACCCACCGGCGCGAGGCGCTGGTGGTCAACCGTGACACCGACTGCCTCGGCGAACCGCACCGCACGCGCTTCCAGGACCGGCGCCGGCGGCACGAACACGCCTTCCGCGGAATCATCGCCGGCGGTGTCGACGCGGGGGTGTTCCACGTGGGCTCGCCGGCGCTGGCGTCGTTCGCGATCCGCGAGATGTGCGTGAGCATCGCCCGCTGGTTCCGCGACGACGGCCCGATGCCGGCCGACGCCGTCGCCGACGAGTACAGCCGGTTCGCGCTGCAGATCGTGGGTTCGCGACCCTGAGCTGCCGGGGTGGTCACCCGTCGGTCACCACCCCGGACTGTCCTCAGAGGTCGGTGGCGACGCCGCGCTCGACGACCTGCACCTCGGTGCCCTCGGGCGCGAGGTTCTCGAACAGGCCGTAGTGGAGCGCCGGGCTCGACAGCACCGCCTCGTGGATCGGCACGGACTTGCGTGGCGCGACCGCCCGCAGGAAGTCCACCGCCTCGCCGGCCTTGAGCCACGGTGCGCCCGTCGGCAGGCCGAGCACGTCGATCTTCTGCTCGGGCACGAAGAACGAGTCGCCCGGGTGGTAGAAGGCGCCGTGGTCCAGCACGTAGCCGATGTTGGGGATCACGGGGATGTCGCTGTGGATGACGGCGTGCTCACCGCCCACCACGTTCACCGCGGTGCCGCCGATCTCGAAGGCGTCGCCGACGTTCGCGACCTCGTACTGCAGGTTCAGCTTCTGCACGGTCTCGACGGAGCCCGGGTCGACGATCAGCTTCGCGTCCGGGTTCGCCGCCAGCACCTTCGGCAGGCGCTCGCCGTCGATGTGGTCGAAGTGCTGGTGGGTGATGAGGACGGCCGACAGCTCGCGCTCACGCTCGAAGTCGGTGGAGAACGCGCCCGGGTCGATCAGGATCCGCTCGCCGTCGGTTTCCAGAAGTACACAGGCGTGTCCGAAATGGACGATCCGCATCAGGATTCTCCTTCACACATGGTCACATTCACCCTATGCCCGCGCAGAGCGCGTCGCCAAGCTCGGTCCGCCGGTAGAGCACGCGGTGGCCCTGGCGCGTCGTCGCGGTCAGACCCGCGGCCCGCAACGCCGTGAGGTGCGCGGAAACCGTTCCTTTCGCCAGCCCGAGCCGCGCGGCGAGCTCCGTGGTCGCCGCCGGCCGGTCCAACGTGGTGAGCAACATCGCCTTTGTCCGCCCCACCACCCCGGCCAGCGCCTCCGGTGTCGTCGGCTCGGTCCACAGGCTGGCCACCCCCCTCGCGGGGTACAACAACGTCGGCTGCCACGGCGCCACCGTGACCACTCCGACCGACGGCCACGCGAACACACTCGGCACCAGCAGCAGGCCGCGCTCGTCCAGCTCCAGCCGCTGCCGGGCCGCTATGTCGACCAGCACGGAGTCCCCGGTGAGCCGCACCCTCGGGTGCAGCCCGTCGAACACCCCCGCCACGCCCTGCGCACCCAACCGCCGCGTCCGGTAGGCGATGTCCGCCGCGAGCACCTCGCGCATCCGCGCCCACTCCGGCTCGACGGTGTGGTGCCAGACGGCCTCGAGCTGGTCGGCCAGCAGATCCCTCGCCTCGACGGGCCGGGCCGGCAGCCCGCTCAGGTCGGCATCCACCATCCCCAGCTCGAGCTCCACCTGACCCGGCGGCGTCCCCCTGAGGACCCGCAGCTGCTCGTCGGCCGTCGTCTCCGCTGTCGCCGGCGGCGGCGAGAGGAACTCCGTGATGTAGTGCCGCGCCCCGAGCACTGCCGCCAACTCCGGCACGTCCAGCCGCTGTTGGCCGAGCCACCCGGCCCCGCCGGGCAACCGCCGCTTCCCCAGCCACCCCCGCACCACCCCGATGACCTCCTCGAGCGGCGAGATCGCGAACCGGACTCCGGCGGTGCTGAGGACCAACTCGACCATGGATTCGGATATACCCGAACGCCGGCGGCTTCACGCTGCTTGCGCCGGAGTATTCGGCCACAGCCGAATCAATTCCGGCAGGGCGGCCCGCCACGCGACGCTCGAAAGCATGTTCACCACCACGTATTGGCGCTGGTCAGCAGGGGTGCAGTTGGCCCGGTTGCCCGCCGGGATGGCGCCACTCGCGTTCACGACGGTGGCCGCGGCAGTGACCGGGTCGTATCGGCTCGGGGGTGTACTGATGGCCGTCTACGTGGTGGCCGAGATGGCTGGAGCGGTGCCCGTCGGGAGACTGCTGGATCGAGTCGGGACGGCGCGCGGTCTCCGGGTGCTGCTAGGCGTGGTCGCACTGGGGCTGACCGCCGCGGCGATGGCGGCCGAGGCGAGAGTCAACGAAGCGGCGTTGATCGCACTCATCGTCATCCCCGGGCTGGCAGGGGGCGCGGTCGCGGGTGGGTTCCGGGCGTTGCTGGCGGCGATCGTCCACGAACGCCAGCTGACCAGGGCCGTTGCCGTCGACGCGATGATTCTCGACGGCGTACTCGTGGCCGGGCCCGTGCTCGTGGCTGTGGCGAGCCTGACTGGTCCGTTCGTGCCGTTGTTCGCGATGGCCGGCGCGGCGGCCGCGGCCGCGAGTTTCGTGCCCGGGCGGGTCACCGAACCAAGGGCCGAAAAACGACCCGAAGTCCCCTTCAAAGCCTGCCTGCCCTGGCTCGGGTGTCAGTTCACCGTCGGGCTGTTGCTGTCGACGATCGAGGTCGCGCCGCTACCCCTGGTCGAGCGCCTCGACGCACCCGCCGCGGCGGCGCCGGGAGTCATCGGCCTGCTGTGCGGCGCGAGCATTGCCGGCAGCGCGATCTACGCGTGGCGCGGGCGCGATCGGGGGCCGAGGCTGTTCCTCGCCGGCTTCGTCGCGGGTGGGACGCTCGTCGCGGCCGACCTCGGCTGGGTGGGCCTCGTCGCCGGAGTCGTGCTCATCGGCGGCGCGACCGGACCGCTCGTGACGATCGCGTCCGTCAACCTGCAGCGCCTGCTGCCGGAGAACCGCAGGTCGGAAGGGTTCTCGGTGTCGTTCACGGTGCAGTCGTGCGGGTTCGGGCTCGGGTCGCTGGCCGTGGGGGTGCTGCCGCTGTGGCTGGCGCCGCTGCCGGGTGTCGCGGCCGCGGTCTCGATCGGGTGGTTTCGACGACCCTTTCCCCGTGGTGCCCGCCGATGCGATGCTGACCGGAGCGTCGGGCGACTATTGGCACTGCGTCAGCAACCTCGTAGCCTGAACCACAACGCCGAAGAGCAGGGGAGACGCCGATGACCGCCGTCCAGCCGAAGCCGACCTCGGTCGGCGAAACCTTCGATTCGCTCAGCCCGGCGACCGACGAGGTCGTGGGCACGTACCCGGTGCACACCGCCGAAGACGTGCGCGCGGCCGTCGAGCGGGCGCGCGTGGCGGCGGAGTGGTGGGACGGGCTGGGCTTCGCGGGGCGCGCCGACCGGCTGCGGCAGTGGAAGGGCGTGATCACGCGCCGCCTGCCGCAGCTGTGCCAGGTCGTGCGCGACGAGACCGGCAAGCCGATCGCCGACGCCCAGCTCGAGTCCGTGCTCGCCATCGAGCACATCGCGTGGGCCTCGAAGCACGCGCGCAAGTACCTCGGCCGCCACCGCCGTTCCGCGGGCCTGCTCATGTCGAACCAAGCGGCCACGGTGGAGTACCGGCCGCTCGGCGTCGTCGGCGTGATCGGCCCGTGGAACTACCCCGTGTACACGCCGCTCGGTTCGGTCACCTACGCGCTGGCTGCCGGCAACGCCGTGGTCTTCAAGCCCAGCGAGTACACCCCGGGCGTCGGCAAGTGGCTGGTCGACGCGTTCAACGAGGTCGTGCCGGAGCAGCCCGTGCTGCAGCTGATCACCGGGTTCGGCGAGACCGGCGGAGCGCTCGTGACGTCGGGTGTGGACAAGATCGCGTTCACCGGCTCCACCGCCACCGGCAAGAAGATCATGGCCGCGGCGGCCAACACGCTCACCCCGGTCGTGATCGAGGCCGGCGGCAAGGACCCCGTGCTCGTGGACGCCGACGCCAACCTCGACGCCGCCGCCGACGCCACCGTGTGGGGTGCCTTCTCCAACTCCGGCCAGACCTGCATCGGCGTCGAGCGGGTGTACGTCCACGAGCGCGTGCACGACGAGTTCGTCGCCAAGGTGGTGGAAAAGTCGCAGAACGTGCGCGCCGGCTCCGACGAGGACGCGCAGTACGGCCCCGTCACCATGCCCTCGCAGCTGGCTGTGATCCGCCGCCACATCGCTGACGCCCTCCAACGCGGCGGCCGCGCCGTTCTCGGGGGTGTGGACAGCGTCGGCGATCGTTATGCGCAACCCACCATTCTCGTCGACGTGCCGGAAGACTCCGAAGCCGTGCGCGAGGAGACGTTCGGCCCGACGGTCACCATCGCCAAGGTCCGCGACATGGACGAGGCGGTGGACAAAGCCAACGCCACCACGTACGGCCTCGGCTCCACGGTGTTCTCCAAGTCCCGCGGCGTCGAGCTCGCCGCGCGGCTGCGCACGGGCATGACCTCGATCAACGCGCCGCTCTCGTTCGCCGGCATCGCGTCGCTGCCCTTCGGCGGCGTCGGCGACTCGGGCTACGGCCGTATCCACGGGCCCGAGGGGCTGCGCGAGTTCGCCCGGACCAAGGCCGTCGCGCGGCAGCGCTTCACCGCGCCGATCACCCTGACTTCCTTCAATCGCAAGGAATCCACCGACGCGCTGGTCGCCAAGCTCATCACGGTCATGCACGGCAAGCGCTAGGGTCTGGACCGCGCCCCGGAACGCCGGGGTGCGGTCCTCCCGAGCCCAGAAAGAGCCCGCATGACGCGTTACGGCGATTTCCAGAACGAGATCTACTTCGCCGGGCTCACCGGCCGCGTCCCGACCATGCCGATGGTCTACGCCGACCTCGAAGCCCGTGCCGCGCAGGCACTCCCGCCTTCGGTGCTGTCCTATGTGGCCGGTGGCGCCGGCGACGAGGCGACCCAGCGCGGCAACGTCGACGCGTTCGCGCGCTGGGGCCTGATGCCCCGGATGTTCGTCGGAGCCAAGGAACGCGACCTGTCGGTGGACCTGTTCGGGTTCAAGCTGGCGTCGCCGCTGTTCATGGCGCCGGTGGGCGTCGTCGGCATTTGCACCCAGGACGGCCACGGCGACCTCGCCACCGCCCGGGCCGCCGCGCGCACGGGCGTGCCGATGGTCGCGTCGACGCTGTCGGCCGACCCGTTGGACCAGGTCGCGGGCGAGTTCGGGGAGACGCCGGGGTTTTTCCAGCTCTACACGCCGACTGACCGCGAGCTGGCCGCGTCTTTGGTGCAGCGCGCCGAAGCGGCCGGGTTCAAGGGGATCGTGGTCACGCTCGACACGTGGGTCACCGGATGGCGCCCGCGCGACCTGACCACGGCGAACTTCCCGCAGCTGCGCGGTCATTGTCTCGCCAACTACTTCACGGACCCCGTCTTCCTTCGGCTGCTCGGCAAGGCGCCCGAAGAGGACCCGATGGCGGCCGTCGGACTGTGGGCCCAGCTCTTCGGCAACGCGCTGACCTGGGACGACCTGCCGTGGCTGCGGTCACTGACGTCGCTGCCCCTGATCGTGAAGGGCATCCAGCACCCGGACGACGCCCGGCGCGCCATCGACGGCGGCGTCGACGGCATCTACTGCTCCAACCACGGCGGGCGCCAGGCCAACGGCGGCCTCCCGGCGCTCGACTGCCTCGCCGGTGTCGTCGACGCCTCCGGCGACACGCCGGTGCTGTTCGACTCCGGCGTCCGCTCGGGCGCGGACATCGTCAAGGCGCTGGCGTTGGGCGCGCGGGCCGTGGGCGTCGGCCGGCCCTACGTCTGGGGCCTCGCGCTGGGCGGCGTCGACGGCGCCGTCCACGTCCTCCGCAGCCTCCTCGCCGAAGCCGACCTGATCATGGCCGTCGACGGCTACCCGACGCCGGCGGACCTCACGCGCGAGAGCCTGAGGAGGGTTGGTTAGGTCGGGCCCGGGTTGTGGCGCGGCTGTGGACAGCAGGTTGGGGACAACTGCCTGGGCCCGACCTAGGCCGAACGACCCCGGATCAAATCCGCCGCTTTCTCCGCCACCATGATCGTCGGGGCGTTCGTGTTGCCGCGCGGGACCACCGGCATCACCGAGGCGTCGACGACCCGCAGGCCCTCCACCCCGCGCACCTTCAGCGAAGGGTCGACCACCGCGTGCTCGTCCGAACCCATCGCGCAGGTGCCCACCGGGTGGTAGAGCGTCTGGGTGTTCTCGCGGATGTGGTCGGTGAGGGCGTCGTCGGAGAGGTCGTGGGTGGTGGGCAGGAAGGGTTTGTCCAGGAACCGCGCGAGCGGCCCCGACTTGCCGATGTCGATCAGCGACCGCAGCGCCGTCTTCATGGTGTCCAGGTCGATCGGCTCCGCGTAGTACGCCGGGTCGATTTCCGGCTTCCACAAGGGATTCGCCGACTTCAGCCGCAGCCGGCCGCGGCTGGCGACGTCGACCAGCGTCGCCGCCGAGGTGAAGCCCGGGACGGTGGGTTCGCGGAAACCGTTGTCGTAGAACAACGTCGGCGCGACGTGGATCTGCATGTCGGGAGCGGCGAGACCGTCGCGGGTCGGGAAGAACGCGCCTGCCTCGCCGATGTTCGACGCGAGCGGCCCGCGCCGCGTCAGCTGCCAGCGGACCAGGCCGGCCGGGGTGGCCGCGTCGACGAGGTCGGTGGTGCCCTTGGTCGACCAGATGATGCCGGCCGCCGGGTGGTCGTGCAGGTTCGCACCGACGCCCGCCAAGCCGGCGACGACGTCGATGCCCAGCTCACGCAGGTGCTCGGCCGGCCCGACGCCGGACAGCATCAGCAGCTGCGGCGAGTTCACCGCGCCCCCCGAAAGCAGCACCTCCGCGTCGGCGCGCGCCGTGACCTCGACGCCCTTGTGCAGGTACGTCACGCCCACCGCGCGCGTGCCCTCGAACACCACCCGCGTGGCCTGCGCGTGGGTGTGGACAGTCAGGTTCGGCCGCGACAACGCGGGCCGCAGGTACGCGTCGGCGGTGGACCAGCGCCGCCCGCGCTTGCAGGTGACCTGGTAGACGCCGGCGCCTTCCTGGGTCTCGCCGTTGAAGTCGTCGGTGCGCTTCAGGCCCCAGGCCACGGCGCTGTCGACCCACGCGCTGGACAGCTCGTGGGTGAAGCGGCGGTCTTCGACCTGCAGCGGGCCGTCGGTGCCGTGCAGTGGTCCGCCGAGGCGCTGGTTGGCCTCGGCGCGCTTGAAGTACGGCAGCACGTCGTCCCAGCCCCAGCCGGTGGCGCCGTGGGAATCGCGCCAGCCGTCGTAGTCGGCGCGGTTACCGCGGATGTAGATCATCGCGTTGATCGACGAGCTGCCGCCGAGCATCTTGCCGCGCGGCCAGTAGGCGGTCTTGCCGGTGTGCTTCTGCTCGACGGTCTCGTAGTTCCAGTCCCACCGCGTCTTGAACAGCGACGCGAACGCGGCCGGGATGTGGATCTCGTCGGCGGTGTCCTCGCCGCCGGCCTCGAGCAGCAGCACCCGGGCGGCCGGATCCTCGCTCAGCCGGGCCGCCAGCACGCAGCCCGCGCTGCCCGCGCCGACGATGACGTAGTCGAACGAGTCCTGACCGGCCACGATGCCTCCAGCTGCTCATGTTGGCGTGCTGTCAACGACTCATCATGGCCCAGCACGCGGGCCGGGGAAAGGCCCCGTGAGCAGCATCCTCTCCCCGTGCGGCGCGGGCCAGTTGTGACCTGCGCTTCTGTGCGCGGCACCGGACGGGCGCCGGGTGCCACGGGTCAAGTACGCTCGCCCCGTACCCCACGACCTGCGTGAATAAGGAGCAGCCTGCCGTGGCCCGAGTCGTCGTCGACGTCATGCCGAAACCCGAGATCCTCGACCCGCAGGGCCAGGCGGTGGCCCGCGCGCTGCCGCGGCTGGGGTTCACCGGCGTCACGGAAGTGCGCCAGGGCAAGCACTTCGAGCTCGAAGTCGACGACACCGTCGACGACGAGACGCTCGCCAAGATCGCCGAAGGCTTCCTCGCGAACCCCGTGATCGAGCAGTGGACCATCCGCCGGGTGGACGCGTGAGCGCGCGCATCGGCGTCATCACCTTCCCGGGCACCCTCGACGACGGCGACGCCGCCCGCGCGGTCCGCTACGCCGACGCCGAGGCCGTGCCCCTGTGGCACGCCGACGCCGACCTGCGCGGCGTCGACGGCGTGGTCGTACCCGGCGGCTTCTCCTACGGCGACTACCTGCGCGCCGGCGTGATCGCCCGCTTCGCGCCGGTGATGACGTCGGTCATCGACGCCGCCCGAAAGGGCATGCCGGTCCTCGGCATCTGCAACGGCTTCCAGATCCTCTGCGAAGCCGGCCTGCTGCCCGGCGCGATGATCCGCAACGTCGGCCTGCACTTCGTCTGCCGCGACCAGTGGCTGCGCGTCGAGGACAACGACACGGCCTGGACCAGCCGCTACGACAAGGGCGCGGAGATCCTCATTCCGCTCAAGAACAACGACGGCTGCTACATGGCCGACCAGTCCACTTTGGACATGCTGGAGGCCGAGGGCCGCGTCGCGTTCCGCTACGTGGACGGCAACCCCAACGGCTCCCGCAACGACATCGCCGGCGTCCGCAGCGAAAACGGCCGCATCGTCGGCCTCATGCCCCACCCGGAACACGCGATCGACGCGCTGACCGGGCCGTCGGACGACGGGCTGGGCATGTTCCTGAGCGCGGTCGACGCGTTCGCGAAGGCCTGATTCACCGGCCGAACGTGCGGGCGAACGCGGCGTAGGCCGGTTCGCCCGCACGCCGGTCCAGCACGGCGAACGTGACGTGCTCGAAGTGTGGCCGGGCGTCGAGAGCCTTCCGGAACGCGCCGGCGACAACCGCCGGATCGTTCTCGAACACCCCGCAGCCCCACGCGCCCAGCACGAGCTTGCGGTGCCCGCGACTCGCGGCGATCTCCACGACACGGTCGGCCCGCCGCTCAAGGACGGCCGGCACGGAGGCCTCGTGCTCCGGCTGGTTGCGCCTGATCGCGCCCAGGTTCGGCGCCGCCGCGGTCAGGAACGACACGGACGTCGCCTCGGACAAGAGAGCGCCACTGTCGTCGCGGAACACCGGCACCCCCGGCGAGTGGATGACGCGGTCGCTGTAGCGGAGGTCGCTGTTCGCGCGGTGGTGCTCGTAGAACTCCCGCGCTTCGAGCAGGCACGCGTACAGCGCCGAGCTGCGGGCGATCGCCTCTTCCTGCGCTTGGGCCCCGTTCAGGAAGCCGCCGCCGGGGTTTCGCGCGGAGGCGAACACGAGGCACGCGACATCGCCACCCAGCCGACGCGCGGCCGCGGTACTCGATTCGTTGGTGACCTCGATGCTCGGCGCGACTCGGGCCTCGGGGGCGGAAACCTCGTCGGTCGGCAGGTACAGCCGCGTGCCCTTGCGCGCGAGCGCCACCTGATCCCGAATCACGACCTCGCCGTATTGACCGCGCTCGACGATCCGCACGGTCTCCGCGGCGATGTTCCTCAACCTGCTGCTCACGTCGGAAATCGTGGCCTGCGCGGGCAAGGGGCACAACGGAATTAGCCGGCCGGGAGGTTGATCAACGCCGCCGTCGAGAAGTCCGCCGCGAGCCGGGCCGCCGACGGCAGGTCGAGGCCGTGGTCGATTGCGTGGCGGGCGGAGGTCGTGGCGACGCCCACGAGGATGTTGGCGAGCTGGCGTTCGTCGGCGCGTGGGGGGAGGCCGTGGGCGGTGAGGTAGGCGCGGATGCGACGGGTGACCTGTTCGTCGATGTCGGCGAGGAGGCGTTCGCGCACCGCGATGGTGTCGCTGGTGATGTCGACGCCGAACAGGAGGCGGAAGCCGTCGGGTTCGGCGGCGGCGTAGTCGAACAGGGCCTGGGTATCGGCGGCGACCTGGGCGCGCAGGCCGAGGCCGTCGTTGCGTTCGTATTCGGCGAACAGCCGCGCGCGGCAGGCCGCGGCCTCGCGGTCGAGCAGGCGGCGGTAGAGGGAGTCCTTGTCGCCGAAGTGGGCGTACAGCGTGGGTTTGGTGGAACGGCTGCGCTCGGCGATCGCGTTCATGGTGGTGGCGCGGAAGCCGCACTCCACGAAGACCGTCCGGGCGGCGTCGAGCAGTTCGTCGTCGGTGGGGCGGGCGCGAGTGGAGCGGTTCATCCGGCGAGCATATCCGCTCGGCTTTACCCGGCGGTAAAGCTGCGCTAGCTTTACCGCCAGGTCAAGCAAAGGAGTGCCGGCATGCGTCGACGCGTGGTCGCCTCACTCACCGCGGCATTGCTGCTGGTGACGGCTCTGGTCATCCCCGGCATGGCGACCGCCGCGCCGCGTCAGGGCTGCACGCTCCCCGCGGAAGGCACCGCATTCGAAACGGCGTCGCCCGCCGAGGAGGCGATGGATCCCGCCGCTGTCGACGCCGCGGTGGCCTACGCGCAGACCCACCTGCGCGCCTCCGTCCAGATCTTCCGCTACGACTGCCGGATCGGCCGCGGCCTGCTCGACCCGGTCACCGATCACGTGCCGGTGGAGATCTTCAGCTCCACCAAGTCGGTCGTCTCGATCCTCACCGGGATCGCCTACGACCAGCACCGGATCGGGCTCGACGACCCGATCGGCAAGTACCTGCCCGCCGGGATGGGCGACGCGGCGCACCGCGCCGTCACGATCCGCGACCTGCTCACCGAGACCTCCGGGCTGGACGAGGCGATCCTGTCGGAGTTCGCGACCATCGGCACCGACCCGGACATCGCGCAGGAAGCGCTGGCCCAGCCGCTCACCCACGAGCCGGGCACGCACTTCGAGTACAGCCAGCGCACGCCCGACCTGCTCTCGGCGGTGCTCCAGCGCGCCGTCGGCGAGGATTTGCAGGACTTCGCGCAGCGGGAGCTGTTCGACCCGCTCGGCATTCCGCGCGGCAGCTACCTCTGGCTGCGCGACCGGGCCGGGAACAGCTACGGCTACGCGAACCTGTTCATCCCGCCGGCCCAGTTCGCGAAGCTCGGGCTGCTGATGCAACACGACGGCAGCTGGCGCGGGCAGCGCGTCGTCTCGAGCGACTACCTCACGCAGGCGCGGGCGAACACGCCCACCAACCCGTGTTACGGCTTCCTGTTCTGGCACAACGGCGGCAGCTCGTGCACCTCGGCCAACTTCCCCCACGCGCAGACGGTGGCGGGGCCGATGATCGGCAGCGCGCCCGACGACCTGTTCGCCATGGTCGGCGCCTTGCAGCAGAACAACTTCATGATCCCGAGCCTCGGCATCACGGTCACCTGGACCGGCGCGCTCGGCGACACGTCGCTGAACCTGGCCGGCCTGCTGAGTGCGTCGCCGTCAGGCTCGAACCTCTACTACAACTTCTTCCGCATCCTGCTGCGCGGCGTTCAGGACACGCCCGTGCCCGACCCCGGGCCGTTCCGGATGCCGCCGCTGGACCTCGATGTGAACCCGGTCAACTACCTGGACCCGGCCGTACTGCTGCGGGATCTGTCGCCCAATGCCCAGTGCAACGTGTTGATCTGCCGGCAGCCCGGCTGATCAGCCGGGCTGCCGGTTACGTGGCCGCGGCCACCAACCGTGCGTACGGCCCGTCGGCCGCCAGCAGTTCCGAGTGCGAGCCCAGCTCCGTGATCCGACCGCCCTCGACCACGGCGACGCGGTCGGCCGCGGCGGCCGTGTGGAGGCGGTGGGCGATGGCGATCACCGTGCGGCCCTCCAGCACGGCGTTCAGCGAGCGCTCCAGCTCACGCGCGGAACCCGTGTCCAGCAACGAAGTCGCCTCGTCCAGGACCAGCGTGTGCGGATCAGCCAGCACGACCCGCGCCAGCGCCAGCTGCTGCGCCAACGCCGCCGGAACCGCGTACGCACCGGAACCCAGTCGCGTGTCCAAGCCCTCCGGCAGCGAAGCGAACCACTCCGCCGCACCCGCCGAAGTCAACGCGGCCAGGAGCTCCGCGTCCGTCCAGTCGCCGCCATCACGCCGAGCCGGCAGCGACAGGTTTTCCCGCAGCGAACCCGAGAACGTGTGGTGTTCCTGCGTCAGCAACAGCACCTCACCGCGCAGCAGATCCTCCGCCAGCGACGAAACCTCCGTGCCACCGACACGAATCGAGCCCGACGTCGGCGCCGAGATGCCCGCGAGCAGCCGCCCCAGCGTCGACTTGCCGGCACCCGAAGGCCCGACGATCGCCAAGCGCTCGCCCCGCGGTACCGACAGGTCGATCCCGTGCAGCACCTCGCGATCGGCCGTGTACCCGAAGTGGACGTCGCGCACCTCGAGGTCGCGCCCGGCCGGCACCGTGGTCACCTCGGCACGAGCCGGAGCCGGCTGCACACCCAGGATTCGGCGCGCCGCCGCCAGCGCCACCTGCAGGTCCTCCATCCAGAACAGCGCCTCGTTCAGCGGCGCCGTCATGGCCTGGGCGTAGGCCAGCATCGTCGTGATCGTGCCCAGCTGCGCCCAGCCCTGCGAGTACGCGAAGAAACCGAGGCCCAGCAATGCGGCGATCGGCAGCACGTAGCTGATCTCCAGCGACGGCAGCCACCGCAGCTGCAGCGCGCGCATGCGGCGTTCGCCGAGCACGGCCTCGTCCAGGGCGTCCCGGCCCAGCAGGATGCGGCGGTCGGTGAGGCTCAGCGCCTCGGTGGTCCGCGCGCCCTCGACGGTCTCGTGCGTGGCCGACTGCAGGTCGCCCCAGCGGTCGAGCATCCAGGCCATCAGCTTGGGGATCCGGCGCTGGTACCAGATGTTCACGGGCACCAGCAGCGGCAGCGCCACGAGCAGCGCCAGCGCCAGCAGCGGCGACGTTGCGATCATCGCGACGGTGGTCAGCAGCACCGTCACCACCGCGATCAGGATCTCCGGTGCCGCGAAGCGCACGGCGTGGTCGAGGCGGCTGATGTCACTCGTCGCGCGGCTGAGCAGGTCGCCGGTGCCGGCGGCCTCGACCGTGCCGAGCGGCAGGCTCAGCGAGTTGGCCACGAACCGCTCGCGCGTCTGCGCCAGCACGCGCTCGCCGAACATGCGGCCACGCAGGCGCGCCGCCTTCTTCGCCCAGGCCTGCAGCAGCAGCGCCACCACGAAACCCACGGCCAGCAGGTCGACGCGCACCGTGCTGTCGCCGTCGACGACGCCCTGCACGAGCAGGCCGAGCAGCTGCGGCCCGGTCAGCCCGATCAGCGTGGCCAGGCAGAACAGCCCGAGCATCACCGAGAACTCACGCCGGTGCTCGGCGGCCGTGCGTGCCGCCCAGCGCCGCACGTCGCGACCCGAGGCGAGGGGGAGCCGTTTCACACCGTCACCGCTTTCCCGCTCACGACCTCGTCCGCCACATGAGTCCACAGTGGACTCTGGCTGAACACCACGGTCGTCTTCCCGCGCCGCAGATCCGCGACGCGCTGGGTGATCCTGGCCTCCGTGTGCGCGTCGACGGCCGAGGTCGGCTCGTCGAGCAGCAGCACGTCAGCGTCCGTCGCGAGCGCCCGCGCCAGGCTCAGCCGCTGCCGCTGGCCGCCCGACACCTCGCGCCCGCGCTCGCCGATCAGCTCGTCGACACCGCGGGGCAGCGCCTCGATGATGTCGTCGGCGTCGGCCGCGTACAGGGCCGCCTCCACACTCACGTCACTCGGCAGCGCGGCGGTCAGCTGTTCGCGCAGCACCCCTGAGAACCACAGGTCCTGGTTGTGCGCGTACACGACCCGAGAACGCAGCTCGGCCAGCGCGACCTCGTCCACGGGCACGCCACCGGCCAGCACCGGCTCGGCCGCGTCCGTGAACCGCGCCAGGCGGTCCGCCAGCGCCTCCGCGTCGGCCCCGAGATCGACGACGGTGAGCTTGCCCGCCGCCAGGTGGATGCCGGTCTCGGTGTCCACCAGGTCCAGCGGCCCGGCGGGCAGCGGCACCGGCGCCGCCGGCTCGGCCAGCCGGGGCCGCAGCGACAGCAGAGCGCAGATCTTGCGCGCCGACACGAGACCGGAGCTGACCGCGCCCACGGCCTCCGTCGCCGTGTCCACCGGCACCACGAGAAACGCCGAGACCCCGTAGAACGCCACCAGCTCGCCCACGCCGATCGTGCCGTCCAGCGCGAGCCGCGCGCCCAGCCACGTGATCGCCACGGTGACCAGGCCCGGCAGCACGATCGCCGCCGCGGCCAGCCACGCCTCCGCGCGCCCGACCTCGACACCCGAGCGGCGCACCAGCTGGCTCGCGTCGTGGAACCGATTCAGGAACCGCCGCTCGCCCCCGACCCCGCGCAGGATCCGCAGGCCGGACACGATGTCGGCGCCCAGCGCGTTGACCTCGCTGAGGTTCTCGCGCTGCACGGTCTTGCGCTTCTGCAACGGCTTCAGCAGCGGCCCGATCCCGAGCACCGCCAGCGGCACGCCGACCAAGGCGACCACGCCCAGCAGCGGCGACGAGCCCAGCATCACGATGCCGATCACCACGAACGCGACGATCGAACCCACGGTCCGGCCGATCACCTCGTAGGTGTTGCCGATCCAGTTGATGTCCGACGACGTCACCGCCA
Organism: Amycolatopsis sp. 2-15; assembly: GCF_030285625.1. Lineage (NCBI taxonomy): Bacteria > Bacillati > Actinomycetota > Actinomycetes > Pseudonocardiales > Pseudonocardiaceae > Amycolatopsis > Amycolatopsis carbonis. Next base: position 2,004,212 of record NZ_CP127294.1, read on the forward strand.
CGACGTTGCCGGTCGTCGTCGCCTCGCGCAGGGTCGCGCCCAGGCGCGTGGTGTGCGTGGTGACCAGGCGCTGCGTGGTGCCCGCGCCGTGGATCCACATGCCGTACGACGTGAAGTGCAGCCACGTGCCGAAGCCCGCCTGGAATACGCCCAGCCCGGCCGCCACCAGCGCCCAGCGCCAGATCGCGCCGGTGTCGTCCGCCGCGATCGCGTCGATGCCGCGGCCGATCACCAGCGGCAGCAGCGCGCTGGGCAGCGACCAGCAGGCGCCTGTGAACGCGGCCGTCACCACCAGCCACGGGCGCGAACGCAGCACCGCGAGCAGGTAGCGACCGGCCGTCGGCCGGGCGGGCAGCCGAGGCGAGGCGAAGGGATATGTGGCGGAGAGCACGATTGTCGACGGTAAGCCGGTTCACACACGCCGCGCGACTCATTTACCAATCCGACCGAAAGTAGGCGGGCACGCACCGGACGGTTACCAGGTTCGGCAACTGTCCCCGCCGTGACTGTGGTCGCGTTGGTAAACAGCGGCACAGTTCCCCCGGCGAACAAGTCCGGGCACCTGCGGGTGTGACGGGGCTGACACGTAGTCTTAGAGGTGTGGCGAACCCTGACACGGACCCTGGATCAAACACTGTGACCAGCAGCTCTGTCATCAATACTGACACCACCGCACGTGCCGCGGAGACCCCCGAGACCAAGCAGCCGTACGTCGAACTCGGCCTTGCCGAAGACGAGTACGCCCGGATCCGCGAGATCCTCGGCCGCCGGCCCACCGACGCCGAGCTCGCGATGTACTCCGTCATGTGGAGCGAGCACTGCTCGTACAAGTCCTCGAAGAAGCACCTGGGCTACTTCGGCGAGACGGCCACCGACGAGATGAAGTCGAAGATGCTCGCGGGCATCGGCGAGAACGCCGGCGTGGTCGACATCGGCGACGGCTGGGCGGTCACCTTCAAGGTCGAAAGCCACAACCACCCGTCCTATGTGGAGCCCTACCAGGGCGCGGCCACGGGCGTCGGCGGCATCGTCCGCGACATCATGGCCATGGGCGCGCGTCCGCTCGCGGTGGCCGACGCGCTGCGCTTCGGCCCGGCCGACGCCCCCGACACCAAGCGCGTGCTGCCCGGTGTGGTCGCCGGCGTCGGCGGCTACGGCAACTGCCTCGGCCTGCCGAACATCGGCGGCGAGCTGGTGTTCGACCCGTCCTACAGCGGCAACCCGCTGGTCAACGCCCTGTGCGTCGGCGCCATGCGCGTCGAGGACCTGCACCTCGCGTTCGCTTCGGGCACGGGCAACAAGATCATCCTGTTCGGCGCGCGCACCGGCCTCGACGGCATCGGCGGCGTGTCCGTGCTGGCGAGCGACACGTTCTCCGGCGACGAGACCGCGGCCGGCCGCCGCAAGCTGCCGAGCGTGCAGGTCGGCGACCCGTTCACCGAGAAGGTGCTCATCGAGTGCTGCCTCGACCTGTTCAAGGAGAAGCTCGTCGTCGGCATCCAGGACCTCGGCGGCGCCGGGCTGTCCTGCGCGACGTCGGAGCTGGCGGCCGCCGGTGACGGCGGCATGCACGTCTACCTCGACCGCGTGCCGCTGCGCGCCACCGGCATGACGCCGGCCGAGGTGCTCTCGAGCGAGTCGCAGGAGCGCATGTGCGCGGTCGTCTCGCCGGAGAACGTCGAGGCGTTCATGGCCGTGTGCGCCAAGTGGGACGTGATCGCCACCGACATCGGCGAGGTCACCGACGGCGACAACCTCGTGATCACGTGGCACGACGAGGTCGTGGTCGACGTCCCGGCCCACACGGTCGCGCACCAGGGCCCGGTTTACGACCGCCCGATCCAGCGCCCGGCGAGCCAGGACGCGCTGATCGCCGACACGTCGGCCTCGCTCAAGCGGCCGTCGACCCCCGAAGAGCTGCGGGCCGACCTGCTCAAGCTCATCTCCTCGCCGAACCAGGCGTCGAAGGAATGGGTCACGGCGCAGTACGACCGCTACGTGCGCGGCAACTCCGTGCTGGCCCAGCCGTCGGACTCCGGCATGATCCGGATCGACGAGTCGAGCGGCCGCGGCGTGTCGGTGTCCACCGACTGCAACGCGAAGTTCGTCTACCTCGACCCGTACCGCGGCGCGCAGCTCGCGCTGGCCGAGGCGTACCGCAACGTCGCCACGGGCGGCGCGACGCCGGTCGCGGTGTCCGACTGCCTCAACTTCGGCGCCCCGACCGACCCGGCCGTGATGTGGCAGTTCGAGCAGGCCGTGCACGGGCTGGCCGACGCGTGCGTCGAGCTGGGCATCCCGGTGACCGGCGGCAACGTGAGCTTCTTCAACCAGACCGGCGACACGGCGATCCTGCCGACGCCCGTGATCGCGGTGCTCGGCGTGATCGACGACGTCACCCGGCGCATCCCCACCGGCATCGGCGCGGAGGCCGGCGAGACGCTGCTGCTGCTCGGTGACACCCACGACGAGCTCGATGGCTCCGCCTGGGCCCGTGAGCTCCACGGCCACCTCGGCGGTGTGCCCCCGCGCGTGGATCTGGCTCGCGAGAAGCTCCTGGGCGAGATCCTCGTCGCCGGTTCGCGCGACGGCATGATCTCCGCCGCCCACGACCTCGCCGACGGTGGCCTCGCGCAGGCCCTCGTCGAGACCGTCCTCATCGGACAGTGCGGGGCGCGCGTGTTCCTCGACCGCGACCAGGACCCGTTCGTGCAGCTGTTCTCCGAGTCCTCGGGCCGCGTGCTCGTGGCGGTGCCGCGCACGGAGGAGCTGCGGTTCACGGAGATGTGCACCGCGCGCGGGCTTCCGTGGCGCAAGACCGGTGTCGTCGACCCGGACTCACGCGCGCTCGAGCTGCAGGGCATCACGGAGTTCTCGCTCGACGAGCTGCGTGAGACCTGGGAGAAGACGCTGCCGGCGTTGTTCGACTGAAGTTCCTGATCGCAGAGGGCCGCTTCCCGGACACCGGGGAGCGGCCCTTTTGCGTGCGCCCGATCGCGACGGTCAGCTCTCCGGCACGGTGAGGCGCGCGACGCCGTCGTCGAGGGGCGCGAGCAGCCAGCCGTCGGGGAGCTGATTGTCCTTTGTGGACGTAACTTTCGTATCGTAGAGCGAAAGGTGCTCGGGCACGCGCGCGAAGCGCAGGTCGGCGTGGCCGCCGAACGTCGCCCAGCGCAGGTCGAGTGAATCGTCGAACGAAGCGTCGGTGAAGAACGCGTCCTTGGTGAACACGGCCTCCTTGAACGCGGTGCGCCCGGCGAAGGTCGTCTCCGTGAAGTCGGCGTTCTCGGTGAACACCGTGCCGCTGAACCACGCGTAGTCCAGGAACTTCGCGCCGCGGCAGCGGAAGTTGCCGATCAAGCGGCCGTTGCCCGTGCCGGCGGCGGTGAAGTACGCGCGGTCCGTGATCAGGCAGCCGCTGAGGTTCGTGCTGCTGTGCAACGACGCGTAGCGCAGCAGCAGTCGGCCGATCTTGCGGCGGGACAGGTCGAGGTACTCCAGCACGGCGCCGGTGAGGTCGAGGTCGTAGCTCGGCGCGTCCACATCGGACGCCCATGGCAGCAGTTCGGCGACGAGCCGCTGCGCGGTCAGGCGGACCTGCAGCTCCCGCTCGACCTCAGGCCCCTCATTGACCTCAGGATCCTCATACCGCGCGTGCTTGAACGGCCGCCGCAGATAAGCGCACAGCACGTCGAGTACGGTCTGCGTGTACGTCGGCCGGCTGCGTGCCAGGCCCGCCAACGCGTGCAGCGCACCGACGCGCACCTGGTCGGCCTCGTGCCCGAGCAGCTCCACCGACTTGGCGAACCGCTCGTCCGACACGCGTTCACGGTCTTGTTCGGCGCGGCGCATCTCCAGGTCGTGGCGCTGCCGCTCGATCTCCTGGCGCGCCTCCTCGACACGGCGGCGCCGGTCGTTGAGCCACAGCGCGTAGAGCGCCACGACCGCGCCGCCGGCCAGCCCGGCGGTCTTCAGGGCATCACTGCGGCTGGTGGCGGGGTCGGTGAGCAGCCAGCCCCCGACCCCGCACAGCAGCAGCACGGACGCGACGAACGTCCAGAGCAGTGGGGACCGCACCGATCAGAAGGCGATGACGAAGAAGAACCCGATGCACCAGTTGCCGCCGACGCTCGTGGCGATCACCGAGCCGTTGGCGTCCTTTCCGGACAGGTCGCCTTCGAGGGTGGCCGTGACGGTGGCGGTGCCGTCGTAGCCCTCGACCTTGAGCGCCGGGGTGCCGGTGGTGGCCTCGTCGATGCTGTCCTTCGAGAAGGCCTCGCTGCCCTGGCACGTCATCGCGGTGGCGCCGGCGCCGTCCTTGGCGTTGATCTTCGCCACGAACGCGTCGATGGCTTGCTTGCCCTCGGCCGGCGAGCTGCCGCCACCGCCGGTGCCGGGGATGTCGGTCTCGTCGGTCGGCAGGCCCGGCTCCGACGGTTCGCCGGTGGGCAGCTGCGGCCGCGACGACTGCGCGGGCGGCGGCACCGGGTTCTGCGTCTGCGCCGTGGATTCCGAGTCCTTGCTCAGGAAGAAGCCGGGCGCGACGAAGCCGGTGATGCCCAGCGCCACCACGACCACCACGGCCACGGCGATGCCGATCCACAGCCCGGTCTTGTTGTTCTTCGGCGGCTGGGGGCCACCGCCGTACCCGCCGCCGTAGGGCTGGTTCGGGTCCCAGCCCTGCTGCGGGTACTGCTGGGTGCCGGGGTATTGCTGCTGGTAGGGCTGGCCGTACGGCTGCTGCCCGGGGTACTGCTGCTGGGTGTTCGGATCCCAGCCCTGTTGCTGGCCGCCCTGCTGCGCGTTCGGGTCCCATCCGGGCTGCTGGCCCGGCTGCTGTTGCGCGTTCGGATCCCACCCCGGCTGCTGGGGAACCCCGCCCGTGCCGGGCTGCTGCCAGCTCTGGCCGTAGGGGTCCGGCTGGCCGCCCTGCCCTGGCTGCGGTGGGTAGGTCATCTCCGGTTCCGCCCTTCCTGGTGCACCGTTTCGCGCCGTGGTCTGACGACCGGCGAGCGCCGGCGGTTCCTCCCCACGTGAGGTGCATTCTGCAAGGTCGGGAGCCACGGCACAAAAGACGTGACGAGAACGAAGCTCCCGGCCGCCCCCGCAGGTCGGGGCGGCCGGGAACCTCAGCGGTGAATCAGCTGTCGCTCACGAGTGGATCAGCCGTTGGCCAGGGCCTGGACCCGGTCGAGGGCACCGTTGAAGGTGTCCTGGTCGAGCGGGCTCGAGGTGTACTGCCAGACGGTGTAGTAGCCCCAGCCGTTCGGCAGCGTGCCGGCCGACGACGCGTACCGCGCGACCCAGAGCGGCACCGTGGACGAGAAGTTCTGCGACGTGCCCACGCACTGGTTCCACCAGCTCGCCGAGGTGTAGATGACGGGCCAGCGGCCGGTCTTGGCGTGGTAGGTGTCGTGGAAGTCGCGGATCCACGCGCCCATGGCGGCCTGGCTCAGGCCGTAACAGGTCGCGCCGTACGGGTTGTACTCCATGTCGAGCGCGCCCGGCAGGGTCTTGCCGTCCTTGGACCACCCGCCGCCGTGGGCGACGAAGTAGGTCGCCTGCGCCGCGCCACTGGAGGTGTTCGGGGTGGCGAAGTGGTACGCACCACGGATGAAGCCCTGGTTGTACGAACCGTTGTACTGCTGGGCGAAATACGGATTCGTGTAGCTCGTGCTCTCCGTCGCCTTGGTCCAGACGAACCGCTTGCCCTGGCTCCACCAGCTCGCCCAGTTGACGTTGCCCTGGTAGCTGGCGACGTCCATGCCCGGCACGGTGGCCAGGACCTGGTTCGGGAGGGCGGCCGCGGGCTGCGGCTGCTGCGCTGCGACTTTGGATGCCGGGGTTGAGGAATCGCCCTCCACCCGGCGGATTTGGGACCCCAGTTCGTGGTTGTGCGTCTGGATGTCGGCGTTTATCGCAGTGATCTCACTGGCCGATTGGTCCGGGTTGTAGGGAGCGGCCGTCGCCTGGGCCGTGGAGCCGAGCAGGAGCGCCACGGTGGGGATGGCCAGAACGGAGAGCAGGGTCGCCCGCCGTCCTCTTCGGGAAGTGGACATCGTTGAATCCCTTCACAGATACCCTCGCTGAGGGCGGCTATTGCAGGTAGCCGCCCGCTGGAGATTCTTGATGACGTCCCTCGATTTGTCATCAAGATCCGTGAAGTTAAAAGTTCGCGTGGGTGATTTTCATCGGTCGATGACTACTAATTCCCTGCGTCGTAACGAATGTTCACCCGATTGCCAGATTGCGGAGGCTTGTGAGGGGACCGTTGAGCCAGTTCTGGTCTCCCGGCAGCGAACCCGCGTCCGCGAACTGCCAGATCGCCTGGCTGTGCCAGCCGGCGGGCAGCTCGCCGATCTGTGTGTTGTAACGCGCGAGCCACAGTGGATTCGCGCCGAGCGCCGCGCTGTTGCCGGTGCAGCGTTTCCACCAGCTCGTGGACGTGTAGATCGTGGGCAGCCGCCCGGTGCGCGCGCGGTAGGTGTCCGAGAAGGACTTGACCCACGCGACCATGCCGGCAGGATCCTTGCCGTAACAGGTCTCGCCGTAGGGGTTGTACTCCATGTCGACCGCGCCCGGCAGCGTTTTGCCGTCTTTGGACCAACCGCCGCCGTGGGCGAGGAAGTAGTTGGCCTGCGTCGCGCCGTCGGACACGTCGGGGCGCGCGAAGTGGTACGAACCGCGAGTGATCCCGGCCTGGTATGAACCGTTGTACTGCTGGGCGAACTGCGGGTTGACGAACCCGGTGCCCTCGGTGGCCTTCACGTAGACGAACTTCGCGCCGGCCTTCGCGGCGGCGGTCCAGTCCACCGCGCCCTGGTGCCCGCTCACGTCGTGACCGAGAACCTGGTCGCTCGCGGTGTACTCGACGTTCGGCGCGCCGGCGACGCCCTCGTACTTCTCGATCTGCGAGCCGGCGTAGTGGTCGTCGGCGCCTTCGTAGCTCGGCGCGGCCGTGGCCGGGGTGCACAGAGCGAGCCCGGAAACGACCGCGGCGCTCCACACCGTGGCGCTCCAGCGCAGCAGCGGATTACGACGCTTCACCCTGGGCTCCCAACCGGACGCGTGTACTCCAACGAAGGCAAACGATGCCCGCAAGCCGCCGTTCCGGCGACTCGGTGATCACCCGATGGAGTGAGTGCCGCAGGTCGGGGCCGGGTCGGGATTCGTGAGGGTGACGGGTCGCGGGTACGAAAAAGCCCGCTGCCCACTCTTGAAACCGCAGAGTGGACAGCGGGCAGTTCCGAAAGACTCAGTCGAAACGACGTCAGTTGAAAAAGACCCGGTTGAAAAGCCGGTCAGCGCCGTTCTTCGGCCAGCGCCTTCAGCAGGTGCTCGGCCGGCACGACGGCGGTGATGAGATCGTGCGGGTTGATGGCCACGGGGTGCCCGGCGAGCAGGCCGACGATGTCGCGCCCCAGCACAGCGCGCGCGTGCGGCCACTCGCGCGGCACGAGCGACTTGGCGGTGTAGGCGGGCACCATCACGCGGCCGTCGGTGTTGTGGAAGCCGATGACCGTGCGCTGCACGGGGGACATGGCGTAGACGAACAGCGTCGAGTCGAGGATGACCTTCGGCAGGTCTTCGGCCGGGCGGTGCTCGGTGCGCACGAGCTGCAGCAGCCGTTCGAGCTCCGTGCCGGGCTCGGGGTAGCCGAGCGCCTTCGGCGAGGGCCGGTAGCGGTCGTTGGGGTGGAAGTCCTCGACGACGTCGCCCGAGGCGTTCACCGGGTACGCGCCCACGACGGCCCACGACGGAACGGGGCCGCCCGGGTCGAACGCCTCATCGATGACGTAGAGCCAGCTGTTGGGGTTGGCGCGCGCGTTGGCCCGCATCTCGGGGGTGATCTCGGGTTTGCCCTGCGGTCCGCGCCGGCCGTGCCGGCCCGCGGTGGCGGGCTTGCCCGCCGGTTTGCCGCGGCGCCCCGCGGGGGTGGTCGGGGAAACCATCCGATCTGCCTCGTCCCGCTGCGCCATCGCCGTCCCTCGGTGCCGGGTGCTGAATGTTCGTCCGACGTCACTCTACTGTTGGGCCATGGCCTCTTCGCGTTCGGTCGATCCCGCTGAGTTACGGGCGGCGGTGCTGGCCGTTTCGGGCTGGTTGCGAGGTGACGGGCCGGATCCGGCGCGGCCCGAGCTGGCCGCCGCGGTGCGGCTGAGCCTCAAGGCGCTCGCTGCCGACGCGCCCGGCCGGAGTGTCGAAGTGCGCGTGCCGCCGTTCGCCGCCGTGCAGTGCGTCGAAGGTCCCCGCCACACCCGGGGGACGCCACCGAACGTGATCGAAACCGACCCCCGCACGTGGCTCGAACTGGCGACGGGCCTTCTCGATTGGCCCAGTGCCGTCGACGCTGCGCGCGTGACGGCGTCGGGCTCGCGGGCCGACCTTTCACACTGGTTGCCCGTGGTCCGGCTCTGACCGCCTGGGGCCTTGACCGGTGAATACTCACCTGACTGTGTTGTTCGGCGCAGACTCTCCGTAGAATCGGGAGGACAAACCCGACGCGTGCCGAGCCGTGCTATACGGGTTGGCTCTGTACGTGTACTTTGGGTAGTCGGGCTGGAATCCCCCAGGTAAACGAGCGGCGTACGGAAGGTCCCGGTCATGAACGCGGTGAACGCGTCCGGTGGCGAGCAGAGTCTCGGCCCGACTGCGCGCCGGATGATCCTCGGCTCACAGCTGCGCAAGCTGCGTGAGGAAGCCGGGATCACGCGTCAGCAAGCGGGCTACAACATCCGTGGTTCCGAGTCCAAGATCTCCCGCCTCGAGCTCGGCCGCGTCGGCTTCAAGGAACGCGACGTCGCCGACCTGCTCACCATGTACGGCGTCGCCGAAGAGGAGGAGCGCCGCGCGTTCCTCGACATGGTCAAGCAGTCGAACGAGGCCGGCTGGTGGCGCAAGTTCGGTGAAACCGTCCCCGGGTGGTTCACCGACCTCGTCGGTCTCGAAGAGGCCGCGTCGCGCATCCAGATCTGGGAACCGCTGTTCGTCTCCGGCCTGTTGCAGATCGAGCCGTACGCCCGCGCGATCTTCAGCCACGGCCGCCCCGAGATGGCCGACGAGAAGGTCGACCAGCTCGTGGCCCTGCGCATGCGCCGCCAGAAGATGCTGGCCCGGCCCGACGCGCCCCGCGTGTGGGCGGTGCTCGACGAGTCGGTGCTCTACCGGCCGATCGGCGGGCCGAAGGTGTTCAAACAGCAGCTCGAGTACCTGCTCGAGGTCACCACGCTGCCCCACGTGTCGGTGCAGGTCCTGCCGTACTGCCGCAGCGGCCTTTCGGCCGAGCACGCCTTTGCGCTCCTGCGCTTCGCCGAATCGGAACTGCCGAACATCGCCTACGTCGAGTACCTCACGGGCGCCCACTACCTCGACAAGCGCGACGAGATCGAGAAGTACGGCCGCGCGCTCGACCTGCTGGCCGTCGACGCGGAGACGCCGGAGCGCAGCCGGGCCCGGCTGGCCAAGCGGCGCGCGGAGATCTGAGCCGCGCTGAGTTTACGGCCTGCCTGAGCCGCTGAGTGGCCCTCCGCTGCGTTGCGAGGGTGCCGGCGGCCCACCACTCTCCCGGGGCGTTGAGGTGCTTTCCGGGCCACGAGCCGGTGTTCACTGAAAAATCTCGTCGCTCACCCGCCGTCGCGGCTGTTCACCCGGTGAGATCGGCGGTTTGTCAGACTTTCGCTCAGCGCGACTTTCCCGGCGTCAACAGCGACGCAGCGTAAGTTTTCACCCCTTCGAGTGGTGATGTGATCGCCCGAGCGGGACTTTCTACTGAAGCGTGTCGTCACGCAGTGAGAAACTTGCAGAAACTTCTGCACGTGCATTTACCGCTGCATGAGCGCGTGCTAGCGTCCCAGTCACAGGTAGATGCACGTGCAGATTCCTGAGCTTTTCACCGTCCCGGAAGGTGGGGATCATGGCTGAGCGGTTCGAGAACGGCATTCCGGCCGACCGTCTGACCGGCGCCCAGTGGCGCAAGGCGAGCTACAGCGGCGCTGTGGGCAACTGTGTGGAGGTCGCTCCGCTGGCTTCCGGCGAGATCGCGATGCGCAACTCCCGCTTCCCGACCGGCCCGGCGCTCGTCTACACCCGCGCGGAGATGGCCGCCTTCCTCGCCGGCGCGAAGGACGGCGAATTCGACGATGTCCTCGGCTGACGCGATGGAGACCGTCGAGATCGGTCTCCAGGAGCTCATCGGTCGCGGGTACCAGTTCGTGCACCAGACGGACGCGAACGGCGAGTTCGAAGCCGTGGTCGGCGTCCGGGTCCACGACAACGTGGTGGACGTCGTCCGGCTCAACGCCGAGGACGACGCGATCGCCACGCGCGTGCCGGGCACGGAGGACAACGTCTTCGAGCCCGAGAGGTGGCTGTGGCGCCGCCGCGGTGAAGTCGCCGAGGTGCTGACCGAGGTCCTCGCGCTCCCCGATGAGGAAGCCGAGGAAGCCGAGGAAGCCAAGGCGCTCGCCCCCGCCAAGGGGTGCTGGGTGCCCGGGCGAGGCGGCACTTCGAAGTGGCTCGCGGCCCGCTGAAACACCCTTGATCTTCAGGCCCCGTGCGACGTGGACAGCCACGTCGTGCGGGGCCTGGTTCACGTTCGGGGCCGAGAACCAAGATCCACAACGCGAGCACCGCTCTCCTGAAGTGGTCGCCGGACGAGCCCGCGGAGTGGGGAGAACCACGTCGCGCACGGCGAGACCCGCCTTAACACCCCTTACACTTGGACTTGGCCCGCCCACGTCTTCCTGGGAGCACCTCGGTGGTTTCCGACCCCTCCGTCAGTCCTGACCAGCCCGAACCGGAACCCCGCGAGGAGTGTGGCGTCTTCGGCGTCTGGGCTCCCGGGGAAGAGGTCGCGAAGCTGACCTACTACGGCCTGTACGCACTGCAGCACCGCGGGCAGGAGGCGGCCGGCATCTCGGTCTCCGACGGCTCGCAGATCGTGGTCTTCAAGGACCTCGGCCTGGTCAGCCAGGTGTTCGACGAGCAGGTGCTGCAGTCGCTGCAGGGCCACATCGCCGTCGGGCACTGCCGCTATTCCACGACCGGCGCCACGATCTGGGAGAACGCGCAGCCGATCTTCCGCACCACGGCCACCGGCAGCGGCCTGTCGTTCGCGCACAACGGCAACCTCGTCAACACCGCCGAGCTGCGCGACCGCACGAAGGCCGCCGGCCTCAAGCCGCACGCGGGCCTCACCGGCTCGTCCAGCGACTCCGACCTCGTCTGCGGCCTGCTCGCCGCCAACGCGGCCGACAAGGGCATCGAGGCCGCGGCCATGGAGCTGCTGCCGACGCTCAAGGGCGCGTTCTGCCTCGTCTTCGCCGACGAGAACACGCTCTACGCCGCCCGTGACCCCCACGGTGTGCACCCGCTGGTGCTCGGCCGCCTGGAGCGCGGCTGGGTCGTGGCGAGCGAGACGGCCGCGCTGGACATCTGCGGCGCGTCGTTCGTGCGCGAGGTCGAGCCGGGTGAGCTCATCGCCATCGACGCCGAAGGCCTGCGTTCGTCGCGGTTCGCGAACCCGGAGCCCAAGGGCTGCGTGTTCGAGTACGTCTACCTCGCCCGGCCCGACACCACGATCGCCGGCCGCAGCGTGCACGCCACGCGCGTGGAGATCGGCCGCCGGCTCGCCGGCGAGCACCCGGCCGACGCCGACCTGGTCATGCCCGTGCCGGAGTCCGGCACGCCGGCCGCGATCGGCTACGCGCAGGGCTCGGGCATCCCGTACGGCACCGGCCTGGTCAAGAACGCCTACGTCGGGCGCACGTTCATCCAGCCGTCGCAGACGATCCGCCAGCTGGGCATCCGGCTGAAGCTCAACCCGCTGCGCGACGTGATCCGCGGCAAGCGCCTGGTCGTGGTCGACGACTCGATCGTGCGCGGCAACACCCAGCGCGCGCTCGTGCGCATGCTGCGCGAGGCCGGCGCGCTCGAGGTCCACGTGCGGATCGCCTCACCGCCCGTCCGCTGGCCGTGCTTCTACGGCATCGACTTCGCCTCGCGCGCCGAACTCGTGGCCAACGGCGTCGACCTCGACGGCATCCGCCGCTCCATCGGAGCCGACTCGCTGGGCTACATCTCGCTCGACGGCCTGGTCGCGGCCTCGGAGCAGCCGAAGACGCGCCTGTGCACCGCGTGCTTCTCCGGCGAATACCCCATCGACCTGCCGGACGACGCGTTGATCGGCAAGCACCTGCTGGAAAGCATGGATTCGGTCAATGGCAAAGCGACTCCGGTCAGCCCGGCCGGGTACGGTGCCGAAGACGCCGTCCGGCGTCCCTAGTCCGAATTGTCCAGTAGGGAGTCCGCTTCCGTGAGCGAGTCCACGAGCGCCACGTACGCAGCCGCCGGCGTCAGCATCGAAGCCGGTGACCAGGCCGTCGAGCTGCTCAAGCCCCACGCCGAGCGCGCCACCCGCCCCGAGGTGCGCGGTGGTGTCGGCGGGTTCGCGGGGCTGTTCTCGCTCAAGCTCGACAAGTGGAAGGAGCCGGTGCTCGCGTCGTCCACCGACGGCGTGGGCACCAAGATCGCGGTCGCGCAGGCTCTCGACAAGCACGACACCTTGGGCATCGACCTGGTGGCCATGGTCGTCGACGACCTGGTCGTGACCGGCGCCGAGCCGCTGTTCCTGCAGGACTACATCGCCGTCGGCAAGGTCATCCCGGAGAAGATCGCGGCGCTCGTCGGCGGCATCGCCGAGGGCTGCGTGCAGGCCGGTTGCGCCCTGCTCGGCGGCGAGACGGCCGAGCACCCGGGCCTGATGGGCGAGCACGACTACGACATCTCGGCCACCGGCGTCGGCGTGGTCGAGGCGTCCGCGCTGCTCACGCCGGAGAAGGTGCGCCCGGGCGACGTCGTGCTGGCCATGGGCTCCTCGGGCCTGCACTCCAACGGCTACTCGCTGGCCCGCCACGTGCTGCTCGACATCGCGCGCATGCCGCTCGGCGGGCACGTCGAGGAGTTCGGCCGCACGCTCGGCGAAGAGCTGCTGGAGCCGACGAAGATCTACGCCAAGGACTGCCTGGCGCTGGCCGCCGAGACCGAGGTGCGCACGTTCGCGCACATCACCGGCGGCGGCCTCGAGGCGAACCTGGCGCGCGTGATGCCGCGGGGCCTCGTCGCGCGGCTGGAGCGCGGCACGTGGACGCCGGCGCCGGTGTTCGCCCTGATCAGGCAGCGCGGCAAGGTCGAGCGCGCCGAGCTGGAGAAGACGTTCAACATGGGCATCGGCATGGTCGCGATCGTGTCGGCCGAGGACGTCGACCGCGCGCTGGCCGTGCTGACCGCGCGCCACGTGCCGGCGTGGATCCTCGGCGACGTGCAGCCGGCCGACGACCCCGACGGCCCGCGCGCCGTGCTCTCGGGCGACCACCCGCGGTTCTAGAAACGCGGTTGTCGCGGCTGGAAGACTGGACGACGTGGCAGAGGACGTGGTGGTCGGCTCCCGGTTCGTAATCCCGGCGGCCGAGTTGAGCGAGCGCTTCTCCCGGTCGTCCGGACCGGGCGGGCAGGGCGTGAACACCACCGACTCGCGCGTGGAGCTCTCGTTCGACGTCGCGCGGTCGGCGGTGATCCCGGAGCCGTTGCGCGAGCGGATCTTGTCGCGGCTGGCGGGTCGTCTCGTCGACGGCGTGCTCACCATCGCCGCCAGCGAGCAGCGTTCGCAGCTGCAGAACCGCGACGCCGCGCGCGAACGCCTCGCCGACCTGCTGCTCAAGGCTTCCGCGCCGCCGCCGGCCAAGCGGCGTCCCACCAAACCCTCCCGGGGTTCGAAGGAACGCCGCCTGGCCGCGAAAAAACGCCGCAGCGACGTGAAACGCGGCCGCGGCGGCCGGTTCGACGACTAGCTCACCGACAGGTGCACGCATTCGCCGGCCGGCTGGTGGCCGACGCGGCGGTAGACCGTGGCGATGCCCAGGTCGCCCGGGGTGAGGAAGGCCGTGGGGCCGCCTCGCTCGTGGACCAGGCGGGTCAGGTGCGCCGTGATCGCCGACGCGATGCCACGGCCGCGATAAGCCTCGGCGACGGCGATGCCGGCGACCTCGGCCGCACCGTCCACGATGTCCAGCGCGAACCCGCCGCCGATCACCGCGCCGGTCGCGGTGTCCTCGGCGCGCACGGCGCGGTCGCCGAACGAGCGGGTGCTCGCCAGCTCCGCCTCGGACACCTCCGGCGACTCGCCGAAGGCCACGTTCTGCGCCGAACGCAGGCTGCGCAGGTCGGCGTCCGTCTCCGGCACACGGAGCAGGATTCCGGCGGGTGCCGGGCGGTCCACGAAGTCGGCCGGGGTACACGTCATGAGCGGGACGCGCCGCTCGAGCGAATACCCCCGCTCGACGAGGAGTTTCTCCAGGTCGGGTGCGGCTTCGGTGAAGAACTCCAGCCGGGGCTGCAGGCCGCGGCCCGCGTACGCCTCGGTCAGCGCGGTGATCTCCGCGAGTGACGGCGTGGCGCCGTCGTCGGGGATCGCGTAGTTGAGCATCGGGTGGTCGCTGGTGCGGGAGAAGGTCGCGAGGAACGGGCCGATCCGTTCGACGTCACGGCCTCGGGGCGCGGTGGCACGGACATACGCCTGAAGGGCGGACATGCTGGGTGATCCCTTTCGGGGTCGAAGGAAACCCACGCGCGCTGCCGAGGCGGGCAGGGCGTGGGAAGGACGGCTGACGGGCTCGCGTCAGGCCTGACCTCGGCCGTCGCGAGCAGCGGCGGCAAACATAGGCGTTCCTTCGTCCGAAGATCCGAGAACTTTCAGTGTCCCAGCGGGCGCAAGCGATTTACCGCGGTGTTCGGCCGGCTCAGCGCCGTTCCGGGTGGCCGATTCCGACGTAGCGCGTGTCCCACACCGACCGTGGCACCCGCAGGCGGACGGGTGCGTTGCAGACGGTCCGCCGTACCTGCTGCGGGATCGCGACCATGGGCACCACGTCGAAGTAGCGCCAGCCGCGGCGGGTCAGTGCGGCGCCGAGCGTGGCGCCGATGGTGTTGAGCAGCACGTCATCGGTCGAGGTCACGCGGCCGCTCTGGATGAGGAACTGTGTGACCTCCACCAGCACGGACGCGCTCAACGCGGTGAGCGCGATCCGGCTGAGCGACCGCAGCCGGCGCAGGCGCAGCGGCACGAGCGCGCCCAGCGGGCACAGGAGGAGCAGGTTGCCGATGACCTGCCAGAGCGAGCCGTCGTCGGACAGCGCGGCGGAGAGGTCGGCGCCGGGCACGAGGTCGAGGGTGCTCCCCGAAGCGGTGCCGACGGGCATGATGACCAGGCAGAGCACGAGCGCGCCGATCGTCACCGCCGTCACGTCGACGGCCGCGGTCGCCGACGCGTGGCCGAGGCTGATGCCGCCGCTTCTTCGCCGCCTCCGCGCGGCGAGCAACGGCCAGCAGAGCAGCGCGTACGGCAACGCGATGGCCGTGATCGGGATGACCCCCCAGAAAGCGCGCAGCAAGGCACCCATGCGCTTCCCTTCTCGAACCCCTCCGAACTGCTTCTTCCCGCCCTCCCAAGATCAACCTTCGCATTGCCGGTTCGAGTCGGCATGCTCAGCGGGCCGCACTATTCGGTGATCTTTCCGGTGGCGCGAAACGGCTTCCCGTGGTTCGGTCGAGGCGCGGACCGTCCATAGTGGATGCTGTGGACAACCCTGTGGAAGGATTTCGCCGACTTGGTGAAAAGCCTTGGTCCACAACGGAAAACAAGGGTCCGAGCCTGTGTACTACCCGGCGAGCTCGCGCGCTTTCTCGATGAGCGCGGACAGGTGCAGGCCGCGGTGGACGTCGCACGGGTGCGTGGTCGTGCCACTCGCGACCATGGCCGCGAAGTCGTCCAACAGGGCGGTGTAGGACTCCCCAGCGGTGCCTGGTTTGCGGCCGAGTGTCCGGTAGCCGTGCTCGCCGTAGACCGCGACCTCGACCACGGTCGGCTGAACCGGCAGCCGCAGCGACAGCGTCGCGGTGCTCGTGGCGCCACCCTCGTGGGCGAACATCAGCTGCCACAGGTCGTCGGGGCCGCGGTGGGCCGCGAGCACGTCGGTGATGCGGCCGAGGGCGGCGTCGAGCAGGTCGAACGCGTGCGGGCCGATGTCGGCGAGCGCGCCGCCGGACGCGTCGAGCCGCCACGCCGAGGTCGAGTACTGCCCGCCGAGCAGCGCGCCCGACAGCCAGCGCGCGCCACCGCCACGCCAGCCGCCCGAGGCGGCGAGGCCGTCGAGCCACTCGCGCGTCTGCTGGGAGAACCGCAGCGTGAGCATCACGAGCGACGCGACGCCGGCCTTGTCCACGGCGTCGGCCAGTCGCTGCGCGCCCGCCAGGTCGGCGGCGATGGGCTTCTCGAGGATCAGGTGCTTGCCGGCCTCGGCCGCCCGCGTCGCGATCTCCGCCTGCACGGCCGGCGGCACGGCGAAGGCGAGGGCGTCGACCAGGGAGAACAGCTCGTCGAGGTCGTCGGTGCCGACGGCGCCGTGGGCCTCGGCCAGCGGACGGGCACTGGTGACGCGGCGCGCCCACACGGCGGTGAGCTCGGTGCCGGGGTGTTCGGTCAGGCCCGGCGCGTGCACCGTGGTCGCCCAGGGACCGGTTCCGATGAGGCCGATGCGCAGCTGTCCGACGTCCACGCCCGGAAGTGTAGGTGTGTCCGGCGCCGCTTCCGGCGGGTACCTCCGGTGGGTTAACGTCGGTCAGCGTTACACCACGATCGGGGGAAGCCGGTGGGAATCCGGCGCTGACCCGCAACCGTGAGCGGCCGCCCGCGCGGCCGTGAGCCGGATCGCCCGCCGTGGTCCGACTCGATGCGAGGTTCATCAACAATGCGGTTGTTCCCTGCCCGGCGCCCTGTCTTTTCAGTCCGGCTCCTTGCCGTGGCCGCGCTCCTGGTCACCGCCGGTCTGTCCGGCGCGAGTCCCGCCACCGCGACCGTGCCCGGGAAGGGCACCGCGGGTTACTGCCCCGAAGCCACCGGTGTGACCGTGGTCGTCGACTTCCAGGACCTCGGTGGCGACACCCTGATCCGCTGCGCGCCCGGGCCGCAGGCCGACGGTGTGGCGGCCATGCAGAACGCGGGCCTCGACCTCGCGGGTGTCGGCAAGTACGGCCTGGCGCTGATCTGCAAGATCGAAGGCAAACCGGCCGACCAGTCGTGCTCGGGGATGCCGCCGGAGAGCGCGTCGTGGAGCTTCTGGACCGCGACCGACGGCGGCAAGTGGGCTTCGAGCCAGGTCGGTGTGCAGGGCTGGAAGCCGCCGGCCGGGAGCTTCGAGGGCTGGTCGTTCGCGCACAACAAGTCGTTCCAGGACTACCCGCCGCCGCGGGTCGCGCCGGTGCGCAAGGCCAACGCGCCTGTTCCCGCGGCCGCGTCGGCGGATTCCGGCAGCAGTGGCTTCCCGTGGAGCCTGGTGATCGGGCTCGTCGTGATCGTGGTGCTCGTCGTCGCGGGTGTGGTCGTCGGGCTGCGGCGCAGGCGTGCTGCCCGGTAACGCGCGGGCTCTGCACCCGGGTGCGTGGTGGGTGTGGGCGCTCGCGCTCGCCGTCGCCGCCAGCCGCACCACCAACCCGCTGCTGCTCGCGCTGGTGATCGCCGTGGCCGGGTTCGTGGTGGTGAACCGCCGGGGCGACGCGCCTTGGGCGCTGGCTTTTCGCGTGTACGCGCTGGTCGCGGCCGTGATCGTGGGGTCGCGGGTGCTGTTCCGCATCCTCATCGGTGGCGAGGACGGCGGCCACGTGCTCTTCACGCTGCCGACGATCCCGTTGCCCGCCGCGGCCGCCGGGATCGAGCTGCTGGGGCCGACGTCGGCGGAGGAACTGCTCGGCGGGTTCTACGACGGGCTGCGGCTGGCGACGATCGTGCTCTGCGTCGGCGCCGCCAACGCGCTGGCCAACCCGAAACGCCTGCTCAAGGCCGTGCCCGGCGCGTTGGCCGAGGTGAGCACGGCCGTCACGGTGGCGCTTTCGGTGGCGCCGCAGCTGGTGGAGAGCGTGCAGCGGGTCCGGCGCGCGCGACGGCTGCGGGCGGCGCGCGGACGGGGGCTGAGGTTCGTGAAGGGGATTTTCGTGCCGGTGCTGGCGGACGCGTTGGACCGCTCGCTCCTGCTGGCGGCGGCCATGGACTCGCGCGGCTACGGCCGGCGCGGTTACCTCGCGCCGCGCGTGCGGGCGCTGATCGCGGCCTGCGTGCTGGCGGGGCTGTGCGGGGTCGCGGTCGGCGTGTACGGGGTGCTCGACGGGTCGGCGAGCTGGCTCGGCGTGCCGATGCTGGTGGCCGGGCTGGCCCTGGCGTCCGCCGGGTTCGTACTGGGCGGACGACGGATCAGGCGGACGGCGTACCGGCCCGATCCGTGGCGGCTGGCGGAGACGTTGGTGGTGCTGTGCGGCGTCGCGTCGGCCGGGCTGCTGGTGGCTTCCTCTCCGGCCCAGCTGGCCACGTCGGTGAGCCCGCCGGCCTGGCCGACCTTGCCGCTACTGCCGGCGCTGGCCGTGTTGATCGCGGTGTTGCCCGCGTGGCTCGCGCCGCGGCCGCGGCCCGTTGCGGAGGTGGCGCGATGATCGAATTCTCGCAGGTCACCGTCACATACGACGGAGCTTCCGCGCCCATGCTGCGTGGCGTCGACCTCCTGGTGGAGGAAGGCGAGCTGTGCCTGGTGGCCGGGCGCACGGGGGTTGGCAAGTCGACATTTCTCGGTGCCATCAACGGCCTCGTGCCCCACTTCACCGGCGGCACGCTGGCCGGGCGCGTGCTCGTCGACGGTCTGGACACGGCAACGCACCCGCCGCGTGAGCTGGCGTCCGTCGTCGGGGTCGTGGGGCAGGATCCGCTCGCCGGGTTCGTCACGGACACCGTCGAGGAAGAGCTCGCGTACGCCATGGAGCAGCTGGCCGTGGCGCCCGACGTGATGCGCAAGCGCGTGGAGGAGACGCTCGACCTGCTGGGCATCGCCGAGCTGCGCGACCGTCCACTTCGGACGCTGTCGGGCGGGCAGCAGCAGCGCGTGGCGATCGGGTCGGTGCTCACGGCGCACCCGCGCGTGCTCGTGCTGGACGAGCCGACGTCGGCGCTGGACCCGACCGCCGCCGAGGAGGTGCTGGCCGCGATCACGCGGCTGGTGCACGACCTCGGGACTACGGTCGTCGTCGCGGAGCACCGGATGGAGCGCGTGGCGCAGTACGCCGACCGGCTGCTCTACCTGCCCGGCGACGGTTCGGTCCGGTCCGGACCACCGGCGGAGGTGTTCGCGGATGCCGACGTGGCGCCGCCGATCGTGGAGCTCGGCCGGTTCGCGGGCTGGTCACCGCTGCCGCTCTCGGTGCGCGATGCCCGGCGGCGGGCCGGGCCGTTGCGGGAGCGGCTCTCGGCGGTGACCCGCCCCGCCGCGGCCGGCGTGCCTACGGAGGACGTGCTCACCGCGCGCGGGGTGCAGGTGCGCTATGGGGGCGTAGTGGCCGTGCGCGGGGTGGACCTGCGACTCGGCCGCGGCGAGGTCGTCGCCCTGATGGGGCGCAACGGATCCGGCAAGTCTTCGCTGCTCTGGGCGCTGCAGGGCAGCGGGCCGCGCACGAGCGGGACCGTCGACGTGCTGGGCGCGGACCCGGCTTCCGTGCGGCCGCGGGCGGCGCGGGCCCGTGTGGGTTTGGTGCCGCAGACCCCGTCCGACCTGCTGTACCTCGACTCCGTGGCCGCGGAATGCCGGCAGGCCGACGTCGAATCGGGCGCCGCCGCGGGCACGGCCCGGGCGCTGCTGGACCGGCTGGTTCCGGGGGTCTCCCCGGAGGCGAACCCTCGTGACCTCTCCGAAGGCCAGCGGCTCGCGCTCGTGCTGGCCGTGCAGCTGGCCGCCGCGCCGCCCGTCATCCTGCTCGACGAGCCGACGCGCGGCCTGGACTACCCGGCGAAGCGCCACTTCGCGGCCGTGCTGGCTTCGCTGGCTTCTTCGGGGGTCACGGTGTTGCTGGCCACGCACGACGTCGAGTTCGTCGCCGTGGCCGCCCACCGCGTGGTGGTCCTGGCCGACGGCGAGGTCGTGGCCGACGGCCCGACCGCCGACGTCGTGGTGTCGTCCCCGGCGTTCGCCCCGCAGGTCGCGAAGGTCCTGGCACCACAGGAATGGCTGACGGTCGCCGAGGTCGAGCAGGCGCTGAGGTGACGGACTTCCTCGGCCCCGCCGTCCGGATCCGGCTGCGAACCGCGGCGGTTCTCGCGGTCGCCGTGGTCCTCGGCCTGGCGATGTTCTGCTGGCCGCTCTTCGTGTCCACCCCGCCGTCGGGCCACACCGCCGACGCGCCGTTCATCTTCATGGCGACGCTGCCGGTCCTGATCCTGATCGTGCTCGCCGAACTGTCCAGCGGCGGCCTCGACGCGAAAGCGCTGGCCCTGCTCGGCGTCCTGTCCGCCGTCGACGCCGCGCTGCGGCCCCTCGGCGCCGGCACGGGCGGCATCGAGCTGGTGTTCTTCCTGCTCGTACTCGCCGGCCGCGTCTTCGGCCCAGGCTTCGGCTTCGTGCTGGGCGCGACCTCGCTCTTCGCGTCCGCGCTGCTCACCGGCGGCGTCGGCCCGTGGCTGCCGTTCCAGATGCTCGCGTCTTCACTGGTCGGCCTGGGCGCGGGACTGCTGCCGCGGGCCGTGCGCGGTCGCTGGGAGATCGCGCTGCTCGCCGCCTACGGCGTGGTGGCCGCGTACTTCTACGGGCTCGCGATGAGCATGTTCACCTGGCCGTTCCTCGCGGGCACCTCGGCCTTGGACTTCGTACCGGGCGCGCCTCTGGGCGCCAACCTGCACCGGTTCCTGGTGTTCACGGTGCTCACGTCCACGCTCGGCTGGGACACGGGCCGGGCGATCACGAACCTCGTCGCGATCTTGGTCCTGGGGCCGGCCATCCTCGCGCTCCTGCGCCGGACGGCTCGCAGGGCTTCGTTCCGGCCTTGATGGGGCCGAGGGCCACGAAGGCGCCGCGGACGCGGCTCGAATGGTCACCTAGCAACTGCGCTGACGGCGCGAGCGGACCACTCGCTGCGCGCCGCGCGACCGGCTGGACCATTCGCGCGGGCACGGGCGTCGTGGTGGGACCGTTCGCCGTGGTTACTTCTGACCGAGGGGACCGTTGGCGGCGTGCCGACTGAGCGGCGGGGCCACTCGTGAGCCTGGACCAAGGGGACCGTTCGCGACGAATCCCTGGCCGAGGCGACCGCTCGCATGGGGGCGTGCGGTCCGAGCGGTCCGTTCGCGCCTGCGCGCGGCGCGATGGGACCGTTCGCGGTGCGTGGCGGTTCGAAAGGACTACTGGCTGCGCGCCAGCCGGTCGGCGGGACCGTTTGTGTGGGGGCGTGCGGATCCAGGGGTCCGTTCGCGCGGGATGGGTGGCGCGAAGGGACCGTTCGCGGCATAGCGGTCGGCGGGGACTGCTCGTGCCCGTGGTGGCGGTCCGAGCGGTCCCTTCGCATGGCGCCGTCGGCTCAAAAGGACCCCCCGCACCGGCGGCCGGCGGGTCGATGGACCCGCGAACCGCCACCGCCAGGCGCGCGAGCGATCAAGCAATCAGTACGTGTAGAAGCCCCGCCCGGACTTCTTCCCCATCAACCCCGCGTCGACCATGCGCAGGAGCAGCGGCGGGGCCGCGTAGAGGGGCTCCTTGAATTCGTCGTACATCGAGTCCGCGATGGCCTTCACCGTGTCGAGGCCGATGAGGTCCGACAGGCGCAGCGGGCCCATCGGGTGGGCGGTGCCGAGTTCCATGCCGCGGTCGATGTCCTCGGCGGTGGCGAAGCCGGACTCGACCATGCGGATCGCGGAGAGCAGGTAGGGCACCAGCAGCGAGTTGACGACGAAGCCGGCGCGGTCCTGGGCACGGATCACCGTCTTGCCCAGCGCCCCGGCGTGCTCCTCGGCGCGGCTGGCCGTGTCGTCGCCCGTGAGTAGTGACGGGACGAGCTCGACCAGTGGCAGCACCGGCACCGGGTTGAAGAAGTGGATGCCCACGACCTGCTGCGGGCGGCTCGTGGCCATGGCGATCTTGACGATCGGGATGGACGACGTGTTGGACGCGAAGATCGCGTCGGGGCGGGAGACGAGCTTGTCGAGCTGGGCGAAGACGTCGGTCTTCGCCTGTTCCTGCTCCAGGATCGCCTCGATGACCAGGTCACGGTCGCCGAGGTCGGCCAGGTCCGTCGTGAAGCGCAAGCGCCCCAGCGCCGCGGACGCGTCCGAGTCGGATATCTTGCCGTTCTTCACGCCGCGCTGCAGCGACTTCTCGATGCGCGCCTTGCCGGCGTCGAGGGCAGCCTGGCTGACCTCGGTGATCACCACGTCGAACCCCGACTTGGCGTGCACCTCGGCGATGCCCGAGCCCATCTGCCCGGCACCCACCACGCCGACTCGCTGAATGTCTGTCACCGGCTAGCTCCTTCGTCACGCAGGCACAGAAAATGGGCAGCACGCGACGCGCGAGGGTGGTGCCGGGCAGTGCCCGGACTCCACCCTCGCGTATCGCGTCTGCTCAACGCCGGTATTCGTCGTACCCGTCGTCGTCATACGGATCAACGTAGGCGTTGTCGTCCTCAGGCCCGTTGTCGTCCGAGGAATTACTTGACAGCTCGCGCTGCAAAGCATCGAAGTCGGTGTCGTACGAGCTGTACTTGAGCTCGCGCGCCACCTTCGTCTGCTTGGCCTTAGCCCGGCCGCGCCCCATGGCTCGACCCCCTCGCACAGGGGCGGGGCGGCCGGGGGAATCGGCGGCCCCGCATCGTCTCGACAGTTCTTTCCTGGTCACACCGTACCGTGTCCCGGGGGTTCGATGCGACGTGGCACGGTGTGCCGGTGGCGACAGTGTCCGCCGGACGCCGGTTACCGGCCTGTCGGTGGGGATCGGCGCAGGTGGGCGTGCCACGATGCTCAGGTGCTCCGTCCCTTCGTGGCGTATCTGAGGGTGTACGAACCCCTGCTCGCGCTCGGCGACCCGCCCGACGACCGGCTGCGTGAGGCCGTCGCCGGGGCGAAGCTGCGCCGGGCCGCGATCGGCGAACGCGAGCAGTCCGTGTGGCTCAAGTCACAGGCGGCCGCGCCCGCCCGGTTGCTGCCCGCGGAGCTCGCCGACGGGCGGCCCGCGCCGAGCCTGCTCACCGACGTCCTGGTGCTCGACCCGGCGGAGGTGCCGGCCGGCCACCCCGGCGAAGGCCCGTTCGTGTGCCCGCTCGAACTGCGCGCCCGCGCGGCCGCCGCGCTGGTGACGTTCCTCGGCGACGCGACCCCGGCGTTGAAGAACGCCGTGCTCGACGCCGGCGGGGTCTCGGCCGACCGCGCCCGCTCGCGCACGAAGGCGGCGATGGCCGACCTGACCACGGCCGCCGCCCACACCCTCACCACCACCTGGACCGTGCCGCTGCCGTGGTTCGTCCTCATCGACCCCGACGAGCGCAAGCTCGTGCTCGGCTCCGGCCAGGACGATCCGGTGCGCGAGCTGTCCTGGCGCACGTCGATGTCCGACGCCCTGACCCGCGCGGACGAGGCCGGCGAGCTGATCGAGGCCGCGTTCGGCGACTCCGGTCCGGGCCGCGTGCTGTCCCAGACGCGCCAGTGGCTGGAGAGCTTCGACCCCGACTCCGTGGTGGAGCTGGACTACGGCGGCTTGGTGCAGCTGTTCGCCGACGCGATCCTCGAGTCCGACACCACGGCCGAGGAGGTCCACGACATCCTCGAAGCCCTGCGCACCGGCAACGTCGAGGAGCTGGCCGAGCTGTTCTCCGAGCTGCGCGAGTTCTGGGGCGACCTCGCGGCTAGGGAGCGCTCCAACTGACCAGCAGCCGGCCCACGGGCCGGCCACCACCGAACACGGGCGGGTTCGCCAGCTCGGCGAGCCCTGACACGTCAACACCCAGGTACGCGAGCACCGCCACGGCCAGCGGCGCGCAGCCGCGCTTCGCGCCGTCGGACATCTTCAGCGCCACCGCAGTGCCGTCGGCCAGCGCGAACGCCAGCACACCCTCGGCACCGATCTTCGACAGCAGCCCCGGCACCGCGCCCATCAACGCGGTGTCTTCCCGGTCCGTGCCGGCGACCAGCCACGGGTGCGCGCGCATGGCGTCGGCCACGCGCAGCTCTTCCGAACCGGAAGAAGCCCGCACCAACCGGCCGAACGCGCGCGCCAGGCCGGTGAGCGAGTAGGCGAACAGCGGCGCACCGCAGCCGTCGACGCCGGTGGTGGCGATCGGTTCCCCGGTCAGCTCCACCACGGTGTCGGCCAGGGCCTTCTGCAACGGGTGGCCCGGCTGCTCGTAGCCGTCGGTCGGCCAGCCCGCGGCGACGCAGGTGGCGAGCATCCCGGCGTGCTTGCCGGAGCAGTTCATCGTGACGCGCAGCGGCTCGGTCGCCGCGTGCATCGTCGGCTCGTGCAACGGGTACGCGGGCGGGCAGGCCAGCGCCGACTCGTCGAGGCCGGCCGCCGCGAGCATCGCCGCGACGCGCTCGACGTGGCCGGGTTCGCCGGAGTGGGAGCCGCAGGCCAGGGCGAGGTCGGCGCCGTCGTAGTCCAGGCCGGCGCGCAGCATGCCGACGCCCTGCAGGGGTTTGGTCGACGACCGCGGGAAGACGGGGCTGGTCACATCGCCGACGTCGTGGATCACGCTGCCGTCCGGCGCCGTGATCACGAGCGAACCGCGGTGCACGCTTTCCACGAGGCCGGACCGCTCGACCTCGACCAGAACCGGTTCCGTCACTCTTCGGTGCGTCCCAGCTCGGAGTCGAGCAGCTCGTCGACGGTCGCGGAGCCGCGCTGGTAGCGGGCGGCGATCTCGGCGTTGAGCGTGTCCATCACACCCTGCACCTGGCGCCGGAACGTGGACACCGAAGACTCCTCGGTGGCATACGTGTCGAGCGCGGAGGCGAGCTTGTTGTCGGACAGCGTGCCGACGTCGGTGAGGTCCGTGTCGCCGATCAGCGCCTCGGCGTGGCGGCGGTGCTCGCCGGCGCGCGAGGGTTCGAGCTGCTGGTGGCGTCCGGAACCGGTGGCGGGGCCGAGCGCGTTGTCGGCGAGGATCGTGGCGAGCTGGTCGACGATGCTGTTGACGCCACCGGACGACCGGCGCTGCTGTTCCGCGCGCACGATGTCGATCCGCGCGTGCAGCAGCCGGCGCAGGTACGAGAGGTCGGTCTCCTCCTGCGCGGCCTCGTCACGGCGTTCGCGCAGCACCGGCAGCGGCAGGTCGCCGAGTCCGGTGAGGTATCCCGGGGCGAGGACGCGGTCGATCCGCCGTCGCCCACCGGGACGCACTTCGATCACGGGCACATCCTGCTCTAGATTCCCCGACAATGCTACCGCCGGGTTCACTTCAGCCCCGCAACCGTTGCGCGGCCTCCCGTCCAGGGGCGGCGTGCTCGCCCGGCACCGAGTCGGGGTCCACGATGGCCTGAACGGTGCGGTCAGTGGGGTTTTCAGAGTCGTCTTGTTCGTCGTCTTTCCCCAGGCCGGCCAGAAGTTCCGCGCCCGCCGGCACCGAGCGTTTGACCAGGGCCAGCGCGATGGGGCCGAGCTCGTGGTGCTGCACAACGGTGCCCACGCGGCCCACCACGCGTTCGCCGAGCCGTACCGGGTCACCCGTTTCGGGCGTGATCTCGGGTGAACCGTCGAGGTGCAGCAGCGCGAGGTAGCGCGGCGGGCGCCCGACGTTGTGCACCTTCGCGACGGTTTCCTGGCCGCGGTAGCAGCCCTTCGCCACGTGGGCGGCGCTGCCGATCCAGCCGACCTCGTGCGGGATGGTGCGGTCGTCGGTGTCCACGCCGAGGCGCGGGTGTCGCGATTCCACGCGCAGCGCGTCGAACGTCCAGCTGCCGGCCGGGCGCGCGCCCGCGTCGGTGAGACGCTGCCACCATGACGTGAGCTCTTCGCGCGGCACCAGAAGGTCCACACTGGACCGAGACGGCCACGGCATGCGGCGCGCGAAACCACCGCTGGGCAAGGCGGCCACGGAGTACGGCTCGGTGCCGACCTCCACACCCACTGCCGTGAGTACGCGTTCGGCCTCGGGCCCGAGCACGGTGAGGACGGCGAGTTCCGTTGTGGCGTCGCGGATCTCGACCTTCGCCCAGAACTTCATCGCCTCGAGGTATTCACGCAACGTCTGCTTGCCGCCCTTGGGCAGCGCGCTCGTCGCGACGGGGCCGGGGTCGCTGTCGAGCCAGACGGTGCCGTCGAGGTGCGCCAGCACGAAGTGCGTGTCGATGTGGCCCTGGCTGTCGAGCACGAGGGCTTCGGTGCCGGATCCCTCGGGCAGCTCCGTCATATGCTGGGAGATCACGAGGTGCAGCCAGCTCAGGCGTTCTTCGCCTGAAACAGCCAGGACTTCGCGGTGCGAGCGGTCGATCACGACCACGCCGCGGGCGGCGGTGCGCTGCTCGGCGAACGGATCGCCCCAGTGCCACGGAACTCCCGCCTCGGGGTGTCCGTCGGGCGCGGCGATCGCGCGGGGGGCTTCGAGCAACGGCGAGCGGTAGGCCATAACCACAAGACTAGGTGAGTACCGTGACACTATGCGCGTCCTTGCCTTCCTCGACGGAACCCTGGCCGACCCCGAAGCCGCCCACATTCGTGTGGACGACCTCGGTTTGCTGCGCGGAGACGGGGTGTTCGAGACCATCCTCGTGGCCGACAAAAAGCCGCGGGAATTGCGCCCGCACCTCGACCGGCTCGCCCGTTCCGCGGCGATGCTGGAGCTGCCCGCGCCCGACCTCGCCGCCTTCGAGACGGCCGCTCGCGCCGTGATCGACAACTGGGCCGGTGGCCGGGAAATCGCGTTGAAACTTGTGTACACGCGGGGTATCGACGGTGATCCGGCCGGCACGCCGACCGCGTTCGCCATCGGCATGGAGATCGACGAGAAGGTGCGCCGCGCCCGCGCCGAGGGCGTCGCCGCGGTGACGCTGGAGCGCGGCTTCGGACCCGAGGTCGCCGAGCGCGCGCCGTGGCTGCTGCTGGGCGCGAAGACCGTCTCGTACGCCGTGAACATGGCCGCCCTGCGCGAGGCCGGCCGTCGGGGCGCACAGGATGTGATCTTCACCGCTGCCGACGGTTCCGTGCTGGAAGGCCCGACGTCCACGGTCGTGCTGGCGCGTGAGCGCACGCTCTACACGCCGCCGTCCACTGTCGGGATCCTGCCGGGCACCACGCAGGCGGCGCTGTTCCGCGGTGCGGAGAAGGCCGGCTGGACCGTGAAGGTGGAGCCGTTCTCGGCCGCTGACCTGGCGACGGCCGACGGGGTGTTCCTCGCGTCGTCGGTCCGGCTCGTCACCCGCGTGCACACGCTGGACGGCACCGCGCTGCCCGACTCGGCGGAGCTGCACCGCGAGCTGGTGGCGGCCTACGAAGGCGAGTACTGAGCCGGCGCCTCGCTGATCACCACGGCGGACGCGCGCACGCCTTCGGCCTCGTAAGCGGCGATCTTGTGGTGCCCGTCCAGGATCAACGGCCGGGTGCCGGACAGCACGACGGCCACGGGACGGTGGCCGGTCCGGATCGCGGTGCGGTAGTACGCGACGCGCGCCTCGTCGTCGGGCGGCCAGGTCGCGGTGGGCACGAGGGGCTCGTCGGAGTCGAGGCGGGCGGGGCCGTCGACCTGGTAACAGCCGTCGACGAGCAGGTCCAGCAGGTCACGCAGGGTCTTGGCCAGCGGACGCCGCAGCTGGCCCGTGGCCAGCGCGATGCGCAACGACTGCGGCAGCTCGACGCGCGCGCCACCGTTCGGTTCCAGGACCCTGTTCAGCTCCAGGACGCCTGTCCCACTCGTGACCGTTACCCGTTCCACGCTTTTCAAGACGAGCGGAACCGCACAGAGGTTCCGGGGCGTGCCTGCGCGAGTGCGCCGAGTGACCCGCGTCTCACCACGGCGGCCACGGGATAGCCGCCAGTCGTGGGGTGGTCGGCGAGGAAAACGACGGGCAGGCCGCTCGGTGGGACCTGGATCGCGCCGGTCAGGAGGCCTTCGCTCGGCAGCTCGGCGGTGTTCGCGCGCCGCAGTGGCGGGCCGTCGAGGCGCAGGCCGACGCGGTTGGACTCCGGCGTCACCGTCCACCAGGCCCCGAGGCCCTCGACGAGGTCGGTGAACCAGTCGTCGCGCGGGCCGAGGACCACCGGTACCACGAGCCGTTCGGGTAACGCGGGGGCGACCACGACGTCGGCTCCCGCCGGGACTCCGGTGACCGGGCCGAGCGGCAGCGAGACGCCGTCTTCCAGCGGTTCCGGACCGATACCCGACAGGACGTCCCGCGAACGGCTGCCCAGCACCGGCTCGAGGGCGATCCCGCCCGAAACCGCGAGGTAGCAGCGCAAACCGGCCGTCGGGCGGTCGAGCGCAAGCGTTTGCCCCGCCCGCAGTGAGACGGCCGCGTGGGAACCGACGTGCCGGTCGTCCACCCGCACCGGCACGAGGGGGCCGGTCACGGCGACCGTGCACGGCGCCGTCGCCCGCACGGCCAGCCCGCCCAGCAACGCCTCGATCCCGGCCGCGTCCTCGGGGTTGCCGACCAGGCGGTTGCCCAGGCGCAGGGCGTCGGCGTCGAGGGCACCCGAAGGGGGCACACCGAGGTGCGCGTAACCGGGCCGGCCGAGGTCCTGCACCAGCGCGAGCGGTCCCGTGTGGACGATCTCCAGCACGCGCATCACACGCTCCGGAAGCGCACGCGGTCGCCGGGTGCGAACAGCGCGGGCCGCTCGGCGGCGGGGTCGAACAGCGTCGCGTCGGTGTGCCCGAGCAGCCGCCAGCCGCCGGGGGACTCGCGCGGGTAGACGCCGGTGAACTCGCCCCCGATGCCCACGGCCCCGGCGGGGACCTTCGTGCGCGGGGACTCGAGCCGGGGCTGCCGCAGGGCGTCCGGCAGTCCGGTCAGGTAGCCGAATCCGGGTGCGAAGCCGGTGAACGCGACGGTGTATTCGGCTTCGGTGTGCAGGGCGACGGCTTCGGCCACGGAAACCCCGGCGTCGCGCGCCACGAGTGACAGGTCCTCGCCGTCGTAGTGGACGTCCAGTGTGACCTCGTGCGGCGACCCGGCGGGCGGGTGCGTGAGGTCGGCGCCGTCGAGCAGCTCTCGTACGGCTGACAAAGCGCGCGACCCGGGCTCGGCCACCACCAGCAGGCTGCGGGCCCCGGGCACGAGCTCCGCGATCCCGTCGATGCCGGCGGCCTCGACCGTGGCCCGGGCGGCGGTCATCAACGCGAGCGAGTCGCAGTCGAGCAGGGCGGCGTGCTCGCCGCAGGGCCGCCAGAGCATGGACAGAGCTTAAAGGCCCTGCTCAGCCGACGACGCGGTGCAGCAGAGCTGACACGTGCGGCTGCATCTCCTGGCCCATCATGGCGCGCTCCTCGACGTAGCCGAGGCTGCCTTCGATGAGGCCGTAGAGCCGCTGCGCCGCGGTGACGTCCTTGGCCGTGGCCGTGCGGATCACCGCGTCGGTGCCCAGCTCCCACGACGTCTGGTTGCGCGGCTTGCCGTAGTAGAGCTCCACGATGCCGGAGCTGTGCGTGAGCAGCAGCTCGATCGTGTCGTCTTCCTGCGGCCGCCAGAACCCGCTCTCGCGGGCAGCGGGGCGGATGACGTTGCCCTCGTCGTCGAGCAGCCACGTGCGGGCCTCGTGCGTGAGGAACGGGCGGCCGTCGTGCGCGATGGTGAGCTGCTGCGCGAACTTGACCGGCCCCTCGATTGTGGGGTAGTCGACCTCGCCCTCACCGCGCCAGACACCGACCATCGGCAGCAGCGCGAGGCACGCGTCGTTCAGGTTCGGGCCCTCGCGCAGGTTGGCCGTGTCGTTGGGGATCGGCAGGTCGTCCCACAACGGCAGGTTGCGGGTGCGGGTGCTCGCCGCGCGCTCCTGGGCGGCCGCGATGGCATCGTCGCCACTGGCGGTCATGGTGCTCAGCGCTGGTCGGCGTACAGCCGGTAGACGACGTAGCAGGCGAACCACACGATGGCGATCGCCGCCAGGGCCAGCAGGATCGAAAACAGGGTCTCCACAGCGAGGACAATAGTCGGCCCGGCGCCCTCAGGCTCCGCGCAGGGTCGTCGCGGTGAGCACAGTCACGACGAGCAGGGCTCCGAGCGCGGCCACACCCAGGGCCGTGCCCGTCTGGCGGGCGGCGTTGACGGTGGCCGACGCGATGCCCGTGCGCTCGCCCTGCACACCCGCGAGCCCGACGATGTGGGTCGGCGTCACGCACAACCCCACGTCGAGTGACGCTGAACCCGAGCGCCGGCTGATATGGGCTGTCTGCACCGGAGATTCCGAACGCGAACCCGCCGGCCGCTCCGGCGGGATTCCCAGCGGCAGCACGCGTTCCGACCCGACAAAACCTCTGGCCAAGCCGGGAATGAGCCGAGTTGTCGACAACGTGGTGTCGGTGTGGACAACTCGGCCGATTCGAGCCGCGCGTGCGAGCGCGACGACGCCGAGCCGACGACAGTGCCCCACCAGCCCATCATCGGGCGCGGGTGCGCGGCTCAGGGAACGCGTACGCGAGCAGCGCGATCGAACCGGGAATCACCGTCGCGGCCGCGGGCAAACGCCTCTACGGCGAGGCCGAGCTGCACCGCCTGACCATCGTGAAGATGTTGCAGGACACCGGTTTGCTCAGCCTCGAAGACATCGCGCTGATCCTGCACGGCCCCGAAGTCGGCGACTGGCGTGCCGCGATCCGCGTGCGGACCGAGGAAATCGTGGAGCAGCGCCGGAAACTGACCGTGGCGGAGACATTCCTGGGTCAATTCGCGCGCTGCCCGCGCGACCACCCCGTGGAGACGTGCCCTTCGCTGCGCGCCTACACCGAGCGCGTCCTGGCCGAAGACAAGTGAAGGGCCCCCGGGGCAAAACCCAGGGGCCCTTCACGGAAAAGCGCGTCAGCCGACCGAAATCGCCAGCTGGTGCAGGCCGGGGCCTTCCGCGGTGACGGAGGCCTCGCCGTTGCCCGTGCGATGCAGCGCGCGCACCGTCCACAAGCCCGGCGCCGCGTAGAAGCGGAAGTCGCCCTCGGGCGAGGCGACCACCTCGCCGGTGAAGTCGCCGCCACCGTCGAGCAGGCGCACGAACGCGCCGCCCAGCGGGCCGTCGGTGCCGATCACCTTGCCGGCCAGCACGACCTGGCCGTTGGTGTCGAAGTCAGCGGGCGTGGCCACCTGGACCGGGGCGCCGCAACCGTCGTCAGCCATTTACTACGCTCCCAACTCGACGGGCACGCCGACCAGCGAGCCGTATTCCGTCCACGAACCGTCGTAGTTCTTCACGTCGGAGTAGCCGAGCAGCTCGTGCAGCGCGAACCACGCGATGGATGAACGCTCACCGATGCGGCAGTAGGCGATGGTCGCCTTCGACTCGTCGATGCCGGCCTCGGCGTAGAGGTCCTTGATCTCGTCCTCGGTCTTGAAGGTGCCGTCCTCGTTGGCGACCTTGGCCCACGGCACGTTCAGCGCGCCCGGGATGTGGCCCGGCACCTGCGACTGCTCCTGCGGCAGGTGTGCCGGGGCGAGCAGCTTGCCGGAGAACTCGTCCGGCGAACGCACGTCGACGAAGTTCTTCGCGCCGATGGCCTGCACGACCTCGTCGCGGAACGCGCGCAGCGACAGGTCCTGCTCCTTGGCCTTGTACTCGGTGGCGTCCCGCTTCACGTCGTCGGCGTTGAGCTCACGGCCGTCGAGCTC
The DNA here is from genome assembly GCF_030285625.1 of Amycolatopsis sp. 2-15. NCBI lineage: Bacteria > Bacillati > Actinomycetota > Actinomycetes > Pseudonocardiales > Pseudonocardiaceae > Amycolatopsis > Amycolatopsis carbonis. Next base: position 2,035,863 of record NZ_CP127294.1, read on the forward strand.
CCACTTCTTGCGGCCGCCGTCGAGCAGCTGCACGTTCTGGTGGCCGTAGACCTTGAAGTACCAGTAGGCGTAGGCGGCGAACCAGTTGTTGTTGCCGCCGTAGAGGACCACGCGGTCGTCGTTCGAGATGCCCTTCTCCGAGAGCAGCTTCTCGAAGGCGGCCTTGTTCACGAAGTCACGGCGCACGCCGTCCTGCAGGTCGTTGCGCCAGTCGAGCTTCACCGCACCGCGGATGTGCCCGGCGTCGTAGGCGGTCGTGTCCTCGTCGACCTCGACGAAGACCACTCCGGGGGTGTCCAGGTTGTCCTCGGCCCACTGGGTGGTGACCAGGGCGTCTTCACGGCTCATGGAAGCGAACTCTCCTTCTGGGGTTTGACACTGCTAGGAAGCCCGCGCGGGGCTGAAGCGCTTGATCAGCAGGAACATCTCGCAGCCGAGGCAGAAGTTGAACGCGCCGTTGAGGAACGCGGCGAACAGCGCGAACGCCGTCGCGACGATGCCGAGCGGGGTCACGCCGGCGACGAAGCCGATCGTGCCCACGAGCGCGAACACGAAGCCCACGGCCTGCGCGAACCGCAGCGGCGCCGCGTCCTCGCGCTCGGTCGGCGGACCGAGCCGCGGCGCGACGAGCGCGCGGTACAGCACGGAGTACGGCGCCGGCTTGAGACCGATGAACGCGCCGATCGCGAACACCACGGTCTGGAGGGCCAGCAGCGGCCACCACTGCGTCACGAGCACCACGGCGAGCACGATCGTGGTGATGATCGCGGCGAACCGCGGGCCACGCGGGTCGACGGCCGGTCCGGCGGGCATGGTTCCTCCTGCTGAGGGCGAGGCGAGGGGCGTGCGAAAGCACGGACGGGTGGAGCGTGCGAAAACCGGCGGACGACGTGGTTCAGCGCCGGCGCGAGGTGCGCGGACACAAGCTGCTGCGCACGCGGCACAGATCCACCGCGCGGCGCTGCGTCAGGAGGGTGATGGGCAGCTCGTCCACGCCGCCGAGGGTACCCAGTGCTCCAACCGGCTGGGAACCGCGTTCATACCTTGGGACGAGTCCCGGCAGGTGGGAAACAGCCGGTGAAGCGGTCTCCGCCGGTCAGCGGACGTCCGCTTCGGCCAGGTGCGGACGCAGGGCTTCCAGCAGCTCCGGACCCTTCGGCACGCCGCCCACACGCAGCAGCTCGCGGCCGTCGTTGGTCAGGGCGAGCGTGGTGGGGGTGCGCAGCACGGACAGGGCGTGGGCGACCTCGGGCTGCTCGGTCACGTCGAGGTCGACGTGGTGCAGCCCCTCGGTCTTGTCGGCCAGCGACGACAGGATGGCGCGCGTGTGGCGGCACGGCGCGCAAAATGTGGTGGAGATCTGCACCAGCGTGACGGCCGCGGCCGGGTCGAGCGCTTCGGCGACCGGAGCGGGCAGCTGGGCGAGGTCGCGGGCCGCGGCGGCCGGTTTGGCCGCGCGCACCCGTCCGTTGCGCGCCTTGAGCAGCGCGCCGGCCACGACCGCGACCATCAGCGTGGCCAGCAGGACCCAGACTCCGGTCACCGGGCACTCACCCCTTCGTCGTCGACAGATCCGAGAAGTTCACGCTGGTCGCCTCGCCCTTGATCGTCACGGAACCGCTGTCCACGCGCACCGCGGTCGGGGTGACCGAGAGCGGCAGCGTGCTCGTGTCGATCGTGGCGCGGAAGTTCGGCATCAGAGCCTTCTGCACTGACTCCGGAACGACGGTGGTCTCGTGGTCATTCCCGAACTGCAGCCGGTGGGGGGTGATCGTGATCGTCTTGTCCTTGAGCTCGATCAGCGCGAAGCAGAAGATCTCCACCTTCTGACCGGCCACCTGCACGTCGCCCGACAGGCGCACGCCGGCGGTGTTGCCGTCCTCCGTCTCGCCGGCGGAGTTGGTCGGTGTGGGGTCCGGCTCCTGGCCCTGATCGGTGTCGCCGTACTTGACGTAGGCCTCGGTGCTCTGGTCGATGCGCAGGTTCTGGATCTTGTCCAGCGGCGAGATGCGCGCGATGTCCGACGCCTTGATCGTCACGGCGCCGGTGAGCTTGCCGATTTTCACGTTCTTGGTGTTGCCCGCGGTGAGGTCGGACAACGGCGCGGTTACGTCTTCGAGCTCCGCGCTCACGCCCAGATCGCGCAGTTCGCCGCCGACGGGCACGCCGTCGGCCGAGACCGTGATGTGACTGTAATCACCCGAGAGCGCCTGTGTGAGGAACGGGAAGCCGTGGATGTCGACCGACGGGTCGTCGGTCAGGCTCAGCTGCTCGCGCGCCTTCTGGGAGATCGTGTGCTCGGCGAACGCGGCGGCCCCGAAATCGGCTCCGACCAGCAGGATCACGAGGACCCCGAGCACGATCACCCAGCGGCGGACGCGCCGTCCGCGACGCCGGTTGTCCGGCCGAGGAGCCGGTCGGTCGTCCGGCGTCACGGGCCTGCTCACCATCGCGTCGGTACTCCTGTTCGTCGGGGGCCGGGGCGCTTCCTGGGGTTCGGCCAGGTGTGATCGATCCAGCACGAGCTAGGTGACGTGTTGTTCACCCGGTATTCTCACTCAGCACCGACCGAGGCCCACGTTCGAGGCCGTGCGCCAGGCCCTGACTTTGTGAAGGCGGTGTGGCTCCATGAGCCTGGACCTTCTGGTACTTACCGCGGAAGCCGACCCCACCTCAGTGCTTCCCGCGCTGGATCTGCTGCCCCACACCGTACGCGTCCGCGAGCCCGAGGTGACGGCCCTGCTCGACGCCGGGCATCGCGACGTCATCCTGCTCGACGCGCGTAGCGACCTCGCTTCGGCGAAGAGTCTCTGCCGCCTGCTCAAGGGCGCCGGCGACGACGAGGCGAGCACGCCCGTGATCGCCGTGGTCGGCGAGGGCGGCCTGGTGGCCGTGAGCTCCGAATGGCGCACCGACGACATCCTGCTGCCGACCGCCGGCCCCGCCGAGGTCGACGCGCGCCTGCGGCTCGTGACGACCCGCGACGGCGTCTCCGGCCAGGTCGAGGCCGAGCTGCGCGTGGGCGACCTCGTGATCGACGAGGCCACCTACACCGCGCGCCTGCGCAAGCGCACGCTCGAGCTCACGTACAAGGAGTTCGAGCTCCTGAAGTACCTCGCGCAGCACGCCGGGCGCGTCTTCACCCGCGCGCAGCTGCTGCAGGAGGTCTGGGGCTACGACTTCTTCGGCGGCACGCGCACGGTCGACGTCCACGTGCGGCGCCTGCGCGCAAAGCTGGGCCCGGAGCACGAGCAGATGATCGGCACGGTCCGCAACGTCGGCTACAAGTTCGAGCGCCCGGCGAAGTCCGGTGCGAAGCAGGCGGCGCCGGCCATCGAATCCGCGCCCGAGTACACCAGCCACTGAATTCGCTCGCGCCCTTCCGCGATTCCCCCGACGAGCGCCTTCACGCGGTGCCGCACGTGGGTAATGTCGGCTTCGTGGCGGAAACAGAGCTGACGGGCTGGACAGCGGAACTCGAGGCGGACGCGGCGGAAGCCGTGCGTGAGGTGCTGCTCGCGGCGAAGGCTGCCGACGGGCGGCCCGAGGTCGACGCGAGCGGTCCGTTGCCGCGCGAGTTCGCGGGCGGGCTGCACCTGCTCGCGCGCCTCGACGGCAAGCCCGCCGGCTACGCGCACCTCGACACCGAGGGCGACTCCTACGGCCGCCAAGTTGCGGAGGTCGTGGTGCATCCCGACTACCGCCGCCGTGGCGTCGGCACCGCGCTGGCCCGCGAGCTCGACGCGAAGGCCGCCGAGGGCGCCCGCGTCTGGGCCCACGGGGACAGCGCCGCGGCCGCCGCGCTGGCGAAGGACTTCGGCCTCGGCCGGCAGCGCGAGCTGCTGATCCTGCACGTCGAGGTCGAAGGCGCCGACTGGCCCGAACCCGTGCTGCGCGAAGGACTGCGGCTGCGCACCTTCGTGCCGGGGCAGGACGAGGAGGCGACGATCGCCGTCAACGCGCGCGCGTTCGACTGGCACCCGGAGCAGGGCGCGTTCAGTGTCGACGAGCTGCGCGCCGAGGAACGGCAGCCGTGGTTCGACCCGGCCGGTTTCTTCCTGGCCGAGAACGAGAGTGGCGACGTCGTGGGCTTCCACTGGACGAAAGTGCACGAGCCCGTGCCTGGCCGGTTCGGCGGTGAGCCGGTCGGGGAGGTCTACGTCGTGGGCGTCGATCCGGGCACGCAGGGTGGCGGTCTCGGCAAGGCGCTGACGCTCGCGGGCCTGCGGTACTTGCGCGAGAAGGGATTACGACAAGTAATCCTTTATGTCGAGGGCGACAACGCACCGGCACTGGCGGTCTATTCGAAACTGGGGTTCACACGTTTCGAAACCGACGTCCAGTACGGTCGGTAGTCACCATCGACGGCATGCGCGCACCGCGTTACTTTCTGCGTACATGCAGGTCACGGCAGGGACACGACACCCTTTCGGCGTAGTCGTCCTGCTCACATACGGTGCCTTGTTCACTTTGCGTTCATGTGAGCAAGGGGGACCGTCCACCGGGGCTGCCTAATGTCCGGATCCGGCGCGCTGAGATGCGTGCCGATCCGGCGAAGTCTCCGAGTGGAGGAAATGCAGTGAAGATCATGCGGCCCCTTGGTGCCGTGGGCATCGTGGCGAGCGCCGCCCTGGTGCTCGCCGCCTGTGGTAGCGACCCTGCGGCGAGCAACAGCAGCAACTCCAGCTCGGCCGCCGCCCCCGCCGCCACCGGCACCGCGCAGGTCGACTGCGGTGGCAAGAGCCCGCTTTCCGGCGAGGGCTCGACGGCGCAGAACAACGCCATCGACGTCTTCAAGCTCGCCTACGGCAAGCAGTGCAGTGGCCAGCAGGTCAACTACACCGCCAGCGGCTCGGGCGCGGGTGTCAAGCAGTTCAACGGCAACCAGGTCGACTTCGGTGGCACGGACTCCCCGGCCACCGGCGCGGACCTCGAGGCCGCCAACAAGCGCTGCGCCTCCCCGGCGTGGAACATCCCGATGGTCGTCGGCCCGGTGGCCGTCGGTTACCACCTCTCGGGTGTCGACAAGCTCGTCCTCACGCCGTCCGTGATCGCGAAGATCTTCAGCGGTGGCATCACGAAGTGGAACGACCCGGCCATCAAGGCGGTCAAGGGCAACGAGAGCTTCACGTTCCCGGACAAGGCGATCCAGGTCGTCTCCCGCTCGGACGAGTCGGGCACGACTGACAACTTCCAGAAGTACCTCGGTGCGGCGGCCAAGGCCGACTGGACCAAGGGCGCCGGCAAGAAGTTCAACGGTGGCGTCGGCAACGGTGCTTCCGGCTCGAACGGTGTCGCCACCACGGTCAAGGGTGCCGACGGCTCGATCACGTACGTGGAGGGCGCGTTCGCCAAGGACGGCGTCACCCCGGCCCTGATCGACAGCGGCTCCGGCGGCGTCGCGCTGTCCGCCGAGAACGTCGCGAAGTCGCTTGACTCCGCGACCTTCCTGAACGCGGGCTCCAACGACCTCGCGCTCGACCTGAACAAGATCTACGCGAGCAACGTCGCGGGTGCCTACCCGCTGCTGCTCACCACCTACGAGCTCGTGTGCTCGAAGTACTCGAACCCGGACGTCTCGAAGGCCGTCAAGGCGTTCCTGACCACGTCGGCCACCACCGGCCAGCAGCAGCTGTCGAGCAAGGGTTACGTGCCGATCCCGCAGAGCCTGCAGGACAAGGTACTGACTGCCATCAAGGCGATTTCCTGACTTATCCTCGACTTGGCTGAATAACAAGTATTCGCAGGACCGAACCAGTCGATGAGCGAGTCATCCTCGACGCGAACGCCCACCGGCGGCCCCGGTGGGCGTTCGTCGTCCGCCCGAGCGTTCCCGGAGGATCCGATTTCGGACACAACATCCGCGCCGGCGCCGAAAGGCCACCCGCGCAGGAGAAGCCGAAGAAGGTGCGGGCCGGTGACCGCATCTTCCAGAACCTGACCACCGGGGCCGGCATCTTCATCGTCGCGCTGATCGGCCTGATCGGAATCTTCCTGATCATCCAGGCCATCCCGGCGCTGCGGGTCGACAAGGTCAACTTCCTGTTCAACCACGGGTGGTCGACCAACGACCCCGAGAACATGGCGTTCGGCATCGCCGACCTGTTCGAGGTCACCGTGGCCACCTCCGTAGTGGCGCTGATCATCGCCATGCCGGTTTCGCTCGGCATCGCCCTGTTCCTCACGCAGTACGCGCCGAAGCGGCTCGCCCGCGGGTTCGCCTACGTGATCGACCTGCTGGCCGCCGTGCCGTCGATCATCTTCGGCCTGTGGGGCATTCTCGTGTTCGCCCCGGCGATCGAGCCGTTCTCGCTGTGGGTGAACTCCACGTTCTCGTGGTTCCCGCTCTTCGCGCCCGGCAACGTGCAGCCGAACGTGCGCGGCACGATTTTCACGGCCGGCATCGTGCTGGCGGTGATGATCCTGCCGATCATCACGTCGCTCTCGCGTGAGGTCTTCGAGCGCACGCCGACCCCGCACATCGAAGGCGCGCTGGCGCTGGGGGCCACCCGCTGGGAGGTCATCCGCACCACGGTGCTGCCGTTCGGCAAGGCCGGCTACATCGGCGCGTCCATGCTGGGCCTCGGCCGCGCGCTCGGTGAGACCATCGCGCTCGCGGTCATCCTGCTCATCCCGCAGGGCCGCAACTTCGACTGGAGCCTCTTCGACGGTGGTGCGACGTTCGCGTCGAAGATCGCCGCGAACTACAGCGAGTTCAACAACGCCACCTCCGCCGGCGCGTACATCGCGGCGGGCCTGGTGCTGTTCGTGCTGACCTTCCTGGTGAACTTCGCCGCCCGGTCCATCATCAGCAAGAAGGGGGACTGAGCATGTCCACAACGCTCGAACGTCCCGCGACGACCCCCGCGTTCCAGCAGGTCAGCCTCACCCGCAAGGCCAAGAACGGCGTCGCCACCGTGCTCGTGTGGCTGGCGTTCCTGATCGCCGTGGTGCCGCTGGTGTGGGTGCTTTACACCGTGATCGTCAACGGCATCAAGCGGATCCCGTTCTCGAACTGGTGGACCGAGGACTTCGGCTCCGTGCTCAGCGACGAGGTCGGCGGCGGTGTGCTGCACGCCATCGTCGGCACGCTGGAGCAGGGCCTGATCTGCGCGATCATCGCGGTGCCGATCGGCCTGCTGGTGTCGATCTACCTGGTCGAGTACGGCCGCGGCAAGCTCGCGAAGGCCACCACGTTCATGGTCGACATCCTCTCCGGTGTCCCCTCGATCGTGGCCGCGCTGTTCATCTACGCGCTGTGGATCACCACGCTCGGCCTGCCGCGCAGTGGTTTCGCCGTGTCGCTGGCGCTGGTGCTGCTCATGATCCCGGTGGTCGTCCGCTCGTCGGAGGAGATGCTGCGGATCGTGCCGGACGACCTGCGCGAGGCGTCCTACGCGCTGGGTGTGCCGAAGTGGAAGACGATCATGAAGATCGTGCTGCCGACGGCGATGTCCGGCATCATCGGCGGCATCATGATGGCGCTCGCCCGCGTGATGGGCGAGACGGCGCCGCTGCTGGTCCTCGTGGGCTACTCGGCCTACGTGAACTGGAATCCCTTCGACGGCGAGCAGGCCGCACTGCCGCTGGTGATGAACAACGAGCGGGTCACCAACTCGCTCGACCCCGGGAGCGTCGGCTTCGACCGGATCTGGGGCGCGGCGTTGACGCTGGTCATCATCATCGCGATCCTGAACTTGCTCGCCACCCTGCTCTCCCGGCTCCTCGCCCCGAAGAAGAAGTGAGTCATGGCCAAGCGAATCGACGTCAAGGACGTAGACATCTACTACGGCAAGTTCCACGCCGTGGACAGCGTCACGCTGAACGTGCCGCCGCGCAACGTCACCGCGTTCATCGGGCCGTCGGGCTGCGGTAAGTCGACCGTGCTGCGCACGCTCAACCGGATGCACGAGGTCATCCCGGGTGCGCGGGTCGAGGGCGAGGTGCTGCTCGACGGCGAGGACATCTACGCCTCGGCCGTGGACCCGGTGCAGGTGCGCCGCACGATCGGCATGGTGTTCCAGCGCCCCAACCCGTTCCCCACGATGTCCATCAAGGACAACGTGGTGGCCGGGCTTCGCCTTGGCGGCACCAAGAACCGCAAGCAGCTCGACGAGATCGCCGAGCGCGCACTGCGCGGCGCCAACCTGTGGAACGAGGTCAAGGACCGGCTCAACAAGCCGGGCGGCGGCCTCTCCGGTGGTCAGCAGCAGCGGCTCTGCATCGCGCGTGCCATCGCGGTGCAGCCCGACGTGCTCCTCATGGACGAGCCGTGCTCCGCGCTCGACCCGATCTCGACCCTCGCCATCGAGGACCTGATCGGTGAGCTCAAGAAGGAGTACACGATCGTCATCGTCACGCACAACATGCAGCAGGCGGCGCGGGTTTCCGACCAGACGGCGTTCTTCAACCTGGCCGGCGTCGGCCAGCCCGGCCGGCTGGTCGAGCTGAACGACACGGAGAAGATCTTCTCCAACCCGGACGAGAAGGCGACCGAGGACTACATCTCGGGCCGGTTCGGCTGATCGTTCTCTTTGGTCTGTGGTGAAAACGGCCCCTCCGTCCGATGTGGACGGAGGGGCCGGTTCGTCTGGTGGTGCTGGTGCCCGTGCTGGTCAGCAGTCGCGGGCGATGGCCTGCCGGGCCGCGTTGACGGCCGCGTTGTCGGCGGCGTTGGCACCGGTGGCCTTGGCCGCGCCGAGTGCCTTCTGGGCGCCAGCGAGCCGCGCCTTGTCCAGCGCGCACGTCGAGTTAGCCGCGGCGGGAGCGGGCTGAGCGGCTTCCGCCTCGGCGGTGTCAGCGAGGAGAAACTAACGTCGGCCCAAGGTCGAAGTGGACGGTCGAACCGCCTTCTGATCAAAAGGCCTTTGTGGACTGACCGCGAGGTCAGACGTTGAGGTCCTCGTCGGAGTCATAGCCCGGCATGCGGCCGGTGACCACGAAGATCATGCGCTTGGCGACCGAGACCGCGTGGTCGGCGTAGCGCTCGTAGAAGCGGCCGAGCAGCGTGACGTCGACGGCCGCGGCGACGCCGTAGGGCCACTCGCGGTCCATCAGCACGGTGAACAGGTGACGGTGGATGTCGTCGACCTGGTCGTCTTCGGCTTCGAGGTCCTTGGCGGCGTTGACGTCCTTGGACTTGATGACCTGCTCGGCCTGGCGGGCGAGCTTCACCGCGGCGCGGCCCATCTCGGTGAAGTACGGCTTCACCGACTCCGGCAGCACCGCCTCGGGGTGGCGACGCCGCGTGGCCTTGGCGACGTGCAGGGCGAGGTCGCCCATGCGCTCCAGGCTCTCGGCGGCGTGGATGGCGGCGAGCACGGTGCGCAGGTCCGTGGCGACGGGTGCCTGGAGGGCGAGCAGCGCGTACGCCTGCTCCTCGCACTCGGCGCGCGCGTCGTCGACCTTCGCGTCGTCGCTGATCACCTGCTCCGCGAGGGCCAGGTCGACCTCCAGCAGTGCCTTGGTGGCCAGCTCCATCGCCTCGGCGACCTGAGCCGACATGGCGGCCAGGTTCTCGGCGAGCTGTTCGAGTTCGACATGGTAAGCCTCACGCATGGAGACACCCTACGACGCGCGTTGTCCGAATACCGCATCGCCGGGTGAACCGCACGTGAATCCGGTCTAACGAATCCCGCGCTTCAGCCTTCGGTGCCCTTGCCGTCGATCTTGGCTGAGCTGCCCGCATTGGCGGCGGTGGCGGTCTTTTCGCCGGGGAGCGGGGTGTTCTCGCGCAGGGCGTCGAACAGCGAGTCTGTTCTGGACTGCACGAGTACCTCGTTGCCGCGCTTGTTGGCGGTGCCGGTGGTGGGCACGGTCATAAAGTTGATCTTGGACGGGTCCACGCCGCGCATCGACTGGGCGAGCGTCATCATCTGCTGCACACCGAGGTTGTCGCCGAAGGTGGCCTTCGCGAACGCCGTGATGAAGGCGGACAGCTTGCCCGGGTCGAGGACGACGTCGGACGACATGACCTTCTTCAGCAGCGCCCCGATGAACGCTTGCTGCCGCTTGATGCGGCCGTAGTCGGACGTCGGGTCGCCCTTCACGTGGCGGGCGCGCACGTAGTTGAGGGCCTGGTCGCCGGAGATGCTGACGTCGCCGGTCTCCAGCAGGACCTTGCCGAGCACCTCGTCGTCGATCGGCTTCTCGTTGTTGATGGTGACGCCGTGGACCGCGTCGACCATGTCCTTGAAGCCGTTGAAGTCGATGCCCACGAAGTGGTTGATGCGCAGGCCGGTGATTTTCTGGATCACCTTCGTGACGCACTGCGGGCCGCCCACGGCGTACGCGGTGTTGAGCTTCGCGATGCTCTGGCCCGACACGACCTCGTCCGTGGTGGCGGACTTCGAGGGGTCCCAGCGGTTGCAGTCGGGCCGGTTGATCTCGAGGTCGCGCGGGAACGAGACCACGACCACGCGCTTCCGGTCGGCCGGCACGTGGGCGACCATCACGGTGTCCGAGCGGGCGCCGGGGTTGCTCTCGGCGGTGCCGACGCCTTCCTCCGCGGAGGCGCCGTCGCGGCTGTCGGAGCCGACCATGAGGAAGTTCTCGTCGTTGGCCTGGGCGTCGGCGTTGCGGATGTCGGAGGAGTTCTCGTCGAGCGCGGACACCTGGGTGAACTTGGCGTCGAACCAGTTCACCGCCCCCCAGGCCACACCCGTGCCCAGGAACACCAGCACGGCCAGCACGATGAGCACGACCCGGCCGATGCGGATGGTTCGCTCGTTGTGGCGCTGCTTCTTTTCCTGCAGCCGTGTTTGCGGGGCGCGCTCTTCGGGGTTCTCTTCGGCGTCCTCGGGTTCCTCGGCGGGGACCGCCTTCATCATCCCCGTGGGCGCCACCACGCGCTGTAGAGCGGTGCGCGTCTGCTCGAACAACGCGACGGGCCGCGCGGTCAGCCGCGCCATCCGCTCGCGCCGCTTGTCCTCCTCCGCCAGCATCTCGTCGTGGGCGGCCGAGAAACGCGCGAGGGTGTGGTCGATCTTCCGGCGGTACTGCGTGGCCTCGTCGATCGCCTCCATCTCGTCCGTCATGGTCAACGGATCGAGCTCCGACCGCGCCGGCACCCCTGCGGGCCGCGCGGGCGGGCGACGCTGGCGAGGAGGGCGCTTGCCGTTGACGGGCGGGGTGAGCTGGGTGCGCTCACCCACGGGGGAGGTGAGCTGAGTGCGCTCGGCTCCCGGGGTGGCTTGATTGTTCTGGTCGGCTTCGGTGCTTGGGTCGTTCTCGTTGAAGCCGTCGGCCGCGAGGCCTTGGTCTGCCCCGGGCACGCTGGACTTGCCGGGCACGCCGGACTTGCCGGGCACGCCGGGCTTGCCATTGGCGGCGTCGTTCGGCCCGGGCCGGCCGTTCGCGCCGGCTTGGGGCCGCCGCTTGCCATTCGCCCCGGCCTTGCCGTTCAGCCCGGCAGCACCATCGGCCGCCGGCACACCGTGCGGCCCGGACATGCCATTCGGCCCCGTCTTGCCATTCGCACTGGCAAGACCATCCGGTCCCGGCATCCCACCGGGGCCTGGCATGCCATTCGGTGCAGCCTTGCCGTTGAGACCCGCCTTGCCGTTCGGCCCGGCAGCGCCGCCGGCCCCCGGCATGCTGTTGCCCGCGGGGTTGCCATTCGGCCCGGTGTGATGCCCCGGTTTGCCCGTTGCTCCGGCAGAGCCGTCCGGCCCCGGCATCCCACCGGGACCTGGCATGCCGCTGGGACCAGCCTTGCCATTCGGCCCGGCCTTGCCATTCGCCCCGGCAGGGCGGCCGGGGCGCGGCATGCCGTTGGCCGTCGGCATGCCATTCGGGCCTGCCTTGCCATTGGGTCCGGCCGCTCCTGGCACGCCATGGGGGCCGGACGTGCCATCCGGCGCGGTCTTGCCACGGGAGCCGGCAGGGCCAACTGCGTTTGGCACGTCGTTCGCGCCGGTCATGCCATTGGTGCCGGGTCGCGGGCCGGGCTTGCCATTGGAGCCGGGCTTGCCATTGGGTCCGGCAGCACCGTTCGGGCCCGGCACGCCATTCGTGCCGGTCTGGGAGCTGGGCTTGCCATTGGGGCCTGGCTTGCCATTCGGACCGGCAGGGCCGCCGGGACGCGGCATGCCGTTGGCGGGAGGCATGCCGTTCGGGCCCGGGTTGCCATTCGGGGCGGCAACGCCGCCCGCGCCGGGCATACCGTTCGGGCCGGGGCGCTGGCCGTTGGGGCGGGCGGGGCGTTCGGCCGGGGGTAGGGGGGCGGCGCCCGTCGGGCCGGGGGTGCGGCCGCGGGGGCGGCCGTTCGCGGGCTCGGGCGGCGTCGAAGTGCCGTGGCGGCCGGGGGGTTCGGCGGCCGGGAGGTCGGCGAAGTCCGGGCCGTGGTCGGGCACGGCGTGGCTGCCGCCGGGGGCCGGGGGTTCCGGGGCGCGGCGGCGGCCGGTGGGGAGTGGCTGCGAGGTCGTCGGGCGGCGCGGGGAAGGCGGTTCCGGTGCGGCTCGGCGGGGTCCGCGCGAGGGAGGAGGCTCGGGCGCATCCGCGGCGTGCGAGGCGCGGCCCGGGGAATCCGCGTGTGGCACGGGGCCGCCCGCCGAAGGTGCGGCGGGCGGGTCGTCGTCGGGGCGGGCGCGGCGGCCGCGGGGTGGCGGCTGCTCGGCGCGGTGCGAGCGGGAAGAGGTCGAGTAGGTCTCGTCCGCGAGGTGTGAGCTGCCGGGGCCGCCCAGGCGAGAGCTGCCGTTGGACTCCGCCAGGTGTGAACTGCCATCGAACTCGGAGTCCTCGGCCCGGCGCGAAGCCGAGCGGGAGCCGGGCGCGGCAGAGTGGCCGTTGGGCCCGCCCACGCGGGAGCTGCCGTTCGACTCCGCCGGATGCGAGCTGCCGTTCGACCGCCCCCCGGGCTCCGCGCGGCGCGAGCCGGGGTCCGGGTCTTCCGTGTCGAAGGCCGGGCGTTCGCCGGTGTGGCGGGCCACGACGTCGGAGACGCTGATGCCGCCCTGGGTTTCCATGGAGCGGCGGCGGCCGGCGCGGGTGCGGGGGGTGCCGTTGTCCGAGTGGCGACCGGTGCCGGGGAGGGGGCGATCGTCGGGCACTCGGACTCCTTTCGCACTTCGGGCGCTTACGAACCGGCGGCGGGGCCTTTCGTTCCGGCTCTCCCAGGGCACGTCGTTCCTCGGGAGGTTTTCGTTATCGTACGGATACCCGCCGTTCGTGACGACACCCTCCCGCGAATTTCTTCACCATGAGTCGACCCACGGAGGCCCGAAGGGGACGAACAGGTGAAGATTGGCGTAGGCAAAAGGGAGTACGCCGCGTTTACGTTACTCAGAGTGGGTAATGACGTGCGTCGTTTCGCGGTCGTGATAGGCGACTTTGTTGCGCCCCGCGCGTTTCGCCGCGTACAGGAGGTTGTCCGCGCGCAGGAGTTGCCGCTGGGCGGACACCGGGCCGGCGGAAGCGTGCGCCAGGCCCGCGCTGATGGTGACTCTCAAGCCGGGCTGAAGTTCTGACCAGGGGTGACGGGCGACGCGCGTGCGGGCGGCCTCGACGATCCGCACGGCCCTCGGCGCGTCGACGCCCGGCAGCACGAGCGCGAACTCCTCACCGCCGTAGCGGGCGCAGAACCCGTCGGGCGGCAGCTCTTCCTGCAGCAGGTCGGCAACGCGGCACAGCACGCGATCGCCGAGGAGGTGACCGTACGTGTCGTTCACGTGCTTGAACCGGTCGAGGTCGATCAGCGCGACGGCGAGCCCGCGCGCGGCCGGCAGCCCGGGCAGCCGCTGGTCGAGGTAACGGCGGTTGTAGCTCGACGTCAGCGTGTCCCGGAGGCTGCCGGCCCGCGCGATGTCGAGCGCGGACCGCAGGTGCTCGTAGGCCCGGCGCCAGTCGCCCTGCTTGGCGAACATGCCGGCGATGGTCTCGTGCAGGCTCAGCAGATCGGGAGCGGGTGCACCCGCCGTGAGCTCGTCCTCGGCCGCCACACCCACCTCCGCCACCTCATGGTTGTCGTCTTAAAGGAGCGGCGTCTTGAGGCATCGGTACGCGCGAAAGCGAATATCGCTCAAGTGGACGACATGGGCCTCGCTTTGTCACGCACCGAAGTTCTACCGCCCCAGCGACGAAAACGGTTTCTTGCCCTTGAGCTGCGCATACTGGTCTTTGGCCCAGTAACTCACGTTTACCCCAGTGCCTTCGAGCAACTGTACGTAATCGGGCCACGAGATCCACCGCCAGTCACCGACTTCCGCGGAGTTGGGCTCGGGGTCGCGATCGGCCCACGCGACGAACACCGGGCAGAACTCGTTCTCCACGATCCCCTGGAACGGCGGCGTCCGGTACCGGTACTTCGGCAGCACGCACTCCAGGTCCCGCAGCTCCGGCAGCCCGATCTCGTACGCCGCGCGCCGCCGCACGGCGTCGGGCAGTGGCTCGCCCGGCGCGGGGTGTCCGCACACGCTGTTGGTCCACACCCCCGGCCACACCTTCTTGTCCAACGCCCGTTGCGTGATCAGCAACGCCTGATCCGAACGGCGCAGCACGTAACACGAGAACGCGAGGTGCAGCCGCGTCTCGCCGTGGTGGCTCTCGAGCTTCGGCCCGGTCTCTCCCGTCGGCACGCCGTCCTCCGTGACGAAGACGACGCGCTCGGACTCGGATTCGGATTCGGTGATGGTGTCCACGTGACCACTGAACACCAGAGCTCCACGGACGAGGTACCGCAAGGCGGGTGGCCGTGCCGTTCATCCCGGTTCGGGTGGCGGGGCGGCACGGTGCGTGACGGTCAAGCCTCCACGTGACCGCCTCGGGTGAACGGTTGAGTCCGAAGTGGACAAAACGGCGCACGGTCCGGTCGGCCGACACGATCCGTCACCGCCGAGGGCCTCGCGCCGCTGCTCGGCCCGGCTCGGGTGAACCACCGACCCGGCCCTTGACGCACGGTTGCCGAACGCCCGGAAACCCGGCGACAACGGGAAATCCTCACGCGGGAGCGAAAATCGACACCACAAACCGCCCCCGGCGAACCACGCCGGACAGCACAGTCCGTGACAGCGATCGGCCCGCAGGTCAGCGCGTGCCCGCCTCGGGTGAACGATCTTGTCCACCGGTCCGAATTGGACGGATGTCAGTAATAATTCCCGTGTGCCAACGAAACCCGGGCCGGTCCCTTCGTCAGTGGCTGTCGAGGTGCGCCACGATGAGGGAGGTGAGGGCCTCGGGGGCTTCTTCGGCGACCCAGTGGGACACGTCCTCGAGCATCTCGAACCGGTACGGCCCGGTGACCCAGTTGCCGGTGTCGAGCGCCGCGGTGGAGCCGAAAGCGACGTCCTCGGTGGACCACACGTAGAGCGTCGGCACCTCGACCTTGCCGATCTTCCCGCCCGGCCGCCCGCCGCGATACCAGTTCAGCGCGGCCGTGAGCGCGCCTGGTTCCTCGAGGCGCCGCACGTACTCGTCGATCCGGCTCGGCGGGATGCGGCGCTCGAAGATGTCGCGCAACGCGCGGGCGCCCTCGGCGAGCATCTTCCGCTCCGTGGCCGGGGTCGCGCGCCACTCCGTCATGTACGCCGAGCGCAGGTGCTGGTCTTCGTCGGTCTTCATCGCCGCCGCGAGAGCCGCCGGGTGCGGAGTGGACACCACCGCGAGGCTGCGCAGCCGGTCAGGGTGCGCGTCCGCGGTCCACCACGCGACGGCCCCACCCCAGTCGTGCCCGACAAGGTCGAACTTCGGCCACCCCAACGCATCCGCCATTGCCACGACGTCGTCCACCAGGGTAGAAATACCGTACTCCGCAGGTTGTTCCGGTCGAACGTCCGGCGAGTACCCCCGCTGGTCGGGTGCCACGGCGCGGTAGCCGAGCACGCCGAGGGTCGCCACCTGGTGTTCCCACTCCACGGCGGCCTCGGGGAAACCGTGGAGCAGCAGCACGGGGCGACCGTCCTCCGGCCCGGAGGCGATCGCGTCGAAAGAGCCTGCTTCGGTCGGAATGGTGAGCTGGTCGATCACGGCTCGCACTCTACGGGGGCACACCGACACTTTCCGGCGATGGCCTCTCATGCAGGTCTGGGCGGAAAAAGGGGCAAATTGCGGACCGATCCGGTCAGCCGCACCCGGGCCTTGCTGGGGCATGTCCTGTTTGTCCGGTCGTGAACACCGTTGCCCCCGCGTCCGCGACCTGTGTCCATAAGGGAACAACCGAGCGCGTGGTATCGCTCACTCACTTACCGTTACCTCGCCGGCTCCGGTCAGCCTTCTCGAACCTCGGAAGTGTGAAGCGGCGTCACGGCATTTGCGAAGAACCGTCGTCTTGACGGCGAGCAGCTTCGACTACAAGTCGACAACCGAAGAAAACCAACCAGAGGAGAAGAGCATGGCTTCGCAGGACGGCGCCAAGGTCGATACCCAGGTCATGCGCCAGGGTGCGAGCACCATCACCAGCACGGGTGACGGCATCACGAGCGTCGGTGGCCAGGTGGACTCGACCATGCAGGAACTGCTCGGCACCTGGCGGTCGGACTCCGCCACGATCTTCCACCAGGCCATGGGCGAGTTCGACACTACGGTCAAGAAGATCGTGCAGCGCCTGACCACCCTTTCGGAGCACGTCACCCAGGGTGCGGCGGACTACGACAGCGGCGACGAGCACAACACGACCCTCGCTCGCACCAACGCGACCGTCATCGGCGGCGGCGGACTCAACGGCTTCTGATCGGCTCGAAACCCACCCACGCTTTTTCCCGAGAGGACAGATCCATGGCTTTGGGCAACTTCCAGATCAACTTCGCCGCGATGGGCGACACGGTCGGGACGGCCAAGCAGCAGGCGCAGCAGATCACCTCGCTGCTCGAAGAGATGCACAGCAAGATCCAGGCGCAGCGCGAGCACTGGACCGGTTCCGCGGCCGACGAGTTCCAGTCGACGTACGAGTGGTGCCACCAGCAGGCCCAGGTTCTGCCGCAGGCGCTCGACGCCGCCTCGCAGACCCTGTCGACCATCAACGAGGGCACCTCGACCACCGAGAGCGGCAACGCGCAGCGGTTCGCGCAGCGCTGATGCCGGCGTCGCGGGTCCCCGGGGCGCGGTGGGTCACCCGCCGCGCCCCCGGTGTCCCCACCGGGTCCGCAGACCTGAAAGGACAGTGAGCACACATGACCTACGGAACGAACGACGGATCGACGACCGGCACCCCGGGCGGCGGATCGGCCACGACAACCGGACCGTTCAAGAGCCCGGGTGACCAGACCCCGCCGCCGGTCGACAACCAGTGGATCCCGCAGGGCACCGTCACCACGCCGCCTGCGGTTCCCGGTGGCGCCGAGCACCCCGGCAAGGGCGTCACGACGGTCAACACCGAGGCGATGCGCACCTTCGCCACGAACATGCAGACCCTCGCCGACGGCCCGCTCAAGGACCTGCCCGGCCAGCTCGACGGGATCACCGTCAAGCCCGGTATCTTCGCCACCGCCAACGGCAAGATCACCCAGCCGATTGTCGGGCCCGGCGGGGTGCGCGACACCACGCGCGCCACGATCCAGGATCTCATCACGTCGCTGCACGACCTTTCCGAAGCCGTGAACACGGCGTCGAAGGCCTACGACGACGCCGACGAGGCCAACAACATGACGATGGACAAGTACAACCAGTACTTCGGCAACGTCAGCAACGAAATCAACAACGCGGGCAACAAGCACAGCTGACCGGTCCCACGGGGCGGCGGTCCCAGGTTCGAGGCGAACGAGGGAAGATGGCAGACAACCCGAATAACAGCAACGGGTTCCAGCAGGACGACGACGGCATCTGGCCCGATTCCAGCAGTAACGGGAAGTCGAACACCACCGGGGATCCCGGCAAGGACTTCGACGGGCTGACCTGGAAGCAGATCGAGGCCGCCATCCTCGGCGGCGGTTCGATGACCGGTGGTCAGGACAACCTGGACCGGGCCTACGGCAACGTCAACTGGCAGTCGCTGCAAGCCGCCGCCGGCGTTTTCCAGACGACGCAGCTGAACCTCGCCGCCATCTCCCAAGCCATCAAGGACCAGACCGCCGCCCTCGCCGGTGACGACGGACCGTGGAAGGGCACCGCCGCCGACAACTTCAAGGTGCTCGCCGCCAACCTGAGCGGCAAGTTCGACGCCCTCGTGCACATGATCACCGACGGCGGTGGCGGTGCGCGCGACATCCCGACCCAGCTCGTGAACTCGGCCGCCTACCTGCAATGGGCGCAGAACACCCTTCGCTACATCGACAGCTACTACGCCGAGCAGGTCATCGCGCGCGGCAAGGTGCTCGGCGACGGGCGGGCCTTCATCTCACAGTTCCCCGACGCGGTCGAGATGATGACCAACGACATGCGTCAGGTCGGCAACACGCTCGCCGGGAAGTACAACACCGTCGCGACCGCCAGCTACACCCCGCCGCCGCCCGGCCAGGCCCCGCCACCTCCGCCGCCCGTCCCACCGCCCGGTGGCGGTGGCGGCGACCTCCCGCCGCCCCCGAACATCCCGCCGCCCACCGACGTCCCGCCACCCGGCGGGGGTGCCGGTGGTGGCGACGGCGGTGGTGGCGGCAACGTCCCGCCGCCCGAGATCCCGCCGCCCCCGGGTGACACCGGTGGTGGTGACGGGACCGGTGGCGCGGGCAATCCGCCGCCCCTCAACGCCGCGGCCATCCCGCCACCGCCCGGTGACCTCGGTGGCGGCGACGGTGGTGCCGGTGACCCGCCGCCGTTCAAGAACCTCAACGTCGCTCCGCCGAACCTCGACACGACCGGTGGCGGCGGCCCCGGTGGTGGGCCGGGTGGCGCCGGCCTGAACAACTTCGACACCACGCCGCCTCCGCTGACTTCGCCGAACCTGCCGCCGCCTCCCGGCTCGATCGGGGGCGACGACGGCGGGCAGAACGGTGGCCAGAACGGTGGTCTCGGCAACCTGCCTCCGTTCACCTCGCCCAACCTGACGCCGCCGCCCGGTTCGACGGGCGCCAACAACGGCGACACCAAGGGCGGAGGCGGCCTCGGCAACCTCAACGTCAAGCCGCCCGCGCTCACGCCGCCGCCCGGTGACGTCAAGGGCGGCGGTGGCCTCGGCGACCTCGGCCTCGGCAACACCGGTGGTCCCGGCAGCACGGGTGGCGGTGGTGGTCTCGGCGACCTCAAGCCGCCGGCTCTCACGCCGCCGCCGGGCAACGCCAGCCTGGGCAACAACCTGTCGAACAACGCGCTGAACCCGTCGGACCTGCCGCCGGGCCTGCAGGACACCGGCAACAACGGAAACCAGGGCGCCATCCCGCCGCCGCCGATGATGCCGCCGCCCACCGGTGCGGGTGGCGCGGGCGGTCTGGGCAATCAGGGCAGCGACCGGCCGGATTCGGCGGGTCTGCTCGGTGGCGTGGACAAGCCGTGGCTCTCGGACATCCCGAAGGGCATCGGCGACCCGACCTCGCTCGGCGAAACCCCGCCGTTGAGCCACGCTTCGTGGGCTCCGCCGCCTGGTGACGCCGGTGGGACCAGTGGCGCGGGCGGCGCGAACCTCGACGGCGCCGGCGGCCTCGGCGGCGCGGGCACGGACGGCCCCGGCGCGATCAAGGGGCTCGACTCGAGCAACCTGGTGCCGCCGCCGGATCTGCCGGAGTCGTTGACGGACCCGAACGCGGCGAACGGTCCTGGTCAGGCCGGTGCCGGTGGCGCGGGCTCGGGCATGCCGATGATGCCGCCGGGCGGCGCGGGTGGTGGTGCGGGCGGCCTGGCCAACCAGGGCAGCGACCGGCCGGACTCCGCGGGTCTGCTCGGGGGCATCGACAAGCCGTGGCTCACCGACGTCCCGCAGGGCATCGGCGACCCGACCTGGTTCGGGGAGACGCCGCCGCTCAAGTCGGCCTCGTGGGCTCCGCCGCCCGGAGCGGACGCGGGCGCCGGCGGTGCCGGTGACAGCGGTGGGCTCGGCGGGGTGCAGGGGCTCGACTCGAGCAACCTGGTGCCGCCGCCGGGTCTGCCGGAGTCGCTGGCCGACCCGAACGCGGCGAACGGTCCTGGTCAGGTCGGTGCCGGTGGCACGGGCTCGGGCATGCCGATGATGCCGCCGGGCGGTGCGGGTGGTGGCGCTGGTGCGAACGCGCCGGCCGCAGACCGGCCCGACTCGGCCGGTCTGCTCGGTGGCGTGGACAACGCGTGGCTGGTGAACTCGCCGGCCGGCGTCGGTGACCCGAACTCGTTCGGGGACACCCCGCCGTCGAAGTCGGCTGACTGGGCGCCGCCGGGACTGTCCTCTGTGGACGGTATCGACACGCCCGCCGCGCACGACGTCGACAACACCGGCACGCCGGGCCTGGCCGTTCCGCCGCAAAACGGTATGGGCGGCCCCGCGCCGACGGGCACCGCGACCGAGCGGCCCGACTCCGCGAGCCTGCTCGACGGAACCACGCAGCCGTGGACGAACGGCCAGGTCCCGGCCGGTGCCGGCGATCCGGCCGTGGCCAGCGACACCCCGGCGGCGCCCGCGACGTCGTGGCCGACGCAGCCCGACGCGGTGCCCGCCGCACCGGCGCCGATCGACGCCACTCCGGTCGCCCCCGTGCCCGTCACTCCGGTCCACCCGACCCCGGTGCACCCGGCGCCCGTCGAAGCCACGCCGGTCGAACCGGTGGCCGCGGCTACCCCGGACGACCTGGCTCCCGTCACGGGCTGGGACACCGGCGACCGGCCGGCGGTCGGCTCGGGTGGCTGGGCGACGAGCGCGGTCCCGGCTGTCCCGGTCGTGGTGCCGCCGGTGCAAGCGGGCTGGGGCGTGGCCGGCTCGGCCGCGACCCCGGCGAGCCCGGCAACGCAATCGCCCCAGAACACGCAGAACTCCGAGCAGCACAACGGCAAGCACGACGACCGCGAAGGCACGATCGCGGGCGGCGTCGGCGGTGGCGAGCCCGACGAGGTGCGCATCGCCGTGGTCCAGGCCGCGGAGGTCGTGGACACCTCGGCGTGGGACGCCGGCACGGCCGACTTCCTGCCGGGCCTGCTGCCTTCCTCGGTGTTCTCGCAGCGCGAGGAGCGGGAGGAGGACTTCGTCACCGACCTGGTGGAGCGCTCGGACAAGCCGTGGCGCCCCGCGGGTGGCACGGAGGACTCGCCGCACCTCGCGACGTACCAGCGGGTGCGGACCGGCCAGGGCGAGTTCTACGCCGACGAGCTGCCCACGAACGGCGGCCCCGACCCCGACGAGCTCGAGTCCGAAGAGGACACTGCGGAAGCCGAGGACGGCGAGGAAGAAGAGGCCGAGCGCACGATGGCGGACCTGCTGAGCCAGGACGAGTCCGCGTGGGGCCGTCCCGCGAGCCGGCCTTCGGGCGTGCTCGAGTGACGGGGAAGCTTCGGACGGAGGTGCACCGGTGAGTACGGAGACGGTCAAGCGTGGCCCGCGGGTCGCGGGTCCGGAGCTGCCCGAGGGCCAGGAGGACCTGCAGGAGCCGCCGGTGCTCGCCGAGCCGGCGGCCCGGGATTTCAACTCGCTGTTGATGATGCTGCCGATGGGCATCGGGTCGATGGTGATGATCCTGGCGTTCTCGGGGGTGGGCGGCAGCTCGCCGATGACGTATGTGCTCGGTGGCGGCATGGGCGTGTCGATGATGGCGATGAGCCTGGGGCAGCTGACGCGCAGTGCGGGTGAGCGCAAGCGGAAGATGAAGGCCGAGCGCCGGGACTATCTGCGCTACATCGCGCAGGTCCGGGATCGGGCGCGGTCGACGGCGGAGTTGCAGCGGCGGGCGGTGGCGTGGAACAACCCGTCGCCGGATTCGTTGTGGTCGTTGGCGATGGGGCCGCGGTTGTGGGAGCGGCGGGTGTCGCATGAGGACTTCGGCCGGGTGCGGATCGGGTTGGGGTCGCAACAGTCGGCGCTGGAGCTGATGCCGCCGGTGACGAAGCCGATCGAGGATCTGGATCCGCTCTCGGCGATCTCGTTGCGGCGTTTCACGGAGACGTATCGGACGTTGTCGGGTATTCCGACGGCGGTGGGGTTGCGCAGTTTCACGAGTGTGGAGTTCGACGGCGACCCGGAGGCCGCCGTCGGGCTGGTGCGGGCGATGCTGGCGCAGCTGATCACGTTCCACTCGCCGGATGAGCTGCGGGTGGCGGTGCTGACGACGGAGGCGGCTCAGTCGCCGTGGGACTGGGTGAAGTGGATGCCGCACAACAACCATCCGACGTTCCGCGACCCGGCGGGTCCGTTGCGGTTGCTGGCAACCGATCACGACGAGCTGATGGACATCCTGGGCCCGGACGTGGCCGATCGCGACGATCACGACAAGTCGGTGGCGCCGACCACGTCGGAGCCGCTGGTGGTGATCGTGGCGCATCTGGCGCCGATCCCCGAGTCGTCGCGGCTGGTGGGCGCGGGTCTGCGCAATGTGGTGCTGCTGGACGTCACGGGCGCGCTGCCGGGTGGCCCGAAGGTGCTGCGGCTGACCACAAAGGACGATCTCGTCGAGTTTCCGGCCGGCACGGGCGCGGGTTCGGCGTTGCGCGACGAGCTGTCGGTGACGCAGGCCGAGGGTCTGGCGCGGTTGCTGGCGCCGAAGCGCACGAGTGGCACGTTGGAGATCGCGGAGCAGCCGCTGGAGAGCGACTTCGGGTTGACGGCGTTGTTGAACATCAAGGACGTGCACACGTTCGACATTCCGGCGCAGTGGCGGCCGCGGGCGGTGCAGCGGGCGCGGATGTCGGTGCCGATCGGCGTGACCGAAGAGGGCGAGATCGTCGAGCTGGATCTGAAGGAGTCGGCGCAGGGCGGCATGGGCCCGCACGGCATGTTGATCGGCGCGACGGGGTCGGGCAAGTCGGAGCTGCTGCGCACGTTGGTTTTGGGGCTGGCGGCGACGCACTCGTCGGAAATTCTCAACTTCGTGCTGGTGGACTTCAAGGGTGGTGCGACGTTCCTCGGGATGGACCGCCTGCCGCACACCTCGGCGATGATCACGAACCTGGCCGATGAGCTGCCGCTGGTCGACCGCATGCAGGACTCGCTCAACGGTGAGATGGTGCGCCGGCAGGAACAGTTGCGCGCCAGTGGTTATCCGTCGCTGTACGAGTATGAGAAGGCACGCGCGGCCGGTGAGCAGCTGGCGCCGATGCCGACGTTGTTCCTGGTGGTGGACGAGTTCTCCGAGCTGTTGAGCGCGAAGCCGGAGTTCATGGAGCTGTTCGTCTCGGTCGGGCGCCTCGGTCGAAGCCTCGGTGTGCACTTGCTGCTCGCGTCGCAGCGGCTGGACGAGGGCCGTATCCACCGGGTAGAGGGCCACTTGTCGTACCGGATCGCGTTGCGCACGTTCTCTTCGATGGAGTCGCGCAGTGTGATCGGGGTCGGCAGCGCGTATGAGCTGCCGTCGGAGCCGGGCAATGGTTTCCTCAAGATCGACACGACGAACCTGGTGCGGTTCAAGGCCGCGTACGTGTCCGGCCCCGTGCCCGCCGGCGGCGGCGAGGGTCACGCGGACGCGGCGCGGGTGAGCCGCGAGGTGGTGCCGTTTTTCACCCAGGCGCGCCCGAGCCGGTTCATCATCCGTGACGACGAGCCGGATCCCGCCGAGAAGAAGATGTCCGATGTGGACGCTCTCGACGCGGCGCCGACCGGCCCGACGCTGGCCGACGTGTTCGTCGACCGGCTCACGGGCGCGGGCCCGGCGGCGCGGCAGGTGTGGCTGCCGCCGTTGGCTGAGTCGCCGAGCCTCGACTCGCTGCTGCCCAGCGTGTTGCCGGACCCGGTGCGCGGCATGAGCGTGCAGGACCCGGCGCACCACGGCCGTCTGCGCGTGCCGATGGGCATGATCGACCGGCCGTTCGAGCAGGTGCGTGAGCTGCTGATGGCCGATCTGTCCGGCGCCGCGGGTCACGTGGCGGTGGTGGGTGGTCCGAAGACGGGCAAGTCGACCATCGTCCGCACACTCGTGCTGGCGCTGGCGATGACGCACACGCCGCAGGAGGTGCAGTTCTACGGGCTGGACTTCGGTGGTGGCGGCATCATGTCGATCAACGGTCTGCCGCACGTCGGCTCGGTCGCCACGCGCCTGGAGCGTGACCGCGTGGTGCGGACCATCGAAGAGATCTCGCAGATCATGGAGTACCGCGAGAACGTGTTCTCCGAGCGCGGCGTCGAGTCGATGGAGGTCTACCGGCAGCTGCGCCGGCGCGGCCAGGTCGAGGACCCGTTCGGAGACGTCTTCCTGGTCATCGACGGCTGGTACAGCCTCAAGAACGACTACTCGGAGCTGGAGCAGAAGATCGGCGAGCTGGCTTCGCGCGGTCTGTCGTTCGGCATCCACGTGGTGATCGCGTCCACGCGCTGGTCGGAGATCCGCCCGTACCTGCGTGACCTGCTGCAGACGCGGTTCGAGCTGCGCCTTGGCGACCCGATGGAGTCGGAGATCGGTTCGCGCAAGGCCAAGACGGTGCCGAACCAGCCCGGGCGCGGCATGACGCCGGACGGGCTGCACTTCCTGGCGGCGCTGCCGCGCATGGACGGCAGCTCGGCGACCGACGACGTCGCGGCGGCGACCAAGGCCGTGGCCGAGGAGGTGCACACGTTCTGGCCGGGCCGCAAGGCGCCGGCGGTGCGGATGCTGCCGAACACGTTGCCGATCAGCGAGCTCCCGCGCCCGGACGGCGACCTGCGGATCGCGCTGGGCCAGGACGAGCAGCGGCTGCTGCCGGTGTGGCACAACTTCGAGGCCACGCCGCACCTGCTCACGTTCGGCGACAACGAGACCGGCAAGACCAACCTGCTGCGGCTGGTCATCCGCTCGGTGCTCGCGCGCTACCAGCCGAGCGAGGCGAAGATCGTGCTCGCCGACCCGAGCCGCATGCTCGACACGGAGGTCCCCGAGGCCTACCGCGTCGGCTACGCCACCACCACGGAGGCGTTGCAGGAGCTGGCCGGGCAGGCGAGCGTGTCACTGACCCCGCGGGTGCCGGACCAGTCGATCACCGCCGACCGGCTCAAGCGCCGCGACTGGTGGACCGGCCCGCGGCTGTTCTTCGTGGTCGACGACTACCAGCTGCTCACCGGCGGCATGGGCTCACCGCTGGAACCGCTGCTGTCGCTGCTGTCGCAGGGCTCCTACATCGGCTTCCACCTCATCGTCGCGCGCAGCACCTCCGGTGCCATGCGGGCGCTGAGCGACGCGGTGATCCGCCGGGCCTGGGAGCTCGGCAGCCCCGGCGTGGTCTTCTCCTACCCCAAGGAAGAGGGCAAGTTCCTCGGCGAAGCGACCCCGCGCAACCTGCCCGCGGGCCGCGCGCAGCTGGTCACCCGCCGCGGCGTGAAGCTCGTGCAGACCGGTTACGTGCCGCTGGGCGCGGAAGCCGAGCAGCAGCAGCTGGTGGGTGGCCTGCGATGAGCACTTTCGCACCGAACGCCGGTCGGGGCCTTGCCGGCACCTGCCCGCGGCCGGACGGCGGCTCGCGCCGGCCGCGGGCCGGGACATCGCGCCGAGCCGGCGCGGGCAAGGGCCTGCGGGCCGCCGCGCCTGCGACGACCACCCGCGCCCGCGGCCGGATCGTCGACGGCGGCGGCGTTCTCGACAACAACGCGCGCACTGGAAGGAGCGGACGTTGACAGCCATGCAGGGCGAGCTCTGCCGGATCACGGTGTACGGGCCGCAGGGACGGGCCGACCTGGCCGTGCCGATGTCGGTGCCGCTCACGAGCCTGCTGCCGGTGCTGCTGCGCCACACCGGCGGCCGCGAGGACCTGGCCGACACGTGGGTGCTGCAGCGCCTCGGTGAGGCCCCGCTCGACGCGGCCGGCACGCCGGAGTCGCTGGACTGGAAGGAAGGCGAGGAGTTCCACCTCCGCCCCCGCCAGGATCCGCTGCCGGAGCTCGACTTCGACGACATCGCTGACGGCATGGCCACCGCCGTCAGCCGCCAGCCCGGGCGCTGGAAGCCGGAGTTCAACCGCTGGCTGTTCCTCGGCTTCGCGATCTTCGCGCAGGTCGTGCTGGCGTGGATCCTGCTCATGCCGGGTCCGCTGGGCCTGTCCGCGATCGGGACCGCCGTCGTGGCGCTCGGCCTGGTCGTGGCCGCGGTCGCGTGCGGCGTGCGCTCCGACGACGGGGCGCTGCTCCTGCTGCTCGGCCTCGGCGGCTGCGGGTTCGCGGCCATCGCCGGGGCCGTGGGCGTGGCCGGGGTCGGCGCCGCGTTCGATCTGCAGGGCGCGCCGATCCTCGTCGGCTCGCTGACGTTCGCGCTGGCCGGCGGCCTGCTCATCGGCGGGCGCGCGGCATGGTCGCCGGGGCTGCCGTTCGTGCCGTTCGGTGTGGTGGTGGCGACGGGCGTCGCCGGCGCCCTCTCGATGTGGCTGCACCTCGGCGCCGGGCTGACCACGACGCAGACGGCGGGCCTCGTGTCGGCCGTGCTGATCGCGTTGCTCGTGTTCGCGCCGCGCATCGGCATCCGGTTCGCGCGCATCCGCGGCCCGCAGCTGCCGCGCACCGCGTCGGAGCTGCAGTACGACATCGAGCCCGCGCCCGCGGAGCAGATGGTGAAGCAGACGGCCTACGCCGACGGCTACCTCACGATCTTCTGCATCGCGTCGGCGGTCGTGTTCACGTGTGCGTTCCCGTTCCTCGCGGAGCAGGACCTGTTCCCGAAGCTGCTGGCGTTCCTCGTGGCCGCCGCAGTGCTGATGCGCTCGCGGGCGCTGCTCGGCGCGTGGCAGCGAGTGCCGCTGTCGGTGGCCGGGTCGGTGGGGCTGGTGCTGCTCGCGCTGTCGCTGGTCGACCCGATGGCGGCCAACTGGCGCGCGGTGTCGGCCGGCGGACTGGCGCTGGTGTTCTTCCTGCTGGTGCTGGCGATGCTGCGGCCGCCGCCGCGGCGCCTGCTGCCGATCTGGGGCCACCTGGCCAACTGGACCGAGACCTTGAGCGCGGTGGCGGTGATCCCGATCCTGCTGCAGCTGTTCGGGGTCTACGGCTGGGCGACCGGGCTCACGGCGTGAACGGGGTGAGCTGACATGGTGCAGACGCAGAAGGACCACGTCGAGGCTTATTCGTTCCTCATCGGACGGATGACCTCGGCCCTGGTGCTGGGCGACGCGAGCCACCTCGACGTGCCGGCCAAGCGGACCTGGAACGGCCTGCTCGGCGGCGCGCTGCTGGCCCTGCTGATCGTGGTCGGGTTTTTCGTCTTCGGCCTGATCGCGCATCACACCGGCGGAAGTGCGCCGTCTGCACCAGTGGGGGGCACCGGCGGGCCGTCCCACACAGTGCGCATCCCGACCTGAACCGATAGATCTACGCCGCACGTGACAGCTGTGCCGGGAGCTCGGGCCGGTGCCGGTAGGAAGGACGAAGGTGAACATGGACCTCTCGCTGGTGCGTCGCGGGACCGGTGCCTCCGGTACCACCCTCGACAAGCAGACGGTCGGGAACGCTCTTGTCGTCCACCCCGCGACCGGGATGACCGACGAGGCCCAGGCGCTCGCGCTGGGCGTCGCGGCCGACACCGAGCACGACCTGGTGGTGGTGGACCTGCCGGTGGACTCGCCGATCTCGCTGTGGGAGTCGGTGGCGAAGGTCCTGCCGCGGCGGCGCCGTGGCGTGCGGCTGGTGATCGGCGGGCGTTCGCGGGAGACGTCGGCGCTGGCGGGGCAGTGGCTGTCGGAGCGGATCAACCGCACGGTGCTCGCTCCTGACGGTTCGGTGATCCCGAGCGCCGGTGGTGCCTTGTTCGTCCACTCCGGACGCGGCAGCGGCTGGGTGAAGTTCCAGCCGGGGCGGGCGCCGAAGTGGGAAGCCAAGCGGTTCCCGCGTCCGTCGTGGGATTCCGGGCTGACGGCGGAGCTGACGTCCACGAGCTCGCGCGGGGTCGCGGAGCCGTTGCCGGGTGGGTTGTGGGTGCGGCCGGTCGGGTTCGACCAGGGACAGCGGGCGCACCGCGCGGCGCTGGTCAAAGGCCTGCCCGCGCAGCACGACACGATGACGATCGTGCTGGGCTGCCCCGGCTGCCCGCCGCTGACGTTGGACGATGCCGCGCGGCTGTGGATGCGGCTGCCGGAGAACGTGCGGGCCAACGCCCGGTTCGTGCAGTACGGCCCGATGTCGGTGCCCGCCGGGACGACGCTGGGTCAGGCGCTGGCCGACCTGCTGGGCAAGGAGGTCGCGTTCTACACCGGCCTGCCCGTCGGGTCGCCGCAGCTGGTCGACGTGCGCACGGTGCTGTTCGACGGACGGCTCGGCTGGACCACGTTCGTGCGCGAGATCGGCTACCAGCCGCGCGTGCAGGGCGGCCCTGTGCAGGCGCCGCGCCTGATCAGCCACCGCGCGCCGATCCACGGCCTCAACGAGGTCGCCCCGGCCGTGTACTGGTACTCGCCCGACGCCGTTATCGAGGTCGTGCAGTCCGGCCTGCTGGTGCGCTCGCCTCACGACGGCCGCGACACCCCGGCCGTGCGCGCGCTGACGCTGGACAACTCGATCAACAACCTGACTTTCGACGCGGCGAGCGAAGACGCCGTGGACCGCATGCGGATGCTGGCCCAGGACGTGCTCGCGCGGCTCGACGAGAACACGCGGCGGATGAGCCGCGTCCTGCCCGCCCACGCGCTGCTGGCCGAGCGCGGCCGCGTGCAGGTGACGACCAAGGCGCTGGCGGAAATCGAGCAGGGTGACGCGGCCCCTGCGCTGCTGGAAGCCAGCCCGACCGAGGTCGTGGTGCCCGGCGAGTACAAGCCGGCCGCGCCCGTGGACCTCGAGGTGGACGTCACGCAGGAGCCCGCCTTGCTGCGCTCCGAGCCGACGATCACGCAGCGCCTCGACCCGGGCGTCGGGGTGCCGCGGTCGCTGGCCGGGGTGAGCGGTCCGATCACGATCACGTCGGCTCGGCCGCCGATGGTGCCGGTGGAGGAGCCCTCCGCCGGTCCGTTCGGGGACGGGCGGGACGACAGGACGGCGGGGCGGCACACCGCACAGCCCGGCGGTGCAGGGTTCGCTGGTCCGGCCGGCCCCGCCGTGGCTCAGGGCGGGGCCGAGGTTCCGGCTGGGTTCGCGGGTTCGTCGGCGCCGTCGAAGTTCGCGGCGCCGGAGGTTAGGACCGAGGCTCCGGCCGCGCTCGCCGGTCCGTCGAAGCCCGGAGCGCCAGAGGGTGGGGCCGAGGTTCCTGCTGGGTTCGCGGGTCCGTCGGCGCCGTCGAAGTTCGCGGCGCCCGGCGGTTTCGCGGGCCCGGGTGTGCCGGTTCCCGGTGCGCCGACCGGGTTCTCGGGGCCGGCCGCTCCGCCCGCGCCGATTCCGCCGGCCGCGCCGCCCGTCGGGATGCCGTCGGCGCCGGTGGCTCCACCTGTCGCGCCCGTGTCGATTCCGCCGGCCGCGACCCCGCCCGTGGGGATGCCGCCCGCTGCCACGCCGCCGGCCGGGATGCCGCCGGCCGCCACCCCGCCCGCTGGAATGCCGCCTGCCGCGGGCGTGCCGCCGGTGGCGCCGCCGTCCGTCGAGGCCCCGACTGTGCCGGGACCGGTCGAGAGCACCACCGAAACCGCCAAGACCGCCGAGACCGCCGAGACCAGCGAGAACGCCCAGGCCCCCGAAGCCGCCGAGCCCGTCTCCCCGGCCGAGAAGGCCGGCAAGGGCGAGGCCCGCCTGCAGCCCACCCCCGGTGCCGAGGCCACCGCGCTCCTGCCCAAGCGTGGCGCCGAGAAGGAACGCGAATGGCTGCGCAAGTCGCTCGGCGCGGAGTACGGCCTGATGTCCAACGCCGTGGCCCGCATCCTGTCGGAGCACCCCGGGTTCCAGGGGGCGTTGTCGACGTCGTCGGCCGAGGTGCTCACCGACGCCGTCGCCGTGCAGCTGTACCTGTCGGTCAAGGGCGCGGCCATCGACGGCGCGCTGCGCACCGGCGCGAACGGGCCGCACGTGCCCATCGCGCGCTGCGTGGTCGCGGGCCTGAGCCGGCTGCCCTCGCACCGCGGGCCGGCGACGTTCGCGAGGTCGGTGTCGAAGTCCGAGTGGGACCTGTTCCGCTCGCAGAAAGTGCTCACCGAGTGGGGTTTCCTCAACACGCTCACGCAGCCCTCGTCCACTTTGGACGGCGACACCGACGTGCTGGTCTGGTCGATCACGGCCCGCCGCACGAAGCTGCTGGAACCCACTGCCGGTGGCGTGGAGAACCGGGTGCTGTTCGTGCCCGGCACGAGTTTCAAGGTGCTGGACCTGCGCGAGCCCGCCGAGGGTGTGCGCGGGCTGGTGCTGCTGCGGGAACTGACGTCGAGCGAGGTGGACGAGACCGGCAAGGTCGCGTCCGACCGGATCTCGCTCGACGAGCTGGCGCTGGTGTCGCTGCGCCGGGAGCTCGAGGTGTGGGCCGAGGCCGAAGGCCGCGACCCGATCGCCGAGGTGTCCGCGCCGCGGTTCGGGGCGCTCCCGGGGCTGGTGTGAGCGTGGTGTCGAGGCGGGAGAGGCGGATTCGATGAACCGACAGTTGCTCGTGGTCGGCGGTGATCGGCCGGGGGCGTTCCCGACCATCGGCGCCGCGCTGGCGCAGGCGCAGCCGGGGGCCACGATCAGCGTGAACCCGGGCCGCTACGAGGAGAACCTCGTGGTGGACCGGATGGTTTCGCTGGTCGCCGAGCAGGGTGCGGGCACCGTCGAGGTCGTGGCGAGCGAGGGCAGTGTCCTCGTCGCCAACGCCGAAGCGGTGCAGCTGCGCGGGTTCACGCTCACCAGCACCGACAGCAACCTCGTGGCCGTCGACGTCGTGCGCGGCGAGGCGGCGCTGGACGGCTGCCGGATCTCCGGCGCCTCCTGGGCGACGCTGCTCGCGCGGCTGCAGGGCCAGCTCGCGCTGCGCGGGTGCACGGTGACGAGCTCGGCGGGTGCCGGTGTGGTCGTGGCTTCGCCCGCGCAGAGCACGATCGAGGACACGGAGATCGCCGACGCGGCGTCGTCGGGGATCGTGGTGGCCGAGGTCGGGTCCGTGGTGCTGCGCCGGTGCGCGGTGCGCCGCCCGCAGGGCAACGGCATCTGCGTCAACGGCGAGGCGGTGGCAGTAGTCGAACACTGCGAGATCACCGGCGCACAAAAACCCGCGATGGTGGTGGAACAACAGGGCCGCGCAACAATCACGGGCCTCACTGTGCGTGAAAGCGCAAATGTTGATCTTTATCTCACAAGCCAGGGCCGGATCTCGGTGGCGAGCTCACAGTTCGTCGCCGCGCCGATGCAGGCCGCGCACGTGGCCGGGTCTTCGGCGCCGCTGTTGCGTGAGTGCGTGTTCTCGGGTGCCGAGCGCAACGCGGTGCAGGCGACGGCGAACGCGGCGCCGCAGTTCGTGGACTGCACGTTCGACGGTTCGCCGGTCGGGATCCTCGTCGACGGTGAGGCGACGCCGAAGTTCGAGCGCGCGACCGTGCGCGGTTCGACGCAGACGGCGGTGCTCGTGAACGCCGAGGCGGCCGTGAAGATCACCGGCCTACGGCTGAACACCGACGCCGGGCCGGGCATCGTCCTTTCCGGACAGTCGCGAATGGAACTCACCGACGCGTCGATCGAGACCGGCCGTGAGGCGGGCCTGGAGGTGACCGAGTCGGCGCGCGTGACCGTGGCCGACATCAGAGTGGGCTCGACCGCCGAACACGCCGTGACGCTCGGGGCGAGCACGCCGTCGTCGCTCACCTCGGTGCTGGTGCGCGGCGGCGGCCTTCGCGTGTCGGGCCCGGCCGAGAGTTCGTTGCAGGATTGCGAGATCGCCGAGGCGAAGGCCGACGGGATCACCGTCGCGGCTGGCGCGATCCTCACCGCCTCACGCTGTCGCGTGCGCAGCGCCAAGCGCAGCGGCGTGGTGCTGGAAGAGGGTTCGCGCGGGTCGCTGGTCGAGTGCGAAGTGCTCGGCGCGGGCGGTGACGGGTTCCTGGTGGAGACGCGCGAGCCGGTGACGATCCGCGACTGTGTGGTCAACGACGCGGGCGGCGAGGCCGTGCACCGGCTCGAGGACGACCAGGCGGCGGTGGAGAACGTGAGCACCGACCAGGTGCGCGCGGAGTCTCCGAGCGGGCTGTCCTCGGAGTTCCCCTCGACGCCCGACCAGCCGGCCGACCCGCAGAGCGTGAGTGACGCCGCGGGTGAGGTGCTGGACGGGCCGCTGGGCGAGCTCGAGTCGCTGGTGGGTCTGGCCGGGGTGAAGAAGGAGGTCACCGGCCTGATCAACCTGATCAAGATGTCCCAGATGCGGGAACGCATGGGGCTGCCGATGCCGCCGATGAGCCGCCACCTCGTGTTCGCGGGCCCTCCCGGTACCGGTAAGACGACGGTCGCGCGCCTGTACGGGACGGTGCTGGCGGAGCTGGGGATCCTGTCCAAGGGCCACATGATCGAGGTCGCGCGCCAGGACCTGGTGGGCCAGTACATCGGTTCGACGGCGATCAAGACCACCGAGGTGGTCGAGAAGGCCATCGGTGGGGTGCTGTTCATCGACGAGGCGTACACGCTGGCCGCGGGTTCGGGTGGGTCCGGTCCGGACTTCGGGCAGGAAGCCATCGACGCGTTGATGAAGATCATGGAAGACCAGCGTGACTCGCTGGTGGTGATCGTCGCGGGCTATTCGGAGCAGATGGAGCTGTTCCTGCAGTCGAACCCTGGTCTGGCGTCGCGGTTCACGCGCACGATCGAGTTCCCGAACTACAGCGTCGACGAGCTGGTCACGATCACGACCGGCCTGACGCGCAAGCACTACTACGAGCTGACCGACGACGCGCTGCAGGCGTTGCGCGAGTATTTCGAGCGGGTGCCGAAGGATTCGACGTTCGGTAATGGTCGTGTGGCGCGCAAGCTGTTCGAGGCGATGGTGAACAACCAGGCTTCGCGGCTGGCGTTGCAGCCGCCGTCGAAGGACTCGGAGCTCAACCGGCTGACCGCCGAGGACCTGCGGGCGGAGCTGGTGCAGCTGCCGGCGGCGGCCACGGCGGCGGTGTCGGTGGGTTCGGACCCGGCGGCGGCCGTCGGCGCCAGCACGGGCTGGAACCGGCTGCGCACGCTGGTCGGCCAGGCCGGCGTGCGGGAGAACGCGCAGCGTCAGCTGGTGCGCCTGGGCGGGCTGAGGCAGGAGCGGCAGCCGCTGGGGCACCTGGCGAACCTGGTGATCAGCGGCGAACGCGGGTCCGGGCGCGCGGAGTTCGCGAAGCTGTACGCGTTGAGCCTGGCGGAGCTGGGGCTGGTGAACGTCGGGCAGCTCGTGCGCTGCTCGGTGGCCGCGGACCTGTATCCGCGGTGGCCGGGACAGGCCGAGCACCTCGTGCGCACGGCCATGAACGACGCCAGCGGTGGCGTGCTCGTGCTCGATGTGGACGGTGACTGGGAGATCGCGACGCACAGCTCGGGCGCGGAGGTCGTCGAGGCTGTCGCGGAGGCGGTGACGCGCCGTCCGGCCGACCCGGTCGTGGTGCTGACCGGGCAGACGCAGCGGGTGGCCGCGCTGCTGGGTGTGGTGCCCACGTTGCGGAGCTCGTTCACCGTCGGGTGGGAGCTCGGAGAGTACACAGTGGACGAACTGGCGGAGATCGCCGTGCGGCTGCTGGTTCGGTGCGGTCACGACGTTCCTGACGACGTCCGGGACGCGCTGGCCCACGAGCTGGCATCGGCTTCGGAGCACACCGTGCACGCGGCCCACGAGCTGGCGCGGACGCTGTCGGTGGCGGCCGCGTCGCGCACGCTCGCGGCCGCGGACCTGCGCGGTATCCGTCCACCTGAGACCGGAGCACTGGCGCTGGGCCCGGGCCTGGCGTCGGTCGGCTGAGGAGGTAACGCATGAGTTCGCCGTATCAGAAGATGCTGGACGAGGCCATGGGCGCCTACCAGCAGCAGCGCCAGCGGTTCGAGGAGAACCGCAAGCAGGTGGATTCGCTCACTGCCAGCGCCACATCGGCGCGGCGCGAGGTGACCGCGACGGTGTCGCGCACCGGTGAGCTGACCGAACTTTCCTTCCCCACCAGTGTGTACAAGCGGATGGCGCCGGCCGAGCTGGCGGCGGTGATCGTGAAAACGGTCGAAGAGGCCCGGCAGAAGTCGATCAGCGCTTCGGCGGAGGCGATGGCACCGATGCTGCCGCCCGGGCTCTCGGCGCAGGACTTGATGAGCGGCCGCGTGGACGTGCGGGCGTTGTTCTCGGGACGTGTTCCCGGCATGGAGGAAGGGACCCAGGGATGACTGACGACTTCTTCGTCGACGCGGACGGACTCACCAACAGTGCCAATGGCTTCGCCCAGAAAGCGGGCGAGCTGCGGAGCCTGGCGCAGCGGGTGCAGGCCCTGACCAACCCGAGCACCGTGCTGGCGGCGACCGGCAACGACAAGAACGGCTCGAACTTCGCCAACGTGCACCTCGCGGCGGCCGGCAAGATCTACAACGGACTCGACGCGTGGGCCAAGGCCGTGGACGGCACGACGACGGCGGTGCGGGACATGGCCGACTCGTTCCGCGATGTCGACGAGGGTGCGACGGAGCTCGCCGGGTCGTTGCGAAAGGACTTCACGCAGCTGAGCACGGACGTCAACAGTGGTGGCGACGGCGGTCCGGGCGAGCCGTTGCGGGCGCGTGAGGAGACCTTGCTGAAGCCGACGACTCCGTCCAAGCCGGCTCACTGAGTCCTTTGTAGACTGTTGCGTTAGGGGGTGAATCCGCGATGAGCCTGATGGTGGATCCGAGCCTGAACTGGATCTTCTACATCATCGCGGGTGACGCCTGGCCTCAGGGCGACGAAGACGCGATGCGCGCGCTGGCCGACGAGTGGGACGACGTCGCCCGGCGCGTGTCCGAAGCGGGCACCGGCTTCAACCAGATCGCGGGCCGCGTGGCCGCGAACGTCGGCGGCGACGTGCAGAAGAACTTCGTCGACTTCGCCAACAACCTTGGCACGATGGGCACGGACTTCATCGCCGCGGCGCAGGGTCAGGCGCAGGCATTGCGGGCGCAGGCGCTCGACGTCGAGAAGTCCAAGTACAGCATGTTGATCGCCATCGCGGTCACGGCCGCCGACATCATCTGGGCGATGTCGAACCCGTTCACGATGCCGCTGGTGCCGGAGATCTTCGCGGCGGGGCGCACCGCCATCGTGGAGATCGAGCGCACGCTCATGCAGCGCCTGATGAACCTCGCCACGCACCTCGCGGAGGCCGCCGCGGAGGAGGCGGCGGAAGAGATCGCGGAAGAGATGCTCGCGCAGGTCATCCAGATTGCGCAGGGAAATCGCCACGGCCTCGACGGCAAGGCCATCATGCAGTCCGGCGTCCTGGGCGGCATCGGCGGTGCCTTCGCCCACAACTTCCACGGCGCCATGAACAAGTTCGACAACAAGTTCGGCACCAAATTCGGCAAGAACGTCTGGGGCGCCGCCGCCAACGAGGCCACCACCGAAGTCGTCGTCGGCGGCGCCGGCGCCGCCCTCTTCGGCGGCGACACCGACAGCCTCGGCTGGGGCGCCCTCAACGGCGGCCTCTCCGGCGCCGCCACCCACGGCGCCCACCACGCCGGCCAGTCCCTCCACGACTCCCTCAACAACGGCGGCAACGGCCCGACGGCCAAAGGCCCCAACGGCCCGGGCGACCTGGGCGGGATCAACGGGAATCCGAATCTGGGTAATCTTTCGGTGCCGCCACCTCCGGCTGCGGGTGGCTCCGGTGGCAACGGTTCCAGTGGCTCTGGCGGCAACTCCGGCTCTGGCGGCAACTCCGGCTCCGGCGACACAGGCGGCGGCAACACCGGCTCCGGCGCAACCGGCGGCGCCAACTCCGGTGGCGGTGCGAACTCGGGCAGCGGTGCCACCTCGGGCAACGGTGCTACCGGCGGTGCGAATACTGGTGGCGGGGCGAACTCGGGCAGCGGTGCCACCTCGGGCAACGGTGCTACCGGCGGTGCGAACACTGGTGGCGGGGCGAACTCGGGCAGCGGTGCCACCTCGGGCTCCGGCGCAACCGGCGGTGCGAATACCGGCAGCGGCGCCAACTCGAGCGCCGGCAGCACGGGCAACGCTGGCGCAGGGAACACGGGCAACACCGGCTCCGGCAACACCGGCAATGCCGGTGCCGGTAACACCGGAGACACGGGCGCGGGCAATTCCGGTGGCTCGGGCAACACGGGTGCTGGAAGCACTGGCAACGCAGGTGCCGGTAATACGGGCAATGCCGGTGCCGGTAACACGGGCAACACAGGCGCTGGAAACACTGGCAACGCAGGTGGCGGAAACACCGGCAACGCCGGTGCAGCTAGTACGGGCAACGTCGGCACAGGCAACACCGGCACCGGAAACACGAGCGGCGACAACTCCAGCTCAGTCAACACAAACTCCGGCACTGGCAACACCGACTCGACCAGCAACACCGGAGCCGCAAACACCAGCGGCGCCAACTCCGACGCCAACAACAACACCGGCTCTACCGGCAGCCAGAACGGCAACCCGAACACCGGCACGGACAACACCGGCTCGAGCAGCAACCCGAACGCCGGCGCCGGCAACACGGGCACGGGTGCGGGTAACACCGCTGCGGGCAACACGAACACCGGCACGAATAACACCGGTTCCACCAACGCCGGTTCGGGCAACACCAACACCGGCAACACTGCCGCAGGCACTGGCAACACCAACACCGGCAACACCGGCTCCAACACCAACGGCAACATCAACACGAACAACACCGGTGATGGTTCGGTACCGCCGCCATCGTCGCCGAGCTCGGTCAACACCGGCAGCCCGGTGCCACCGCCCTCGGTCCCGGGCGGCATGAACTCCGACATCGGCACCACATCCACCCCACCGCCCGCCACTGCCGGCGACCGCTCGGCCCCCCAGGACGACACCGGCCTCCCCGGCTTCGGCGGCAACCAGAACACCGGCCAGAACACGGCCGCCCCGCCCAACACCCCCGCCAGCGGCAACGCCACCCCGACCCCTAACACCACCACGGGCCCCAACACCAGCAGCACCGGTACCGAGCCCAACGCCTCGGGTACCAACGCGAGTTCGAACAACAACATCAACACCGGCCCGAACACCAACACAAGTTCGAACAACAACATCGGCAGTGGGCCAAACAACACCGCCGGCACCAACACCAACACCGATTCGGGTCCGAACAACACCTCAGGCCCGACGGGTTTGAAAAGCAACATCGGCACAGGTCCGAACACC
Organism: Amycolatopsis sp. 2-15; assembly: GCF_030285625.1. Taxonomy (NCBI): domain Bacteria; kingdom Bacillati; phylum Actinomycetota; class Actinomycetes; order Pseudonocardiales; family Pseudonocardiaceae; genus Amycolatopsis; species Amycolatopsis carbonis. The sequence goes on from NZ_CP127294.1 coordinate 2,072,966, forward strand.
ACCACGGGTCCGAATAGCAACACCGGGACGGCGCCGAACAGCGCCTCGGCCACCAACGCGAGTTCGAATAACAACACTGGCGCCAGTCCGCACACCACCTCCGGCACCAACACCGGTTCGAACAACAACACCGGCAGCAGCACCAACACGGGTCCGAACACCACCGGCAACACCAACACGGGTCCGAACACCACCGGCGACACCAAGACCGGCCCGAACACGACCTCCGACACCAGCTCGACCAAGTCGGTGCCGCCTCCGGTGGCCGGCAGTGTCGGTGGCGTCAAGTCGACTTCGGGGCCCGATCAGACCCCGGGGAACACCGCCACCAACCCGAACACCAAGACCAGCACCGACGGCCCGAACCTCGCCCCGGCCACCCAGCCGAACACCTCTCCGACGCCCGCACCCCAGAACCTCACCCCAAGCCAGGGGTCGAACCAGAACACCTCACCCTCGCCGACCCCGGCCGAGAACACTGCGCCCACGCCGGCTCCGGCGAAGAACACTTCGCCGTCGCCCACGCCGGCTGAGAACACCTCGCCGGCACCTCAGCCGAGCGAGAACCTCTCCCAGACCCCGGCGCCGAACGCGAACGTCTCGCCGACCCCGGCGCCAACGTCGCTGAACACCTCATCGACCCCGGCCCCATCGACGAACACCAGCTCTCCGAACCCGAACACCGTCGGTCCCAAGGCCGACACCAGCTCGAAGTCGCCGAGCCCAAAATCCAACCCCAACCCGGACACGGATACGGATACCGACACCGAGCCGAACACCACCCCGGCCCCCGCGCCAAAGATCGACACCACCCCGACGCCGGCCCTGGCCACCTCGCTCAACACCGAGCCCACGCCGGCCCCGGCCACCAACACCGACCCCACACCCGCCCCGGGCACGAACACCGAACCGACTCCGGCCCCGGCGACGAATCTCGAGACCGAGCCTTCGCCCACGCCAGAGACGAACACCGCGGTCGACTCCAACTCGATCACCGACGTCAAGACCGACACGACTCCGGCGCCGGTCATCAAGACCGAGACTGATCTCGACTCGGCGACTGACACCAAGACGGAGACCAACACCGACTCGGCGAGCGACGTCAAGACTGAGCCGAACCCGAGCCCGGCGACCCGCACGGACGCCGACCCGAGGCAGGACTCGGCCACTGACACAAAGACCGACCCCACGCCGGACTCGGACACCAAGACCAACAGCAACACCAATCCCGAGACAAGCACCAACCCGAGCCTCGCCACCAACCCGAGCCCCGCCACCAACCAAGACCCGGCCACCAACCCCAATCCGAACCCAGCCACCAACCCAAACCCCACCCCGACTCCCCGTCGCAATCGCCACACCCCTGCCGAAGCGCCCAGCAAGCAGGGCCCCGCCAAAACCGAGCAGAACACCCGCGACACAGGCCTCGTCGAAGCAGCACTCCGTAGCGCTCACTTCCAATCCGCCAAAGTGGACAGTGCGAAGCCCTTCCTCACCAAGGCGGATGTCAAGACCGCGACCGACTCGCTCATCGCCAAAGTCACCGAGAACCCCGGCAACTTCGACTTCACCTCGCTCAAGCCCGACGGCCTCGGCGACTGGGCGGTCAAGAACCTCGACTCCCGCCAGCTGAAGGACGTCGCTCCCGATCTCGAGCCGGAGAACAAAGACACCGACGACGCCACGCACATCCGCGGCTGGCGCAAGGCTGTGGCGCAAGACCTGGGCGGGCCGTCGGGCAAGCGGTGGCAGGACGTGCGCACCGCGGTGAGCGGCAAGCTGTCCGACGGCGACCGTCAGGTGCTGGACCACATCGCGACCGAGGTCACCGAGAACAACAAGCTGCCGACGTCCGCCGAGCTGATCGTCAAGGGGCTGCGGACGCCGGCGTGGCATGACTCCGTGGTCGGGAGGCGGTTGCCGCAGGCGGTGGCGCATGCGTTGGACGTGCGGTTGATCGTGGAGCGGGGCGGGCCGGAGCACACGTCGCGCTACGGGAGCGAGAACAACCCCGAGGTGCGGGTTCGCAATCAGGACGGGCAGTTCGGGGCGCTGGGCGGGCCGTCGCGGCGGGAGATGGTGCGCGGGTTCGAGGCGGCGCTGAGCGACCTCGACACCGACCAGGTGCGCGACATCGTGGTGGACCTCGCGACGAACCAGCGCGACAACGACGTCAACGACCCCGCCGCGCGGTTCGAGCGCATGCGGCAGGCGCTGGTCCAGGGCAACTCCGACGTCCTGACCAGCGACATCGACAAAGACTTCCTCGACGGCGCCAAACGCATCCTGCGCCTCAAGCAGGCCGTGGCCTACCCGGGCGGCCCGAACGAGTTCACGAAAGCTTTGCGGGACAAGCGAAACGACGTCAGCACCCGCATCAACGACCTCAAGGCCGAAGCCAACACCCTGGCCAGGCGCTTCCTCGGCGAAGACCAGGACGCGCGTGACCAGCGCGAACAGCTCATCACCAGCCTCGAGCAGATGCAAGAGGAGCTCACGAGCCGCATCCTGTTGCTGGCGGCCGACAAACGAACCCTCGACAACCTGTACCTACTCGACCAGCACGTCGACGGCCCCAACGCCGACAACCTCGCCCGGCTGCGGCCCAACCAGCTCAAGTCGCTGGACACACACCTCAACCAGCAGATCGACGCCGCCACCAAGGCCGGCTTCGACACCACGCACCTGAAGACGCTGCAGCAGCGCGTGCAGGACGAGCCCACCGTGCGCCAGCTCGTGAACAACATCCCGGTCACGGGCACCCAGCACTTCGAGAACCTCGCCGAGCAGACCGCCGACAGCCTGGAAAGCCTGCGTGAGGACCAGAAGAACGTCGCCCTCGACACGGGTCTGTGGAGCTTCCTCAACGCCCTCGACACGAAAGAGAACGCCGACTACCGCGACCAGCTCGACCAGGAGATCAGCCAGACCGAGGACCACCTGTCGGATCTGCAGCACAAGATCGATCTGATCAAGAACCCCGACTACGACAGCCGCATCTCCCGCAGTGCGCGCATCTACAAGAACATGCAGCACCTGGAGACGTTGACCACGGAGGGGAAAGCCAAGGCGGCGGCGGAAAAGGCGGCACTCGCGGGTAACCAGAACCCAAACCCGCAGTCCACGCCGGACACCAATCCGGACGAAAGCCCGAAGTCCACAACGGACACAAACCAGGACGCCAATCAGAACACCAACCAGAACACCAACCAGAACACCAACCAAGACTTCACTCAGGACCAGAATTCGAGCCACGACACCAATCAGGACCCTGCCGACCTCGGCCCTGACCTCGAACGCGAAGTCTTCGAATCCTCCCTTTACGGCATGGACCGCTCGGGCCTCAACGCGCTCCACACTCTCTACCTCGACGACCCCATGCGGCTGCCCGAGGTCCAGAAGATCCTCAAGTACGACAAAATCGCCCTCTCCGAAGGCGGTCTCGACGGCCACCTGAAGAACCTGCAGACCTCGATCGACGACGTCACCAAAGATCTGCAGGGCCTCAAGAACGTCAAGGACCAGCTGCCGAACAGCCTCAAGACGGACTCGATGATCCGCGACCAGGCCGAACGCAACCAGCGGCGCGAGTTCCTGAACCGGCGCCTCGACCGCCTCAACCAACAGGTCGCCCAGCTCAACCAGGACCGCGCCGCCGTGCTCACCGTCTACGGGCTGCACGTCGGCAACGACCCGAAGTCGTGGGGTTGGCGCCAGGTCGGCGACCAGGACCTGCCGGGGATCGCGAACCACGTCGCGCAGCAGATCACCGTCGCGCAGCTCGGCGGGAACCCGACCGAGCACCTCGACAACCTGCTCGAGACCGTCACGAACCTGATGGTCAACGGCCGTCCGCCGGCGCCGTTCTCGCCGTCGGGCGCGCCGCCGAAGACCCACGGCGACAACAACCAGGCGAACCCCGGACAGTCACCGAAGGACCTGATGGGCCCGAAGGGCTGGGGCAACCGCCGCGACACCGCGCCGTCGTCGCGGCTCGTGCTGGAGCGGTTCGACCCGAAGAAGGCGATCGCGCAACAGTTCTCCGGCAACCGCGCCGGCCTGAAGGACGGCCAGCTCGAGGGCGCCGTGACGCACATCCGCTACGACGTGCGCCGCTTCGAGGCGTCGCCGGGCAATTGGGTGCGCGAGTTCACTGTGCCCCTGGACCTCACGTCGTCATCGAATTCCGTCACGACCCAGCAGCGCAACCAGCTCGCACAGGACCTGCAGAACCACCTCGACAACACGGTCAACCAGCACTACCACCTGCCGAACGGTGATCAGCTGCACGTCACCGTCGATGCCCACGCCAACGAAACCGTCGACCCGAACGACGACAGCTGGACCGCCGACCCGTCACGCGGGGTCCCGGTGAACGTCCACGACTCCACTGTGGACGAGAACACCCCGCAGACCAACCAGACCAACTGGGACGTCAACGACAACACCGCGGGTCTCACCCACGAGGTCATGCACTTCATCGGGCTGGGCGAGGGTTACAAGAACAACACCCTGCTGTTCAACCGCACCGACCAGCCCGGTGTGATGGGCCTCGACGCCTGGGCCGACACGTCGCTCACCGACGACAACCTGGCCAAGATCGAGGACATCTCCAACCAGGCCGTGATCCACGACCACCACCTCGGCGACCCCGACGCCAAGCCGAACCACCCGTACCAGCCGCCGCAACACGCCAACGGATCCACAAAGGACCCCCAGAACCTCCACACCCCGGCCGAAGCCCCGAGCACCCAGGTCGAGATCAACGGCAAGATCCTCCCCGTCCAGCACGGGACCGTGATCCCCCGCGACGTCCTGCGCCCCGAGCAGGGCACGATGCTCGGCACCCACGGCATCGAGGGCGTCTACGTCGGCGGGCACGAAGGCCCGGACAACTTCCGCCGCGCGGTCATCGCGAGCATCTCGCAGGACGCGCCCAGGGAGCACCACCGCATCACCGCGAACCTCCGCGCCAACACCGACACCGACCTCGACGCCATCGCCCGCGCCGCCAAGCTCCGCGTCCACGTTCTCGAGCAGAACGGCAGCTGGACCAGCCACGGACCTGAAACCGGCCGCCCGGTCCACATCGCCAAGGCCGAAGTGGACGGCGACGAAAGCTACCTCGGCACGAAGGAAAACGTCCACATCGGACGCCAGAACGTCAGCTACCCCGGCCCGTCGGTGGTGCTGACGAAGAAGGACCTCGCGGCCAACAACTTCGACCGCGAGAAGCGCAAGGTCCTCAACCGCGGCGAGTTCGAGATCGAGACGATCCGCGGCGAGCAGTACGTGCGGATGTACACCGCCGTGCTCAACCCCGCGAAGCCGGGGACGTTCAAGGACGTGCACCAGGACGACGAGGGCAACGTCAACGTCTTCGGCGGCGCCGGCAAGGCCGACATCTTCTGGGTCGGCGGCGGGCGGCCCATGCGCGCGGTGCAGTGGACGTCGAAGTACGAGACCGACCCCAACTTCCAGCCGGGCATGCAGCCGGTGCTGCGCTCGTTCCTGGTCCCGCTCGACACGTTCACCAAGGTCAGCAACGAAGCGACGGTCGAGGCGCTGCCCGACAACAAGCTCGCCATGAACGTGGACCAGACCGGTGACGTCAACCAGTTCGGCCTGCGCGGCGAACACTTCACCGCCATGCGGGACGCGGCGCTCAAGGGTTCGCTCGTCACCTACTCCGCCAACCAGACCTACGACCACTCCGATCTGGCCGGCCGACAGGAGGACATCGCCGACCTCTACTCGCGGCTCGGTCTGCCGCCCGGATTCCAGTCCGACGCGCTGGGCAAGGACAACGACCCGTGGTTCGGCTGGACGACGGACAAGGGCCAGGACCGCAAGTACTTCCGCAACGATCCGCAGGACCTGCGGGCGCTGGCCAAGAAGCTCTCGGACCTCTACCACACGCACCAGGAGCTCAAGGGCGGCAAGACCTGGGACGCATACTTCACCCCGCACTCCGACTCGATCCCCAGCGACAAGGAGAAGTCCGGTAAGGACGGTGGGAAGCAGGCCCCGCCGAGCACCGTCGAGCAGCGCCGCCAGGACCTCAACGTCTTCCTCAACACCCGCGGCCCGTCGGGCTCGGTCGTCAAGCAGCTCACCGACGGGATCGGCCACGCGCTCGGCGAGCACCTCGACCAGGGCCCGGACACGGTGGCGCTCGACGGCACCAAGGTGCGCGACGAGGTCCTGACGGCCGCGAAGAATCTCGGCGGCATCCTCAAAGACGTCGTCAACAAGGAGTTCCGGGCGCTGCACACCGACCCGGTCACCAAGTTCGTCTCCCCCGACGCGAAGATCGAGTCGATCGCCAAACTGCGCGAGGTGATGGCGAACGAGAAGCTCGTGGACGCCATCGCCAAGAACACGGCCGACCAGTTGGTGACCACGACGCTCGATGCCCTGGGTGCCAACCGCGGGGTCGACGGTTTCAAGCAGAAGCTGACCACGGCCGTCGAGAACGCCGTGAAGCAGCAGTTCACCGTTACCGGCGGGAAGTTCAACGACAAGGTCGAGCAAGGGTTCGCGAACAACGACGGCGCGAAGAAGAACTACTTCGCCGGCAACCGTGCCGACGCCGTCGCGGCCGAGGTCTCGGCGGCTCTGAAGAACGCCGACCTCGCCCAGGACGCCAGGGGCTCCGGCCTCGGCTTCGACCGGGAGACGGTGAAGCAGCGCCTGTCCGACGGCGTGCTGCCCGACGCCGTCTCCGACGTGACGACGCAGCACCTCGTCGGCCTCGACTCGAAGCAGCTGCAGGAGGTGTTCGAGAACGGCCTGCAGGATGCGGCGGCCAAGGTGCGCGCGAGCATGGACAAGGACCCCGTGCTCAAGTTCACCACCACCGCACAGCGTGAGGCCCTCGCCGACGAAGCCGCGAGGGTGCTGAACCCCGAGACGGTCAAGGGCATCACCTTCAAGCCCGTGACGCAGGAAGACGTCGACGCGTTCATGGCGAAGGTGCCCGACTACGCCACCCAGGCGGAGATCGGTGCGGCCATCGCCACCGACGAGAAGCGCGTGAAGGTCGACTTCAACACCCGCGAGAACGCCTACGATCCCGCCACCAAGCAGGTCGACTCGAAGACGTTCGACAACGAGTTCGGCGCCTGGTCGCAGGGCGCCACCCGCGGCCACACGCGGTTCCACCCGGCCGGCGAGTTCGACCGGCACCAGGACATCGGCCGCGGCCTGGACACCGTGATCAGCGACGAGCTGGCGAAGACCGACGACGATCACCACGGCGCCCAGCGGATCCTCGACCACCTCGTCACCCGGCTCGACAGCCGGCCGGACGGCAGTACGCCCGACACCCACGAGTCGATCGCGCGGAAGTTCAACGAGGTCGTGAAGGCCGAGGGCAAGCACAACCGCTACCGCACCGGGACGAAGACGAACCCGAACACCTTCGGCGAGCATGCGCAGATGGTGCTCAACCAGTACTTGCGGCTCACTCGCGGCGAACACGACGCCGACCGGTTCGTGCCGCGCGAGACGCTGGCCAAGGCGATCCTGTTCCACGACATGGAGAAGCTGAACTCCAAGAACCAGTACGGCGCCGGGCAGGAGCAGCACGACAACGAGCCGGAGCACCGCGGCGCCGTCGAGCAGATGAACCGCCACGAAGGTCTCTGGAACTCCGCCCGCGACTTCCGCATCGCCCGGTCCATGGTGGACGCCGACCCGTTCGGCTTCTACTTCCGCGGCAAGGATGTCGGCGCGCAGCAGGTGCACGATTTCATCGAAAACCTTGCGAAGGACGTCGGCCGGCCCGGCGGCGGTCCGGTGCGGGCCTACGACGTGAAGAAGCTGTTCGACGAGTTCCACCAGTACTACCAGGCCGACTTCTCGTCGTACTACGCCGACAGCCACTTCGTCCACAATGGAAGGGTAGAGGCTTTCGGCGCCAAGTCGGCCCTGTCGGGGATCAAGGAGGCGCGCCCCCACGGTCCGCTCGTCACCACGGACGGCGGCCACCGCTTCGTTTACGACCCGGACTACGCGCAGAAGTACAACGAGCTCAAGCAGCTCTTCGACGACGACGTGCGGCGCGAGCAGGAAGAGCAGGAGCGCGTGGTCACGGTCGCCGACGACGATCCGGCGCCCGACACCCGCTCGCTCACCGACCGCTTGCCCGAGTACGCCAAGAAGGGCCAGGCCCTAGGCTCGCTCGTGCCGATGAACCCGCAGGGCGTGAAGCAGGTCGGCGACACCATCAAGCGCCTGGTCACCTCGCTGGACTCCCGCCGGAACCCGCCGGACCCGGTGGGCATCGACGCCATCACCGGCACGCTCGACAGTGCCGCCTTCGAATCGTTCCTCGGGCCGGGCCGCAAGTCCATGGTGCGCGTCGGCGAGAAGTGGTACGAGGTCCACGTGCGAGCCGAGCTCGACCTGGACGCGGTGCAGGCCGACGGGATCGCGAAGCAGCCGCACGCCACGATCAGCGACGTCAACGACCAGACGCAGGCCACGCACGCCCAAGGCCAGAACGACACCATCGCGCGGACCGTCGGGACGTCGTACTTCGCGCTGATCCCGCCCGGCGCCTACGTTTCGGTCGCGCCCATGGTGCAGCTCGCGACCGCGGCGCAGACGCACACGTCCACTGTCACCGGCACCGAGCAGCGGGTGGTGCGCTCGGCCGGCGACGTGGACGGTGCCGACGTCAACGTGAAGTACTCGATCACCGTCACCGACCAGGTCGGCGGGCTCACCGGGTCTACTGTGGACGGCCAGGTCTCGCTGCTGTGGTCGCAGGACCTCGGCAACCTCAAGCCGGACACGGAAGCCAAGGGCGACCCGAAGCCGGACTGGGCCGAGAACATCGAGCTGCTCGCGCCCGAGGCCGTGCTGCTCGACGAGCAGGCGCTGTTCGACAAGGTGGCCAAGCGGCTGCACCCGTCGGTCACGAAGTTCGGCGCCCCGGGGCGCCAGGCGTTGCGCGAGTTCGTCAGCGGCGGCGGCATCCGCGGTGTGCTGGGCACCGCGCTGCAGGGCGGCCCGGTCGTGTCCAACGATCTGCTCAGCCCCCACGGCAGCCACCGCGACGCAGTGCAGCTGCAGGCGCGGCCGAAGGACGTCGAGCTCGTCGGCGTGGTGCCGGGCGACAGCGAGCTGCGGTTCAACGACTCGTCGGTGAACGGCGGGGCCACAGCGGCGGCGTCGAAGACCGGAATGGACCTGGCCGTGACGGTCGGCGGTGGCTCCTACCTGCCGGGCAAGGTCGGTGGCCTCGTCGGCGTCAGCGGGTCGGTGTCGTCGAAGGTCACGGAGACGGCGACCGGTGGCACCGGCGTCACGGCGAAGAACACCGTCGAGGCCAAGGGCGACATCGGGATCTACAAGGTGAAGGTGGACGTCGACGTCGTCACCTCGGCCGGCGAGGTCGAGACCGTCGAGGCCACCGCGTACGTCCGCATGGGCCTGCCCGAGGCGAAGGTCCAAGGCCTGCCCGTGCCGGGCGACACCCGCGACAAGCTCACCGACGTCGGCCGGCGCTACGAGCCGCCCTACCTCGCCGCGGCCGCCGCCGCGGGCCACGTGCGCACGGGCTCGTTCACCCCGGCCGTGAAAGTGCAGCCGCAGATCGAAAACGCGCTGCGCGAGCGGCCTGGCATGGCGAAGTTCCTGCCGCGCTGGGACAAGTTCCAGGCCGACGACAAGAGCTCCAGCCGCGACATCGCCGAGCGCTTCGCCAACCTGCGCAAGCTCACGGCCACGTTCTCACCGGCCGCGCTCAAGGCCAAAATGGACACCCTGCTCGGCCCGGGGGTGTCCGTGCAGCTGAAGCGGCGCGGTCTGTTCACCGACGAGTACCTCAGCGTCACGGTGAAGGCCAAGCTGTCGCCGGGCCGGCACCTCGGGCAGGCCACGGGCCGCTCGGTCAAGGGCTCGGTCGCCACGGCGCCGTCGCTGAGCAGTGCGACCGCTGTGGACAAGAGCTGGTCGGTCGGGTTGGAAGGCCGCATGGTCATCCCGCAGCCCACGTCGATCGCGAACTCCAGCATCAGCCCCGCGGTCGTGCCGATCCAGTACTCCGACGCCTACAGCTGGAAGAACTCCGGCGGCCCCACCGTCACGACCACCACGAGTCTTTCCGGCAGCCCGGACTCGCAGGTGTTCGAGCATGACGTGGAGTTCGAGGTCGAGATCACCAGCTACACCCGCAACCGTCCGTGGGTGAAGCGCCTGACGCCCGGTTCGCCGTTCCGCGTCACGCCCAAGGTGTCCACTGTGGCCAAGACCGGTGACCCGGCACTGCCGAAGCTCTCCGGCAAGGTCGACCTGTGGGTCAACGACGGTTCCGCGCTGAAGAAGGACCCCGGCGACTTCCTGCCCGGCAAGCCCGGCACCACCGTGCTGACCAAGAACGACACCCCGACCATCGACGACATGCTGGCCGGCCCCAAGCCCGAGCAGCCGAAGTTCCTGCACGTCGAGGCGTTCACCAACACCGAGGCCCTGCGCGACGAGGCCCTGCGGCAGCTGGAACATGCGTCCGACGGCGACGGTGTGCTCGGTCTGTCCGGCGGCGAGGCCCGCAAGCGCGTGGACCGCATGTTCTCGCCCGAGACGTTCCGCGGTGGCCTGCCGAAGTTCCTGCGCCAGGGCGCGCGGGCCGGCGGCTTCCGCTACGAACGGCGCGTGGCCGACCGGGTCGGCGGGCTCGGGATGAACGTGGCGCTCAGCAACCCGAAGGTCGTCGTGGCGTCCGACGCGGGCGGCAGTGAGACCACGTTCGCCGGTGGTGCGAAGGCCGCGTTCGAGCAGACGCACAAACAGGCGCTCGAGGGCAACGTGCAGCTCGGCGTGACCATCCGTCCGGACGGCAGCATGGCCACGGCCCACGGTCAGGGCCAGGTCTACGCGTCGGCCAAGTGGAGCCCGTGGACACGCACGTCGGGTGGGTCCACGGAGGTCAGCGCGAGCGTCGACCACCTCAACCGCACCAACGCCAAGGGCCGCACCGTGCTCGTGCAGTATGACGCGGACGTGCGGCTGGTCGCCGAGACGCGGCAGGAGAGCCTGGTCAACGGTTCGACCTCGCGCGCCGGCGCCGACGTGAAGCTGCCCGGCGCGGTCTACGTGCGCATGTCCGAGGACCAGGCCCGCGAGCAGGGCCTGCTGCCCGAGGTCGAGCCGCGCACCGAGCCGCCGGGCAAGATGGCGCCGCCCGCGCTGGTCGGCCACAACCCCAGCGCGCTGGGCGCCGCCGTGGTCGAGGACGCGCCGGACCTGTCGCAGCTCGTGCGCGACGCCCGGACCGCGCTCGGTCGCACCGGCGACAAGCTGCTGCCGAAGTCGGTCCTCGACGACTCCATGACCAACCTGCAGCGCACGCTCGACCTCGCTTCGCCCGACGCCGTCACCTCCCTTGTGGACAGTGCGCTCGACGGTGGCGCGCCCCTGCTGCTGCACGACGCCAGCCTGCTGTCCACCGACACCTACCAGGTGCTGCTCAAGGCGACGATCACCGACACCGAGTTCCTCGACGTCGTCCACGACGGCGGCGAGATCGACCACGTCGTGAGCGCGGCCGTGACGGACAAGGAGAACGCCGGCCACGGCTCGTCCTACGGCGGCCAGTTCCGCGGCGCCGGGCGCGGCCTGTTCAGCGACACCAAGGCGGACGTGAGCGGCTACGAGGGCCTCACGCTCGGTGTCTCCGGCTCGAAGACGAAAACCGACCAGACGGTGTCGGCCACCGCGACAACCAGGGGCTCCAAGGCTTCGCAGAGTGGCCCGGCCGTGCGCTACCGCCACCAGCTGAAGTTCGAGCTCGTGGTGCAGCGCGGCGGGAAGACGTACCCGGTCACCGAGCAGAACGCGAACGTGACCGTGCGCTCGGCGGCCGACGACCACAAGATCAGCACCGAAGGCCAGTCATCGAAGGCCTACCAGCCGCGCACCACCGAGCTCACCGCCGCCGACACGAACCCCGAGAAGCTCGCGGAATGGCAGGCCGGCGGCGTGGGCAAGCTGCCGCCGTCGGCGCACCCCGAGGGCGTGCGCGGGTCGGCCGCGGTGCAAGCCGGGGCCGTGCGCGCGCTGCGGCTCTCCGGCGCCGGCACCGGCCTCACCGGCCCGGGCACCGGCGCCAACAACACGCTGGTCACCTCGCTGACCAACGAGATCCTCCAGGGCCACCTGCCGAACATGCTCGACGGCCCGCTGGCCGCACCCGACCTGCACGAAGCGTCGCTGATCAAAAACGGCCACGGCAGCGTGAGGGTCTACTCGCGCCTGGTCAACCCGGACCTCACGGCCCTGAGTGACACGGTCAAGCTGGAGCGCACCGACCAGACCACGGCCACGTTCACGGGCGAGGCAAAGGAAGCCCTGAGCGGCGAGAACCAGTACCTGCCCGGCGTCGGTGGTGTCACCGACCCGAAGGACAACTCGCACTCATGGAGCGGCGCGGACATCCGAAACCCGGCCGCGATGAGCGACCGGACGGCGACTGTTTCGGGTGGACAGCGCTCCACCGTCGCGAAACCGAAGGGCCGCAGCGGACTCGTCGGGTTCGATGTGGAGTACCGCGTGGTCGCCGACCTCGGTGGGGGCCGCACGGCGGCGGTCGAGGTGAAGGTGCCGGCGTCGGCGCTGGTCCGGATGTCCGATGTGGACCTCGAAAAGCTTCTGGGCGAAGCGCTGCCGGACGCGATCACCAAGGCGCAGGACGCGGTGAAGGACGCGGCTTCGAGCTGGCGCAAGGCGGAGGAGGCCGTGGAGGCGGCCCAGCACGAGGCCGACGACCGCTGGCTCGACGAGCGCGACAGCGTCAAGACGTTGACCAAGGACGCGAACGGCCTCGACGTCGAGACCGACGCCGACCCCGACCCCGTGCGCGAGCTTCGCCAGGCCCTGACCGACGAGGAGAACCACGCCAAGGCCGCCGGCCGCGAGCTGCGCGAGGGCAACGCCGAGATCACGCGGTTGCAGGACGTCTCCGAGCAGGCGCTGGCCCTGGCGTCGGTCACCGACGAGGGTTCGCCCGAGCGGCAGCAGCTGCTGGACCAGGTCGCCCGCGCTGAGCAGGGTGTACGCGACATCCGCGCCGCGCAGCCCGAGCTCGTGCAGCGCCGCCAGGACGCGCAGGACCGCGCGGAGCAGCTGGCCAACGTCCTCGACTCCTACCGCAACGACAATTCCGACTTCACCTCCCGCCGCGACGACGCGCTGCGCCAGGTGCGCGAAGCGCGGGAGGCGGCCGACGAGGCGCGTAAGAAGTGGTGGCAGGCCAAGGAAGAGGTCGACTGGCGCCTCGCCACGCACGTGTGGCCGGCCAAGAAGGTCGAGTCCCGCTTCGATCCGCGCTCCATGGAGCACGTCGTCGAGGCCCCGGACACCGCACCCGACACTGGGCCCGCGACGATCTCCGGCTGGGACGTCAACGCCGACCGGCCGTACGACTTCGACGTCAACGACGTCCAGCTGCACCAGGTCACGGACGGCTCGGACAAGGTCGTCGCGGTGTCGTTCCTGCCGGCGGCCGAGCAGACGTCCGCGGTCGAGCACGACTGGGTCGCCGACAACTCCGGTGAGGTCTCCTCGCTCGACGAGGGCGTGACGTCGAAGACGCTCGACCCGGTGGTCGCCGAGGCGCGCCGTTACGGCACCACGCCTGACCTGGGCGGACGGAGCTTCGGCGACTGGGCCACGAAGTCGCCCGCGCCGTGGGGCACCGACACCGGAGACACGTTCTTCGTCTTCGCGCACGGCAAGCCGCAGTCGGTGAAGCTGACGCTGGTCGGCGGGCAGACCGTGCGGGTGGACGGCAGGACGTTCGCGCGGATCGTCGCGAACTCGGCGCCGTTCGCGCAGGCCGGGCCGAGGTCGTCGGTCACGCTCATCGCCTGCGGTACCGGCCAGACCGACGGCCCCGGCGGCGTCGCCCACGACTTCCAGCGCGCGCTGAGCGACCTCGGCGGGCCGGCGACGGTGCACGCGCCCACGAAACCCACGCTGTTCGGCCGCGACACCGCGACGCTCGGCAGGGCGCTCGGCGCCACCGGCGCGTTCACCGCGGTCACGGACGGCGGGCACTTCCGCACGTTCGGCGGCCGCCCGGGTGACGAGGCGATCGTCGACCTCGTCCGCGAACTCGACACCAGCCACCACGCCGAACCGCCGGATGGACCGATCTCGCTGGCCGACCACGACGGCACGCTCGCGCTGGCGTCCACTGTGGAGCGACAGCTGGCCGCCGCGGCCGCCCGCACCGGCGAGCTGCGGCTCACCGACGTGCACGACCTCGTGGCCCGCCACGAGCGGCCCGACGTCGTCTACTCGGCTGTGCTGACCCACCTGGCTTCGGGGAACACGCCGGTACACACCGTGGTCGACGCCCGCCGCGACCCGGACACCGGCGAGTGGACGCGCGTGCCGCTGCCGCCGATGGCGCGCGGCCTGATCACGGTGACGGGCAAGGGCACCTGGAACGCCGACGAACTGGCCCGGCCCGCGCGGCTCAACCCCGCGTGGACCGAAGGCCCGGCGCGCGAGGCCACACACTCGCGGCCTGACGCCGCGCACTACGCCGAGACGCTCGCCGAGCACCACCTCGACGGCAGGCCGCTGCCGCTGGTCACGGTGCCCGCGGACCGCGTGGACCAGTTCACGGCCGACGTCACGCGCCCGCTGGACGAGCGCGGCTTCGGCGACCTTGCGTTCGCCCACCTGGTGCACGCTGACCACACGCGCCTGACCGGCGAGGTCGTCGGCGAACCCGGCGTGACCGTCGACTTCGCGCCCGGCGCCGTCACCACGACCGCGCTGACCGACCACACCGGCACCGCGCGTGGCCTGACCTTCCTCGACTCCCCTGAGGCCACGAAGGTCCAGGCCCGGGGCGAGCACCTGCTTGTCGAGACCGAGCCCGACGAAACGCGACCCCCCGGCGAAGGCGGCCTTCCCGTGCACCCGCCGTGGGCCGGAGAACTGGCCGAAGGCCGCACGTTCCTCGTCACCGGTCACGGCGACGAAATCCGCGTGAAGGTCTTCTTGACCGGCCCGGACGGCACGCGGCGAGCGGTGTACGTCGACGGCGAAACGTTCGCGCGCATCGTCGCGGCGTCGCCAGAGTTCGCCGACGCGCAGCCGGACTCGATCACCCTGTTCCAGCCCGCCGCGGCCCGCCACCTCGGCCCCGGCGGTGTCGCGCACGACTTCCAGGCCGCGCTCGAGACGAACGGCGGGCCGTCGATCGTCCACGCCGCCACGGGTTCGGTGCTGGTCAACCACGGCGACGCCGCGTTCACGACCGTGGTGCGCGGTGGCCACTGGGAGACACTCGGCCGTCCGCTCGACGCCGACGCCGTGGTCGACGAGCTCACGAACGCGCTGCTCAAGAACTGGCGCTACGCCTGGGTCGCCGCCACGCCCGGCCCCGTGCGCCTCGCCGACCGCGCCCGCACGCTGTACCTGGCGGCCGAGGTCGTGAACGCCGTCTACGACCGCGCGCCCGACGACGAGGTGCAGACGCTGCTCGGCCGGCACGAGGATCCCGAGCTGCTCGCCGCGGTGGTCAACGAGTACCTGCGGGCGACGGCGATGCCCGATGAGCTGCCGCCGTATACCTCCGCCGAAGAGCTCGCCCAGGACCTGCGCGTCGCCTCGGCGAACCATGGCCCAGCGCCCGACGGTGCGCCGCTGCTCGGGCCCGACCTGTTCGGCCTCTACCGCGCGCCGGAGCCGCCCGACTTCCTGCGTGGCCACGACTATTCGACCAGCACCGCTGGTCAGGGCCTCGCGCTGCTGGACACGCTCGACCTGACCCGCGGCGTGCCGGTGCAACGCGACCAGGCCGACCCGGCGAACCTGCCCGACCTCAGGGACTGGACCGTCGAGCACACGCGCGCCGACGACCGGCTGTCCGCGTGGGCGCCCGGCGACGTCGAGCCGCTGGAAAAGACCACGTCCACGCCGCTGCTCATGCACGCCATCTGGCTCGGCGGGCCGCTGCGCGACGCCGGCACGATGCGCGCGTTCCGCGAGAACTTCGGCGGCGCGGCTTCGCGGCTGCACGACGGCGTGGTGCCGGTGCTGTGGACGGACGTCCCGCGTACGCAGATCGAGCTCGCGCTGACCACGGAGCCGCCGGCCGAGGGTCCCGACCCGCTCGCCGACGTGCGCGACTTCGTGAACTGGGCGCAGCAGCACCACGTGCGGCTGGTGAACGTCGACGAGGTGTTCTCGAGCGAGAATCCCATGCTGCTCAACGAGTTCTACCAGTCCGAGACCGGCAAGTTGACGGGCCCGGGCTACGCCGCGGCCAGCGACATCCTGCGCATGGAGCTGATGAACCGCTTCGGCGGGCTTTACACCGACGGCGACAACGTGGTGGAAAGCCTCGAGGACCTGTTCCACGCGGCGACCTCGCGCGAGGGCTACGCGACGCACCGCATCGGCATGAACGTGGCCAACTCGGCGTTCGCGATGAGCAAGGGGCACCCGTTCGCGCGCGTGCACCTCGACGTCGTGCGCGAGAACTACGGCAAGACCCAGCGGAACCTCATGCCGCCCGAGGCGTACGACCTCCCGCCGGCGTTCTTCCAGCTGCCGCAGGGCCGCGGGCACCGCAACTCGATCATCCGCCGTACCGGGCCTTCGGCGTTGTCGGGCACCGCGCGGCGCATCGGCCTGCCGTCGGCGTTCGACCTGCCGGAGATGACCGACATCCGGATGAACAGCGACGGCAGCTGGCTCAAGCCGCCCGCGAGCGGGACCGAACCCGTGTCGGGGCGCGACGAGACGCTGGAGCTGACCCAGCACGTGGTGCAGAGCCTGGTGCGCGGGCTGTACAACCGCGCCGGTGACCTGCACCTGACCGCGGTCGAGCCCGCCGTGCGCCGCCACGCCGACCCGGACCTGGTGTGGGACGCGGCGCTGTCGTTCGTCGCGGCGGATCCCGACCTGGCGCCGCTCGTGCGCACGGTGACCGACCAGCACACGTACACCGGGGCCGACCACGTTGTGCGGTTGCCTGCGTCGGCGCGGGCCCTGCTCGACCTCGATCGCGACCGGGTGCATCGCACGCTGGGTGAAGTTCAGCACGGGGCGACTCTGCGGACCCGGGACGACGCGGTCCTGGTGTCCGATATGGATAGTCCGCTGGAGACCGGCGCGCGGGACCTGGCGCGGGCGTTGCGGGCGGTCGAGGGCGAGCTGCCCGCGATCCACGTGACCGGTGGCGATCGTGCGCAGGCGCGCGAGGCCGCGCGGGCGCTGGCCGGGCACCTCGGCCGGGAGCTCGGTGACCGCGATCTGCTGGCGCGGGTGCCGGTGAAGATCCGGGTCGCCGAGGGTTCGGGCATCACCGTGTCGTTCCGGCCGGCGCAGGGTGCCGCAGTGGAGTTCTCGCTCGACGCACCGGCCGCTCCCGCGTTGTTCGGCGGTGTCGACGGGAAGCCGTACTCCTCGGATTCACCGCCGTTCGGTGGCTACCGCGGTGCGAAGCCCGGTGTGGTCACGAAGATCGACGCCACCCCCGATGGCAGTGCCGAGCTGGCACAGGCGGCGGACCGGTCGCCGACGCTGGTGCTCGCGTCGGACTCGCTGGCGGACGAGTTCACGCAGCACGTGCGTTCGTCCGGAATGGACCTTCCGGTGCACGCTTCGCCAAAGCCGTCGCCCGACAACGTCGTGGACACCTTCCCGGCCATCTCCTACCTGGTCTCGGGCGACCACGCGCTGACCGAAGACGACCGCCGCACGATCACCGAGCTCGGCCACGCCGCCGAACACGGCTGGTGGTACCGGCCGTCGATTCCGGCCGGCCCAGTGCGCCTCGACGACCGCACCGGCACGTTGGCGCTGCTCAGCGGTGCGGTCAGCGCGTTGCGCTCGGGCGGGACCGCGCTCGACCTCACGGCCGCGGCTGACGTCGTGGGCCGCCACGAGCAGCCCGATCTCCTGTGGACAGCGGCGCTGGAGCTGGCGTCGCACAACACCGGCGTGCAGCACGTGATCGACCACCGGCTCGTCGACGGACGCTGGTTGCAGGTCCGGTTGCCGGAGTCGGCGCGCGAGCGGTTCACGGTGACCGGCAAGGGCGTCTGGCGCGACGGTGCGGTGTCCCGGCCCGTGCGCTTGAACACCGAACCCGGTCCCGCGAGCGACTTCGACCTCGAGCCGTTGTCGTTGCCGCTCGACGATTCCGTCGCGCGGTGGATCGCCGAGTCCACAGTGGAACGCGCCGCCGACGGGTTGCCCGCACCGAGCGTCCAGGTCAGCGGCCCGGACGACGTGCGGGACCGATTCGTCGCGCAGGTCCAGGCCAGGCTGGCGGAGCTGACGCCGGCCGGTGTCACGCCCCACGCGGCGGCCTCGATCGTCACCCCCGGCCCGGGTACCGAGGCCATGGCGACGATCTCGCTGCCGGCGACCGCGGCACCGGCCACGCTGTCCGCCACCGAAATCGCCGTCGCCGTCGGGCTGGCCGAGGAGTACACGCTCCTGCAGCTGCACGGCGTCGCCGACACCCTGCTCGCCAAGACCGGCCGCGATGCCTTGCTGGACCTGGCCAACGAGGTCGCCCACGGCACGGACGTCGGCCGGGCCGCCGACGCCGTCGAGGTCCTCGACCGCCACGGCGCTCTCGACGCCGCGCTGGACAACGGCCTGTTCCTCGGTCAGTTCCGCAAGATCCTGGGGCACGCGGACGCCGAGTCCTACGCCCGCGACCTCGCCACGGCGATCCGCGCGTTCGCCTCGGAGAAGCTCGGGCCGGACGTGCTGAAGGAGGCCGTACGCGGCGCGCTCGAGGGCTGGCGCGGCGGGCCGGGTACGTTCGAACAGCGCGTGGAGCGGACCCGCGACACGCTGTGGGTGATGCGGCGCCTGCACCTGAGCAGCCTGGCGTGGCTGAACCGCTGGCGCACCGCCGAGCACATCCGGCAGTACGCCGCGCGCATGAAGGAGCAGGCGGCGAAGCAGGACGCGATGCCGGCCAAGGTGGGTGCGGCGGAAGACGCTTTCCTCGCCTCGGTGGGCGAGCCGCACGCGAGTGGAGGAGGCGCCGGCGATGGCGAATGACCAGTGGGTGCTGCTCGTCGACCCGGCGTGGGCGCCTTCGTCCGCCGAGGACGGTGCCGAGGTGGCGGCCCCGCCGCTGGCCGCCGTCGTGGGCGGCTGGCTCGCCGGTGAGGACGGTGCGGTCGGCCGCTTCGAGGCGAACCCCGCGTATGAACCGTCGGGCCCGGGTTCGCCGAGCGACCCGCTCGACGCCGTGCTCCGCCTGGTCGCCCGCGGTGATGCCGACGCCCGCCAGCTCGCCGCGATCCTGCGGGAATCGACCGTGTCGGTCGCTCTCGACGTGGACGACGGGCCGCTGGTGGCGCCGTCGCCGGACAACATCCCGTGCGTGCTCGCCACCACCGCGCCGGCGCACCGGAACCGCGTCCGCGCGGCCGGCTGGCTGCCCGTCGCCGCGCGCGACCTGCCCGCGCTGCTCGAGGCGCACGACGGCGTTGACCTGCTGCTGAACCCCGGCGCCCCCGGATGCACCCGCCTGCTGGCCGACACCGTCCGGGACGCGCTGGCCGGCTGACCGTGTCACACTCGGTGTGATGGCTGATCTCCGGAACCGGGTAGCCCTGGTGGCCGGCGCGACCCGCGGCGCCGGGCGCGGCATCGCGGCGGCCCTCGGCGAGGCCGGCGCGACGGTGATCTGCACCGGCCGCAGCAGCTGGGAACGCGACGGCCACTCCGACTACGACCGCCCCGAGACGATCGAGGAGACGGCCGCGCTCGTCACCAGCCTCGGCGGCACCGGCGAGCCGAGGCAGGTCGACCACCTCGACCACGAGCAGGTGCGCGTGCTGGCCGAACGCGTCCGCCGCGAACACGGCCGGCTCGACGTGCTGGTCAACGACATCTGGGGCGCCGAGCGGCTCAAGGGCGGCCCGGCGGACTGGAACACGCCGATCTGGGAGCACGACCTCGACGACGGCCTGCGGATCCTGCGCCTGGGCGTGGAAACGCACCTCGTCACTTCGCACTATCTGTTGCCGCTGCTCGTCTCGCAGCCCGGCGGGCTCCTCGTCGAGGTCACCGACGGCACGCTGGAGTACAACGCCGCCCAGTATCGGATCTCCGTGTTCTACGACCTCGCGAAGGCCTCGGTGAACCGGTTGGCGTTCTCGCAGGGCCACGAGCTCGCGGCGCACGGCGGCACGGCCGTCGCGATCACGCCAGGCTGGCTGCGTTCGGAGATGATGCTCGACAACTACGGCGTCACCGAGGAAACCTGGCGCACCGCCTTGGCGCCCGGCCGTCCGGACGGCCTGCCGACCGCCCCGCCGCCGTTCGCGCAGTCCGAGTCGCCGCGGTACGTGGGCCGCGCGGTGGCGGCGCTGGCCGCCGACCCGGAGCGCGCGCGGTGGAACCAGCAGTCGGTGAGCTCGGCGGAGCTGGCGCGCGAATACGGCTTCACCGACCTCGACGGCTCGCAGCCGGACAGCTGGCGTTGAAACGCGTTTCGCGTTTTCCGGCCCGGGAGCCCGTGAATCTCGGTGTTATCGGGCAAATTTGAGAATGGCTTGAGGTTCCCAGCTCAAATCAACCCTAAGTTATCGCCGCTCGCGTTGCGGCCGGATGCGGTCCGACCACATCATGATCTGGCACGACACAGTGGTCGGCCGACCCCTGCGTCACGACACGCACTTTGTTGTCAGAACAGGGGAATCACATGTCGCCCTCGGATCAGACGGCGGTCGCCGAGCCACCGGAAACCTCGTTCAAGCACGAGGAAGCCGGGTACCACAAAGGACTGAAGAACCGTCAGGTCCAGATGATCGCCATCGGCGGCGCCATCGGGACCGGCCTGTTCCTGGGCGCCGGCTCGCGCCTGCACAGCACCGGTCCGGCGCTGGCCGTCGTCTACGCGGTGGCCGGGATTGTCGCGTTCTTCGTGGTCCGCGCGATGGGCGAACTGGTGATGCACCGTCCGTCGTCGGATCCTTTGTGTCCTATTCGCGCGAATTCCTCGGCGAGAAAGCCGCGTTCTTCGCCGGCTGGATGTACTTCCTGAACTGGGCCACGGCGGGCGTCGCCGACGTGACCGCGGTGGCCAAGTACACGCAGTTCTTCTGGCCCGACCTGCAGCAATGGATTCCGGCGCTCATCGCGTTGTTCGCGATCCTCGCGGTGAACATGGTCTCGGTGAAGCTGTTCGGCGAACTCGAGTTCTGGTTCGCCGCCATCAAGGTGCTGGCGCTCGTGGTGTTCATGGTCGTGGCGATCTTCGTGTTGATCAGCCGAACGCCCGTCGACGGCGTGGTGACGGGCCCGAGCCTGATCAGCGGCAACGGCGGTCTGTTCCCGACCGGCGTACTGCCCGCGCTGCTGATCCTGCAGGGTGTGGTGTTCGCGTACTCCGGCGTCGAGATGGTCGGCGTGACCGCGGGCGAGACCGCCAACCCGCGCAAGGTCATCCCGAAGGCCGTCAACTCCGTCGCCTGGCGCATCGGCATCTTCTACGTGGGTTCGGTGCTGCTGCTGGTGATGGTGCTGCCGTGGACGGCGTACAAGAGCGGGGAGAGCCCGTTCGTCACGTTCTTCTCCAAGCTCGGCATCCCCGCGGCCGGCGGCATCATGGACGTCATCGTCCTCACCGCGGCGCTGTCCAGCGTGAACTCGGGCCTCTACTCCACCGGGCGCATCCTGCGGTCGCTCTCGATCGCCGGCTCGGCCCCGAAGTTCACCTCGAAGATGAGCAAGAGCGGCGTCCCCTTCGGCGGCGTGCTCCTGACCGCCGCGGTGTACGTGCTCGGTGTGGTGCTGAACCTGGTGGTGCCCGGTGAAGCCTTCGAGGTCGCGCTGGAGTTCTCGGCGCTGGGCATCATCGGCATGTGGTCGATGATCGTGATCTGTCACCTGGCGATGACCCGGAAAGCCGCGCGCGGTGAGATGTCCCGGCCGTCGTACCGCCTGCCGGGCGCGCCGTACACCAACTACGTGACACTCGCGTTCCTGCTGCTGGTCCTCACGATGAGCTGGTGGGGCGGCACGACCGGGCGGATCCTGATCTACGGCATTCCCGTGCTGGCGCTGGTGCTGGTCGCCGGCTGGCTCGGCGTCCGCGGGCGCGTCCGCCGGATCGCGGCGCAGCGGCAGGATGAGCTGACGTAGGTTCGGTCCTGAGCACCTGGGCCTCCGGCGTGAGTTTCTCCGCCGGGGGCCCAGTTTCAGTTCGCCAGCACCTCGTCCGTCGTCCTGACCTCCACCAACGGACCGTACAGCCGCAGGATCGCCAGCGTCTGCTCGTGGCTTTCGTCCGACACCCCCGCGCACGCGTCGGACACCACGGTCACCGGGACGCCCGCGTCGGCGGCGGCCAGGGCGGTGGAGAGGACGCAGCAGTCCGTGGAGACGCCGGCGAGCACCAAGCCGCCGTCGCCGACCAGCGCCGCCATCTCGGACGTCCACTTGCCGAACGTGTAGGCGTCCACAGTCGACTCGACGGGGAACTCGTCGACCACTGCGTACGCCCGCGAATCCGGTGGCTGCAACGCGAACGGCCACTGCTCGTAGTACTTCACCCAAGCCCCGGCCGGCTTCTCCGAGGCCAGGAACCGCGTGAACGCCACCCGCGGCCCGAACGCGGCCACCAGCCGACGCACCTGGGGCAGGATCGACGCGAACCCCGGCGTGAACCAGCCGCTCGCCGAGTCGCCGAAGATGTTCTGCAGGTCGATCACCCCGAGCAGCGGTTTCACGCGGCGGCCTCCTGCTCGCGCACGCGCGAGCGGCTGACCAGCAGCGTCACCACGAAACCGAGGGCCAGGGCCACCAGCACGCCGAGGTTCGCGAACGCCCACGAGCCTTCGCGCCCACCGAGCCCGAACGGCGCCAGCAGGTAGCCCTGCCAGTGCAGCCAGCTCGCGGACGCGTTGGTGACCAGGCCCCAGCCGATGGCCGTCGCGACGACGATCAGGGCGATGGGCCCGAAGCGCACGTCGCCGTAACGGCCGCGGGGGTCGTAGAGATCGGCTTCGGCGTAGTCGCGGCGGCGCAGCAGCACGTCGGCGAGCATCACGCCGCACCACGCGGCCACGGGCACGCCGAGGGTGGTGAGGAAACCCTGGAACTGGCCGAGGAAAGTGCCGCCGAAGAAGACGATGTAGACGGTGCCGGCGATCATGATCACGCCGTCGATCAGGGCAGCGGCGTAGCGCGGGATCCGAAGGCCCGCGGACAGCAGCGACAGGCCTGAGGAGTAGATGTCGAGCACGGCGCCGCCGACCAGGCCGAGCACGGCGACGATCGCGAACGGCACCAGGAACCACAGCGGCAGGATCGTGGTCAGCGCGCCGATCGGGTCGGCCGCGATGCTCGAGTTCAGCTCCGGCGACGAACCCGCCAGCAGTAGCCCGAACACCAGCAGCACGAGCGGGGCCACCGACGCGCCGAACGTCGTCCAGCCGATCACGCCGCGTCCGGACGACGAGCGCGGCAGGTAGCGCGAATAGTCGGCCGCCGCGTTGACCCAGCCGAGCCCGAAGCCCGTCATCAGGAACACGAGCGCGCCGATGAACTCCTGCGCCGAGCCCGCGGGCACCGCGCTCACCGCCGACCAGTGCACGTGGCCGGCCACCAGGATCACGTAGACCACGGTGAGCACGCCGGTGATCCACGTGATGATCGTCTGCAGCCGCATGATCAGGTCGAAGCCCATCACGCCGCTGAGCACGGTGAGCCCGGCGACCACGATCAGCGCGATCACCTTCGTCGTCGTGCCGCCGCCCCAGCCGAGCCGTTCGAACACCGTCGCCGTGGCCATGGTCGCGAGCGCGGTCAGCACTGTCTCCCAGCCGACGGTGAGGATCCACGAGATCGCCGACGGCAGGTGGTTGCCGCGCACGCCGAACGCCGCGCGCGAGAGCGTCATCGTCGGCGCGGAGCCGCGTTTGCCCGCCACGGCGATGAAGCCGCAGAGCAAGAATGAGAACACGATCCCGATCACGCCCGCGATCGTCGCCTGCCAGAACGAGATGCCGAACCCGAGCGCGAAGGAGCCGTAGCTCAGGCCCAGGATCGACACGTTCGCGCCGAACCACGGCCAGAACAGGTCCCGCGGCCGGCCTCGGCGCTCGGCGTCGCCGATCACGTTGATGCCGTGTGTCTCGACCTTGAGCCGGCTGCCTGTTTCCGGTGCCTGTTGTTCGGTCCTGGCCATGGTGCCCGCCTATCTGAACCTGTTCATCTTTGGTCGGTGCGACGGTAGAAGTCGCCCGTGTCGCCGTCAATATTCCGACAGAACTCGTTCAGTTCCGCACGTTTTGGCGCGGTGGCGGGGCCGTGTCGGGTTACGGACAGCGCGGCGGCGGCGTTGGCCCGGCGAGCGGCTCGCGGCAGGTCGGCGCCACGCAGGAGCTCGGCGGCCAGGACGCCGCAGTGGGTGTCACCGGCGCCGTTCGTGTCGACCCCGGTGACGGGGAAGCCGTCGATCCGGGTGGCCTCGCCGCCGTGGTGGATCGTGCAGCCGGCGGGGCCGTCGCGGACGATCACGGTCGTGGTCCCGGCGAGTTCCGTGACGTCGAGGGACTCGGCCTCGCGGGCGTTGCAGCTGACTATGTCTACTTTGGACAGCAAGGTGGACAGCGCTTGTGTGTCCAGTTCGGACACCAGTGGGCCAGGGTCGAACAGCACCCGCGAACCCGGCAGATCCGGCAGCCAGCGCAGCAGGGCTTCGCGGTTGGCGGCGTGCAAAAGGCTGTAACCGGTGATGTACACGAGGTCGTCGGGCGCGGCGGCGACGCGCGCGAGCTGGCCGACGCGCAGCCGGCCCTCCGCGCCGGTGCCGGTGGCGAACGTCCGCTCGCCGGACGGGTCCACAAGCGCCACCACCACGCCGGTGTCGCCGCTGGCCGTGGGTTCCTGCGCGACCGTGATGCCTTCGGTCTCCAATGCGGCACGCACGAGGTCGCCGAAGCTGCCGGTGCCGTGCGTGCCGGCGTAGACGACGTCGGCGCCGGAGCGCGCGGCCGCGGCCATCACGTTGAACCCGCCGCCGGGCAACAGGTTCGTGGACGTGGCCAGCACGTCGCCGCCGGGCGCCGGTAGCTGAGGCACGGTGAGCACCAGGTCGACGACGACCTGTCCCGTGTGGATCAAGCGGCTCACGGGATGGTCCTGCGCACGGTGACGAGGCCGTCGACGAGCGGGCCGAGGTCGAGGCCGTTCACCTGGACCACGGTTTCGCCCAGCTCAGCCGGGATCTCCTCGCCGCACGCGCCGAGCAGCGCCCCGCAGATCGCGGCGACGGTGTCGGTGTCGCCGCCCAGCCCCGCGGCCGTCGTCAGCGCGTCGGCCGGATCGAGCACCTCGGCCAGCGCGAACGCGGCGACCACGGACTCCTGCGCGGACACGGAAGTGCCGATCACGTCGGCCACGGCGTCGTCGAGCTCGCTGCGCCGCAGGCCCCGCACCCAGTCGCGCGCCCAGTGGATGCGCGCGGCGATGCTGCCGCCCGCGCTCCAGTGGCCCTGCGCCGCACCGAGGGTGGCCGCGCGTTCGGCCAGGTCGAAGGCGTCCATGCGGTTCGCGCCGTCGACGCCCGCCGACACGGCCGCGGCGACGGCGGCCGCGGCGGCGAGGCCGAGGGAGGTGTTGTGTGTGACGCGCGCGGTCTCGGCCACGGCGTCGACGAGTGTGGCCAGGTCGTCAACCGGGGTCGCGATGCCGACCGGGGTCACGCGCATGGCGGCGCCGTTGGTCGTGCCGCCGCGGCCCGCCTCCTCCGGGGGGACGCCGTTTTCCAGCAGTGACAACGCTTTTTTCGTCGACGGCCCGAGCAGGTCGGCCGAGCCGCGGCGGATCATGTCGGCTTCCCACGCCAGCAACGCGTCAGCGAACGCCCGCGGTTCGACGTGGCCGCCGCCGTCCACGAGCAGGCGCGCGAGCAGCAGAGCCTGCTCGGTGTCGTCGGTGATCGTGCCCGCGAGCAGGCCGGGGGCGATGGGCTGGCCGGCGATCGCGTCGCGGAAACCGGCGATCTTCCCGTACGCGGCGCGGATTTCGGCACGGCACATCGACTGCGTCGGCATGCCGAGCGCGTCACCCACGGCCAGCCCGGTCAACGCGGCGAGCGCGCGGTCGCGGGGGCTCATCGTCGGCCGAAGGTGAGGTGGAAGCTGAAGCGCGCGGGGTCGAGCAGGCTCACGACGTGCTCGACGAGCTGGGAATCCGCGTCGAGCGACGTGCGTGTGGCCTTGAGGAACAGCTCACCGGCGGGGCGGCCGAGCAGCGCGGCCGACGCGGCGTCGAGCGGCTGGGCGGTGATCCACTGGTCGCCGCCGGTCGGATGCAGACCGGCTTCGCGCAAGGTCGTCGTGATGGAGCCGTCGACCAGGCGCAGCTCGGCCAGTGACCCGACGGGCGGGAGGGTGGCCTCTTCGAGTGAGACGCTGCGGCCGGCCTCGTCGCGCCGCAGCCGTTTCACGCGCACGAACTTCGGCGTGGTGAAGCGGCGGGTGAGCTCGGCGTCCTCGACCTCGGTGATGCCGAGCAGCTCGGTGGTCACGGGCGCGCCGGAGTCGGCGAGCGCGCGGGCCCAGCCGACGCCCTGGTCGAGCGTGACACCGTCGAACGTCACGAACGACCCGACGCCGGCGTGTGTGGAAATGAGCGCCTGGTGTTGCAGTTCGGACAGCGCGCTGCGCACCGTCCCCCGGCTGACCTGGTACTGCTCGGCGAGCTGGTGCTCACCGGGTAGCTGGTCACCGTGGGCGAGCCGGCCTGAGCGGATGAGCTCGGCGAGGTCGCCCACGAGCTGCTGTTTCTTTCCGCCCACGGACATGTTCATACCTGTACACCTCGTGATGGGCGAATGACAACTCCCGACTGTGATGTGCGTCTAGCGGGAACAACTAAGTTGAGCGAGCCGTTGTCAACTTCGTAAGGTCCGGTCAGCCGCTCAGGAGCTGATCGAGGCCACCTGAAGGAGGAACGCAGATGTTGATCCGGACCGACCCGTTCGCCCAGTTCGACCGCCTGACCCAGCAGTTCTTCGCCGGCCAGCCCACCAGTTCGCCGCGCACGATGCCGATGGACGCCTACCGCAACGGTGACGAGTACGTCGTGCAGTTCGACCTCCCGGGCGTGGCCCGCGAGTCGATCGACGTGAGCGTGGAGCGCAACGTGCTGACCGTGAAGGCCGAGCGCGCTGCCGCCTTCGGCGAGGACGCCCGCGTGCAGGTCTCCGAGCGTTCGCGCGGCCAGGTTTCGCGCCGCCTCGTGCTCGGCGACACCCTCGACACCGACCGCGTCGCCGCGGAGTACGTCGACGGTGTGCTGACCCTGCGCATCCCGGTTGCCGAGAAGGCCCAGCCGCGCAAGATCACCGTCGGTGGCGAGCCGCAGCAGCTCGAGAACTGAGTCCCCAGGCTCATTCCACGGCCCCGTCGCTCCTTTCGGAACGACGGGGCCGAACCATGTCTGTCCACAGTGGATTTTCTGTCGAGGATTCTTCCGGGCAAGTACGTTTGCCCCGTCTCACCTTCGCCGTGCGGTGTGGCCGCCGTCACATCAAGATCGTGAACCGTTCACGGGATGGGGTCCGTGTCTGCGGGTGTCCGGCACCGAGGTGCGGAGCCGGGAAACCCGACAAGGTTCTGGAGAATCCCATGCTGCGCAAGACTGTTCTCTCCCTGGCCGCCTTCGGTGCCGTCGCCGGCGCGGTGCTCGGCGGTGCCGGCATCGCCTCCGCTTCGCCCGCCGCCTCCGGTGCGAGCGGCATTCTCGACTCGGGCATCAACTTCTCGGAGCCGCAGGGCTCCCAGGGCATCGGTGGCGACGGCGGCGAGTGCATCACCGTCGGCATCCCCGCCACCGGTTCGCTGCAGAGCTTCGGCGGCACGATGACCCTGTGGACCGGCGCCGACTGCAAGACCGGCGACGCCGCGGTCCTCACCGACAGCGTCTCGAACATCCCGGCCACCTTCGGCGCCGGCTTCGCCCACGTCCAGTCGATCTTCATCGGTGACAACGCCCCCGTGAAGCCGCCGGTCGCCGGCGCCAGCGCGATCATCGACTCGGGCAAGAACTTCTCCGAGCCGCAGGGCTCGCAGGGCATCAACGGCAACGTCGGCGACAAGGTCAACATCAACATCCCGGCCACCGGCTCGATCCAGTTCGTCTCCGGCACCCTGACGCTTTACACCGGCCCGGACCTCACGGGCAAGTCCCTCGTCGTCACCAAGGACGTCGCCGACCTCGCCGCCCTCGGCTTCGGCCAGGTGCAGTCGGTGCTGATCGGTGCGGCGGCCTGATCCTGCCCCGCTCGCGAAAACGGCCACTCCGGCGTTCGGAGTGGCTTTTTCGCCGTTTATCCACAACCCCCTGTGGACAACCTGGGGACAGCTTGTGGAGAACGTCTGAAATCGCAGGTCAGAGCTTGCGCCCGATCTCGCCGGCGATGATGCGGTGGGCGACCGTGAGCGGCTTGAGCTGCGGGCCGTCCGGCCACCAGCGCACGAGCTCGGTGATGCCCGGCTCCACCATCTCCAGCCCGTCGAACAGCTCCTCGATCTCGGTGCGCGTGCGCCACGTCGCGCCGCCCAGCGAGCCGCGCGCGACGGCTTCTTCGAGTTCGCGCATCACCGCGGTGTCCTCGGACTCGGGGTCGAGCAGGTGGGAGATGATCACGTAGGACCCGCGCGGCAGGGCGTCGATGTACTCGCGCATCACCTCGGCCGGCGCGCTGCGCTCGCCCTTGTGGTGGTGCAGCGTCGCGACCTGCGAGAGCGCGATCGGCTGGTGCCAGTCGAGGTGGGTGCGCACGGTCTCGTTGTCGAGGATGGACCGCGGGTTGAAGATGTCGCCCTCGACGTAACGGTTGAGCTCGTTCTCCTCCAACAGCGTGCGGCCGCGGGCGGTGATCACGGGGTCGTTGTCGACGTACCCGACCTTCGACTCCGGGTTGACGCGCTGCGCCACCTGGTGCACGTTTTCGGCCGTCGGCAGGCCGGAACCGCAGTCGAGGAACTGCGTGCCGCGCGCGAATATCCTCACCGGCCGCGAATTATGCGACAGGTCGTGCTCGAATTCCGTCGGCGACCAACAAAGTCGCACCCGGGTCAGCCGCCCGAATGCATGTCCTCAGCCTCGGGCACACAGTCGTCATCCGGATCGTCCAGCCAACCGTGCGGCAGCGTCACCTTGCCCGGCGAACCCTGGCGGCCGCGGGGACCGTCGGCGTTCTCCGGGAACGGCGCGTCGAAGTCGAGGCGGGAGATGAGGTCGTCGAGCTCGTCGAGGCTCGACACCATCGCGAACCCACGCCGCAGCTCGGAGCCGACGGGGAAATTCATGAAGTACCACGCCATGTGCTTGCGCAGATCACGCAGCGCCTTGGTCGCCCCGTCGTGCGCGACCAGCAGTTCCGCGTGCCGGCGCAACACGCGCGCGACCTCGCCCAGGTTGGGCCCGGCCGGAATCTCGCGCCCCGCGAACGCCGCCTCCAGCTCCCCGAACAGCCACGGCCGCCCGAGGCACCCGCGCCCGACGACCACGCCGTCGCAGCCGGTCTCGTCGACCATGCGCAGCGCGTCGGCCGCGGAGAAGATGTCGCCGTTGCCCAGCACGGGGATGCTGGTCACGGCCTGCTTGAGCTCGGCGATCTTCGACCAGTCGGCCTGGCCGGAGTAGCGCTGCGCCGCCGTGCGCGCGTGCAGGCTGACTGCCGCCGCGCCCTCGGCCTCGGCGATGCGCCCGGCGTCGAGGAACGTGCGGTGGTCGTCGTCGATGCCCACGCGGAACTTGACGGTGAACGGCACCCCCGCCTCGGCCGCCGCCGCGGCCGACTCGCGCACGATGTCCGCGAACAGCCTCCGCTTGAACGGCAGCGCCGCCCCGCCACCCTTGCGCGTCACCTTCGCGACGGGACACCCGAAGTTCGAGTCGATGTGGTCCGCGAGCCCCTCACCGGTGATGATCTTCACGGCCTCGCGCATGGTCTTCGGATCCACGCCGTAAAGCTGCATCGACCTGGGCTTCTCGTGCTCGCCGAAGGTCATCATGTGCATCGTCCCGGGGTGCCGCTCCACCACGGCCCGCGCGGTGATCATCTCGCACACGTAGATGCCCGCCCCGTACTCCGCGCACAACTGCCGGAACGCGACATTCGTGATCCCCGCCATCGGCGCCAACACGACCGGCGGATCGACCTGGTAGGGGCCGATCCGCAGGGCGGGCTTGCTCAAGGTGGCGGTCACGTCCTCCATTGTCGCTTGTGGTGTCGATCACGTCGACCAGGGGGCTCACCGGGGCTGGATCGAGCCGTACAACGCCTGCGCGATAGTCGCCGCCCGGATCTTGCAGGTCTCCGGATCGCTTCGATCGGCATCCCAGTTGTCGATGGCGACTTTGAACGTCGCGTTGCTGTCCAGCACTGCCAGTTCGCACGCCTGGCCGCTGGGCAGCAGGCCCCACGCCGCCTTCTCGCCCAGGTGAAGCGCCGGATCCGCGACATACGCCCGGACGACGTGCCGACGTCGAACCCCGCACGCTGCCGTTCACGGTGTTGACCTCCAGATCGAGGCGCACCGACGTCGCACCCCCTGCGTCGGCGAAAATGCACAGCCACCGCTCGCTTCCTTGGAGCGCCGTCTCGGACCTCTTCGGCGGCAAGTTCCTGACCCGCGCCGCGACCTCGTCGCAACTGGGCAGCGGCGCGGCTCCGTACTTCCCGTCCGAATGGTGGTCACGCCCGGCATCCTCGCCCGCTACGTCGCTGACGGCGACCCCAACCGAGCGCGTGGCGGGCCCGACCCACGACACCCCACTACGGCGACACCACCACCTTGATCGACGCCCCCGTATCCCGCTGCGCCTCGAACGCCGCCGTGATGTCCGCGAGCGCGAAGCGGTGCGAGATGAGCGGCCGGACGTCCACCCGCCGCGACACGAGCAGGTCGAACGCCTCCTGGCAGTCGCGGGGGGTGTAGGCGAAGCTGCCGAGCAGGCGGAGCTCCTTCTGGACCAGGTCGTCGACCGGGATGCTCAACGGGTGGGCCGCGAGCGCGATCGCGGCGATCGGCGCGGCGGCGCGGGCCAGGGAGAACGCCAGCGGCAGCACGGGCGCGGCACCGGAGCACTCGAACACCGCCCCGATCGCACCCGAACGAGGTTGGTAGGGCGACGAAGTCGTGCCGCGTGAAGCGAACAGAGAGGCGCCCACATCGTCGGACGAGGGGTTCAACGCCTCATGCGCCCCGGCGGACATGGCGGCGGTGAGGCGGCGCTGTGAAGTATCCACCACGATCACATCACGGGCGCCCGCCGCGAGGAGGACTTGCACCACGCACTGTCCGATTGTTCCCAAGCCGAACACCAAAATCGGCTCGTCCAACGCCGGCGCGGCGTGGTGCACGGCCCGCACGGCCACCGACAGCGGCTCGAGAAAACAGGCCTCCTCCAATGGAAAGTCGCCAGGCAACACGAAGAGGTGCTGTCCGGAAACGGCGTTGCGCACCAGCACCTGGTCCCCGAACCCGCCGGAATGACCGGATCCGCCGGAACACAGATTCTGCCGCCCTTCCGAACACCGCGGACAAGACCCGCACGGCGCAGCCGGGTTCACCGCGACCCGATCGCCGACGCGCAAGCCGGCCACGTCAGAACCCACCGCCGTCACCGTTCCCGCGTACTCGTGCCCGAGCGGCACGCCGGGCGCGATCCACACGCCCTCGGTGTAGGAGTGCACATCCGAACCGCAGATCCCGCACGCCCCGACGGACAAGACCACATCGGACGGTCCGCACACCGGTGCGTCGACCTCGTCCAGGGAAAGGGTTTCGATCGCCTGCCAAGTGACTACGCGCACAACAGCCTCCTAAGTGGATGTCTTCCGGAAAATCCAAGTCCTTTGTGGCCGAGAAGAAAACCGCGGAGCCCCACCAAACCTCGAAAGCCGACCCACGGTAACCATGCAATGCGCCGCACGGGTGAATCCGGAAAGATCAAGAAACCCGTTGCTGTACAAGAACTTTGTCCTGAATCGAGAAGCTCCGAAGTGGTGCTTGACACACTCTGAACCCGGGCGCAAGCTGTCTCGAACCGACTAGTCGGTCGGGAGCACTTCGGCTGAGGCACCTGATTCGCCTCCCTATCCACCACCTGCATCCGCACCCCTGTGTCCGGAGGGTCTGTCATGTCGTTCCCCGCACCGGTAACCCGCCCCAAGCTCTTCACGGGCAAACGCGGGCTGATGCTCGCGAGCATCCTGATCGTCAACTTCGTGGTCTGGCTGGACAGCGCGAAGTTCAGCCTGCTCAACCCGTTCTGGTCCACCGACCTGCACCTTTCGCCGAGCCAGATCTCGAGCGTCACGGCGAGCTATCTGCTCGGGTACTTTCCCCTGCTGCTGCTCGCCGGCATCCTCGCCGACCGCATTGGCGCCAAGCTGATGCTCATCATCTGCATCTCCGGCGTCACGGTGCTCTCGGCGACGATGGCGTTCGTCCACACCTACGACGAGATGTGGTGGCGGAACCTGATCTTCGGCGTCTTCTTCGGATTCTCCTGGGCCCCATCGCAGCGGCTCCTTTCCGTGTGGTTCCCGGGCGCGCTCGGCGCCAGGGCGACGTCGACGTGGATGAGCTCGACCCTCATCGCCGGTGTGCTCGCGCCGGCGATCGCGCTGCCGCTGGCGAACCACCTGTCCTGGCGGGACGCGTTCATCGTGGTGGCGGCGCTGGGTGTGCCGGCGCTGGTGATGCTGGTTCTGTTCACCGCCAACAAACCCGAGAAGCTGCGCGGGATCACGCCTGAAGAGATCGCGCGCATCCACGCCGAACACCGCGGGGTCGAGGTCCGCGAGAAGCTGAGCTTCCGTGAACTGCTGCGAGCGCTGAAGAACCGCAGCATCCTCACGATGATCATCGCGACCGCACTGGCGACGACCCCGACGTGGCTCTCGGGACCGTGGCTGCCCTACGGCCTCATCACCCTCGACAAGGTCAACCCCGACACGGTGGCCTGGGTCAGCCCGCTCATCGCGGCGATCCCGGTCCTCTTCGGACTCATCAACGGCACGCTGGTGACCCGGCTCTTCGGCGGCCGCACGCGGCCGTGGCTGGTGGCCGGGCCGGCGTGTGGTGCCGTCGGGTTCCTGATGGGTGTGCTGCTGCACGATTCGACCTGGGTCCTGTGGGGATTCTTCATCGGGGCCTTCGCCTTCCTCTGCGATCCGATGTTCTGGGGCACGGTCAACAGCTACTGGGCCGGCATCGCCCGGCCGGAGGTCACCGGCACGCTCAACGGCGCGTCGGCGGCCATGCAGGTCGCGGTCGGCTGGATCATCACCGACCAGAGCGGGAAGTGGATCGACACGTCGGTGTCGGGCCGCGGCCAGCTCGACACCATCTGGATCGTCGGTGCGATCCTGTTCGCCGTGGCCATCATCCCGGTCCTTCTGTCCAAAGAGGTACGGGTGCACCAGGCCGTGGCGGGCGACCTCAAGCCGACGTTGCCGGCCCGGACCACCGATCCGGTGTCCTGAAGCACATGAGCTGAAGAAGGGGCTTCCCCGCACCGCGCGGGGAAGCCCCTTTCGGCGTTTCAGCCCGCGGTGACCGCGGAGGGGAAGCGTTCCGCGATCCGCTGCTGGCTCACTTTGGGCGTCCAGCGGTCCTCGAGCCCGGCCCAGATGTCACGCAGCTTCGGGATCACCTGCGTGCCGAACAGCTGGTTGTTCATCGCCGCGACCTCTTCGGGCAGGTTGCCGACGTGCATGCAGGTGATGAGCTGGCCGATCCGCAGGTCCGTCACGAGGTCGCGCACGCGCTGCTCGACCCGTTCCGGCGTGCCGGCGATGATGTAGCCGAGCTCGTCGTACTCCCAGAAGGACAGCTCGCCGTTCTGGGCCTTCATGCGTTCCTCATTGGACATCGTGCGCGCCCGCGTGAGGTTGGCCTTGATCGACGGCAGCGAGTTGTAGCCCGGCGGCGTCGCGAACTCCAGCGCCGTGGGGTTCTGGCGGTAGAAGTACTTCACGGCGTCGCCGTAGAGCCGCTCGGCCTCGGCGTCGCTGTCGGCGCAGCAGATGATCTGCGTGAACGCCATGCGGTTCGGGTTCGTGTCGGCGCCCTGCTGCTCGGTGTAGTCCCAGAAGCCCTTCACGATCGGTTCGGCGCTCTGCTTGCCGCTGAAGGAGAGGTAGCCATAGCAGTAGTTGAAGGCGTTGACCACATCCCAGGTCTCCACGCTGCCGCTGCCCGGGATCCACACGGGAATCTCGTCCTGCACCGGCCGCGGCCACGTGTTGACGTAGCGCAGCTTCGTGTACTTCCCGTTGAAGGGGAACGGTTCTTCGGACTTCCACGCGCGCGTGATGAGGTCACGGGCTTCGTGGAAGCGGTCGCGGAGCTCGATCGGTGGCACGCCGTAGGAGAAGGCCGTGTCCATCGGGGTGCCGAACACCATGCCGGCGATGATGCGGCCACCGGAGATGGTGTCGAGCATCGCGATCTCCTCGGCCACGCGCACCGGCGGGTTGTACAGCGCGAGCGAGTTGCCGCACAGCGCGATCGCGGAGTTCTGTGTGGTCCCGGCGAGGATGGCGGCGATCAGGTTGGGCGACGGCGTCATCGCGAGTGATGTTTGGTGGTGTTCGTTCAACAACAGGGAGTCCCAGCCGAGGCCGTCGGCTTGCTGCATCAGGCGCAGGTAGGTGTGGTAATCCTCGTGCACCTGCGACGGGTCGGCCACCGACGCCGGCGGCGTGACCCACGAGCTGTGCACGGTGCTGCCGTAGTCGTCGGGGAGCTTGGTGTAGTACTGCTGTGCGAACCAGTGGAACTTCACGTGCGCACCTGCCTTTCGGAGGAGTAGGGGTTCAGCCCGCTGCCATGGAGCCGCCGTCGACGCGGTAGGTCTCGCCGTTGACGAAGGCCGACTCGTCGGAAGCCAGGTACAGCACCATGTTCGCGATGTCCGACGGCAGCCCGGCGCGCGGGGACGCGGTGCCGGGCAGCGACTTCTCCGGCAGGTCGGGTACGGCGTCGAGCAGCTGCTGCGTCTGGATCACGCCCGGTGCGATCGCGTTGCAGCGGATGCCCTGACGTCCGTGCTGCGCCGCGATGTACCGCGTCAACCCGACGACGGCGGCCTTGGTGGTGCCGTACGCCGTGAGCCCGCCGCTCCCGCGCAGCCCGCCGATCGACGCCATGTTCACGATCGAACCGCCGCGGCCGGCCCCGACCATGTGCGGAAGTGCGAATTTGCACACCAGGAAGATGCTCCGCACGTTCGTGGCAAACGCCCGGTCCCACAGCATAATGTCGGTGTCGATCACCGTGGTGTCGCCGAACCACGCGTCGGGGCCGACGAGCGCGGCGTTGTTGTGGATCACGTCCACTCGCCCGTGCCGTTCGATCATCGCGGCGACCATGTCCTCAATGGACTGTTGATCGGTGGCGTCGAACCGCACGGCGCTCGCCGTGTCACCGATCTTCTCGGCCACCAGCTTGGCGCCATCCTCGTTGATGTCCGCGACCACCACGGTCGCGCCTTCACGCGCGAGCGTGTACGCGGTCTCGCGGCCGATGCCCGCCGCGCCCCCGGTGACCAGTGCGACCTTGCCGTCTACCCTGCCCATTTCGATGTCCTCTCAGGAATCCAGGAAAGCGGTGACCACGGACACGAATTCGTCTTCCTGCTCGACCATCGGGTAGTGCCCGGCGTCGTCGATCACGGTGACCTTGGCGTCGGGCACGAGCCGCGCGAACTCCTCGGCGTAAGCGGTGGTCACGAGGCCGTCGGACGCGCCGTTGACCACGAGCGTCGGCGCGGAGATCAGCGGCAGCCGGCGCCGGAGCCCGCGTTCGGCGATGGGCCACATGAACTTCGTGGCCGAGCCGAGGTTGCGGGCGGAGAACAGGATCCCCGCGTGGGGGTCTTCGGGGTCGGGCACGAAGTTCGTCGGCTCTTGCTCGGGCGGGCCGGCGTGCCACTTGGCGGCCTTCACGTCGGCGGCCGCGCCGAACGGGTCGAGTGAAGGCTGGTCGTCGAGCCAGATTCCGAACGGATCCACCAGCACGAGCCGCCGCACGAGTTGGGGAGCGATCACGGCGAGTTCGGCTGCGAACATCCCGCCGAGCGAGTGCCCGACGACGTCCACCTGCTCCAGCCCCCACGAGCTGACCAGTTCGCGGTGGAACAGGGCGACGTCGAGCACGTCGGTGAAGTGCTCGAACCCGGTCGACTTCCCGTAACCCGGCAGCTCGGGCGCGAGCACCCGCCGCGACTCGGCGAGCCGCTTCAGGAAGCCGGCGCCGCCGGGGTGGCGCTCGTACCCGTGCAGGTACAGCAAGGGCGACCCGCTGCCGTCCTCCCAGAGGTCGACCTCGAACCGCCCGATGCCTGCGATGTCCAGCGTTGTCATGCGGGAACCTCCATTCCTCAGTCGGTGAACTGGCCGCCCGCCGGGTGCAGCATCTGGCCGGTGACGAACGACGATTCGGCGGACGCGAGCCACAGCACCGCGTTCGCCTGCTCGTCGGCGGTGCCGAGGCGGTTCATCGGCGTGATGCTCATCGCCGAGGAGTAGGCCGCCTCGTTGTCCTCGATGCCGGCGATCATCGGCGTCGCGGTGTAGCCGGGGCCCACGGCGTTCACGCGGACGCCGGTGGTGGCGAGCTCGAGGCCGAGGACCTTGGTGAGCATCCAGACGCCGGCCTTCGAGGTGCAGTACGGCGCCGCGCCGGCGAGCGGGATCTTCGCCGCGCTCGAAGCGATGTTGACAATCGAACCGCCGTCACCCTGGTCGAGCATCTGCCGGGCGAGTGCGCGGTCGGTCATCATCACGCCCAGGACGTTGACGTCCAGCACCCGCCGGAACGCCTCCGTCGCCAGGTTCACCACGTGCGTCGCGTCGCCGTTCTCGGCGCGGGTCTCGACGTTGCTCATTCCCGCCGCGGTCGCGATGCCCGCCGCGGCCACGCCGACGTCGACCCGGCCGAACTCGGCTACCGCCGCGGCGACGAGGGCGTCGCAGTCGGCTTCGCTCGTGGTGTCTGTTCGTTTGTACACAGCCTTTTGGCCGATTTCTTCCACCAGCCGTAAGGTTTCGCTCGCATCTTGCACGTCGCCGATCACCACGTGTGCGCCCTCGCGCGCGAAGCGCACCGCGGTGGCCCGGCCGATGCCGCTCGCGCCGCCCGTGACGACGGCGATCTTGTTCTCCAGTGCCATGACCATGCGCTCGACTGTGACCTGCGGCACGCGGTTGCGACAACGGAAGTTCGTGCGCGCTGCGGGCCTGCGGCATGTGCGGATTCCCATTGCCGCCGCGCGGGGCTGCCGCTGACGATGAGGTGGCCAAGTCAGCACGAGTGACGGGTGGTGGATCGTGGAACGAGCTGGACAGCTGCACGTCGTGGGCCTCGGGGGCACCGTGCGCCCCGGATCGTCGAGTGAGCAGTCGCTGCGGATCGCGTTGCGGCACGCGGAAGAGCTGGGCGCAACCACACACGCGTTCGCCGGGGCTTCGTTGGCCCAGCTGCCGATGTACGCGCCGGGCGGTGACGGCGGCGCGGTGGCGCGCGAACTCGTCGAACACCTGCGCCGGGCCGACGGGGTGATCATCGCGTCGCCCGGGTACCACGGGTCGATGTCGGGGCTGGTCAAGAACGCCCTGGACTACGTGGAGGACATGCGCGAGGACCCGTTGTCCTACCTCGCCGACCGGGCCGTCGGGCTGGTCGTGGCGGCGCACGGGTGGCAGGCGGGAGTGACGACGCTGGGGGCGCTGCGGTCGGTGGTGCACGCGTTGCGTGGCTGGGTCACGCCGTACGGCGCGGTGGTGAACTCGCTGGAGGCGCACTTCGCGGACGGTGCTTGTGACCAGCCGCGCGTGGTCCAGCAGCTGCACCTGGTGGCCGACGAGGTGGTGCGGTTCGCGGGTTTCGTCGCCGGGGCGCGGGTCGCCTGATGGAGCTCTCGTTCGAGCCCCTGACGCCACTGTCCTATCTGGACCGTGCGGCCGCGGCGCATGGTTCTCGCGTCGCGGTGGTCGACGGTGCTTCTCGGTGGACGTATGCGGAGCTGCACGACCGGTGTCGCCGGTTGGCGGGGGTGCTGGCGCCGTTGGCCGGCGGGCGTCCGGTGGCGGTGCTGGCGCCGAACACGCACGTGCTGCTGGAGGCCAACTTCGGCGTGCCGTGGGCGGGAGTGCCGCTGGTGGCGGTGAACACGCGGCTGTCGGCGCGTGAGGTGGCGTACCTCCTGGAGCACTCCGAGGCGTCGGTGCTGGTGCACGATCCGGTGTTCGACCCGCTGGTGGACGAGGTGCTGTCGAGTGTCGGCGGGGTGCGGCGGATCCGGGCCGGGGAGGAGTACGAGGCGTTGCTCGCGGCCGCTGCCCCGCTGGCGCTGACACCCGATGACGAGCGGGCGGTGCTGTCGATCAACTACACGTCCGGCACCACCGGCCGGCCGAAAGGCGTGGTGTACCACCACCGCGGCGCGTACCTGCAGGCGTTGGCGATGGTGGGTCACGTCGGATTGTCACCATCTTCTGTGCATTTGTGGACACTCCCGATGTTCCACTGCAACGGCTGGTGTTTCCCGTGGGCCGTCACAGCAGCGGCGGCGACGCACGTGTGCCTGCCGAAGGTCGAGCCCGCCGAGGTGTGGCGCCTGATCCGCGAGGAGGGTGTCACCCACCTCAACGGCGCGCCGACGGTGTTGTCGATGTTGGCGTACGCCCAGGAAGCTGTGCGGGTCACACCAACGGTGCGCGTCGCGACCGGCGGCGCACCACCGTCGCCGGCGATCCTGCGGCGCATGGGTGAGCTGGGGTTCGACGTGACGCACCTGTACGGGCTCACGGAAACCTTCGGCCCGGCGATGATCTGCGACTGGCGTCCGGAGTGGAACGATCTCGACGCGCCGGCGCAGGCGCGGATGAAGGCGCGGCAGGGCGTGGGGAACATGATCGCCTGCGTCGTGCGGGTGATCGGGGCCGACGGGGTGGACGTGCCCGCCGACGGCAGGACGGTCGGCGAGATCGCGTTGCGGGGCAACAACGTGATGCTCGGTTACTTCAAAGACCCCGAGGCCACGCGCGCGGCGGCGCCCGACGGTTGGTTCCGCACCGGTGACCTGGGCGTTCTGCATCCCGACGGGTACGTGGAACTACGCGACCGCAGCAAGGACGTGATCATCTCCGGCGGCGAGAACATCGCGTCCGTCGAGGTGGAGCAGGCGATCGCCGACCACCCGGCCGTGCTGGAGGTCGCGGTGGTCGCCGCGCCGCACGAGCACTGGGGCGAGGTGCCGGCGGCGTACGTGACGCTGCACGCGGACGCGTCGGCGACGGAGGAGGAGATCGTGGCCCACGTGCGGTCGCGGCTGGCGCGGTTCAAGGCGCCGAAGTCGGTGGAGTTCGGTGAGCTGCCGAAGACGTCGACGGGGAAGGTGCAGAAGTTCGTGCTGCGGGAGCGGGCGCGGCGGGATCCGGCATGAGCCGGTAGAGCTGCAGGGCGACCTGCAGGTCGAGGGTGTTCTCGGGGTCGCGCCAGCCGGCGCTGTCGAGCACGTGGTCGATGCGGTCGAGGCGCTGGTAGAGCGTGTTGACGTGGATGCCCAGCGCGCGGGCCGCGGCGGGTGGGCTCTGGCCGCGGTCGAAGTAGCACTCGACGGTGGCCAGCAGGGACGAGCGGTGTTCGGCGTCGTAGTCGAGCAGCGGGCCGAGGGCGCGGCGGACGACGCGGTGCAGTTGGTCGGGGCCGACGTTGTCGAGGACGACGCCGACCACGCCGAGCTCGTCGAGGCCGGCGCCGCTGCCTTCTCGGCCGAGGGCGAGCAGGAGGCGATGGCAGCGCAAAGCTTGGTGGTAGGTGGTGCGCAGCGCCGGTAGATCGTGGGCCGGGCCGGCGGCTCCGGCGGTGACTGGGGTGACTGGGGTGCTCGCGTCGAGTTCGGCCGCGACGGCCCGGGCGACGGCGCCGGCGTCACACCCGGGAAGGATCAGGACGACGTGACCGTCCACTTCGCTCGCGAGGCCACCACGCCGGGTGGCCGCGCATTCCGCGGCGGTTGTGAGTTCTTGCGCATCGCCTGAGACCACCACGATCACGTGCGGTTCGTTTTCCACCAGGACGGTGAACCTTTTCGCACGCCGCGTGATGGATTCCCAGTCAGGTTCGCGTTCGCCGAGGAGGTCTTCCACCAGTTCGTGGCGTAGGTCTTGCTCGGCTGTTGCCGTCTGGCGTTCGAGAAGTACCAGGAGCGTTGCGGTTTGCGCCGCGCGTTCGAGCGTGCCGAGTTCGGTTTCGGTCAGGGGCTGGGTGCGGCCGAAGTACAGCCGCCCGTGCGTCTCGCCGCCGGCGCGCAGCGGGACGACGGTGCCGGTGTGGAACACGGCCTCGACCGGGATCCCGCCGGGCGCGGTGGCGGCGACGCGGTCGGTGCCGGTCTCGAGGGCGACGGTGCCGTCGAGCAGCCGCGCCATCGTGTCGGCCACTTCGCCGAGGTCGGCGCCCGCGAGCGCGAGTGGCACCAGGAGCTCGTGGGCAGCTCCGGCGAGCTCGAGCGCGTGGCGTTGTTCGGACATCTGCGCGTGGATTTCGCGCAGTTCCTCCGTGGTGCTGCCGAGCT
Source organism: Amycolatopsis sp. 2-15 (assembly GCF_030285625.1). Classification (NCBI taxonomy): domain Bacteria; kingdom Bacillati; phylum Actinomycetota; class Actinomycetes; order Pseudonocardiales; family Pseudonocardiaceae; genus Amycolatopsis; species Amycolatopsis carbonis. Next base: position 2,113,586 of record NZ_CP127294.1, read on the forward strand.
GGCCGAACAGGCGCGCGTTGTCGATCACCACCGACGCGTGGTGTGCGAGCGATGTCAACAAAGCGATGTCGTGTTGATCGAAAGTTCGCTCGTGACGATCGGCTGCGAACAGTGCACCGATCACGCGTTGTCCGAGTTTCATTGGCACACCGGCAATGCTCACCACGCCGTCTTCGCCGACAGCGCTCGCCACCTGGGTTTCGCGGTGGATGCGGGGGTCGGTGAGGTAGTTGGTGGTGGCGAACGGACGTCCGGTCGCGATCACGCGGCCGCCGACGCCCGAGCCGGGCCGTTGGCGCACCGAGCGGATCGGCGCGGTGACCGTGCCGGAGGTGACGCGCATGTAGGCGTCGCCGGTGTCGTCGTCGATGAGGGCGATATAGGTGGAGTCGGTGGCCAGCAGGCGGCGGACGCGGTCGACGATGGCGCTGAGCACCTCGTCGACGTCTCGCAGCGAGGTCAGGTCGCGTGCGGTTTCGTACAGGGCTTGGGTTTCGCGTTCGCGCTGCGCGCGGCGGGCGAGGATGCCGCGGACGGTGCGGGCGTCCGCGATCGCTTGCCGCAACAGGTTCTTCCGGTCGCCTTCGGGAAGCGCCCGGACGTGCGCCTCGACAGCCTCGAAATCAGCGGCCGGCGCCTCTTCGGCGAGCAGGAAGGTGAGATGGGCCAGTACTTCGGCGGGATTGTCTACTGTGGACCTGATGAGCGCATCCGCTGTCATGACACCACCGGGATCTGGTCGATTACGCGCCGCAGCTGCAGGGCGATGCGCAGGGTGAGGGCGCCCGCGGGCTCGCGCCAACGGCGGTGCCCGAGGACCTGGTCGACGCGGTCGAGGCGCTGGTAGACGGTGTTGGCGTGCACCTGCAGCCGGCGCGCGGCGGCGCGGGGGTTCTCGCCGGCGGCGAAGTAGCCGTCGAGGGTTTCGGCCAGCAGGGATCCGTGTTCGTCGTCGTAGGCCAGGATCGCGCCGGCGCTGTCCTCGACGAGGCGGCGGACATGCTCGCGCGAGGCACCGTCGAGGACCAGGCCGAGCACGCCCAGGTCGGCCAGGCTGGCGGCCGTGCCCGCGCGCCCGAGCGCGACGAGCAACCGGTGGCAGCGCTCGGCTTCCCGGTGCAGGCTCCGCACGACGGGCGCGGTCGCGGCGGGCCCCGCCACTCCCGCCGTGACGGTGCCGCCGGTCGCGCGCTCGAGGTGCCTTCGCGTGGCTCTGACGGCGGCCGTCGCGTCGGCACAGGGGAGCAACAGCACGACGTGCCCACCGTGCTCGGTCGCCACACCCCCGTGCGCCCGAACGTAGTCGGCGGCGGCCCTCAGCAGCCGTCGCCTGGTGGTGCCGGTGGCCGACACCACGAGCACCGTCTGCCGCACGGCAAAGTCGATGGCGCCGGACACCTTCGCGCGCCTGCGCAGCGCCGCCCAATCCGGCTCACGTTCGGCAAGCAACTCATCCACCACCTGCCCGCGCACCTGTTGTTCGGCCGCGGACATCTGACGTTCGACCAGCAACAACAACGCCGCCGTCTGCGCCGACCGCTCGAGGATCCGCTTGTCGGTCTCCAACGGCTCCACACGCCCCGCGAACACCAGATGCCCGAACGTCTCACCCCCGGCCCGCACGGGCACCGTCCACGCGCGCCGCCCCAGATCCCGCACCCGGCCAGGCCCGGGCTCATTGGTCTGCCACTCAGGCAGCCCGGGCTTTCCGGTCTCGTCGGCGCGCCCGCCTCGCTCGTTTCCGGATTCCCCGGACAGCGCAGCCGGAGCCGTCAGGCCGTCCGCCACCAGGTGCGTTCCGACGCCCTCCACGGCGAGCGCGGCCGCCTCCCGCGCGTCGCGGCCCTGCCCGCTTCGTCGGCCGATGCCCGGCTCGTCAGGCGGCTGGATGCTGGTCTCCACCACCGTCGCCCCGGCGGCTTCGGCAGCCTTCCGTCCGCTTCGGCCGCGATCTTCGCCGGGCGCGGATTCCGTCCGGGGTGATTGCGGCGATCCGGAGTTCACCGCGGGCGCCGTCCCGGGTGCGACAACGGGCGCGGTAGTGCGGGCGCCTTGGTCTCGGCGATGGTGGGGGGCGGATTCCCTCTGGGGCGGCTCCGGTGAGCTGGTGTTCGCCGGTGGTGTGCCGTCGGGTTTGTCGGCGTGCGCGGTCGAGGGTGTGCGCCGGCCGTGGCGGTGATGGGGTACGTATTCCCGCTGGCGCGGCTCCGGTGGGCCGGTGTTCGCCAATGGTGTGTTGTCGGAGTCGGTGGCGCGTGCGGGCGTCCGCGGCCGGTTCCGGCGGCGGTCTGGGTCGGCCGGGTGTTGCTTCAGGGGTGATTCCGGTGAGCCGGTGTTCGCGGATGGCGTCCAGCCGGGCTCGGGGGCGTGCGCGGGCGTCTTCCGCGCGTTCCGGCCGCGGTCTGGGCCGGGAGCGGATTCCGGCCGGGGTGCTGTCGGCCATCCGGAGGTCGGTGGGGGCGTCCTCCCGGGCGCCACAACGGGCGCGGTAGAGCGGGCGCCTTGGCCTCGGCGATGGTGGGGTGTGGATTCCCTCTGCCCCGGTTCCGGTCGATCGGCCGGAACCGCGGGTGTCCTGCCGAATTCGGCAGCGAGCGCAGGCGCCCTCCGCGCGCTCGGTCGTAAGTTCCGCGGTCGAGCGGGTCCGGGGTCGTCCGGTGGCAGCTCCGGCAGCCGATCCAGCAGCTCCACCGGACCGGCCTTTGCCAGTGGCGTCCCGTCGGGTTCGGCGGCGAGGACCGCACCGTCGAGCGTCTCCGCGACGGCCGCCACCAGTTCGGCCAAGTCGGCGCGGCGCAGGACCATCGCCATCAGCTGTTCGTGGGCCGTCGCTGCCTGTTCGAGGGCTTTGTTGTGGCGGGCGAGCTGGTCGTTGGCGACCGTCAGCTCCTCGGCGGTCGCTTTCGTGGCTGCGAAGAGGCGTGCGTTTTCCAACACGATCGCTGCGTGATCCGCCAGCGAGCCCAGCAGATCGATCTCGGATTGCGCGAATGTTCGCTCGTCGCGGTTGGCTCCGAACAGCACGCCGATCACTTCCGAACCCACCCGCATCGGGACGCCGAGGATGCTCACGATCCCGTCCTCCGCAACGGCCGACGCGACCGAGTGTTTGCGGCGGATCCGGTCGTCGCGCAGGTAGTTGGCGGTGGCGAACGGGCGGCCTTCCTGTGCGACCCAGCCGCCGACGCCGTACCCGGGCGGCTGCCGCAGCGATTCGATGGGCCGCGTGATCGTGCCGAGCGTGACGCGCATGTACGCGTCGCCCGTCTCCGGATCGACGAGCGCCATGTACGCCGCGTCCGTGCCCAGCAGCCGTCGTGCACGGGCGACGATCGCGTCGAGCGCGGCGTCGACCTCGCGCACCGAGGCGAGGTCACTGGCCGTGTCCAGCAGCGCCTGCATCTCCCGCTCGCGGCGCTTGCGGTCGGCGAGCAGCCCGCGGATGCGCGCCGCCCTGGTCAGCGTGAGGGCGACGAGCTCCCCATCACCCTCGCCCGCCAGGTCTTCGCCGAGCCGGTCGAACTCGCCCGTCGCGCCGGTCTCGTCGGCGAGCAGGTGCAGCAGCCTGGCCAGGTCCCGTTCCGTGGTGGTCACACCGCCGTTGGTGTCCATCTCGTCTCCTCGGTGCCTGTTGACATCTTGACCACAGATGTCCGGCCCCGTCGACCAAAAGCCGCTGGATGGCGCAGTGCGTGTGCGTTCACCCACGTCCGATGTGCGGCTCGTGTACATCCTCCCGTTGTCGCGCGACCCGGCGCGGCCGGATGCTCGTGTCTTCGAGAGGACGGTGCCCCTTGGCCACAGCGACCGTGAACGGCGTGACCCTCCACTACGACACCGCAGGAGAAGGCCCGCCGCTGCTGCTCATCGCCGGCCTCGGCGCCAACTCGAGCGCGTGGGCGGGCGCGGTGCCCGAGCTGAGCCGCCGGTTCACCGTGATCACCTTCGACAACCGGGGCGTCGGCCGCAGCGCGGTGCCCCCGGGTCCGTACGCGGTGGACACGCTGGCCGACGACGCGGCCGCGCTGGTGGAGTTCCTGGATCTCGGTCCGGTCGCCGCCGTGGGCTGGTCGTTGGGCGCGTCGGTGCTGCAGTCGATGCTCATCCGCCACGGCTCGATCCTGTCGAAAGCCGTGCTACTCAACGGTTTCCCGTCGTACACCCCCATCCAGCTCGCGTGGCTCGACGCCGGCCTCGCCCTGCGCCGCGCCAACGTCGACCCGCTGGCCGTCGGCGTGATCGGCATGGCCTGGGCCTTCACCGCCCGCGTGTTGTCGGACCACGAAACCCTTGCGAATCAGGCGAAACTGGCCGCGGACGACCCGTACCCGACGTCGCTGGCGGGCTTCGAAGCGCAAGCCGCGGGCCTGCGCGTCTACGACTCCCGCCCGGACCTTCCGTCGGCGCTGACCCCGACTCTCGTGCTGGCCGGCGCCGAAGACGTCCTGACGCCCGTGTCGCAGTCGGTGGAAATGGCCTCGCTGCTGCCGAACGCGTCGCTGCGCGTCCTGCCCCGCGGCGGCCACGCCATGCTCCTGGAGTACCCGGACGACACTCTCGCCGCGATCACGGACTACCTGGGCTGATGAGCCTCATTGCCGATCTGGACGTCGGAGCACTCGCGGCCCTGAGCCGCGGCGAACCGGTGCGGCTCGACGACTGCGTGGTCCTCTCGGCCGAGCTGGTGACCACGGCGTCGATGGCCTTCCTCATCCGCTATACCAGCGGTTTCGCCTGTGTCGCCCTCCCGCGCGAGCGGCTGCGTGCCCTGCGCATTCCGCTGCTCCCCGCCGACGACACCGACTGCCCGCCGTTCGCGGTCTCCGTGGACGCCGCCGACGGCACCACCACCGGCATCTCCGCTCACGATCGTGCCCTGACCGCGCGAACCCTCGCGGCCCCGGCCACGACGTGGACCGACCTCACCCGGCCCGGCCACGTCGTTCCGATCCTGGCCCGTCCCGGCTGCACGGGCGTGGCGGAAGCGGCTGTGGAGCTGTGCCGTCGAGCCGGCCTTGCTGCGGCGGCCGTGCTGGCCGCGGTCGAGAGCGACGAGCCGGCACTCGCCGGCCTGCCGAGGGTCTCGGCAGCGGAGGTGTTCTGACTTCGCGCAGGTCAGGCCGTGAAGTCGACCTCCTCGGTGGACACCGTGCCGGCCTTCCGGCCGGGTGCCGTGTGGTGGTTCCAGTACAGGTTTGTGTGCGCGATGACTTTGTCGGGCGTCGGCGCGCCGTACTCGGAGAGGTCTTCGGTGGTGTGCGCGTCGCCGACCAGGGTGGCGTCGTACCCGCGCGCGATGGCGCCGTGGAGTGTCGAGCGGATGCACTCGTCGGTCTGCGCGCCCGAGACGAACAGGCGCCCGATCCCGCGCTCGGCCAGCACGGACTCGAGGTCGGTCTCCTCGAACGAATCGGCGTACGCCTTCTGCACCAACGCTTCCGAGTCGTGCCTGACGAGCTCCGGCACGTACCGCCACGTCTCGCTGTCGCGGGGCATCCCGTCGCTGTTGTGCTGCACCCACACCACGTCGACGTCGGCGGCGCGCGCCTTGTCCACGAGCGCACCGATGTTCGAGACCACCTTGTCGCGTTCGTGGGCGTGGTCGACCACGCCGTTCTGCACGTCGATCACGAGCAGGCCGGTCTTCGGGCGGTTGACGAGCGTGGTCATGGCGCCTCCTCCGTTCGGTTGGGTCGATGGTATGTCTTCGGTCCGACAGTTTCGGGCGAAAACGTGGAGGACGCATGCTGCGCTGGGGAATCATGGGTACGGGCGGCATCGCAGGTGCCTTCGCGGAGGACCTGCAGCTCACTGATTCCGGCGTGGTCGCCGCCGTCGGCTCGCGCAGCCGGGAGACCGCCGACGCGTTCGCCGACCGCCTCGGCATCCCGACCCGCCACGGCAGCTACGAGGACCTGGCCGCGGACCCGGACGTCGACGTCGTCTACGTCGCCACCCCGCACCCGATGCACCACGACAACGCGATGCTCGCACTGTCCGCCGGCAAGCCGGTGCTGGTGGAGAAGCCGTTCACGATGAACGCCGACGAGGCCCGTTCGCTGGTCTCCTTCGCCCGTGAACGCGGACTGTTCCTCATGGAAGCGATGTGGACGCGCTTCCTGCCGCACATCCACCACGTGCGCAGCCTGCTCCCGGAGCTCGGCGACCTCGTCACCGTCTCCGCCGACCACGGCCAGTGGTTCGCCGAGGACGCCGACTTCCGCCTCTTCGCCCCGGCCCTCGGTGGCGGCGCGCTGCTCGACCTGGGCGTTTACCCGGTTTCGTTCGCGTCGATGATCCTCGGGACGCCCTCGCGCGTGGCCTCGATCGTCTCGCCGGCCTTCACCGGCGTCGACGCGCAGACGTCCATGCTCTTCGGCTACGACAGCGGCGCCCACGCGGTCCTCAACTGCGCCCTCCGCGCCGCCTCACCCACCACGGCCTCCATCGTCGGCACCGAAGCCCGCCTGGACATCGAAGGCGCCTTCTACGCCCCGGCCTCCTTCACCATCACCCCACGCGGCGGCGCCCCCGTCCGCCACACCCACACCGATCCCGGCCGCGGCCTCCGCCACCAGGCCGACGAGGTCGCCCGCCTCCTCGCGGCCGGCGCGCTGGAAAGCCCGCTGATGCCGCTCGACGAAACCATCTCGATCATGGCGACGATGGACGAGGTGATCGCTCAAGCCGGCTGACGGCCGCCGGTCTCGGGGCTATCCGCCGGCCCAGGTGGCGGGTAGCCCGTCCGCGAAGTGCGGTAGCCCGGGTTCGGGGCTCGGGTGGCAGCCGGCGACCACTTGTTGCGATTTCGTCTTCAGCCGGAACCTGCTGTCGGGTTGAGGCTCGGCCACCGGACCGCATCGGGTGTGGGCGGTCCAGATTGCTGCTGCGGGTGATTGGCTGTCCGCGGTGCATCGGTGCGTGTCGGCCGTGCTTGGCCGTCCGAGGTTGTCTCCGGGTTCTGCCTCGAGAATTCGCTTGCCCGCGCGACTGGGCCCCGGATCAGCGGCAATCCAGCTCCTCGCGAGCCTGCCGCGCGACGGCCGCCCGGAGTTCCTCCATGCGCGCGTTCTCGGGCAGGAGGTCGCCGTGGTAGTGGGGGAGAGGTCGTTGAAGCTTCCCGCCGCACCGCGGAACAGCCCGAGCAACGACCTCAGCGCACGTCGCCGTTCGAGCCGGGTCTGTGCCTGCACGAGCCGTTCGTGGTGCGTCCGGAGGAACGTCGTCGCGCCCGGGTCGTGCGGCCGGAGGACCTCGGCCGGCTCGGCGAGGTCGTTCAGCGGCTGATCGGCCACGCCACTCCTCGTCGCCGGGCCTTCGCCGCGAAGACCAGCCAGGATGATCGCAACCGTCCCGTGTCCGGGGTTGAGTAGTGCTACGGATCCGATCACCGCCACCCATCCCCGACCCTGACCGCATGACCACGGACGCCGCCACGCTGCACCGCCTCGCCGACGCCCTCGACGACCTCGGCCGGCACATCACCGTCGTCGGCACCGAACTCCGCGCCGCCGGGGCCCCCGGCACGTCGACCACGGACCCGGCCACGCAGGGTGGGCCGGTAAACCCGCTGGTCAAGCCCACTCCCCAGCCGCCAGTGCCGCTGGGCCGGCCAGTGGCGCCCGCCGAGGCTCCGCAGGCCGAGGCTGTACAGGACTCAAGCCAGCCGCACCCTCCGTCGGCCGCTGTGCAGCCGCAGGCCAGCGTGCAGCCGGCCGCACCAGCGCACCTCACCGGTGCGAACGAAGGCGACCTACCGGCGCACCTCACCGGCGCCAGCCAGCAGCCAGCTCCGCATCGTGGCCAGCACGACGCCCCGTCGGCCACCGACCCCGCTTCGCAGCCGACTCAGGCTGCAGCCGCGAGCCCGGCAGGCTCGACGGAATCCCACGCAGGCGCGGACCCGGTGCACCCCGCGTCGGGCCGGCACCCGCGACAGCCCACCAGCCTGCCTGAGGCAGGTCCGAACCAGACCTCGCCCGTGGCAGGTGGCCAGCCGCAAGCTCAGCCCAGTCCGCAGCAGCCCGGTGGCCAGCAGCCGCAGGCTCAGCCCGCCTCACCCCAAGCAGCTCCGCAGCCGACCCATCAAGCCGGAGCGCACCAGCCGCCCCAGGCGGGGCCGCAGCCACTGCGCGCCGAGGGCGGCGCGGGTCAGGCGTTGCCTCAGGTGGGTGGCGAGGAGCCGCAGAGCCAAGCTGGAGTGGACCAGTCGCTGCAGGCGGGGCCGCAGCCACTGCGCGCCGAGGGCGGCGCGGGTCAGGCGTTGCCTCAGGTGGGTGGCGAGCAGTCGCAGAGCCAAGCTGGAGTGGACCAGCCGCTGCAGGCGGGGCCGCAGCCACTGCACGCCGAGGGCGGCGCGGGTCAGGCGTTGCCTCAGGTGGGTGGCGAGCAGTCGCAGAGCCAAGCTGGAGTGGACCAGCCGCCCCAGGCAGGGCCGCAGCCGACTCACCCCCAGGCCGGCCCGCAGCCGTACTCGCCCCACGGCCCCGCCTACCAGCCCTACCCCGGCCCCTACGCCTACCCGATGCCGCCCGCGCCCCAGCCGTACGCACGGCAGCCCTACCCCCAGACCAACCCCTTTCCGCCCTACACCCCGTCGCCCACACTGAGTGAGCGGCTCGGCAAGGAGGGCGCCGGGTCGCGGTTGCTCGCGTGGGTCGGTGGGGCCGTGACGTTGCTGGGTGTCGTGCTGCTGCTCGTGCTCGCGGTGCAGCGCGGATGGCTGGGGCCGTTGCCGCGGGTGCTCGTCGGGGCCGTGTTCGGTGCGGCGCTCGTCGGTGCGGGGGCGTGGCTGCATCGCAAGCCGGCCGCGCGCACCGGTGCGTTCGCCCTTGCCGCGACAGGGATCGCGACGCTCTACCTCGATGCGATAGCCGCCACCTCCCTGTATGAGTTCCTGCCCATCCTCGCGGGCCTCGCCGTCGGGCTCGTGACCGCGGTGGGCGGGCTGTTGCTCGCCGTCATGTGGAATTCCCCTCTGCTCGCCAGTTCCGTCGTCGTCGCGTGCGGCGTGTGCGCACCCGTGATCACCCAGGGCTTCACGCCGGAACTCATGACCTTCTTGCTCATCATCCAGATCGCGACGGTGCCCGTCCAGTTGCGACGGTCGTGGTGGTCCCTTTCGCTCACTTCGGCGATTCCGCCCTTGACAGCGTCGCTGATCGGCACCGTCTTGCACACGCAGAGCACCGCCGTCGCGATTGTCACCGGTGCCGTGAGTGTCGCGCTTTCGCTGATCATGTTGCACCGCAAGGAAAACGAACCGACCTTGCTGGCCGTGCTCGCCGTCGCGCCGTTGCCCGTGTTGGCCGCCGCAGTGGTGCTTCCGAAGACGCAGGCGGCACTTTTGGCGGGCGCGGTGGCGGTTGTCCTTGTCGCGACATGGCCGTTCGTGCGCGGTCAAGCCGGGACTGTCGCGGGCGTCGCCGGCCTCGTCGCCGCGCTGCAGGCCACCGTCACGGAATTCGACGGGGGCGCGGTTCTGCTCGGCGAAGCGGTGGCGCTCGCGTTCGCCGCTCGCTACACGAAAAACCGTTTCGCGCTGGGGGGTTCGCTGGCGTTCGCGGTGATCGGTGGGCTTGTGGCGATCGTTGTGGACGTGACACCCGCGCTCCTCGTCGTCCCGCGCCTGCACCTGACCGCGGACCTGCGCGCCGCACTCGCCGCGGCCGCGCTCATGCTGGGCGCCGCGATCGCGTTGACCTGGGCTGCCGTGCGCCTCGAAGTTCTCAAGCCCAGCAAGCTTTTGCCGTGGCTTCCCGGCGGCCTCGCGGCCCTCTACGGCGCCGCCGGCCTGGTCCTGTGCGCGGCACTGCTGGCGGTTCCCGGCCGGTCCGGTTTCCTGCTGGGCCACGCGTTGATCACCGTCTCCTGGACGGTCGCCGCCCTCATCATGCTTCTCCGCGGTATCGCTGTCGTCGCGCTTCGCGTGGTGGGTCTCGTGCTGGTTGCCGCAGCCGTCGCGAAGCTGGTGCTGTTCGACCTCGCGGCGCTCGACGGTCTCGCCCGAGTGGGTGCATTTCTCGGCGCCGGTCTCGTTCTTTTGCTTGCAGGGAGCCGATATGCGCGGATGGTCGCCTCGCGCTAGCGGAAACTGTCGGTGGGTTGTGGTTCTCTTGATCTCACCACTTCCGAGGGGAGACCGAAGATGACGTACACACCCGATCCGAACCTGATCAAGCGCGCCGGCGAGCCCGTGGGCTGGCTGACCACCATCACCCCGACGGGGCGTCCCGCCCCACGCCCGGTGTGGTTTGTCCTCGACGAAAACGACATTCTGGTGTTCAGCCAGCCGGACACCGCCAAGCTCCGCCACATCGCCGGCAGCCCGGAGGCAAGCTTCCACCTCAACAGCGACGAAAACGGCGGCAGCATCCTCGTCGTCAACGGCCGCGCCCACGTCGACGAGGGCAAACCCTCCGAAGCACCGGGCTACCTCGACAAGTACGAGTCGTCCTACGCCGGCGTCGGATACGCCGACGCGGCCGCGTTCGACGCGTCGTTCTCGGTGCGCGTCCGCATCGTCCCGGAGCGCTCTTGGGGGTTCTAGGTCAGAATCCGACGTCCAGGCAGGCCAGCCGGGCGCCCGCGGTTCCGGCGTGACCGGGGTCGGTGTGCGTGTGGGTTTCGTGGATCACCACGGAGTGTGCGCGTCGTGAGCCGAACGTCCAGTCCACAATGGACTTGGCGTGACCCGTGCCGAAGCGGTCGGTGGTGAAGTCGAGCCAGATCTCGTTGCGCGGGTTCGCGTAGGCGGGGTCGACCGACGGCTTCACCGGGTCCGGCGTGTGCTGGAAGTGCGGGCCGGCGTCGTCGCCGGTGGGGCCGCACGCGTTCGCGTGGGCGTGGGCGCCGTACTGGTGGTTCGGCAGCAGGCCGGTGACCACGAGCGCGGTGGTGGTGCCGGTGGCGTGCGCCGAGGTGCCGAACACGTGGGCCTGCGCGCCGCCCGGGACGAGGTCGGTGCGATAGGTCACGGCGTGGGCGCCCGGGACGTATCCGGTGAAGGTGCCGTGCGCGGAGGTGAAGTGCACCGGGGTTGCCGCTTCGGCGGTGGCACCGGAGAGGCCGGCCAAGCCGGCGACGAGAGCAGCGGAAAGGAGTGTGGGAGCGATTCGCATGGTCACTCTCTAGCCAGCGCGCGGACTGCGACGCCATGGGCGCCACCCGAACGTGTGAGCAGTTCCCCCGTCGTGGGCGGCGCCGGGTGAATCCTCCACGGCCCGGTCGGCCCGGCTCGCGGGGAGGGCGGGGTCTGGTGGTCGGGCTTAGTGTTTCGGCACGAAGCCGACCCTGGAGCCACCCGATGACTGACCCCGACGAACAGCGCCGAGCCAACCCGTCCTCCGCCGACCCCGCAGGAGCCGTATTCCGCCGCGGGGAACGCCTCGGTTCGACCACCGACGGTGCACCGCCGGTGGAGGCCGACGAGGTCATCGACGACGTCGACATGGAGCACACCGGGGAGACGCGCAACCAGAAGCTGCAGCGCAACGTCGGTGAGCTGCTTCAGGAGCTGCGCGTCGCGCAGGCCGGGGTGCAGATCCTGTTCGGGTTCCTGCTGGCGGTCGTGTTCACCGATCGGTTCCAGGCGACCAATGGGCTCGAGAAGGTGCTGCACCTGGTCGCGGTGCTGCTGGCGGTCGCCGCCACGGCGCTGCTCACCGCGCCCGCGGCGTGGCATCGCCTGCTGTTCCGCACGGGCCGCCGCGACGAGATCCTGCGCGTTGGCAATCGCGTTGTGCTCGCCGGCTTGGGCTGCCTCGCCGGGGCGGTCACGCTGACGGTCGCCCTCATCGCGAAGGTCGTCTACGGCACCGCCGCCCTCATCGCCGCGGGAGGCTTCACGGTCCTGCTGTTCGGCTTGCTGTGGTTCGTCGTCCCCCTCCGCCTCCCCAAGGACGACCCGATCGCCGCCAACCCGCCCCGGCCCGACCGCGACCGGCAGGGCTGACCGGCCGACGAACCGCGCCCGCCGGCTGGACGGATCGCTCGCTCGCTGCGGTGGGTCTCCGACGTTGGCAGGGCCGGCCGGCCGACGAACCGCGACTGCCGGCTGGACGGATCACTCGCTCGCTGCGGTGGGTCTCCGACGTTGGCGGGTCGGCACGGCGAGACGTTGTGGCCGCTGGGCTGTGCCGCGGGACCGCCGACACGGGCGTGAGCGGGGTGTGGGACTGCTCGCGCGGGTGGGCGCCGCTACGGGACCGCTTGTGCCGCTTGCGGGCAGCGTGGTCCGACCCCGCGCGGGGTGGGGACCGCTTGTGCCGCCCGCAGGCGGCGTGGTCCCACCGTGCGCGGGCGCTGGGTTGCGCCGCGGGACCGCCGACCCGGGCGTGAGCGGGGTGCCGGAACTGCTCACGCGGGTGGGCGCCGCTACGGGACCGCTTGTGCCGCCTGCGGGCAGCGTGGTCCCACCGCGCGCGCGGGCGCGGTGGGACCGCCGCTGCCGCTGTTGCTGCGATCGGCTGCCCGCGGTCACCAGCTGGCGCGACCTGGCGACTTGGGCAGCAGGTGAGCGAGGTGGGACCGCTAGCGTCGCCGCCAAGCTGGCGGTCTGCTCGCGTCGCGAGTCGGCGCGATCGGATCGCTTGCGCTGCAGCTGGAGGCGCGACGGGACTGCTCGTGTTTCCGGGGCGATCTGGTGGGCCCCTCGTGCCGAAGTGCCGACGTGGCGGGTCCGATTGCGCAACTGCAGGTGGGCGTGGCGGGACCGTTCGTGCTGTTGGGCCGACGGCGTGGGGGCTGCGCAGGCGACGAGCCGGTGCGACGGGGCCGTTGGCGCGACCGAGCCGGCGCGACGTCGCCCGCGCCGCCGGGCCTGTGCGTGGGGACCGCCCGCGCCGCCGAGCCTGTGCGTGGGGACCGCCCGCGCCGCCGAGCCTGTGCGAGGGGACCGTTCGCACCAACGTGCCGGCGCAACGGGACCGTTCGCGCCAACTCGGCCGCAGCGCCGTGTGCGCCGGCCGCAGCGCCCATCGGGCCGGTGCGCGAAGGGGCCGTCGTGCTCAAGAAATTGCGCGACCGGACCCCCACGCGCTGCGCAAAGGTGCTGTTCATCGGTGCGTCGGGCGGTGTTGCCGTGGGTGTCGGGGGTTTGCGTAGCTTCCGGCGGGTGACTGACTCCTCCCGCCGGACCTTCCTGCGCGGCGCCGGGCTGCTCGGTGCCGGTGCTGCGGTGGCCGCGATCCCCGCTGTCGTCAGACCGTCCGAAGCCCAAGCCGAAAGCGACCAAGCTGCTGGGAAGGCTTACGGTGCCGACACCGAGAGCCCCGGTTCACGTTCGCCGTCATGCCCGACACGCAGTATCTCTTCGACGAGGATCGAGGTGATGCCGCGCCCGTGGACGCGTCGTTGGAGTACGTGCTGGGGCGCCAGGCTGACAATGTTGTCTTCCTCGCCCACCTCGGCGACCTCACTCAGAACGGCCAGGTCGGCGAGTTCGCGGGCATCAGCCGGTCGTTCCAAGCGCTCGACCGGCGCCGCTTCCCGTACAGCACGCTTGCCGGCAACCACGACATCAACGCGTCCACCGACGACCAGCGTGGGCGCACCCCGTACCTCGATGCGTTCGGCCCGCAGCGGCAGAAGAACTCGCCGACGTTCCGCGGCGCAACCAAGGATGGCTGCAACACCTACCACGTGTTCCGCGCCGCCAGCCGCGAGTGGCTGGTGCTCGCGATGGACTGGCGGCCCTCGAAAGCGAGCTTCGACTGGGCGAAGCAGGTGCTCGCGCAGCACCCGCACACGCCGGCCATCCTCACGATCCACGAGCTCGTCGACAGCGACGAGCACGGCCAGCCGTTCCTCTCCGGCTTCGGCCAGCAGGTCTGGGACGACTTCGTCAACGAGAGCGACCAGATCTTCCTCACCCTCAACGGGCACTTCTGGCCCCCGAGCCGCCTGGTGAAGCAGAACGCCGCCGGTCACGAAGTGCACCTGCACCTCACGAACTGCCAGGACCGCTACTACGGCGGCAGCGCGATGATCCGCCTCTACCAGTTCGACCTGGCCCGCGGTGTGATCGACGTCCGCACGCTCTCGCCGTGGCTCGAGAAGCAGCGCGACCTGACCGAGCTGCAGCGCATCGAGGTCGAGCGCAGCACCGACGTCGACTATTTCAGCCTCGAGATCGACTTCGCCCAGCGCTTCGCCGGCTTCGCGCCGATCCCCGTGCCGCCGGCGCGGCCCGTTCGGCAGGTGCTCGTGCCGGGCACCGTCGCGTACTGGCGGTTCGAGGGCGGCAAGGACGGCGCGCCCGTGACCGCCGACGTCAAGGACCTCAGCGGCCACGGAAACAACCTCCGCCGTTTGACGATGCCCGGCAGCGGACCGGAGGCGCTGACTTACGCCAGCGAGTTCGCGCCGCGTCAGCCCTCGCGCGGCAGCCTGCGCTTTTACGGCGGCAAGAACCCCGGCCACGGCGCCTACCTGCAGACCGTGGACCAGGCGCCGATGAACACCGCGACCTTCTCGCACGGCTACACCGTGGAGGCCTTCATCCAGCTGCCCGCCGACTTCCGCGACGGCAACCACGGCTGGTGCGGCATCTTCGGCCGCGCCAACCCCGGCGGCCAGGCCGGCAAGACGGGCGACGACCCCAGCGAGCCCGCCGCCACACTGTCCCTTTCGGACGGTGCCGAGCTGCAGTGGGCCGTGTTCCCGCTCAACCAGAACGGCATCTCCACCAACTGGGGCCACGAGCTGCCGCTGGCCAAGTGGTGGCACGTGGCCGTGGTCAACGACGGCAAGCACACCACCATCTACGTCGACGGCTGCCCCCTGCTGCGCAACCCGAAGACCCCCGCCAACGGCCTGGCCAACCCGGGCGGCGGCTGGTTCGTGGGCGCGTATGCCTACGACAGCAAGGTGGAGCAGGGCTTCTACGGCCTGCTCGGCGACGTGCGCGTGGTGGACCGCGCCCTGCCCGTCCGCGATTTCCTGCTCGGCTGACACCTTCTGGAAAAGGCGCCCCGACCAGTGACGGGGCGCCTTTTCACGTCCGAAAGATCCGACTTGACAGGACCTGGACAATAGAAAATCGACGCTCACGTCAAAGTCACTCGTGAACGCCGAACCTGGTTTCAGGATAAACGCTGTGAGGGAACTTGTCAAATCAGGGGTACGACGAGGAATTGCAAGCGGAACGCGCGTACGTCGCGTCGCTCTACGATCGGCTCGCCGCCGAGCGGGAGCGGGCGAGGGCCGCGCATGTCAAGGCAGTAAGGGAACCCGGCCACGTGCTGTGGGAGCGTGACGTCCAGGCCGCCCAGTGCGCGAAGGCCGTCGCGCAGCTCGACGTGGCGTACAACGGATTGTGCTTCGGCCGTCTCGACGCCCTTTCCGGCGAACGGACGTACCTCGGCCGGCTCGGCATTTTCGACGAGGAGAACGACTACGAACCCCTGCTCGTGGATTGGCGCGCGCCGGTCGCCGGCGCGTTCTACTGCGCCACCGCGGCGTCACCCGAAGGAATGGCGCGACGCCGGCAGTTCCACACGCGGGGGCAGAGCGTTGTCGATTTCACCGACGAATTCCTCGGCGACAGCGGCGACCGCGGCGGGACCAGGGGTGATGCCGCGCTGCTCGCCGCCGTCAATGCACCCCGCGGCGACGGGATGCGCGACATCGTCGCGACGATCCAGGCCGAGCAAGACGAGATCATCCGGCTGCGCCACCCTGGCGTCGTCGTGGTCGAGGGCGGGCCGGGGACGGGGAAAACGGCCGTCGCGCTGCACCGTGTCGCGTACCTGCTGTACACGAAACGCGAGCGGCTGCAACGGCGCGGCGTGCTCGTCGTCGGGCCGAGCCCGGCGTTCCTCGACCACATCAGCCGCGTGCTGCCGTCGCTGGGTGAGACCGACGTCGTGTTCCAGACGCCGGGCGACCTCGTGCCCGGGCTGAGCGTGACGGCCGAGGACGAGCCCGAGCTGCAGCGCATCAAGGGGTCGACCGCGATGCTCGACGTGCTGGCGGTGGCCGTCGCGGATCGGCAGGAGCTGCCTTCGGACCCGGTGCCGGTCGAGCTGACGGACGGCCCGGTGCTGCTCGACGCGGACGTCGCGCGTGCGGCCCGCGACGAGGCCCGCGCGACCGGGCTGCCCCACAACGAGGCGCGGCCGGTGTTCCGCGAGGCCGTCCGGCGGGGGCTGGCGGAGCGCGCGGTGGACCGGATCGGGGAAGGCTGGCTGTCACCGTCGGACGGTATGCGGGCAGAGCTGCGCGCCGAGGTGCTGGCGGAGCTGGCAGATCACGAGCAGCTCGCGGCGGTGCTCGACCGGCTGTGGCCGTTGCTGACGCCGCGCCGGTTGCTCGCGCAGCTGTACTCGTCGCGCGCTCGCGTGTCGGCGGCCGGCGGGGCGCCCGCGCTGTACCGGGCGCACGGCGCGGCGTGGACGGTGTCGGACGTCCCGCTGCTGGACGAGGCCGTCGACCTGCTCGGGGAGGACCGTTCGGCGGAGCGGGCCGCCGCGCGACGGGCTCACGTCGAGGAGAACTACGCCGCCGGTGTGCTCGACGTCCTCGAGGTCGAGGAGACGATGGACGACGAGGCGCAGCTCACCGCGGCCGACTTGCTGGACGAGGGCGCGCTCGCGGAGCGTCACCGAGAGCGCGACAACCGCGCACTCGCCGAGCGCGCTGCCGCGGACCGCGACTGGACGTATGGGCACGTCGTCGTCGACGAGGCACAGGAACTGTCCGAAATGGACTGGCGCGTGCTCATGCGGCGTTGTCCGAGCCGGTCGTTCACGATCGTGGGCGATCTCGCGCAACGGCGTTCGGCGGCCGGCGCGCGGTCGTGGGCGGAGGTGTTGTCACGCTACGTCGCGGACCGGTGGGTTTTCCGGCCGCTCACGGTGAACTACCGGACGCCGGCCGAGATCATGGCGGTGGCGGCGCGGCTGCTGGCGGAGTTCGCGCCGGGGGTGCAGCCGCCGCAGTCGGTGCGTTCGTGTGGAGTGTCGCCTTGGTCGCGGCGGGTTTCTTCGTACGACTTGGCGATTTCTGCCTTTGTCGACTCGGAGGCTTCGCGCGAGGGCACGAGTGTGGTGATCGGGCCGCCCGGCGTGGCGGGCACGGTGCCGCCGTCGGCGACCAAGGGCCTGGAGTACGACGCGGTGCTCGTCGTGGACCCCGCCGGCATCCTCGCGGCGAGCTCCCGCGGGGCGGCGGAACTGTACGTCGCGCTCACCCGCGCGACGCAACGGCTGGGCATCGTCCACGACGGGCCGCTTCCGGCTGCGTTGCGTGGGGTGGCGCCGGATGGCGGTGGGCGGGTGAGTCATCGCCGTTATGTGTGAGGGAAGCGCTGGGGGCGTAAAGAAAAACCCCGCACCAAGACGGTCCGCAGAGCCGAAAACCCCGCCTCAACCAACCCAGACACAGCGCCCAAGGCGCCGGAAGTGAGGCGGGGGCCCGGCCTCATCCGAGAAACGCGGAGAAAACCTCACGAAGTCAGGTTGCCCCACGCGTAGTTCTGCTTGGCCAGCTTCAGGTACACGAACAGCTCCGTGGAGGTCACCCCGGGGATGGGGCGCACCTGGTCTCCCAGGACGGCCAGCAGGTGCTCGTCGTCGCGGCAGATCAGTGAGGCCAGGAGGTCGAAGCGGCCGGCGCAGAGGACGACCTGGTGGACGTCGGCGAGGTCCGACAGGCGGTTGGCGACCTCGCGCGGGTCGCCGCTCACGGTGATGCCGATCATGGCCTGGCGGGTCAGATCGACGTTTCCTGGGGCCGTCACGGCGACTATCTGCATCATGTCGTCGCGCAGCAGACGTTGGACCCGTTGGCGCACGGCGCCCTCGGAGAGTCCGACTGCTTTGGCCAGTGCGGTGAACGAGGCGCGGCCGTCGCTCTGGAGCAGGGCGATCAAGGTTCTGTCGGTGCCGTCCAACGCCTTCGGCGTGCGTTGCTCCTCGACCTTCGTACGGTTTCCGTCACCCATGCCGTCCCTCCCTGTGTTTCGGCATGTGATTCCTTAGGCGCGCAGCGTATCTGCCCTCGTGCTGGAAGAGGAGCCCGTTTCCGGATTCACGCTATTCCCCGGCCGAGCCGACGACGACGCCGAAATAAGTGGTCAAGGCTCCATCGAGGTGATGTTTTCGCCGCACGGATGTGCGACGGCGCATACGGGGTGCCGAGCCTGAGGGCCTAACCGGTACCGTCTGGCGGCCGTGAAAGGCCCGGAAAGACCCGGAAGGCCTAGTGAAACCCAGCGGCTCCGACCAAATCCCACCCCCATAAGGAGGACTGATCATGTCCGAAGCCGTCGCGCTCGGCGCACACCCCGCTCCGGCCGTGCCGGCCAAAGGACTCCGGACAGGGGCTCTGGGCATGGTGTCGGCGATGGTGATCGGGATGTCGTCGACGGCCCCGGCGTACTCGATCGCCGCGACGCTCGGGTTCATCGTGCTCGCGGGCGCCGGCTTCAAGGCCGCCGCGTTCATCCTGCTGTCGTTCATCCCCGTCCTCTTCGTGGCCGTCGCGTTCCGCGAGCTCAACTCCGCCGAACCCGACTGCGGCACCAACTTCACCTGGGCGACGCGCGCGTTCGGCAGCCGCGCGGGCTGGATGACCGGCTGGGTGGTCACGGTCGCGCAGCTGCTGGTGATGAGCAGCCAGTCGGCGCTCACCGGTCGCTACACGCTGCTCCTGCTGGGCGCCGACAGCCTCGCGGACAACCGGGCCGTGACCACCGCCATCGGCTGCGCGTGGCTGTTGGCCCTCTGCTACCTGTGCTACCGCGGCATCGAGGTGTCCGCGCGCGCCCAGTGGATCCTGCTGGGCATCGAGCTCGCCGTGCTCGTCATCTTCTCCGTCGTCGCCCTCGTCCGGGTCTATGACGGCAGCGCCGGCCCGCAGGCGACCCACCCGCGGTGGAGCTGGCTGTGGCCCGACGGCGTCGGCCTCGGCACGGCCGTCTCGGCGGTGCTGCTGGCCGTGTTCATCTACTGGGGCTGGGAAAGCTCGCTGTCGGTCAACGAGGAGTCGGCCGACCCGCGCCGCGCGCCCGGCCGCGCCGCCGTGCTCTCGACCGTGCTGCTCGTGCTCAACTACCTGCTCGTCACGGTCGCCGCGCTCGCGTTCGCCGGCGTCGGGGAGAGCGGCATCGGCCTGGGCAACGAGGCCAACTCCGAAGACGTGCTGGCCGGCCTCGGCGGTGCGGTGTTCGGCGGCTCCGGGCTCGGCAAGGTGATGGGCCTGCTGCTCATCGTCTCCGTGCTCACCAGCGGCGCCGCCACCAGCCAGGCGACGATCATGCCCGCCGCGCGCACCACGCTCTCGATGGCCAGCCACGGCGCGCTGCCCAAGGTCTTCGGCCGCGTGCACCCGAAGTACCAGACGCCGTCGGTCTCCACCTGGACGTTCGGCCTCGTCTCGCTCGTGCTCTACGTGCTCCTCGCGGTGTGGAGCGACAACGTGCTCTCGGACTCGGTCGACGCCGTCGGCCTCACCATCGCGATCGAGTACACGATGACGGCGCTGGCGTGCGTCTGGCTGTTCCGCAAAACGCTGCTGGCGAGCCTGCGCCACTTCGTCCTGCGCGGGGTGCTGCCGTTCGTCGGCGCGGTGTTCTTCCTGGCCGTGCTGGTGCTCGCGGTGATCGAATACGCGAAGCCGGACGCGGGGGAGACCACCGTGTTCGGCATCGGTGGCGTCGCGGTGATCGGGGTCGTGTCGATCCTGATCGGCTTCCCGCTGATGTTCGCCGTGCACCGTGCGTGTCGTGAATTCTTCGCCGGCCGCCGGTTGCCTCGCGGTTCGGTGAGCCGCGGCGGCGAGTCGATCGAAGGAGCTTAGGCTCGTGGGCATGCCGGACACACAGTACGAAGACCTGCTCCGCCACGTGCTCGACACGGGCGCCCGCAAGCAGGACCGCACCGGCACCGGCACGCGGTCGATCTTCGGGCACCAGCTGCGCTATCGGCTGGCCGACGGCTTCCCGCTGGTCACGACCAAAAAAGTCCACTTCCGCTCGATCGCCTACGAGCTGCTGTGGTTCCTGCGCGGCGACTCCAACGTCCGCTGGCTGCAGGACAACGGCGTCACGATCTGGGACGAGTGGGCCTCCCCCGAAGGCGACCTCGGCCCGGTCTACGGCGTCCAGTGGCGCTCGTGGCCGACCCCGGACGGCGGCCACGTCGACCAGCTCGCCGAGCTCCTGACCACGCTGCGTGAGAACCCCGACTCGCGGCGCATGATCGTGTCCGCGTGGAACGTCGCCGACATCCCGCGCATGGCGCTGCCGCCGTGTCACGCGTTCTTCCAGTTCTACGTCGCCGAAGGCGAGCTGTCCTGCCAGCTCTACCAGCGCAGCGCCGACCTGTTCCTCGGCGTGCCGTTCAACATCGCCAGCTACGCCCTGCTCACCCACATGATCGCCGAGCAGGTCGGCCTTCGCGTCGGCGATTTCGTGTGGACCGGCGGCGACTGCCACATCTACGACAACCACGTCGACCAGGTCCGCACGCAGCTCTCGCGCGAGGCCCGGGAGTTCCCGTCGCTGAGCCTCAAGCCGGTGGACAGCCTCTTCGGCTACACCTACGACGACATCGCGATCGACGGCTACGACCCCCATCCCGGCATCAAGGCACCGGTGGCGGTGTGATCGGCCTGATCTGGGCGCAGGCCGCCAACGGGGTCATCGGTCGCGACAACGAGTTGCCGTGGCAGTTGCCGGAGGACCAGAAGCACTTCCGCGAGACGACCACGGGCGCGACCGTGCTCATGGGCCGCCGCACGTGGGAGTCGCTGCCGCCGCGGTTCCGGCCGCTGCCGGGCCGGCGCAACCTGGTGCTGTCGCGTACGCCGCAGGCGGGCGTGGAGACGTTCCCCGACCTGGCACAGGCGTTCGCGGCGGTGTCCGGCGACGTGTGGGTGATGGGCGGCGAGGCCGTGTACCGGGCCGCGCTGCCGTTCGCGGACCGGGTCGTGGTCACGGAGATCCAGGAGCACTTCGAGGGCGACACGTACGCGCCCGAGGTCGGTCGGCCGCCGGACGCCACCGGCGAGTGGCAGGAATCGTCGACGGGGCTGCACTACCGGTTGCTGACCTGGGGCTGAGGCCGGCAACCGGTAGCGTTCAGCAGCGCCGCAGCAGGTCCTCCTCGGTTTCGCGCGGCACGAGCAGCTTCGCGAAGCCGTCGCGCACGCCGATCAGCGGCGGCCGGCCCACGAGGTTGTAGTTCGACGCCAGCGAGTGGTGGTACGCGCCGGTGCACGGTACGGCCAGCAGGTCGCCGGCGTGGACGTCGTCGGGCAGGCCGACGTCGTCGGCCAGCACGTCACCCGACTCGCAGTGGCGGCCGACCACGGTCATCGGGGTGCGCGCGGCCTTGGTGTGCCGCCCGACGAGCCGCGCGGTGTAGCGGGCGCCGTACAGGGCGGGGCGCGCGTTGTCGCTCATGCCACCGTCGACGGCGACGAACGTCCGGCTGCCGCGCTTCACCGCGCACACGCGGTACACCGTGATCCCGGCGGGGCCGACGATCGCGCGGCCGGGCTCGATCGTCAAGCGGGGCAAGGGAAAGTCGTGCGACGAGCATTCGTACGCCAGTGCCACCCGCAGCCGCCGGGCGTAGCCGTCGAGGTCGAACGCGGCCTCGCGGTCGAGGTACGGCACGGCGTGGCCACCGCCGAGGTCCAGCTCGCGCAGGATGACGCCGTACTGGTCGCGCACGCGCACCAGCACCTCCACCATCCGCCGCGCGGCCTCCTCGTACCGGTCGACGCGGGCGACCTGCGAGCCGATGTGGCAGTGGAGCCCGACCAGCCTGAGGCCGGGCTGCGCGAGCACCGCGACGACGGCGCGGTCCACGTTGTCGCGAACGTCCGCGCGCAGCGAGAAGCCGAACTTCTGGCCTTCGGTGCCGGTGGTGATCGCCGCGTGGGTGCCGCCGGAGACGCCGGGCGTCACGCGGATCATGACCTGCTGTGCGCCGAGGGCCAGCGCGCCGAGCTGCTCGATCTCGTCGAGCGAGTCGAGCACGATGCGGCGCACGCCGTACTCGAGCGCGGCCTTGAGGTCTTCGGGGGTTTTCGCGTTGCCGTGCAGCAGGATCCGCTCGGCGGGGAAGCCGACGGACCGCGCGACGGCGAGCTCGCCCGCCGAACAGGTGTCGAGCGACAGGCCTTCCTCGGCCACCCAGCGCAGCACGGCGCGCGTACACAGCGCCTTGCTCGCGAAGGCCACTTCGGCCTCGGGCAGGGCACGGCGGTATGCGCGCGCGGTGTCGCGCACCTGGGCCTCGTCGAGGAGGTACGCCGGGGTCCCGAACCGGTTGGCCAGGTGGCTCACCGGAGCACCCGCGAAGATCAGCTCACCGCCTTCGCCGAGGTAGGTGCTGCGCGGCCAGAGCCCCGGCTCGAGATGGTCGGCGGCCTCACAACCGAGGCTGGGGAGGAGCTCGCTGAGTGTCACGGTGACCTCCGGGCGATGTGCGAATTCGGACACCGTCAGCACACTGCGGTGGTGTTGGATTCGCCCCGGCCGTGAACACCACCCTGACGCTCCACCCGGCCGCGCTGACACGTTCTTAACGCGCGAGTAACTTCGGCCACATTCCGTTTGACCTGCGAAGAGTCGATTTTTCCCGCCGCGCCCTGTCTCATGGGACATGGTTGAAGAGATGACGGACTTCGCGACCGACACCGAGACGCACCGCCACGAGCTGCGGGTGCACTGCTACCGGCTGCTGGGTTCCTTCGACGAGGCCGAGGACCTCGTGCAGGAGACGCTGCTGCGCGCGTGGCGTGGCCGCGGCACCTACGACGGCCGTGCGAGCCTGCGCGCGTGGCTGTACCGCATCGCGACGAACGCGTGCCTGGATCACCTCGCCGCGCACCCGCGTGAGCTGCCGGTGCTGGACCTGCCGTCGGCCGGCAGTTCCGATCTGGCGCCGCGGCCCGACGTGGCGGTGCCGTGGCTGCAGCCGGTGCCCGACGACGTGCTCGGCGAGGTGGTCGCGCGCGAGACGGTGGAGCTGGCTTTCCTCGCGGCGATCCAGCACCTGTCCCCACGCCGTCGTGCGGCGGTGGTGCTGCGTGACGTGCTCGGCTGGTCGGCTCGCGAGACGGCGGCCGCGCTGGAGACGACGCCGGCGTCGATCAACACCGCGGTGCTGCAGGCGCGTGCGGCACTGAAGGAGCACTTGCCGGAACGGCGAACGGACTGGTCGGCGGAGGGCAGCGCCGAGGAACGCACTGTGGTGGCCCGGTACATGGCGGCGTTGGTGGAGCACGATGAGGCGGCGTTCGCTTCATTGTTGCGCGAAGACGTCCGCTGCAGCCACGCTCCGGGCGCCGGCGGGCACGTGGGCGCGGAGCCGACTTGGTACGTGGGCCGCGAGACCGTGCTCGAAGGCTGGGCGCCGGCGCTGCGTGGCCCGGACGCCGTGGCGTTCCACGTGCTGGCAACGCGGGCCAACGGCCTCCCCGCGCTCGCGACCTACGTCCGGCTCGACGGCGAGTTCCGGGCGTTCGGGCTCAACGTGTTGCGAATCGCACGAGGCCACGTCGCTGAAGTGACAACATTCGCACCGGTGGTGTTCGAGCTGTTCGATTTCCCGCAAACACTGCCGCTCGATTGACGCCGCTCAGGGCACAAGAACTCCATGCGCGGCACCGCGATCTCGTTCGCGGTGCCGACGCCGGGGTGAGTCCGGTCAGCGCATCTTCTCCGGCACGGTGTCGAGCGCGTGCACCATCTGCACGGCCAGCTCACGAGCCTTTTCTTCGGAGAGCTTGGTGTTGTCCAGCACGATCTTCTTCACGCGGTCGACCCGGGTTTCGTAACGGCTCGGCGGCAGGGCAGTGGCGGTCATCATCGTCCTCGGTGTTGTGCTTTTTTCGCGGCGCCGCAGACGCAGCCGCGCTCGGTGTTGCCGACGGCGGTCGCGGCGCAGTACCTGCGGGCGATCACGTCGTGCTCTTCGAGCGGGTGCGGGCAGCTGGGGCAGGACGTCTCGGGCCGGACCTCGGTCGGCGTTTCGTGTTCGGCGGCAGTCATGACGTGGCCGGCTCCGGCGTGCGCTCGCGCAGGGGAGCGCCGACGGAGTGGAGGTGTTCGAGCACGTAGCCATACGAGCGCGCCCAGCCGCACTGGGCGTAGGAAATCCCGTGGCGGGCGCAGAACTCGCGCACGATCACCTGCGCGTGCTTGAGGTTCCCGCGGGCCATGCTCGGGAAGAGGTGGTGCTCGATCTGGTAGTTGAGGCCGCCGAGGGCGAAGTCGACGATGACGCCGCCGCGGATGTTGCGCGACGTCAGCACCTGCTTGCGCAGGAAGTCGAGCTTGTGGCCCGTCGTGAGCATTTCCATGCCCTTGTGGTTGGGAGCGAACGAACATCCCATGTACAAGCCCCACAGGAACTGGTGTACGACGATGAACACCAGACCCGTCAGCGGCGACAACACGATGAACACCGCGGCGAGGTAGGCCACCAGGTGCCCGATCAGCAAGGCCGACTCGAGCTTGTGCCGGCGCACGTCACCGGCCCACACCGCGCGAACGCTCGACACGTGCAGGTTGAGGCCTTCGAGCAGCAACAGAGGGAAGAACAGGAACGCCTGGTACTTCGCCACCCAGCGCAGGAACCCGCGCTTTTGGTGGCTCTGCGCGCGTGAGAAAGCGAGCGCAGCGATGTCGACGTCCGGGTCCTCGTCCTCGTGGTTCGGGTTGGCGTGGTGGCGGTTGTGGGTGGCGATCCACCAGCCGTAGCTGAGCCCGGTCAGTCCACCGTGGACGAGTCCGGCGGCGTCGTTGGCCTTGCGGCTGGAGAAGATCTGCTTATGCCCGGCGTCGTGGCCGATGAAGGCCAGCTGCGCGAACATCATCGCGAAAAAGGCGGCGAGGAACAGCTGCCACCAGGAGTCGCCGAGGAACGCGAACGCCACCCAGCCGCCCGCGAAGGCGGCGAGGTTGAGGCCGATGCGGATTCCGTAGGCGGTACGGCGACGTTTCAGGAGGCCCGCCGCCTTGACCAGTCGGGAAAGTTCGGCGAAATCACTTCCGGTGGACGGTTCTGTGGTATCGAAAGTTGAGGACGAAGTCATGCCAGCACCGCTCTGGTTCAGGCGAATCGCTTGTCCAGCGACGGTTTCCGGCCACGACGGGTCCGGGTCCAGTCCGGGAGAAGGGCGCTGGGGCCTGGCCGCGGTGGCACCGCAGCCTGTACCAAGCCTCTCACCCTTGGCTGGCAAAGGCAATTGCCCACCGGGGTCGGGAAGCCTTACAAAAGTCCCCAGGTCGACAGCAGACCGAAAATCCGCTCGTGCTCGGGCGCGGTCAGCAGTCGGCTCGGCGGGCGCACGTCGGGCCGGCAGAGGTCGAGTTGTGACAACGCGTCCTTGACGACGCTCACGTTGTTGGCGTTGCGTTCGGCCGCGCGCATCTGTTCGAACGGCCGAATCAGTTCCCACAACCGCATGGCACCGGCGAAATCGCGCTCGCGCAGCCGGGCGAACAGGTCGAGCGAGATGCGCGGCGCGACGTTCACCAGCCCCGACGTGAACCCCTGCGCGCCGACGGCGAAATAGCCCGGTGCCGAAAGCTCGGCCAGCCCCGCGATCCAGACGAAGCGTTCGAGACCGGCGTCACGTGAAACTGCTGCAAAACGCACGGGATCTGACACCGCGTACTTCACACCGATCACATTCGGCGCCGCGTCGGCGAGGCGCGCGAGCTCTTCGCCGCCGATCTCGGGGTTGCGCACGTACAGCACCACGCCGACCTCCGGCACGGCCGACGCGATCGCGCGGTGGTACTCGACCCAGCCCTCGCGCGAGACGTACGGGTGCACCGGCTGGTGGATCATCACCAGGTCGGCACCGGTGTCGCGCGCGTGCCGGGCCGCCTTCACGGCCGTGCGCACGTCGTGCCCGACGCCCGCCAGCACGCTCGCCTCCCGTGCCGCCTTCACGGTGACCTCGAGGCACAGCCGGGTCTCGTGCTCGTCGAGCGTGTAGAACTCGCCGGTGTTGCCGTTCGGCGTGACCACCTCGACGCCGCCGGTCACCAGTCGCTCGACGAGCCGGCCGTACGTCTCCGCCTCGACCCCGCCGCTCCCGTTGAACGGCGTCACGGGGATCGCGACGACGCCCGCCAACCGCCGTTTCTGCACTTCGAACGCCACTGGTGTGTCCGATCTGATATATGATGTGACGGCGCAGAGGGTAGCACGGGGTGGTGGGTCAGGCGTCCTGATCTTCGGGCCGAGCGGTCCGGTAGACCTGCACGGAGACACCCTTGCCGGTCGTGCGGTGTTCGACGAGCTGCAGTGACCGGCGCGGTGTTCCCGGCGGGAACAGCCGTTGTCCCTTTCCCAACACCACCGGGAACACCCACACGCGGTGCTCGTCCACCAGGCCGGCGGCCATCAGCGTCCGAAGCAGATCGCCACTGCCGTGCACCTGCAGCTCGCGTCCGGGCTCGGCCTTGAGCTCGGTCACCGCCCGCACGACGTCGTCGCGCAGGAACGCCGTGCCCTGCCACGACGAGCGCGTGAGGGTGCGCGAGGCGACGTACTTCGGCAGCGAGTTGAGCGGTCCCGCCACCGGGTCGGAGCCGCCGACGGAAGGCCAGTAGCCCGCGAAGATCTCGTAGGTGCGGCGCCCGAGCAGGAACGCGTCGGCGCGCGAGAACCAGTCGGCGGTGTATTCGGCCATCACCGCGTCGTAGCACGGCGTGAGCCAGCCGCCGAGGTCGAAGCCGCCGCGTGGGTCCTCGGTGGGCGTGCCCGGGCCCTGCACCACGCCGTCGAGGGAGACGAACGTGGTGGCGGTGAGCGTGGTCATGCCATCGACCCGAACGTCGGCGCGCCCGCGGCCGCGTACTCCTGGATCACGACGCCGGTGCTCGTCGCGCTGGTCGAGAGCGGGCGTAGGGCGAGCGGGTGGGCGCCGGCGGGGAAGAGCGGGTGGCCTTCGCCGAGCACGACGGGGAAAACGAGCAGGCGGTATTCGTCGACGAGGTCGTCGAGCTCGGCCACGAGGCTGCCGCTGGCGTGGAGCTGCAGCTCGCCGTCGTAGCGGGCTTTGAGCCGGCGGATCTCGGTGGCGAGGTCGCCGGTAATGACGTGCCGCGGCAGGTCATCGGAGCTCGGGCAGTAGTCGGCGACGTTCCTGACCTGCAGGAACGCCGACGCGCGGCGTAACCAGCGGGCCAGGGCCGCGCCCACCTGCGCGTCGACGTGACCCGGTCCGCGCACCACGCCGTCCAGGGTCAGGAACGCCGTGACGGTCAGCTTGCCCATCGGTCGTCTCCCTCGTTCGTCGGGTCTGTGGTGAACCGTCGAACGAGGGACGCGCCGAATCGACAACTTCTTGTGCGCGGGCTACCAGTTCTTGTGCGGGGATTTTCAGCCGGCGAGGAACCCGGCGAGCTGCTCGACCACGAACGCGTGGTCGTCGGCCTGCGGCAAGCCCGAGACGCCGACCGTGCCGACCGGCCCGACGTCCTTGACCAGCACCGGGAACACGCCGCCGTGGGCCGCGTAGAGGTCGGGATCGAGGCGGGAGTCGGCCTCGAAGCTGCTGCCCTTCGCGCGGAACTGCGTGCCGACGAGGAACGAGCTGTGTCCGTAGCGGTCGACGACGCGGCTCTTGCGGTCGATCCAGGCGTCGTTGTCGGCCGATGTTCCCGGGAGTGCGGCGTGGAACAACCGTTGTCCGTTTCTGCGCACGGAGATGGTGACGGGCAGGGCGCGTTCGCGCGCCGCGGCGAGCAGGTGCTGGCCGAGGGCGAGAGCGGTCTCGTTGTCGAACCGGGGGAACACCAGCCGGCTCTCCTGCTCGAGGAGCTCCTGGATGAGCTCGGTTTCGGTCGTCATGTCCGGTATTAAATCAACACTGTTGTGTAATTGCTACCGTGTTCAGCCGCGGTTCACATTCGGCTGCTTGTCGTGGGCCGTGACCTGGGGAAGGCTGCTTGCCGCGCGTGACGTGGATCTCCGTCACGCACATTCCGGACGAGGAGGTACGGATGGGGCAAGCGGAAGGGCGGCTGAGCCGTCGCTCAGTGCTCGGCGGCGCGGCGGCGGCCGGCGTGGCGGGCGCGACGGCGGGTCTCGGCGGCGCGTTCTCCGAGGCGGCCGCGGGTCCCCGGCGGCGCGGCAGCCTCGACGACGTCGAACGCGTCGTGGTGCTGATGCAGGAGAACCGGTCGTTCGACCACTACTACGGCACGGCGGCCGGCGTCCGCGGCTTCGGCGACACCGCGGCCGTGCGCGACGTGTTCCGCCAGCCCGACGCGAAGCGCACCGACGGCGGCCACCTGCTGCCGTTCCACGTCGACACCGCGCTCGTCGACGGCCAGGACCTCGGCGACCTCGCGCACGACTGGGCCACCACGCACCAGGCGTGGGCCAACGGCGCCTACGACGCGTGGGTCCCGGCCAAGACCGAGATGACCATGAGTTACTTCAACCGCGACGACCTGCCGTTCCACCGGGCGCTCGCGAGCGCGTTCACCTTGTGTGACAACTACTTCTGCTCGCTGCAGGGCCCGACCACGCCCAACCGCCTCTACCACTGGACGGGCATGATCGACCCGGACGGCGAGCTCGGCGGCCCCGCGACGTGGAACCCGGACGACTACAAGCCCGTCTACCGCTGGACGACCTACCCCGAACGCCTGCAGGCCGCCGGCATCTCCTGGCAGGTCTACGCGAACGACGAGGTCGGCGACGGCGCGGACGGCTACGTCGGCGACTACGGCGACAATCCACTGTGGCTGTTCCAGCAGTACCACGACGCGCTGGCGTCGTCGGACCCGAAGAAGCGCCAGCTCGCCGAGCGGGCCAGCCTGCGCGCGAAGTGGAAGCCCGATTCGGGGCAGGGCAAGAACGTCGACCACGTGCTGCAGCAGTTCGTGGCTGACTGCAAGGCGGGCACGTTGCCGGCGGTGTCTTGGGTGGTGGCGCCGTACGCGTACTGCGAACACCCGGCCGCGCGGCCGGTCGACGGTGCGGCCTACACGCAGCGGGTGCTGAAGGCGTTGTGGGACAACCCGAAGCTGTGGGAGTCCACTGTGATCCTGATCAACTACGACGAGAACGACGGGTTCTTCGACCACGTCGTGCCGCCGTGCGCTCCGGCCGGGACGCCGGGTGAGCTGCTGCCGGTGAACCAGCCGTCGGGGCCCGGCGGCGTCGGGACCGGCGCGCCGGCGCCGATCGGCCTCGGGCCGCGTGTGCCGATGACGGTGATCTCGCCGTGGAGCCGCGGTGGGTTCGTGAACTCGCAGGTGTTCGACCACACGTCCGTGCTGCGGTTCCTCGAGACGTGGACGGGGGTGCGCGAGCCCAACATCTCCGCGTGGCGCCGCGAGATCTGCGGTGACCTGACGAGCTGCTTCGACTTCGCGCGTCGGGATGTTTCGATCCCGTCGCTGCCGGACGCCACGGCGTTGCGCGCCGAGGCGGACCGGACGCAGACGAAGCTGCCCAAGCCGGCGCCTCCGCTGACGGGGCAGCAGGCGATGCCGGAACAGGAGCGCGGGACGGCTCCGGCGCGCGCCTTGCCGTATCAGCCGGTGGCTTTTGTTTCGGTGGGCGCGGGGTCGTTGGCTTTGCAGGCGTCGAACCACGGGGCGGCTGGCTTGCAGCTGGCTTCATACGCTTATCACGCCGGTGGGGTTTCGCAGCGGTTCGACGTTTCCGGTGGTGGTTCTGCGTCTGGGAAGATTGCTTTCGCGTCTTCTTATGACATCGCTGTCCATGGGCCGAATGGATTTGTCGTCGAAGCGTCCGGTGATTCGTCGACCGCGGGGGTGGAGGTCGCCGCTTCCATTTCGGAGTCGGCCGCGCATCCGATTTTTCAGCTCAAGGTGACGAATTCACTGTCCCGTTCGGCGACGTTGACGGTGAAGGGCCGCCCCGGGTTTGTCGTGGGCCCGCACGGTTCGCACACGCTTTCCGTTGACGCTCTCGCCGACAATTCCGGCTGGTACGACGTGCGGCTGTCGCTCGTCGGGCACCCGGAGTGGCACCGGCGGTTCGCCGGACACCTGGAGAACGGGCAGCCGAGCCGGACGGCTTGATCTGGCTGCACGGGGGGACCGTTCGCTCGGCGAAGGGTCCCCCCACTGGTGCGCGCGAGGGGACCCTTCAGCCCCGCAAAGCGTTCAACGCGAACGCCGCATGCATCGCCACCCCAGCCGGCATCGCGGCCTCGTCGAAGACCACCCGGTTCGAGTGGTTCGCCGGAGCGTCCGAGGGTGACACCCCGGGCGGGCGGGCCCCGAGGAACGCGAACGCGCCCGGAACCCGTTGCAGCACATACGAAAAGTCCTCCGCCCCCATGATCGGGTGCGGGATCTCCTGGACGTTCTCCTCGCCGAGCACTGTCGCGCCCAGGGCCAGCACCTCGGCGGCCACCTCGGAGTCGTTCACGGTCGGTGGGTAGCCGGGCTCGATGTCGGCCAGGACGCGGCACCCGTGGGCCGCGCCGATGGACTCGCAGACGCGGGGCAGCTCAGTCCGGACCACGGCGCGCGTGGCTTCCGCCAGGGTGCGAATGGTTCCTTCGAGCACGGCCGTCTCGGGGATGATGTTCGTGGTCGTGCCGGCCTCGATGCGGGTCACGGAGATCACGGCGGGGTCGAAGACGCCGATGCGGCGGGTGACCATCGTCTGCAGGGCGCCGACCATCGCGGCCGCCGCGGGGACGGGGTCGATGGCTTCCTGCGGGGCGGAGCCGTGGCCGCCGCGTCCGGTCACCTCGACGCGGAAGGTGTCGGCGGACGCCATCATCGCGCCGCCGCGGACCTGGAGGAGGCCAGTGGGCGTGTTGGCCATGACGTGGAGGCCGAAGGCGCGTGAGACGCGCGGGCCGGCCGCGTCGAGCACGCCCTCGTGGATCATGAAGCGCGCGCCGTGGTGGCCTTCCTCGCCGGGCTGGAACATGAAGACCACGGAGCCGGCCAGTGAGTCCACCCGCGAGGCCAGCAGGCGGGCGGCGGAGGCGAGCATGGCGACGTGGGTGTCGTGCCCGCAGGCGTGCATGGTGTCGTCGAGCTCGGACGAGAACTCGAGGCCGGTGTCCTCGTGCAGCGGCAGCGCGTCCATGTCCCCGCGCAGCAGCACGGCCGGGCCCGGGCGCGCGCCGCGCAGCACGGCGGTGAGCGACGTAGTGGCGCGGCCCTCGGTCACGGAAAGCGGCAGGTCGGCAAGGGCCGAACGGATGGCTTCCTGCGTCCGCGGCAGCTGGAGCCCCTGCTCCGGCCGGCGGTGCAGGGCGCGGCGCAACGCGACGGTGCGGTCCTGCAGCTCCCGCGCGGCGTCGAGCAGCCCGTCGAAGCGGGTGTCCGGGAGAGTCGGCAGGTCGGTGGGTCCGGTCATGGCTCGATAGTGGCACCACGGACGCTTCGGGTGCACCGTGCGTGCGCTCGCATCGGCGGCGGAATACGGTGTGCGCATGGCGGTGCAAGAGCCGGTCACGGGCTTCGCGATGGCAGTGGTCCGAGAAGACGGTCGGTGGCGGTGCAGTGCGCTCGATCCCGCGGCGCTCACGGAGCTCGACGCGGCGATCACCGAGCTGGGAAAACTCCGCTCGACCGGCGCGGCGTTCGGGCTGCTGGCGGTGGACGACGAGTTCTTCGTGATCGTGCGCCCGAGCCCGCGGGGGCCGTCGCTGCTGCTGTCGGACGCCGCGGCGGCGCTCGACTACGACATCGCCGCGGACGTGCTCGACGTCCTGCGCGTCGACCCGCCCGACGAGGACGACGACGCCGTGTGGCCCGAAGGCGACCTCGAAATCCTCGCCGATCTCGGACTGCCGGGCGGCGAGCTTGAAGTTATCGTCGGAGAGGTGGATCTCTACCCCGACGAGCAGCTCCAGATGATCGCCCAGCGCTGCGGCTTCGCGGCCGAGTTCTCGAAACTGCTGGACGAGCTCTGAGACGCCCGGCCGACACCGAAGCCGTGCAGGCGGCGCTCGAAGCCGCGCGCGGTCCAGGCGCCGATGTGCCCATCGGCGCCGTGGTGTTCGGCCCTGACGGACGGCCGCTGGCTGCGGCCCGCAACGCCCGCGTCGAGCTCGGCGACCCCACCGCCCACGCGGAGATCCTCGCCCTGCGCGCGGCCGCCCGCGTCCACGGCGACGGGTGGCGCCTGGAGGGCTGCACGCTCGCCGTGACGTTGGAACCCTGCACGATGTGCGCGGGCGCCCTCGTGCTCGCCCGCGTCGCCCGCCTGGTGTTCGGCGCGTGGGAACCCAAGACCGGCGCCGTGTCCTCCCTGTGGGACGTCGTGCGCGACCGCCGGCTCAACCACCGCCCCGAAGTCCACGGCGGCGTGCTCGCTTCGGAGTGCGCCGAGCTGCTCGAGACCTACTTCGCCACCCGCCGCCACCCCGCCGACGCCCTGGCTCCGGCCTCCGGTATTGTTCTCGGCGGTGGCGTGTCCGAGCGGCCGAAGGAGCACGACTCGAAATCGTGTGACGGTTAATCCCGTCCGTGGGTTCAAATCCCACCGCCACCGCACTTGCCAGGCAGAACGCCGGGTGACCCGCGAAGGGTTGCCCGGCGTTCTGCTGTGTGGTCTCAGTTCTGGTCTCAGATGTACCTCTTAGGCGGGCACCAACCTCCGCCCGCCGATCTACTGGCGTGGCCTGAATAGTCTGCGCAGTAGCGAAGTGCAGGGGCGGGAGAGATGCGCGGATGTGGCATTTGCGGGTCGCGTGGTTGCACGAGTTCGCCGAGGAGCCAGTCGAGATCCTCAGCGAGGTCGGCGCCGATGGCTACGAGCGTCGGAAGGTAGAGCGCTTCCGGGACGGCCGACTCGGTTGGGCTGACGAGAAGCATGAGGTGGGCGGCACAGGCTTAGGCGAGCTCCCCGTCCCACCTCTCGACGAGATCAACGCACAGCAGGAGTTCGTGGCGTCTCGAATCCCTGACCGCGAGTTTGAATGGGCCTGGGGGCAAGCGCTCAGTGGGCATGAACACCCAGCTTCAGGCTCGGTGACAACTATCGATCACAGGTGACAGATAGCCTTCACAGTCACACTGAGTGGGCTCACGCGTGGCCATGTGGTTGGTGGCCCGCGACACGGCCGTGGCCAACGCAGAGAGATCAGAGCGCTTCAGCACTTGCACCGTAGATCGGCTGACTGGGGCCGAACTGGTCTCAGTTCACTCAGGTTCGCAGTGGTTCAAAGGCGGTCGTCGATGCAGTCTGAGCAGGTCAAACGCTCGACCTGAACCGGCCTGACGACCGGGCCTGGAACTCGAAATCGTGTGACGGTTAATCCTGTCCGTGGGTTCGAATCTCACCGCCACCGCTCGCGAGTGGGCGAGGCATGTCGACGGAATGCGTCGAGGTGCCTCGCTCGCCGTGTTTCTGGGGGTGCAACGCCCCAGGCCCCGCCCGGGGCGTTGCCCCCGGATCCCCGGTGGTGGTCACCTGCTGCGGATGGGTCACTGGTGGTGGGTGGCCGTCTTTGAAAGACAAATCCGGTAGGCGCTCAGGTCGAGCTGTCGGCAGTACAGCCGGTCCCGGGGGCGTTCGTTTCCGGGGCACGGTTTTACCGGCCGGAACCCGGACGCCTCAGTCGAACCGTTCAGCGCGCCGCAGCTGTCGGCGACCTCAGTCGAAGGGTAGGACTGGGGTGCCGAAGGGTTCGAGGAACGAGATGGTCTCCAGGATGGTGGAGACGCCGGTTTGCACGGCGCGCACGACCGCGGTGCACGCGTCGAGGACCGGTTGAACCGTTTCCGTGGAGCGGTCGCCGGCCAGGACAGCCACCGCGGCTGCCCCGGCTGAGCTCGCGACGTAGGTGACCTGGGCGGCCGTCTCGGCCGCGAGGCGGTCCAGCAGGTCGGCCAGGTCGAGTCCGACGGCGGCAGTGCGAGCGGCGGCTTCGGCGGCTTGCCGGTAGTGCACGTCGAGCTCGTCGGCGCGGGTGCGGAAGAGGGCGGCGGGCTCGCCGCCCCAGCGGCGTTCCGCGCGGTGAGCGCCGCTTTCGAACGCCAGCCTCGCGGTGACCAGGACGTCGCGGCCGGTGGACAGCGTGCGGGCCGACTCGCGGATGGCGGGAGGCGAACAGTCGATCTGCTGCAGCGCGGCCACCGGATCCGGGGCACCGAGGCGCGCGCCCGCCTTCCGCAGCGGCTCGAGGGTCGCGGCGGCTTTCTCCAGGGCCGGGTGCAGGAAAGGCATCAGGTGAACAGCGCCGTCGCCACCGCGGGGCGGATCTTCTCCGCGTGCCCGCCCGCTGCCATGCGCAGGCGGCCGGCGAGGTCGGACGTCGCGTCGCCGAGCACGCGGGCGTCGACATCGCGCGCGGCCAGCGCGGCCTCCCAGCGCGCGGCCAGCTCGCGCGCGGGCGCGGAGATGCCGAACGGCGTCGACTCCAGGCGTGCCTCTGCGAAGCGGCCGGCTGCCTGGTCGGCGTCGGCCGCGGCCTTGTCCAGCGCGTCGGCCGCGGCGCGCAGCCGCTCACTCGTCGAGCTCGCCATGGGACCGCCCCTTCCCGGACCAAACCAGTTCAAGGTGGCCAGGCCCCCACCTCGTCACCCTGTAGGGGGAGATCTAACCTCATCACGTCGTGTGTGGTCACTCGGCCGGGCGTAGGACAGTTCCACATCGTTAAGAGCCTTGGCCCGCCGCGGTAGCGCTGATGACCATCGCGCCCATGCCAGCCACCCGCCCCCGCAGTCGACCCGGCGGCCCGTCCGGTGCAGGCACCGCCGCGCGCCAGCCGACGCGGCAAGCCACCCCGATCGGCCGAACTCCGCTCAACCAAGCCGATTCGTCCACCCGGAGGACTTGATGTCGATCGACCTGCTGCGCTCATCGGCCACCCCCGCCGACGGCATCCTCGAAGGTCCGCGCGTGCTGCGCCGGCTGCCCGAAGGCGTCGAGGAACGCCCCTACGAACTGTTCACCCTCCGTCCCCTCGGACGGGTGATCGGGGCCGAAATCGAGGGCGTCGACCTCGGAGCGTCATTGACCCCAGGGTTCGCGAAGAGCTGAACCGCGCGTTGCTGGAGTGGAAGGTGCTGTTCTTCCGCGAACAGAAAATGACGTCGGAACAACAGCGCGTGTTCGCTTCCCACTGGGGAGCGTTGGAAACCAACCCCTTCATCCCGCGAGGCGACAACGACGAGGTCGTCCGCTTCACCCGCAACGCGGGCCGGCCCGGCTACGAGAACATCTGGCACACCGACGTCACCTGGCGCTCCGCGCCCGCGCTCGGCTCCGTCCTCCGGCTGGGGGAGGTCCCGCCCGGTCGGCGGCGACACGATGTTTGCCGACATGGCCGCCGCCTACGACAACCTGCCCGCCGGCGCGCACGAACGCATCGACAGCCTCACCGCGGTCCACGACTTCGTCCCCGGCTTCGAGCGCTTCACCGACCGAGACGTGCTGGCCGCCCACCAGGACCGTTTCCCTCCCGTCGAGCACCCGATCGTCCGGGTCCACCCCGAGACCGGCCGGCGCACGCTGTTCGTGAACCAGGCCTTCACCACCCACGTCGTCGGCCTCGGTAAAATCGAGAGCGACCGCCTGCTCCGCTACCTGTTCCTCCAGGCCCACACGCCCGAGTACCAGGTGCGCTTCCGCTGGACCCGCGACGCCGTGGCGTTCTGGGACGACCGCGCGACCCAGCACTACGCTGTGCACGACTACCACCCCCACAACCGGGTGGCCGAACGCGTCGCCATCGTGGGCGACCGGCCGTACGGGCCTAACCTGGTCGCATGAGCGAACCCAAGGCCGTGGTCACCGCGTTCCTGCAGGCTCTCGAGGACATGGACGTCGAGCGGGCGCTGAGCCACGTGGCAGTCGACATCACCTACCAGAACGTGCCGCTCCCGGCCGCCCGCGGGCTCGCGGCTGTGGAGAAGCAGCTGCGCACACTGACCCGGTTCGGCACCGGGTTCGAAGCGCGCACGCACCACATCGCCGCAGACGGCAACATCGTGCTCACCGAACGCACCGACGTGCTGCGCCGCGGTTCGTTCGCGGCGGAGTTCTGGGTGTGCGGCACCTTCGAGGTCGAGAACGGCCGGATCGTGCTGTGGCGCGACTACTTCGACTGGACGACGTTCCTCGCGGCCAGCGCGAAGGGCGCCGGACGCGCGGCGCTGTCCGGCGCCAAGACCCTCATCGGCAAGTACCGTTCGTAGGTGGTGCGGCCGCGAAGCCGCACCACCCACGAACCCCCGGGGCAAACTTTTCCGCGGACGCCGCGGTCGCGGGAGAAGCGGAAAATCCCGCGTCCGCGGCGTTCCCCAGCGGGGCGCGAAACCGCGCAAGCCGAACACGATCAACCCCCATGTGATCGTGTCGCCTCCCCCCGCGGTGTGCGACCCGTGAGCTTTCGGGAAGTGGTCTGGGCCACGTTCCCGGGGGCTCGCGAGTAAAGGTACCTCTGGGGCAAACGGACCGCGCCAAAGCTTGACCTGCATTTAAGGCAGATGGGCCGTCCGGGTGACGACCTGGGCAAACGCCCCTCAGCGCTTCGGCGCGAGAAACCCTTCGACGGTGCCGATCCCGGCTCCCACGGCCACCTTTGTGGACCGCCGGGCTGACAGCTCGGCGACATGCCGCAGTACCTGCGCCGCCGCTTCGCCGGCGAGCGGCACGCACTCGTTGTCCTCGCCACGGCGCACGGGGATCAGCTCGAGCCGCGGCCGGTCACCGAGCAGGCACCCGGCGAGCAGCCCGTCGACGTGGCGGCCGCGCATCGGGGGCCAGTCGAACACGAGGTTGCCGAGGCTGTAGAGGATCGGGCGGCCGCGGTAGACCTCCACGGCCTGGATGCTGTGCGGCCCGTGGCCCACCACGAGGTCGGCGCCCGCGTCGATGATCGCGTGGGCGTAGGCGATCTGGTACTCGGTGAGCTCGTCGCCCGGCAGCCCCCAGTGCATCGACACGACCACGTGGTCGGCCGTCGCGCGGGCGCGGTGGACGTCGGCGACCAGACGTTCCAGGTCCGCCGGCACCGGGTTGGTGTGGACGATCGGCGGCCGGCCCGGCACGTCGAGCACCCGCGGATCCGGCTGGTAGGAGGTGTAGGCACCGGCGGCCGCGACGCCCGCCGAGTCGGCCTTCGCCTCTTGACCGATCGGCCAGCACAGCGACGTGAACGCGAGGAAGGCGACGCGGCGATCGGCCCGTTCGATCACGGCCGGCGTGTGCGCGGCGGTGAGGTTCGCACCACCGCCGCAGTACGCGATCCCGGCCTTCTCCAGCACCGACAGGCTCGCGAGCATGGCCGGCGGCGGGTAGGTCACGTTGTTGGCGACCGACACCACGTCGATGCCGGCGGCGGTGAGCGCCTCGACCATTTCCGGCGCGGAATGGCGCCAATTCGGCTTGTGCGGGATGTCCAGACCGCCGTGGTCGCCCATCGATCCCGACAGCGGACCCTCGAGGTTGACGAAACGCACGTCGGCCCCGCTCAGCAACGGAGTCAATGCCCGGAATGCCGTTTTCGGCTCGCTTCGGCCCTGCACGTTGACGTCTCCGCCGAGTACGAGAGAGATCACTGTGTCAACCCGTCCCTCGGAGGTAATTCCGTGAACTCGTTACGAATCGTTGCCTCTTAGTCTTCCTACCCTTCGCTTGTTCGGGGGACGATGCGTCGACCGTTCATGCAAAGGGGACTCAGGGTGACCATATCCGGTCGAAGAAAGAGCGTGCTGACCGCCGCTGCCGTCGCGGGCTTGGTGGTGAGCGGCGCTCCCGCCGCACTCGCCGCACCCAGCGCGGACGCGGTCATCTCGGAGGTCTACGGCGGTGGGGGCAACGTCGGCGCCACGCTCACCAACGACTTCGTGGAGCTCGCGAACCACGGCGGCGCGCCGCTCGCGCTCGACGGCTTCAGCGTGCAGTACCTGCCGGCCACGGCCAGCGCGTCGAGCACGTGGCAGGTCACGAAGCTCGCCGGCTCGGTCGCCGCGGGCGGCCGCTACCTCGTCCAGGAGTCGAAGGGCACCGGCGGGACCACCGCGCTGCCCACCCCGGACGCGACCGGGACCATCGCGATGTCCGGTACCGCCGGCACGATCGCCCTCGTCAGCGGCGCCACCGCGCTGACCTGCAAGACCGCCGCCGACTGCGCAGCCGACCCGCAGGTCAAGGACCTCGTCGGCTTCGGTGACGCCGTGGTCCGCGAGGGCACGCCGACCGCCGCGCTCTCGAACGCGACCTCGGCCGCGCGCGCCGCGTCGCTGGCCGACACGGACAACAACAGCGCCGACTTCACCGTCGGCGACCCGACGCCCACCAACTCCAAGGGTGAGACGTCCGGCGGTGGCGACACCGGTCCGGTCGACCCGGGCACCCCCGCGAAGATCCACGACATCCAGGGCACCACGCGGATCTCGCCGTTCAAGGACAAGAAGGTCAGCGACGTCACGGGCATCGTGACGGCCGCGCGCACCTTCGGTTCCTCGCGCGGTTTCTGGCTCACCGACCCGAACCCCGACAGCGACCCGCGCACCAGCGAGGGCCTGTTCGTGTTCACCGGTTCGACCACGCCCGCCGTGGCCGTCGGCGACGCGGTGACCGCGGCCGGCACGGTGAAGGAGTTCTACCCGGACGCCCCTGCGACGTCGACCTACCAGTCGCTCACCGAGCTGTCCAGTGCACAGTGGACGGTCGGCACGCACGAGAACGCGTTGCCCGCGCCCACGAAGATCACGCCCGACCAGATCCCGGACGTGCTCGCGCCCAACGCCGGCGGCAGTATCGAGGCCCTGCCGCTGGAGCCGGCGAAGTACTCGCTGGACTTCTGGGAGTCGCACGAGAGCGAGATCGTCAGCATCTCCGACGCCCGCGTGGTCGGCCCGAGCAACGACTTCGACGAGCTCTACGTGACCACGAAGCCGCAGCAGAACCCCACGCAGCGCGGCGGCACGGTCTACCTGGGCTACGACAAGATCAACACCGGCGTGCTGAAGGTCCAGTCGATCATCCCGTTCGACCAGCAGCCGTTCCCGAAGGTCAACACCGGTGACGTGCTGACCGGGACCACCTCCGGCCCGGTGGAGTACAGCAGCTTCGGCGGCTACACGCTCTTCGCGTCTCAGCTCGGTGCGACGAAGGACAACCACCTGCAGAAGGAGGTCACGGCGCGCCAGCGGCCGGGGCAGCTCGCGGTGGCGACGTACAACGTCGAGAACCTCGCGCCGTCCGACCCGGACACGAAGTTCGCGCAGCTCGCGCACGGCATCGTCGACAACCTGGCCGCGCCGGACGTCGTGACCCTGGAGGAGATCCAGGACAACGACGGCGCCACCAACGACGGTGTGGTCGCCGCCGATGTGACGCTCAAGAAGTTCACCGACGCGATCGTCGCGGCGGGCGGCCCGCACTACCAGTGGCGCGAGATCGACCCGACCAACGACGAGGACGGCGGCGAGCCGGGCGGCAACATCCGCGTGGGCTTCCTGTTCAACCCGGCGCGAGTGTCCTTCGTGGACCGTCCGGGTGGCAGCGCGCTGTCCTCGGTGGGCGTGACCAAGGACCACGGCAAGGTGCACCTGACGCAGTCCCCGGGCCGCGTCGACCCGACGAACGACGCGTGGACCGACAGCCGCAAGCCGCTGGCCGGCGAGTTCGTCTTCCAGGGCCGCACGGTGTTCGTGATCGCCAACCACTTCAACTCCAAGGGCGGCGACCAGCCGACGCACGGCCGGTTCCAGCCGCCGGTGCGCAGTTCTGAGGTGCAGCGCCAGACGCAGGCGACGGTGCTGAAGGGCTTCGTCTCGCAGCTGCTTTCGGCCGACCGCAACGCCAACGTGGTGGTGGCCGGTGACCTCAACGACTACCAGTTCTCGCCCGCGTTGGCCCAGCTGACGTCCGGCGGCTTGAAGGACCTCATCGCGACGCTGCCCGCCGCCGAGCGGTACAGCTACGTGTTCGAGGGCCAGTCGCAGGTGCTGGACCACATCCTGGCTTCCGGTGCGCTGCGCGGCGTGGACTACGACGTGGTCCATATCAACGCCGAGTTCGCCGACCAGGCCAGCGACCACGACCCGCAGATCGTGCGGTTCCGGCCGTCGACGGGGAACAAGCTGCAGGACCTGGCTTACGACCTGCTGGACTACCTGGACCAGCTGCTTTGGCGCACTGCTCCGCGTAAGTAGTTCTTGATCGGCACCGAAGGCCACCATTCTCCGCGAATGGTGGCCTTCGGTGTGTTCGGGGCGGCTAGAATCGGCCCCTCGCAAGCGAACGGGGGCGCAGCGGTGGCGGACGAGGGCGAGGCCAAGAAGACGGGCTGGGGATGCTCGGGCACCAGTGGATCACCGCGATCGCGGCGCTGGTCACGGCGTTGACCGGGGCCGGGTTCTTCGTCGGGAGGGCGAGCGTGCCGAGCACGCCCGCGCAGCCGGCGCCGGCAACGGTCACCGTGACGGCGGCCGCGCCGGGGGACACGCCGGTGTCGGGCGGGCGGGTGCAGCCGACGAGTCAGCCACCGGCCGGCCAGGTGCCCGGGTCGTACTTCACGGGGCCGGTCACGTTCGGGAGCATCAACCTCGACCTCAACCCGCCTGCCGAGGGGGACTAAAACGACATCGCGGACCACTTCGGCTCCGACCTGTTCACCGCCGGCGAGAGCCGGATGCGGATCTGGGTCGACAACGGCGTCCCCGGCCGCGACGACTGCAGCCGGCTGGTCGCGGCCGACGGCACGAACCAGCTCGACTCGCTGCACGCCGGCAGCATCGTCTGTGGGATCACGCCGAAGGGCCGCCCGTTCCGGTTGACGGTGAAGGTGTCGGCGGCCTCGGACCTGGTGACCGACGCAGTGGTCTGGAACGCGTAGCCGATCGGCGCGTTACTCGTAGCCGAAAGGTGTACGTGGTGATCAGTCCGTCGAGTGTTGTCCGGGCTGGTGCGCGATTCGTACGTTTGGACCAACCGATGAGGAGGTCCGAATGCGCAGGATGTTGACCGTGGCCGCGGCGGTTTTGATGGCCGGCACGGTGGTGGCGGCGCCCGCCATGGCGGTGTCCGGTGGGGAGCCCACACCCGATGGCGCGGCGCCGTGGATGGTGACGGTCGGGTTCAAGGGTGACGAGCCTCTGGTGCAGCGGGAAAGTTGCGGTGGGGCGCTGATCGCGCCGGATCGGGTGGCGACGGCGGCGCACTGCCTCGACCACGTGGACCCGACGCATTTCGAGGTGCATCTCGGGGGTGGGACGCTGTCGACGGATCCCGGGTGGATCGTGCCGATCGAGGGGTGGTCGATCAACCCGGGGTTTCGGCTGATCCCGTCGCCGCAGGCGCCGGAGGACTACTCGAAGGCCAGCGCGGCCGACGATGTCGCGGTGATCAAGCTGGCGCATCCGGTGTTCGGCATTCCGACGTTGCCGGTGGCCACCAGGGCGCCGAAGCCGGGATCCACTGTGGACGTATACGGGCACGGGCTCACCAGAACTCCGGACCCGAAGGATCCGTTGCCCGCATTGGGTGACCAGCTCGCGCACGCGCAGCTCGAGGTCATCGACGACCAGGCGTGCGGACAGTCGTTCGGGAGCCAGGACGTGATCGACGGGCCGTCGGTGCTGTGCACGCAGGCCGCGGCCACCGTCTGTCCCGGCGACAGCGGCGGGCCGCTGGTCCAGGACGGCCGGCTCGTCGGCGTCGTCAGCTTCGCCGGTGAGGTCGCCGGTAAGCAGTGTGGTGAGCCGACCGCCAACGGGTTCGCCGACGCGGCCGCGTTGCGTTCCTTCCTGACACAGCCGAGGCCGCCGCTGGCGCCGATGACCCGGAACGAGCCCACGATCACCGGCACCAAAGCCGCAGGCAACACACTCACCTGCGATGCTCCGAAGTGGACGAGCGGAAAACCGGCCAAGGTGGACTACGCCTGGTACTCCAACCGGGTCGACCCCGCCAACGGCTTCGAGTTCTACGTCCCGGTCGAGGGCGCCACGAACCCCCAGCTCGCCGTCACACCGGACCTCGCGGCCCACAAGCTGAACTGCGGCGTCACGGCCAGTACCGCGGGCGGCACCGTCGTGCTCTACACCGACATCATCTGACGCGTCAGCGTTTCGCTCGCCACCCCAGCGCCAGCACCGCCTGCACCAGTTCCTGGTACGACGGCTTCACTTCCTCGAGATAGCGGTCCAGATACTGCGGCCGCGCCGTCGACACCGGCTGCGGGTCGTCGGGCGGCTCGAGGAACGTGAGCCGGGCGACGTTGTGCAGGGCCATCTTCCACCAGCGGGAGGCGCGTTCCGCCGCCTTCTCCTCGCGTTCCTTCGCGGCGGAGACGGCGGCGTGCGCGTCGGCGAGCTGGTGGTCGATCTCGTCGGCGCGGGCGAGCTCCCAGGCGCGCAGGTTGTCGGCGGAGCCGCGGGCCAGGCCGACGATCTCTTTGTAGCGCATGGCCGCGCTGGCGTCGTCCGTCACGCCGGATCTCCAGTCTGCTCGGGTCGCTGGAAGGGGATGATC
Organism: Amycolatopsis sp. 2-15; assembly: GCF_030285625.1. Classification (NCBI taxonomy): domain Bacteria; kingdom Bacillati; phylum Actinomycetota; class Actinomycetes; order Pseudonocardiales; family Pseudonocardiaceae; genus Amycolatopsis; species Amycolatopsis carbonis. Next base: position 2,156,002 of record NZ_CP127294.1, read on the forward strand.
ACTTCGGGGGCGCCGTGCGTGGTGCGGTCGAAGAACAACGCACGGCCCTGGCGTGGTGACCAGTGCACGACCTGGCCGGCGGCGAACGGCGAAAGCTCGTTGCCCTGCACGTCGAGCGCCGCCCAGGTGCCGATGTCGTCGGTGCCGCCGAAGCCGAGCGTGTCCTTGAGGCGCGCGATGCTGCGCCACCAGCCGATGGTGTGCACGCCGTGGCCCGGGCCGGTCTTGAGCACCGTGCGCAGGTGGTCGAGGCCGCTCTTGAGCTGGCCGGGGGCCTTGGTCTCCAGCGCGGGCAACGCGGCGTCCACTCCGTACAGCAGCAGGATCCGCGAGGGACCGCCGAGCTCCCCTTCGACGATCGAGGTGAGCAAAGCCGTCAGGTCGTCGATCAGATCCGCGATGTGGCCCTCGGCGCGCAGCCGATCCGTCAGCTCCAGCACGGCCGGTGCGCACGCCTCGATCGGGCAGTGCAGCACGAACTCGACCTCGCCGATGTCGTATTGCCGCGCCAGCGACCGTGCGGCGGAGTCCATGATGGACAGTGCCTCGGCCGACGCGCCGCCCAGCACCGCGACGTTACGGCCCGGCGCGCGGGGCAGCTCCACGCCTTGTGCGGCCTCCGTCACGTCGATCGACTGGCCCAGCAGCGCGCGCGGGCGTGAGGTGGGCTTGAGTTCCGTGTACGCCGGGAACTGTTCCAGCACCGGCGAATGCGCGCCGTCGAACAGACGGGGGCGCGGGAAGCGTCCGGAGTAGAGCTCCCACAGCTTGTGCTGCAGCTCGACGAACACGTTGCGGCTGCTCGCGTCCGGGATGTGCGCGAGCAGGTTTCCGTGCGCCACACCGGAATCGTGGTTGATCACGGCGTGCCACTTCGGCGCGGACACCGCCGCGTTGTTCGTTTCCGCCAGCACGCGCCGAGCCTTCGGCATGGCGATGCGCAGCGTGCACTGCTCGAACACCGCCGGCTTGCCCCAGAACGCCTCGATGCCCGCGACGTCCTGGCTCGCCAGCACGAGGTGGATGCCCTGCGAACGCCCGCGCCGCGCGATGTCCTCCAGTAGCTGCGTGGCCGTGGCCGTCACCTGGTCACGGCCGGCGAACAGGTACTGGAACTCGTCGATCACGGCGACGATCCGCGGCCAGTGCCCGCCCGGGTCCTGCTCGCGCAGGTCGGCCAGGTTCGTGACCTCGTGCTCCTTGGCCGCGGCCGAGCGACGGCGCAGCTCGTCGGCGAGGAACCGCAGCAGCGCCAGGCCGAACTCGCGGTCGGTGTTCACGTTGACACCCACGAGCTTCGCGTGCGGCAGCCAGCTCGCGTCCTTGCGACCCGGCGCGAGACCGGCGAACGACACGCCTTCCTTGAAGTCCAGCAGGTACAGCGCCAGTTCATCCGGCGAGTAGCGCGCGGCGAGGCTGCCCAGCAGCGCGTAGAGGAAGTTCGTCTTTCCGGACCCGCTCGGGCCGCCGATCAGCGCGTGGGGACTCGCGTCGCCGATCACGACCTCGACGGCCTCGCCCTCGTAGAACCCGACGGGCGCGCGCAGCTCCCGCGCCGAGTTCTCCTGGCCGAACTCCGTGGGCAGCAGGTCGGCGAACGACCGCGGCCCGCCCTGCTTGGCGATCAACGCTTCCGCGATCCGCCCGGCCGCGCGGATGACCTGCCCGGACGGCAGCGGCGGATCGAGGTCGACGACGAGGTCGGTGCCCGTCATGCTGCTGATCGCGCGCCGCTCGTCGAGCAGGCTCAGCGATTCGATCGACGCGCTCACGGCCGTGGGCACGTCGATGAGGATCAGGCAGATGCCTGCGGCGAGCGCGCCGCTGGCCACGCGCTTGAGGTCGCGCGCGAGCTCGGGTTCCAGCGTTTCGCCGTTGCCGTAGAGCACCGCGATCCGGTACGGCTCCACGCGCTGGTTGCCGGCGCGCCGCAGCTCCCGCAACGACGTGTGCCCGGCCTGCATGCCGGTGGCGTGGATGCGGCGGATGTGGCCGGCCAGCTCGTCGAGGAGGTCTTCCAGCCGCGTCGGGTCGTACAGCGACAGCGCGCTGGTGCGGCTGATCGGGTAGAGGTCGGGCAGGATCGCGGTGAGCTGCCCGATGTCCCACAGGTGGATCTTCACGGCGCCGGGCTCGAACGTCGAGAGCACCCGCATCAGCAGGTTCTGCACGATCCCGTCGATCACCGGACGCGTTTTGGGCGCCGAGGTGATCTGCAGGTGCGACTCGTCGAGCAGGGGCACGGCGACGTCGAACGTCCGCGAGATGTCGCGGCCGGCCGCCGTCGCCGAGCCCACGCGCCACAACCCCGGCGCGGTGATACCGGGGTTCGTCCCCACCCGGCCGAGCCATTCGCTCGGCGGCCGTCCCGCGGGACCCGGAGCGTTGGCCGCCACCAGGTCCCGCAGGGCGCCCGGCCCCGAGCTCCAGTCGGTGTAGAACGCGTTGCGCACGCCGCCGAGCGAAGCGAAAACCTCGTGCGCGGCCGGGTGCCGCGCCCATTCGGTCTGCTGCTCGGCATTGGCGTGGTTCATGCCGACCCGCACGATTTCCTGTTCGAGAGCGAGCCGCGCCACGTCGGCCTCCGCGGCCTCGCGGGCGCCGGCGGCGGCACCGAGCACGAGCCCGATCTGGTGCCGGACCCGGTCCAGCGCCGTCTGAACGCGGTTGCGCTGCTCGGCGGATTTACTGGCCATCGGTGTCGCTCATACTGTGCCGTTCGTCCCTACAGGCGTGACTGGTATCCGCTCACCAGGTCGTCGGCGGCGGCTAGGCGGGTGAGGAGGTGGTCGAGTCCCTCGTCGGCCTGGTCCAGTTGCGTCGGCAGCCAAGGATCGGCTTTCGCCTGTGCATCGACGAGCGCTCTGCGGGCGTCCCCGAGCAGGGACTTGGCCCGCTCGGCGTGGGCACGCCCGTCGGTGAGCCCCGTCATCGCGGCGGTGAGCAACTGGTGGATCTCGGCGAGTCCCGACATCAGGTTACAACCGGGCCGAGTAGGAGTCGGCCGACGAAATACTGGCCTGGATGGTGCTTTGCATCCCGGTGATTCCGTTCAGCGCTTCGGCCAGCAGACCGTGGGCCTGGTTGACCTCGTGCTGACTGCTGCCCTGCGTCGCCTGGGAAAGCGACAACTGGGCTTCTTCGAGAGATTGCGCTGCCTGCTGCAGGGCGGCGATGCTCGCGGACGCCTTCTCGTTCGCGAGCGCGATGCCAGCGCGGATCTCTTCCACTCCGGGCATGGGGGCGGACTCCTCGGTGCGTCGGGGCTGGAACGACCACGTACAAACTTAGCGTGATCAGGTGTCTTCGGTAAGTGAGGAACTGGGGGAGAATCGACAAGGCCCCGGACGTGGGTGACGTCCGGGGCCTCGCGGGCAGCGGTTGGTGACGGGACCCCCGAACCGAGTTCCAGCCATGGTGACCTGCGGTTTTCGAGGCTCGCGCGTGAGTGGCCGCGCCCAGGTCAAGCCGGTATTCGTGACACCGATGAACCTCTCCGAACTTCTACGATCGAGTCTGCGCAGGAGCGTAGCGGGTGCGGTCGGGGTGGGTTTCGGAGGTCCTCGGCTAGTCCCTGGCCTGCGCGGGTGCCGATCAGCAACGCTTCGGCAACGGCTTCCGGTCGCGGTGCGCACGGGAGAAATCGGGCAGCTAGAAGGAAATTCGCGTTTCCGGAAGCGGTGCGGTGCTTGATCCACTTCGCGCGCCGGCCGCGCGGCGGGAATCGTGACTGCGCAACAAGAGTGCGCAATGACAGGTCCGTACAACGCGCGAAACGCCGGGCTGCTCGTGAAAGCTGCCCGGCGTTTCGACTGAAGCGCGGAGGATACAGGATTCGAACCTGCGAGGGCGTGAACCCAACACGCTTTCCAAGCGTGCGCCTTAGGCCGCTCGGCCAATCCTCCGTGGAGAAGGGTACCGGATGGGGTGGTGCGGTCCCGCAGGCGGGCCGGGGGTGGGGATCAGGCCGGGACGACGTCGGCGACGACGATGGTGATGTTGTCGGGGCCGCCGCCGTCGTTGGCGAGGGTGATGAGGGCGGGGACGGCTTCGTCGGGGGCGCCGGCGGCCAGGGTCTCGGCGATGGCGGGTTCGCCGGCGCCGGCGGTGAGGCCGTCGGAGCAGAGCAGGAGGCGGTCGCCGGCGAGGGGCGTGAACTCCCAGACGTCGGGGTCGCCCGAGCCGGTGCTCTGGAGGGCCTTCATGAGCAGTGAGCGGCGCGGGTGGTCGATGGCGTCGGCCTGGGAGATTCGGCCGTCTTCGACCAGGGCCTGGACGAGAGTGTGGTCACGCGTGATGCGGTGCAGCTCGCCGTCGCGCAGGAGGTAGCCGCGCGAGTCGCCGATGTGGGCGGCGGCGAAGTGGACGCCGTCGAAGAGCAGGGTGGTGAGCGTGGTCCCCATGCCGTGGGTGGCCGGGTCCTGCTCGGCGACCTCGGCGAGGCGCTCGCCGATCCGCCGTACGCCGTCGGCGAGGGTGCTCTGGAGGTCGAGCGAGGTGAGGTCGAGCGAGCGCAGCTCGGAGTCCAGGCTCGCGAGCACGCCGACCGCGGTGGCACTGGCCACTTCCCCGTGGGGCTGACCACCGATACCGTCGGCCACGGCGAGCAGGCGTCCGCTGGCGTAGACGGAGTCCTCGTTGATCGAGCGTCGTCGCCCGGTGTCGGAGCCCGCGGCGTAGCGCAGGCTGAACCGGGTCTGGTTGGTGGCCATGCCACCATGAAACCATTGGTTGACTGAGTTAACAAGCAAAACGATGGAAACTTCAGTCATCAGCTATCGTGCTGGCCATGGACGACACCGCGACGGTCAGCGCCGCCGAGATCGCCCGGCTCGCGGGGGTGCGCCGCGCCGCGGTGAGCAACTGGCGGCGGCGCCACGACGACTTCCCGCGCCCGGTCGGCGGCACCGCGTCCAGCCCGCTGTTCTCGCTGCCCGAGGTGCAGGCGTGGCTGACCAGCCGCGGCCGGCCGGTGGAGCTCGCGCCGATCGACCTGGCGTGGCAACGGCTGCGCGCCCTCGGCGACGACCTCGAGCTGGGCACCCGCGTCGCCGACGCCGGTGAATACCTCGCCCACGCCACCGAACGTCCGACGGACGACCCCGAGCTGCTCGCCCTCCTCACCGAGGTGGCCACGACGAACGGCGCGAGCTGGACGTTCGAGCAGCTCTGTGATCGCTACTTCGAAGCCCACGCTCGCCGTGTCTCTCCGACCGCCCCCGCGTACGCGAGCCTGATGGTCCGCCTCACCGGCGCGAAGGGGACGACCGTGCTCGACCCGGCGTGCGGCTTCGGGTCCCTGCTCCTCGCCGCCGAGGCCACCCACGCCCAGGGCCAGGACAGCGACCCCACCACCGCCCGCATCGCCGCCCTGCGCCTGCGTCTCCACGGCGCCGACACCGAAGTCCACGCCGGCGACTCCCTGCGTGAAGACGCCTACACCGGCCAGCGTGCCGACGTCGTCCTGTGCGACCCGCCGTTCAACGAACGCGCGTGGGGCCACGAAGAGCTCGTCGGCGACCCGCGCTGGGAGTACGGCCTGCCGCCGCGCGGCGAGTCGGAGCTCGCGTGGGTGCAGCACTGCCTGGCGCACGTGACACCCGGCGGCACCGTCGCCATCCTCATGCCCGGCGCGGCGGCCGGCCGGCGCAGCGGCAAACGCATCCGCGCCAACCTCCTGCGTGCGGGCGCCCTCCGCGCCGTGCTCACCCTCGCCCCGGGCGCCGACCTCTGGCTGCTCACCAGACCCGAGCCCGGCACCCGCGCGCCCGCCACCGCGCTGATCGCCGAGACAACCGTCGACGACGCCGAGGCCCTCTGGCGCGACCACCTCGACAACGGCGCCGGCGAACGCATCATCGACCTCCTCGACGACGACGTCGATCTCACGCCCGCCCAGCGCCGCACCGCCCGCGAAGATCTCGGCGAGGCTTTCCTTGCCGCGCAACGGCTTTTCAGTCGCGTCGGCCTCGACCTCCCGCCCCTGCAGCCGACGGGAGAGGAGCCGCCGCACACCACCGTCGGCGAGCTGGTGAAGGCCGGCGCGCTGGAGATCCACCACGCGCCCACGCGCACTGGCGACGGCGACGAACCCGTCCTGACCCCCGACGACGTCCTGGCCGGCCGCGCCCCCACCGGCTACGCGGCTCCCGACGACGCGGCCGTGATCGCGCACGAAGGCGACGTGATCGCGTCCGTCACCGGCGCGGTCAAGGTCCACAGTGGACCGCCCGTGCGGCTCGGCCCCGCACTTTCCCTCTACCGCGTGGATCCCGCCCGGCTCGACGCCGAGTTTCTCGCCGGCTGCCTGCGCGCCGCCGATTTCCCCGTGCACAGCGCCTCGACCCGCATCGACGCGCGGCGCCTCAAGGTGCCGCGCTACCCGCTTGCCGAGCAACGCTCGCACGGCGCCGCCTTCCGGGCCCTCGCCGAGTTCGACCGGGCGCTGCGGGAGACGGCGGAAATCGGCCGTGACCTGGTCCGGCTAGGCTTTGCGGCGCTCGCCGAAGGACGGCTGCGGCCCGGCGCCTGAAGGGAAACCATGCTCATCGCCGATCGCTACGAGGTCGACGAGCTGCCGCTGGGCCGCGGCGGGATGGGCGCGGTGCACCGCGGGCACGACCGGCGTCTCGACCGGCGCGTCGCCATCAAGCTGCTGCGCCTGCCCGGCCGTGATGAAGAGCTCGAAGAACGCTTCGCCCGCGAAGCCCGCATCCTCGCGACGCTCGACCACGCCGGCGTACCCACGCTGTACGACTTCGGCACGCACGACGACCGGTTGTTCCAGGTCATGCAGTTCGTCGACGGCGTCACCGTCGCTGATCTCCTCGCCGAGCACGGCCCGCTGCCGGTGCCGTGGGCGGCGGCGATCGCGGCGCAGACGGCCGCCGTGCTCTCGGCGGCCCACGCCCGGTCCGTCTGCCACCGCGACCTCAAGCCCGCCAACCTCATGCTCTTGCCCGACGGCAGCGTGAAGGTGATGGACTTCGGCCTAGCCGTGCTGCGTGAAGCCGACGTCGCCCGCTTCACGCGAGCCGGCCAGCTGCTGGGTACGCCGTCGTACATGGCGCCGGAGCAGATCCAGCGCGGCCTCGCGGAGCCGCGAAGCGACCTGTACGCGCTGGGCTGCGCGTTGCACGAGATGCTCACCGGCCGCCAGCTCTTTACCGGTCCCACCGCGTACGCCGTGTTCGAGAAGCAGGTGAAGGACGCGCCCGCCGCCGTGCCGGGGGTCCCCGCCGCGCTCAACGCCCTGCTCGCCGCGACCCTGGCCAAGGACCCGGCGGACCGTCCCTCCGGTGCCGACGTGCTGTACGCGCGGTTGGGCCCGTTCGTCCGTGATCTGCCGCCGTTGCCGGGATTCCTGCGCGTGGCGCCGAGTCCGGCGCGGATGTACGCGCGCGTGGTCGCGCAGGTCCGGGGATGACGAAGTCCTCCCGACCCGGGTGGGGAGGACTTCGCGGCGGATCGTCAGGCGCGCACCGCGGGCCGGCTCTGCTCGGCCAGCGGCAGGCCGCGCTGCTGGACGCGGTAGTAGGTCAGCGCGTTCTGGACACCGATGCTCAGGCCCAGCGTCAGCAGGATCGACGCGGAGGTGAGGCCGCTGCCGAAGCCCAGGTGGCCGCCGAGGAAGCCGAAGCCGACGCGGGCGCCGATGGTCGCGAGCCACAGCACGAGGGTCAGTGCCGAGCCCTTCTGGAACGTCGTGGTGCCGCGCGCCGTGAGCGTCGTGCTGGCGCTGCGGGCGAGGCCGAGCACGACCAGCACCGCGATGTCTGCGCCGAGCAGCACCAGCTCGCCCGTGCTCGCCTTCGGCAGCGCCTGGGCGGTGGTGAACACGCCGATGGCGGTGAGCACGAGCGGCATCGTGACCAGTGACTTGCGGCTCAGCAGCGTGCCGCGCAGCTGCTTGTAGACCAGGCGGTAGAGGACGAGGGCCGCGATGGCGACGTAGGCGAGGATGGACAGCGGGTTCATCGGGGGCTCCTTGGTCGGTGGTGACACCCAGATTCGTCCTTCCGACCAGCCGTTTCGTCAGCTCACGGGCGGGTCCTGGGTGGATCCTCGCGTCCACCCGGGGGTGGAGCCGCGCCGAAATCGTGACCTTCGGGCCGCAACCACCACTGGGGGACGGTCGTCTATCCCCGTGACAAGTTCGACCGACGAGTTCGACCCTGGGGGTACCGGATCGTGAAGAGGCTTCTGGTGGGGATCGCGGCCGTGGCCGGCGCGTTCGTGCTCGCCGCGTGTTCCGGCGGCGGTGCGTCGCCCGCCAACGTGACCGGCGGTGGCGCGGTGGAGGCCGGTGCCGGCGGCGGTGCGCCGACGACCTCGGCGGCCACGTCGAGCAGCGCGCCCGCGACCACGAGCAGCGCCCCGGCCACCACGAGCTCGCCGGCCACGAGCTCGTCGAAGCCCAAGCCCACGAGCACGAAGCCGACGAGCACCAAGCCGAAGCCCACCACGACCAAGCCGAAGCCGCCGGCGACCACGGCCGACGTGCCGTGCGCCAAGGCCGCCGCCGCGTCGGGCACGGCCGCGTGCGTGGACATCTCGGCGCACAAGGCGTGGCTGCTGCAGGACGGCAAGGTGATCTACGGCCCCGTCTCGATGCTGCCGGGCCGCAAGGGCTACGCGACGCCGACGGGCTCGTTCCGCGTGCTGTCGAAGGAGAAGATGCACTACAGCCGCGAGTTCGACAACGCGCCCATGCCGAACTCCGTCTTCTTCTACCCCGGCGACGCCTTCCACACCGGCAGCCTGAAGACGTACTCGCACGGCTGCGTCCACCTCTCGGCGACGTCGTCGCTCAGGTTCTTCAACACCCTCCACGTCGGCGACGTCGTGCAGGTCGTGCCCTGACGGGTGGGTGAAACGCGAAGTGGGGGCGTCGGTCGAAACCGGCGCCCCCACTTCTTTTTCGCGCTTACACGGCCAACGGCCCGAACGCGGCGGGACCGCTCGTGCCGTTCGTTCCGGAGTCGGGATGCGGATCTGCTCGGTGTGCGTGGACAGCGGCAGCGACAGCTCCTGCCCGGTGCTGGGGATCGCGCCGAGGGAGAGCTTGTTGTGGCGGTTGACGAACGTCGAGCCTTCGCCGAGCGTCACGGTGTCGCACAACACGTTCTGGTCGTAATCGATCATTCCTTGATCGACATTGGACAACACGAAGAGGAAGTCCTGATCACGCCCGCCCGCCGGCGGTGTGAAGTACGTCGGGTCGAGGCCGACGACGGACGCGGTCTTGGCGTCGATCATCGCCGGGTTGCGCGCGAAGCCGCTGAAGAACCGGACCAGCGGGTCGAGCTGGATGCTCGAGCCCCAGCCGGTGCCGATCACGGCGTCGGCGTCGTAGTAGATCGAGGACTCCAGCCACGACGTCGCGGTGCCGTAGGAGTGCCCGACCAGGATCACGTGCTCGAACGGCGAGCCGCCGATCTTGCCCGCACGCAGCTGTTGCAGCACCGGGTGCGCGACCTCGGCCTGCACGTGGAGCGTGACCAGCGCGCCCGAGGGGTGGGCGCTCTTGCCGTAGCCGAGGCGGTCGATGGCGAACACGTCGTAGCCGGCCGCGGTCATCTGCCGGACGAACGAGTAGGTCTCGGGCTGGTAGCCCGAATCCCAGTACTGGTTGGTGTAGGTGATGCCGTGCAGCGCCAGCATCACCGTCTTCGCGGAGCCGGACGCGGGCAGGCACGGCCGGCCGTGGATGGTCAGCTCCGGCGGCGCCGTGATCGAGCCGGGTTGGGCTCAGGTGTTCGAATATTCACGGGATGCGCAGGTCCAGGTGGCACCCGCAGGGTCGGTGCGGGTACTTAACGCAATTCACCCGGATGTGGTAACAACGTCTTCTTCGTGAGCGATAACCGATCACTCACGAAGGGGCAACGCATGGCCTGGAACAAGCTTCGCTCGCTGCTGACGGCCGCTGTGCTGGCCGTGGCGCTGGTCCCGATCACCGCGTCCGCCGCGGCGGCCGATGACGCCGCGCCGTCGTTGCCCGCCGGCTTCGTGCTGCGGGACACGCCTACCGGGCTCTCGCCCTACGACTTCACCGACTTCGCGTGGCTTCCCGACGACAGCGTGCTGGCGCTGGGCAAGAGCGGTGCCGTCAACTGGGTCCCGGCCAACGGCTCGGGCGCGCCCGAGCGGATCGCGAACTTCGCGGTCGAGACGCAGGGCGACATGGGGCTCACGAGCGTCGCGCTCGCCCCGGACTACGCGACCTCGCACCAGATCTACCTCAACCGCGCCGTGAGCACGGGCCGCGGCCAGTACGTGCTGCGGGCCGCGCGCTTCACCGTGACCCTCGACAGTTCGGGCCACCCCTCCGGGCTCACCGGCGAGAAGGTGATCTTCGAGCTGCCGGGCAGTCAGTACTACGTCCACGGCCTCGACACCGTGATCCCCGCGCCCGACGGCACGCTCTGGTACTCCGTGGGCGACAATGGCGACGCGGGCAAGACCAACGAGGTCGCGTTCGTGGCGCTCGACCTCGACTCGCCGCACGGCAAGATCCTGCACATCACGCCGGATGGCAAGGGTGTGCCGAGCAACCCGTTCTACAGCGCCTCGGCGCCGGATTCCACGCGTAGCAAGGTGTTCGCGAGCGGCTTCCGCAACCCGTTCCGCTTCACGCTCGACCCGAAGAGCGGGCTGCCCGTGGTGGGCGACGTCGGCTGGTACCTGTGGGAAGAGATCGACGTGGTGCAGCCCGGCGCGAACCTCGCGTGGCCGTGCTGGGAAGGCAACCACCCGACGCCCGGCTACAGCACCGACGCGCGCTGCGCCCACGTCGTGAACACGCCGCCGTTGTGGGAACACCAGCACGGCACCGGGCCGACGAACGGCAACAGCGTCACCGGCGGCGTTGTCTACAGTGGAACGACGTACCCGGCCGGGTACCAGGGCGCGTACTTCTTCGGTGACTACGCGGGCCAGAAGCTGTGGACGCTCAAGTACAACGCGCAGGGCGCCCTCATGCAGGCGCCGGTGAACCCGCCGCCGTTCGCGAACATCGGCGGCGTCACGCGGATTTCCTCGGCGCCCAACGGTGACATCGTGTTCGCCGACCTCAACGGCGGCCGCCTGCGCCGCCTGAGCTACTCGAGCAACAACGCGGCGCCGGTCGCGGTGGCGACGTCGTCGACCGACCCCGACACGCGCACCGTTTCCTTCGACGCCAGTGGTTCCTACGACTTCGACGGCGACGCGCTCACCTACACCTGGGACTTCGGCGACGGCACCACGGCGACGGGTGCGACCGCGAGCCACAAGTACGCCACGGGCCCGTCGTTCACGGCCACGCTCACCGCCCAGGATTCCCTGGGTGCCAAGGGGACCACCACGGTCGCGGTCGCGCCGGGGAACCACTCATCCGATCTCGAACTGTCCACTCCGGACAAGACCTTCGCCGTCGGGGAGCCGGTTTCGCTGACCGCCACGGCCACCGACGAAGAGGACGGCACGCTGCCGGTCACGTGGACGTCGCTGATCCGGCACTGCCCCGACCTCGGCGCCTGCCACGTGCACCCCGACGACGGCGCGACCGGGCCCTCGCTTTCCGTGCCGTTCACCGACCACACCGACTCGCGCATGGAGTTCACCGCGACGGTCACCGACAGCGCCGGTGTGAAGGCGAGCAAGACGTACGTCGCGATGCCGCGCCAGCACCGGCTCACGCTCGTGAGCGCGCAGCCGGCCGCGCTCAGCATCCCCAGCGAGGGTGGCGTGAGCAGCGCGATGGTGACCGAAGGCGCGACGTTCGACGTGACCGCGGCACCGCTGGGCAGCGACGGCGCGTCGAAGTTCACCGGCTGGCAGGACGGACCGGCCACCGCGTCGTGGTCGATCACCGTCGGTGCGAGCGACACGACGCTGACCGCGAACTACGCCACCGCGATCGACCAGCGCTACGCCGCGGAACCCGCGCTGCGCACGCTCGTCGGCGCGGCGACCGGTCCCGAGGTGGTCGACGGCCCGGTGCACTACCGCCCGTACGCCCACGCCCGCCTGTACTGGACGGTCGCGACCGGCGTGCGCGAGATCGGCGGCCAGATCCTCGCCGAGTACCTCGCGATCGGCGGGCACCAGGACTACGGGCCGCCGGTGACCGACGAGACGCCGACTCCCGACGGCGTCGGCCGGTTCAACCACCTGCAGGGCACGCCGGGTACGCAGGCCGCGTCGATCTACTGGACGCCGTCGACGGGCGCGCACTCGATCCAGGGCCTGATCCGCGCGAAGTGGGCGGCGCTGGGCTGGGAAAAGACCACGGGCTACCCGATCAACGACGAGGCCGGCACGCCCGACGGCGTCGGCAGCTACAACCATTTCAGCGGCGGCGGCTCGATCTACTACACCGTGGCCACGGGCGCGCACTGGATCAACGGGGCGATCAAGCAGAAGTGGGCCGCGTACGGCTGGGAGCGCGGGCTCGGTTATCCGACCACGGACGAGTCGGTGACCCCGGACGGCGTCGGCCGCTACAACCACTTCACTGGTGGCGCCTCGATCTACTGGACGCCGTCGACGGGTGCGCACGAGATCGGTGGCGCGATCAAGCAGAAGTGGGCGGCATACGGCTGGGAGCGCGGCTTCGGCTACCCGACCACCGACGAAACCGCGACGCCCAACGGGGCCGCGCGCTACAACCACTTCAGCGGCAACGCGTCGATCTACTGGAGTCCGGCGACGGGCGCGCACAACGTGAAGGGCGAGATCCGCAAACGCTGGGCCGCACTCGGGTGGGAGAAGTCGTACCTGGGGCTGCCGACGTCGGACGAGTACCGGTACGGCGCCAACGGGTTCCGCAGCGACTTCCAGGGCGGCTACATCGTGTGGACGCCGGCGGGGGCGGTCGACCGCCGCTGGTGAGTGGCCCGGGTCACCCACGCCGGGTCCGGCGTGGGTGATCTGTCCTTTGTGGGCGTTCCAGGCGGGTGGGAAGTGCCCGTGTGGACGGTAAGTCAGGAACTTTCAGACAACGGTTCGTGAGGTAACTTCACGGAAGATCATCGAGAAAGGTCTTCCATGCGCAAGCTCGCCACGGCCGCCGTCGCCGGTATTGCCACCCTCGCCACCCTGCTCGTGCCGTCCGTCGCGTCGGCCACGCCCGGCCGTGGTGTCAGCGCGACCCTGATCTCCCAGTGGACGGCCGGAAACACCGACTTCGTCCTGCGCGAGATCACCCTCGCCCCGGGCGGCTCCACCGGCTGGCACACCCACGAGGGCAACCTCTACGGCTGGGTCCGCTCCGGCACGCTCACCCACTACGAGTCCGACTGCGCCATCGACGGCGTTTACCACCAGGGCGCCCCTATCATGGAACCGGCCGGTGCCGACCACGTCCACATCGGCCGCAACGAGGGCACCACGCCGATGGTCCTCGACGTCCTCTACGTAATGCCCCACGGCGCGCCCCTCTCAGATGACGCGCCGAACCCGGGCTGCAGCTTCGACTGAACCCGCGCCGGACCCGGGGGCGCCGCGGTCGGGACGGCACCGCCGGTTCCGGTCGGCGTCAGAGCAGGTCGGCGGGCCGCGTGCCCTTCGCGGTGAGCGGCAGGCCGAGCGCGACGCGTTCGATCAGCCAGCTGCTCGGCCGGTAGCGCGGGTCCCCTGTCGACTGGTGCAGGCCGGTGAGGACGCGCAGTACCTTGTCCGGCCCGACGAGGTCGCCCCATTCCAGGGGGCCGCGCGGGTAGCCGAGGCCGAGGCGGACGGCGGTGTCGATGTCGGCCGGGTCGGCGAGGTTCTGGGCGGCGATGTAGCACGCCGTGTTGACGATCGAGGCCAGCAGGCGTTGCGCGACGGGCGCGGGGCCGTCCTGCACGATGGTCACCGGGCGGCCCGTGGCGGCCAGCGCGCCCCACGCGGCGCGGCCCGCGGCGGGGTCGAGTCCCGGGTGGACGGACAGGGTGAGGCGGCCTTCGTAGCCGCCCAGGGCGTCGACGCCACAGACGCGCGAAGCGGGCAGGCCGGCGCGCGCGGCGGCGTCCAAAGTGGACTCGCCGCGCAGTGATACCAACAGCACCGCGTCTGGGTACGCGTCGGCGACGACCTGCACGCCGGCGCCGGTGAGCAGGCGGCCGAGGCGTTCCTCGGCGGTGAACACGGGCTTGTTCGGGGCCGGCGGCGCGGCCGGCTCGGGCGCGACCTCCTGCTTGCCGTCGACGTAGCGGTAGAAGCCCTCGCCGTTCTTGCGCCCGAACAGCCCCGCCGCCACGCGTGGGCGCGTCAGCCACGACGGGCGCAGCCGCGGCTCGGAGTGGAAGCCGCTCCAGATGCTTTCGAGCACGGCGTGGGAGACGTCGAGACCGGTGAGGTCGAGCAGCTCGAACGGCCCGAGCTTGAGCCCCAGCACATCGCGCGCGATGCGGTCGACGTCCACCGGCTCGGCGACCGACTCGGACAGGATCTGCAGCGCCTCGGTGTTCAGGCCGCGCCCGGCGTGGTTGACCAGGAAGCCCGGCGCGTCCTTCGCGAGCACGGGTTCGTGGCCCCAGCGGCGCACCAGTTTCAGTGCCTCGTCGGGCAACCACTCGACCGTGCGGACGCCCGGGACGACCTCGACCAGCCGCATCAACGGCACGGGGTTGAAGAAGTGCAGGCCGACCACGCGCGTCGGATCGCTCAGGCCTGCGGCGATCTCCGTGACCGACAGCGAGCTCGTGTTGGTGGCGAACACCGTGTCGGGCCGGCAGACCTGTTCGAGCTTGCCGAACAGCACGCGCTTGGCCTCGAGGTCTTCGCGCACGGCCTCGATCACGAGGTCCACGTTCTGGGCCGGCGCGGACGGCGTGTCCACCATGACCAGGCGCTCCTTGGCGGCGCGCCCCTCGTTCTCGGACAGGCGGCCCTTCGTGACCAGCTTGTCGAGCATGCTGTGCACGTGGTCCAGCGCGGAGCGCACCGCGTCGAGGTCGAGGTCGGCCAGCTCGACCGTGACCCCGCCGGTCGCGGCGAGCTGGGCGATGCCGCGCCCCATCACGCCGGTCCCGACCACCCGGACCCTGCTGACCCGCTCGGCCCATCCCGCCACGTCGAACCACCTTCCCCGCGAAGCCGTCACGCGCGAACGTACCGGTTCTCCGCGGTGAGCGGACCGTCCTGAGAGGAGTAGTTCACAGCCCCACGAAGTCGGCCATCTGTCCCGTCAGGTGCTCGAAGTAGGCGTCGGACGGGTCGACGCTGCCCACGTACTGGCCGAACAGCTCGAAGCTGATCGCGCCGAACAGCTGCGTCCACGCGCCGATCAGCCGCGTCACGACCTCGGCCGGCGCGTTCGCGCCCAGGTCCCGGGCCAGCCCTTCGGCCTGCCCGCGCAGCTCGGCGGACATCGGTGCCGTGACCGCCGGCTCGTGCGGATCGGCCTCGAGCAGCACCTTCGCCAGCGCCTGCGCCACGCGCGCGGCGGGCACGATCGTGTCCTGCGGCGCCTGGTAGCCGGGGATCGGCGAGCCGTAGATCAGCGCGTACTCGTGCGGGTGCGCCTTGGCCCACGCGCGAGTGGCCTGCCAGACGGCGGTCCAGCGCTCGCGCGGGTCGACGGTGCCCGGGTCGGCCTTCTCCGCGGCCTCGCCGACGGCGTCGTAGGCGTCGATGATCAGCTCGGTGAGCAGGCGGTCGCGGCTGGGGAAGTAGCGGTAGAGCGCCGAGGACACCATGCCCAGCTCGCGCGCGACCGCGCGCAGCGACAACCCGTGCGCGCCGACTTCGGCCAGCTGGCGGCGGGCTTCGTCCTTGATTTCCTGCGTCAGCTCGGCGCGGGCGCGTTCGCGGGCGGTCTTGGTGGCGGTCATGGGGACCAGTGTGCCACTTCGAGAGCGTTGCACAAAATGAAGAGCACTGCTCTTGACGCGGAGCGCGGCGTGGTGTTCACTGATCTCAACGGAGAGCAGTGCTCTCGAATAACTGGAGGCCCGAGATGAACACCGAGAAGCGCTACATCAAGCCCGCCAAGGCCACCAACTCGTTCAACAACTTCGTGCAGTGGCTGACCAAGCGGGGCGTGAGCGTGGTGGGCAGCCGCGTGCTGATGGTCCGCGGCCGCAAGACCGGCGAGATCCGCGAGGTGCCGGTGAACCTGCTGCCGTTCGAGGGCGGCCGCTACCTGGTCGCGCCGCGCGGCGCGACGCAGTGGGTGCGCAACCTGCGCGTGGCCGGCGAGGGACAGCTGCGCGTCGGCAAGCGCGTGGAGGGCTTCACCTACCGCGAGCTGGCCGACGACGAGAAGCCCGCGCTGCTGCGCGCGTACCTCAAGCGCTGGAAGTTCGAGGTCGGCGTGTTCTTCGACGGCGTGGACGCCAAGGCGCCGGAGGAGAAGCTGCGCGAGATCGCGCCGGGCTACCCCATCTTCGAGCTGATGCCCGCCTGAGCTACTTCTTCGTGGTCCGCCGAGCTGTGGCGGCGACGGCCACGATCCCGATGAGGATCGCGACCAGCCCGATCAGGAACCACAGCTTCTGCCCGGTCATGAAACTGCCGGTGATGACGCCGGCGCCCTGCAGGACCCAGACAGCCCCCACCAGCACCAGCACCGCGCCGATGGCCAGCGTGATCCAGCGTTTCACGGCGGTTCCTCCTAGGTGGCTTCTTTCGCGACCAGGTCGTTGCGGTAGGCGTACACGACGGCGTGCACACGGTCGCGCAAGCCGAGCTTCGCGAGCACGCGGGAGACGTGCGTCTTCACAGTCTCCTCGCCGACGTGAAGCTGGCGTGCGATCTCCGCGTTGCTGCGCGCGTCGGCGATGAGGAGCAGCACTTCGCGTTCGCGGGACGTGAGCCGCGCCAGCTCCGGCGGCTCGGCGGCGCGCGGCTCGAGGCTGGTGGCGAAGCTGGCCACGAGCCGGCGCGTGACGGACGGGTCGATCAACGCGTCACCCCTCGCCGCGACGCGCATGGCGGCCACGAGCTCTTCGGGGGCCAGGCTTTTGAGCAGGAAGCCGCTGGCGCCGGCGCGCAGGGCGCGGTAGACGTACTCGTCGGCGTCGTAGGTGGTCAGGACCAGCACGCGGGTGTCGTTGCCGGGGGCGGCGAGGATGGCCTCGGTGGCGGCGAGGCCGTCGAGGCGGGGCATGCGGACGTCGAGGACCGCGACGTCCGGCTTGAGGCGCTGGGTTTCCGCCACCGCTTCACGCCCGTCGGCCGCTTCGCCGACACACTCGAAGTCGGGCTGCGTGTCGAGGAGGGCGCGCATGCCGGAGCGGAACATGGCGTGGTCGTCGGCGAGCAGCACGCGGATCATGCGACCTCCTGTGTTTTGCGGGACACCCGCACCCGGTCGGCGGCATGAGCAGGCCGGCGCGATTGTGTGCTCATGGGACCTCCAGGGGGAAGCTGGCCTTGACCTGCCAATTGTTGTCCTTTTGTCCGTACGTGACCTCGCCGCCGAAGAGTGTGACGCGCTGGCGGATCCCGGCGAGCCCCCGGTGGGCGCCGTCGCGCTGCGGGGAGGGGCGGCCGGTCTCGTTGGTGACGGCGAGGACGATTTCCGTGCGCCGGCGGTCCAGCGCGAGCTCGACGGCTCCGGTGCCGTGGCGCGACGCGTTCGTGAGGGCTTCCTGCGCGATGCGGTAGAGGGCGACGTCGAGCGAGCCGGGGACTTCGCGGACGTCGCCGTGCACGGTGAGGCGCACGGGCAGGCCCGCGGCGCGCACGGTGTCGAGCAGCTCGTCGAGGTTGTCCAGCCCGGGCTGGGCGGCTTCGTCACCACGCGCGTGCAGCAGGTCGAGCAGCCGGCGCAGGTCGGCCATCGCGGAGCGGCTCGCGGACTCGACCGCGCCGAGCGAGTCGCGGACCGGGCTTTCTCCTTGGGGCAGCCCCAGCCTCGCGGCACCGGCGTGGACGCCGATCGCGCTGACGTGGTGGGAGATCACGTCGTGCAGATCGCGGGCGATGGTCTCGCGCTCTTCGAGGACGGCCCGGTGGATGGCCTCGGCTTCGTGCCTTCGGCGCTCTTCGGCTTCACGCTCCAGGTCGGCTATGTACGCGCCCCGGGCCGTTGTGTACCGGCCGACGAGCCACGGCAGCACCGCCGAGACGGCCATGCTGATCGCGATGAGCGCCGGGTTCGAGCCCCGGCCGCCGCCGAGCAGCTCCCCCGCCCCGACGCCCGCCAGCATCGCCGCCAGCGCCACCACCGCCGGCCCCACCCGCAACCACGCCCCGGCCCGATACCCCGCGACGAGGACGCCCGCGTTGTTGCCCACCACGAAACCGGTGCAGGTGCAGAGGAGCAGCGGGGCCGCGACGAACAGCGCGGCATGACCGGCCGCCACCCAACCCGAGTACCGGGCCGCTCCGGCCAGGGCCCCGTCGACGACGACCGCGCCGCCGAGAATCACCCAGCCTCGCCAGCCGGCCTCGGGCAGCGGGCCGCGGAGGGTGAAGAGGGAGACGTCGCAGACCAGGCAGACGAGGGCCACCAGTAGCGATTGGCGGGCCAGTGACCCGTTGATGTCCCGCACCCGGCCAACTTACGCATCGGTGGCGGGGTTTTGTTGCGGTTTGGGGAGGGGACGCACGTTCGGCTGGGCGGGGTGTGGGTTTGCGGTGGGAGGGGACTGGTGGGGTGGGGTTGGTTGTGTGGTGGGACCGGTCGGGCCGCGGGTTTGCTGCGCGAGGGGACCGCTCGGGCCGGGTTTGCTGTGCGAGGGGGCTGGTGGGGCCGGGTTGGTTGTGCGAGGGGACCGCTCCGGCCGGGTTGGTTGTGCGAGGGGACCGCTCCGGCCGGGTTGGTTGTGCGAGGGGGCTGGTGGGGCCGGGTTGGTTGTGCGAGGGGACCGCTCCGGCCGAGTTTGCCGCGCGAGGGGACCGGTTGTGCCATCGCCGGGCGCGAGGGGAGGGTGGGGCCGGGAGGCAGGTTGGACCAGTCGCGCCGGGTTGGCCGCGCGAATGGACCGGTCGTGCCATCGCAGGGGCGCGAGGGGACCGGTCGCGCCAAATTCCTGCTAGCGAGTGGGCCGGCCGGGTCAGGTCGGCGACGCGGCTGGACCGGGCGTCGCGTGCCGGCGGGGCGCGATGGGACCGCTGGTGCCGAGTCGGGGCCTGCGATGGGACCAGTCGTGCCGCGTCGGTGGTGCGACTGGACTTCTGATGCCGGGTTTACCGCGCGAGGGGACGTGTCATGGCGAGCTCGCGAGTGGACTTCTCGCGCCGTGCGTTGCGAAGGGACCCGTCGTGCGGGGCGGTGATGCGAGGGCCCGATCGGGCAGAGTTCGCTGCGTGAGTGGACCGGTGGGGTGGACCGGTCGTGCCGTCGCAGGGGCGCGAGTGGACCGGTCGTGCGCGGTCGGCGGGGCGAGGGGGCCAGTGGGGCCAGCGGGGCCAAGCCAGCGGTGCGAGGGGACAGGTCGTGGCCCGTGGCACGAGTGGACTTCTCGCGCCTACTTCCGGCGGGCGAGGGGACCCGGCAGACGGGAACGACGACGCCGGCGTCACCTCCCGATGGCGGTCGGGCGGTGGCGCCGGCGTCGAGGGGCCCGGTCAGTTGCCGTAGCGGCGGCGGCCCTGGCCGGGCTGGCCGGTGCCGCCGGGGCCGGGGCCGCGTTGGGTGGCGGCGGTGGCGGGCTCCAGTGAGGTGGCGGTGGCGGTGGTGCCGTTGAGCTTGGCGATGACGGTGACGTTGTCGCCGGTCTTGGGGGTCGCGGCGGACTTCTGGGTGGACGAGTCGAGGACGTAGGTCTGCTTGTAGCCGTCCTTGCTGGTGAGGGTGACGGATGTCGCGCTGATCTCCGTGATGGCGCCGGTCTGGAGGCGTTCGGTGAGGTAGCCGCCTGCGTCGGTGACGACGAAGTCGCCGTGGAGGGCGTCGCGTAAGGCGGCGGCGCCGCCGAAACCGCCTGGACCGCCGGCGAAACCGCGGCGGCCGCCCGGGCCACCGAAACCGCCCGAGCCGCCGAAGCCACCCGAGCCGCCGGGGCTGCCGGGGTCTTGCTGCGCCGAAGCGTCATTGGAGCTGGTCCCCGCCCAGATCGCGAGGCCCCCGCCCACGGCGATGACCACGGCGACGCCCGCGGCGATCGCCGTTTTGCGGCCCGACCACGACTTCTTCGGGGCCGCCGGCGGCTCGCCGCCAGAGGCGCCCCACGTGGCGCCCTGCGCTGGATCGGTCGTCATGGTGTTTTCCTCCGGGTCTTGACTGTCCGACCGAGAGTCGCGGCCGCCGCTGTGCGGGAGCTGTGTCCGGAGTGGGTTGCGGCTGTGCAAGAGAGCCACGAACGGCTGAACCACCGCACAGGAAACGCACAGCCGCCGCACAGCTCGGCCTGAACACCGGGCCCGAGGATGGCACCATGAGCAGTATGAACGCGACGTCGCCTGGCCGGGGCAAGGACGAGCTGCGCCGCGCCGACGGCAGCCCGGTGCGGGTGCTGGTGGTGGACGACGAGTCGACGCTGGCCGAGCTCGTCGCCATGGCGCTGCGCATGGAGGGCTGGGAGGTGCGCAGCGCGGGCGACGGCACGGAGGCCGTCCGCGTAGCGCGCGACTTCCGGCCCGACGCCGTGGTGCTCGACGTGATGCTGCCCGACTTCGACGGTCTAGAGGTGCTGCGCCGCATGCGTGCCGAGGCGCCGTTCCTGCCGGTGCTGTTCCTCACCGCCAAGGACGCCGTCGAAGACCGCATCGCCGGCCTCACCGCGGGCGGCGACGACTACGTCACCAAACCCTTCAGCCTCGAAGAAGTCGCACTGCGGCTCCGCGCCCTCCTCAGGCGCGCCAACGGGGTGACGGGCGCGAGCGGTTCGCAGCTCGTGGTCGGCGACCTGACGCTCGACGAGGACAGCCGCGAGGTGCATCGCGGCGGCGACCTCGTGCCGCTCACGGCCACGGAGTTCGAGCTGTTGCGCTACCTCATGCGCAACCCCAAGCGCGTGCTGAGCAAGGCGCAGATCCTCGACCGCGTGTGGAGCTACGACTTCGGCGGCCAGGCCAACATCGTCGAGCTCTACATCTCCTATCTGCGCAAGAAGATCGACGCCGACCGCGAGCCCATGATCCACACGATGCGCGGCGCGGGGTATGTCCTCAAGCCCGCCGGCTGACGCGCCCGCGGGCCGCGCGCGCCGGCCGTGGTCGCTGCGGCGCCGGCTGATCGTGCAGCTGGCGGCGCTGCTGGCGCTCGTCTGCCTGGTCGTCGGCGTGGTCACGGAGTTCGCGCTGCAGGACTTCCTCGTCGGCCAGGTCGACAAGCGCCTCGCCGCGGCGACCGACCGCGGCTTCCGCAGTGGCGACCGGCCACCGTGGATCTACGGCGACAAACCGCCCCCCGACCCGCTGCGTGTGCTCGGCCAGGGCGACGGCACGCTCGCCGTCCAGGTCCACAACGGCGCGGTGCGCGCGGCCGTGCTCAACTTCGGCTCCGCTACGCCGTCGAAGGTCAAGCCGCCGCTGCAATCGGTCTCCACCGCGCAGCAGAAGCTGCTGCTCGGCCTCCCGCCCGACGGCCACCGCCGCACCATCGACCTCGGCGGCGACCTCGGTGAGTACCGGGTGATCGCGTCGTTCTCGCCGTCGGGTGATTTCTCGGTGGTCGGCCTGCCGCTCTCGGACGTCACGGACACGTTGTGGCGCTTGGGATTCATCTTCGGCGGCGTCGCGCTCGGCGGCATCCTCGTGGCCGGCGTCGCGGGCGCCGTCACGATCCGGCGCACCATGGCGCCGCTCGACCGGCTCGCCGCCACCGCGTCGCGCGTGTCGGAGCTGCAGCTCGACCGCGGTGAGGTGGCGCTGTCGGAGCGGGTGCCCGAAGTGGACACGGACCCGCGCACCGAGGTCGGCAAGGTCGGCTTCGCGCTTAACCGCATGCTCGGCCACATCGCCAACGCGCTGAAAGCCCGCCAGGCCAGCGAAAGCCGCGTGCGCCAGTTCGTCGCCGACGCGAGCCACGAGCTGCGCACGCCGCTGGCCGCCATCCGCGGCTACGCCGAGCTCACGCGCCGCAGCCAGGAGCAGGTGCCGCCCGACGTCGCGTTCGCCATGAACCGCGTCGAGTCCGAGTCGGCGCGCATGACGACGCTGGTGGAGGACCTGCTGCTGCTCGCCCGGCTCGACTCCGGCCGCCCCGTCGTGCCCGAGCCGGTGGACCTCTCGCGCCTGGTGGCCGACGCCGTAGCCGACTCCCACGTGGCCGGCCCCGACCACAAGTGGCGGCTCGAAGCGCCCGGCGAGCCGATCAGCGTCCTCGGCGACGCCGGCCAGCTGCACCAGGTCGTGCTCAACCTCCTGGGCAACGCCCGCACCCACACCCCGCCCGGCACCACCGTGACCACGGCACTGTCCACACAGGACGGCTGGGTGCGGCTCTCGGTGCTCGACGACGGCCCGGGTATCCCGCCCGAAATCCTGCCGGACGTGTTCGAACGCTTCGCCCGCGGCGACAACTCACGCTCCCGCGCGGCCGGCAGCACGGGCCTCGGCCTGGCCATCGTCGCCGCCGTCGTGGCCGCGCACAGCGGCCGCGTCTCGGTGTTCAGTGAGCCCGGACGAACAGAGTTTGTCGCAATGTTCCCGGAGTTCCGTGACCCGGCTATCACCCGGTCGTGAATTTCTCACAGGACGCGCACAGGAAGCGCACAAGGAGCCCACAAACCGCGTCGTGAGCATGGCCGCATGACGAGTGCCCTCACCGCGCCCGGACCGACCACAGTGGACCCGACGCCCGCGGCCCCGCCCGTGGAGCAGCCCAGATGGGTGCGGCCGGCGGTTGCGGTGCTCCTGGTCGCGACCGCTGCGCTGTATGTCACCGATGTTGCGATTTCGGGCTGGGGCAACGACTTCTACGCCATGGCCGTGCAGGCCGGTACCGAGAGCTGGAAGGCGTGGTTCTTCGGCTCGCTCGATCCGGGCAACGTGGTCACGGTCGACAAACCACCGTTTTCGCTGTGGGTCATGGGGCTTTCGGGCCGGATCTTCGGCTTCTCCAGCTGGAGCCTGCTGGTGCCCGACGCGCTGGCGGGCGTCGCGTCCGTCGGCCTGCTCTACCTCGCGGTGCGGCGCCTGTCCGGCCCCGGCACCGGGTTGCTCGCGGGCTCCGCGCTCGCGTTGACGCCCGTCGCGGCACTGATGTTCCGCTTCGACAACCCCGACGCGTTCCTCGTGCTGCTCCTGGTCGCCGGCGGCTACTGCGTGGTGCGCGCGCTGGAGCGGGCGAGCACGAAGTGGCTGTTGCTCGCGGGCGTCGCGATCGGGTTCGGGTTCCTCGACAAGATGCTGCAGGCCTTCCTGGTGCTGCCGGCGTTCGTGCTCGCCTACGCGGTGGCGGCGCCGACGTCGCTCGGCCGGCGCCTGTGGCAGCTGCTCGCCGCGGCCGGTGCGGTGCTCGTGTCGGCGGGGTGGTGGGTGCTGGCCGTCGCGCTGTGGCCCGTTGCCGACCGGCCCTACATCAGTGGTTCCACGAACAACAGCGTGCTGGAGCTGGCCTTCGGCTACAACGGATTGGGCCGGATCTTCGGCCAGGGTCACGGCGGTGCTGGCGCCCGGCCCGAGCTGCCGGCCGGCTTAGACCTGCCGAACCGGGCCGGCGGAGGTGGCGGCTTTCGCGGCTTCGGCGGCGGCACGGGCCTGACGCGGCTGTTCACCGAGCAGTTCGGCGGCGAGGCGTCGTGGCTGCTGCCCGCCGCGTTGATCGGGCTCGTCGCCGGGCTGTGGTTCACCCGCCGCGCCCCGCGCACCGACCGCAGCCGCGCCGCGCTGCTGCTGTGGGGCGGCTGGATGGTCGTCTCGGTCGTGGTCTTCAGCTACATGAGCGGGATCATCCACCCGTACTACACGGTGGCGCTCGCGCCCGGCGTCGCCGCGACGATCGGCATCGCGGCCTGCGAGCTGTGGCGCGGCCGGGCGCGCTTCGCCCCGCGCGCGGTACTCGCCCTGATGCTGGCCACCACCGCCGTGTGGGCGTTCATCCTGCTCGCCCGGACGCCGGAGTGGCAGCCGTGGCTGCGCTACGCCGTGCTCGTGCTGGGCGCGCTCGCCACCGCGGCCGTGCTCTTCGGCGTCGACTCGCTCCGCCGCGCGGCGCCGGTCGTCGCCGTGCTCGGGCTCGTGGCGACGCTGCTCGGCACGGCTTCGTTCACCGTCGTCACGGCCGCGACGGCGCACACCGGCGGCCAGCCGTCGTCGGGGCCGGCGGGGCAGCGTGGCGGCGGTGGGTTGCGCGGCGGCGGCTTCGGTGGGTTCGGTGGGACGGTGGAGTCCACAGTGGATCTTGATCGACTTCTCCAGGCGACCACCACGAAGTGGGCCGCCGCGCAGACCGGCGCCATGCAGTCGGCCGGTCTCGCGCTGAGCAGCGGCAAGCCCGTGATGGCCATCGGCGGCTTCAGTGGCAGCGACCCGGCGCCGACGCTCGCGCAGTTCCAGCAGTACGTCGGCGCCGGCGAGGTGCACTACTTCGTGGCAGGCGGCCGCGGTGGCTTCGGCGGCAACCGCGGCACGGCCGGGCAGATCACCACGTGGGTCGAGCAGAACTTCCCCGCGACGACCGTCGGCGGCACGACCGTCTACGACCTCACGCGAAAGTAATGCTCGTGTTCGCTCCACAGAGGACGAAACAGGGCCGCGCGGCGGGCACGCGACCGGCGAGCCACGCCGCGAGCGGGACCGCCGCGGCCGGCTCCACGGCCAGGCGGAACTCGCTCCACAGCCGGTCGCGCGCGGCGAGCAGCTCGGCGTCGCTGACCAGCACGGACGTGACGTTCGGGGCGTTCAGGATCCGGAAGGGCACTTCGCCCACGCGGGTCGCACCGAGAGCCGAGGCGGCCACGGAGTCGAGCGTGACGTCCACCGGCTGACCGGCCTCGAGCGCGGCGTGCAGCGCCTGGCAGCGCTCCGGCTCGACGGCGAACACGCGCCGTCGGTCGGCCGCCAGCGCCGTGCCCGCGGCGAGCCCGCCACCGCCGACGGCGACCACCACGGCGTCGACGTCCGGGTCGTCCGCGACGACCTCGGCCGTCACCGTGCCCTGGCCGGCGACCACGTCGGGGTCGTCGTAGGCCGGCAGGTAGCGCGTGCCGGGTTCGTCGCCGACGGCCAGCGCGGCGGCCGCCGCCTCCGCGTACGTCGCGCCGTGGCGGATCAGCTTCGCGCCCGCGGCCTCGATCCCGGCGGCCTTCGCGGCCGGGACGGACTCGGGCACGTACACGACCGCGGGCAGGCCCAGCGCCTGCGCGGCCGTCGCGACACCGAGGCCGTGGTTGCCGCCCGAAGCCGTGACGACGCGGCGCGGGGCCGGGCCGGCGAGCAGCGCGTTGACGGCGCCGCGCAGCTTGAACGAACCACTGCGCTGCAGGTGCTCCAGCTTGAACACCACGGGCCGACCGTCGATTTCGGTCCGTAACTGCGGTGTCCTCCGAACGTGTGGCCGGATGCGGTTCGCGGCTGCGGCCACGTCGGCGGGCGTCGGCGTACGCGGTGGTGTGCTCATACCGTCCATCTTCGTCTTGGGACACGTGGTCTTGAAGCGTTGTCGGGATCTTGTGCCAGTCGCTAAGCTCTCGCGCGGAAGAGCCAGGGGCCGGTCACCCTTGTCCGTTACGGTACGGGTCTCACCGTGCGTGTCGGGTGCCATGCATGGCCCCCTTTGCGGTGTCATCCGTTCGGTCTTGCTCCTTTGTGTACAGATGTCCGCCCGCGGTGCCGTGAGCGGAGGAACGGGAAGGTGACGCTGATGCGCCACGGCAGGACCCGGCCCCGGTGGGCCGGTGCCCGGGTGCTGTCGAGACTCGGCATTCGCGGCAAGCTCAACCTGTTGCTCCTGCCGCCGCTGGCCGCCGTGCTGCTGGTGTCCGTGCCGTTCGTGGTCAAGCAGACCGGCAGTGTCGCCTCGGCCGACGACACCGTTCGGGCCGCCTGGAACACCCAGGAGCTCAGCGGGCTCGTCTGGCAGGTGCAGCGCGAGGGCGTGCTCGCCGCCGCGTTCGTGGCCTCGCCCTCGACGGCCGACACCGACCTCGTGCGCCAGCAGCAGACCGTCGACGCGACCGTCGGCCAGGTCCGCACCGCGCT
This sequence comes from Amycolatopsis sp. 2-15, assembly GCF_030285625.1. NCBI lineage: Bacteria > Bacillati > Actinomycetota > Actinomycetes > Pseudonocardiales > Pseudonocardiaceae > Amycolatopsis > Amycolatopsis carbonis. The sequence goes on from NZ_CP127294.1 coordinate 2,182,009, forward strand.
CGGCGCCGGCGCGGAGGCCGAGCTGAAGACGGCGCTCGCCCGCGTCGGCTCCCTGGGTGACGAGCGGCAGAACACCTTGCACCGCAGCATTTCCGCCGAACGCATCGCCCGCACGTACGACACCGTGGTGAGCGCGCTGATCGACGCGCTGCAGCTCGTGCCGCGCACGGCCGCCGACGCGGAGGGCGCCCGTCAGCTCTCCGCACTCGAAGCGCTCCTGCGGGCTGACGAAGAGGAGTCGCTGCGCGTCACCGCGCTGGTCGTCGCGGCCCAGTCGCGCTCGGCCGGACAGTCCCTCCTGGACGAAGCGACCCAGCGCGCGCAGGTGCACGCCGACCGCTTCACGCAGCTGGCCGGCCACGACCAGGCCGCGCTCCTGGCGGACGTCGACTCCGGCGAGGCCGCCCACCACGTCGACCAGCTCGCCACGCAGCTGCCCGAGCCGGACGCGGGGCCCGAGCCCTACGTGCACGACGTCGTGGCCGCCGGCCGGCAGCAGACCGCCGAACGCCGCACCGCGCAGGACCGCGTGACGGCCGAGATCAACGCCGCGGCCGGCGACCGCGCGGCCGCGGCGACCCGGCTGGCCTGGCTGGTCGGCGGCGGCGCGGCCGTCCTCTTCGGACTCGTCGCGTTCCTCGCGCTCGCCGTGAGCCGCTCGATCGCCGACCCGCTGCGCCGCCTCACCTCGGCCGCCACCTCCGTCGCCGACCTGGCCGACGCCGAGCTCGTCCGCGTCGGCGACACCGAGACCGAGACCACCAGGGCCAGCCTGGGCACGATCGCGTACGAGATGGCGATGTTCGCCAACCGCGCCACCGAGGTCCTGACCCCGGCGCTCATCGAGGAGCTCAAACAAGCGGTCGGCAGCTAGGCGCCGTTCGCCTCCGCTACACTGGACGACGGACCCCGCGCGGCGTCCACCCTGTGAACCTCCCCAGGGCCGGAAGGCAGCAAGGATAAGCAGGCTCTGACGGGTGCGCGGGGTCCCCTTTGTTTTGGAGCCGGCGTTTTCGGGGCCCGTTCAGAACAGCCCGAGCACGTCCTCCGGTGGCACCGGCGACGCGATCGGCTCGGCGTCCCGCACGGGCAGCGCCTTCCCCCGCAGCTTCCGCAGCTCGTCGCCGGAAACGCAGCGCGCCGGGTACGCCGAGGAAGCCGCCTTGCGCGTCAGGACGTCCACCGGCAGCTCCGCGCGCGAAGCCGCCACCACGACGTTGCCGAAGCGCCGCCCACGCAGCACCCCGGGCTCGGCCAGCAGCACGACGTGCCCGAACACCTCGCCGACCGTCGCCAGGAACCGCCGCACGAACGCCAGCCCGGGCCCGTCGGTGATGTTCGCCAGCATCACGCCGCCGCCGCGCAGCACGCGTGCCACGTCGGTCACGAACTCCACTGTCGCCAGGCCGCCGGCGAACGACGCCCGCTCGAACGCGTCCACCACCACGAGGTCCGCCGACGCGTCGTAGCGAGACGCGACGCCCTCGCGCCCGCCCTCGATCCGCACCTTCAACCGCGGCACGCTGCGCAGGTCCAGCTGCTCGCGCACCAGGTCGATCAGTGGCCCGTCCGCGTCGAACACCAGCTGCCGCGACCCCGCCCGCGTCGCCGCCACATATCGGGCGAGGGTGCACCCGGCGCCGCCCACGTGCAGCGCGTCGAGTGGCCCTTCGGGCAGGCAGTCGACGACGTCGCCGAGCCGCCGGACGTAGTCGAACTCCAGGTTCGTCGGATCGTCGAGGTCGACGTAGGACTGCGCCACCCCGTCGACCGAGATGAGCCACGCGTTGGGTCGATCCGCGTCGGCGAGCAGTTCGGCCGTGCCGAACCGCACCGGGTAGTTCCCCGGCCGCGGCCCGCCCTTGTCGCGGCTGCGGGCAGAACGGCTCACGGGTTTCCTCTCTTCGGACGAGTCCGTCCGAGCGTACTTGTGGCGGTTTCGGGCACACCTGAAACGTCTTCGGGTCTCCGTCGATAAGGGTTCGGAAGATCCTTTACCGATGTGGGGGAAACCGTTGAACGGGACAAGACTGCTCGTCGCCGGGGCTGTGCTGGCGCTCGGGCTGGGGGTCGCCACTCCGGCGAGCGCCGACGTGCTGAGTGACCGCGCGCAGGCCGTGGCGCTCTACGAGACCGGCGGCCCGACGATGACGAACGCGGCGCGCAAGGCGCTGCTCGGCACCGCCGACGAGCTTCGCGAGTTCCTGGCCACCGGCCGGCAGAACGCGCAGGACAACGACGAGCGGCTGCTCGTCGACCAGGCGCTGGCCGCGGGCGGGCCGATCGTGAAGCGGGACGCGCAGAAGGCGCTCGACGGCACCCCCGACGACATCCGCGCGTTCCTGGCCACCGGCCTGCAGGTTTCGCGTGAGATCGACGAGGACCTGCTGGTCAACCAGGCCATGTCCGCGGGCGGCCCCGGCGTGAAGCGGGCGGCGCAGATCGCGCTCGACGGCACCCCGGCCGACCGGCACGAGTTCCTGCAGACCGGCCTCGCCCAGGCCCAGGCCGACGACGATCGCGTGCGCGCCACGCAGGTCATGTCCGCAGGCGGGCCCGAGGTCCACGCGGCCGGGCAGCAGGCGCTGAGCGGCACGATCGAGGACGTCCGCTACTTCCTGTCCGTGTGGAGCGGGGTCGCCGCGGCGGGCGACACCGAGATCACGGCCGTGACGCACCAGCGCGACCTCGCGCGCAAGGCCGCGGCGTTCCACTTCAAGGCCCAGGCGCAGGCGGCGGCCGACTCGGCGGCGAAGCTCGCGAGCGACGCGCGCAAGGCCAACGCCGACCGGCTGGACAAGCAGCTCGCCGCGGGCCAGGCGGCCGGGCAGAAGGCGGCTGCGGAGGCGGCTGAGGCAGACGCCGACGCCAAGGCGAAGGCCGACGAGGCGGCTCGGCTCGTGGCCGAGAAGGACCGGCAGCTCGCCGAGGCCGTCGCGCCGGGCACGGACCCCGCGCTCGCCCTCACCGACGGCCGCTCCGCCGCGCTGTACCTCCTGCGCAACGCCGGCCCCGCCGTCCGCACCGCGGCCCGCGCGGCGCTGAGCGGCACGGACGAGAACCTCACCGCGTTCGTCCGCACCGGCCTCGACACCGCGCAGGAGGCCGACGACCGCGCGGCCGTCACGGCCATCGCCGACGGCGACGGGAAGCCCGCGCTGAAGCAGGCCGCGGCCGACGCGCTGGCCGGGACCTGGGCTCAGGTCAAGGAGTTCCTGCGCACCAAGCAGTACCCGGGCAAGGAGAACGACGAGCGCCTCGCCGTGGACCAGATCCTGGCCGCCGGTGGTCCCGCGACCCGCGATTGGGCGCAGAAGGCGCTCGACGGCACCCCCGCCGACGTGACCGAGTTCCTCGAGAAGGGGCAGTACCAGGCGAAGGAGATCGACGACCGCATCTTCGTCGGCCGGGCGATGTCCGCAGCCGGTGCCGAGGAGGTCAACGCCGTCGCGCAGGGCGCGCTCGACGGGCCGGACTCGGCGCTCGCGGCGTTCCTCGCGAACGAGGTGCCCCGCGCCCAGCAGCGTGACGCGACGACCGCCGCACACGTCGCTGCGGTGAACGCGCTGGTCGCGGACGCGGCGAAGGCGGCTGCCTCGGTGCGCTGACCTGCCACGGCGAAGGTTGTCGGTCGGTGCCGGTACTCTCGCGGGGTGGCTCTCGCGCTGTACCGCAAGTACCGTCCGGCGACCTTCGCCGAGGTCGTCGGCCAGGAGCATGTGACCGAACCGCTGCGAACCGCTCTCGCGGCGGGCCGCATCAACCACGCGTACCTCTTCTCCGGGCCGCGCGGCTGCGGCAAGACCTCGAGCGCGCGGATCATGGCGCGCTCGCTCAACTGCGTCGAAGGCCCGACGCCGGACCCGTGCGGCAAGTGCAACTCGTGCCGCGCGCTGGCGCCCGAGGGGCCCGGCAGCGTCGACGTCACGGAGCTTGACGCCGCCAGCCACGGTGGTGTCGACGACGCCCGCGAGCTGCGGGACAAGGCCTTCTACGCGCCCGCCGAATCGCGCTACCGCGTGTTCATCATCGACGAGGCGCACATGGTCACCACGCAGGGCTTCAACGCCCTGCTGAAGATCGTGGAAGAGCCGCCCGAGCACCTGATCTTCATCTTCGCGACGACCGAGCCGGACAAGGTGCTCACCACCATCCGCTCGCGCACGCACCACTACCCGTTCCGCCTGATCCCGCCGAGCTCGATGCGCGCGCTGCTGGAACGCAACGTCGCGGCCGAGGGCGCGCAGGTCGAGCCCGCCGTGTACCCGCTGGTGATCCGCGCGGGCGGCGGCTCGGCGCGCGACACGCAGTCGGTGCTCGACCAGCTGCTGGCCGGCGCGGGGCCCGACGGTGTCACGTACCCGCGCGCGGTGTCGCTGCTGGGCGTCACCGACGTCGCGCTGATCGACGACATGGTCGACGCGCTGTCGGCCGAAGACGCGGCCACGGTGTTCAGCACGGTCGAGAAGCTCGCCGACGCGGGCCACGACCCGCGCCGCTTCGCCACCGACCTGCTCGACCGCCTGCGCGACCTCGTGCTGATGCGCTCGGTGCCCGAGGCCGGTGAACGTGGTCTGGTGTCCGCTCCCGCCGAGGAGCTGGGCCGGATGAGCGCGCAGTCCGAACGCATCGGTCTCGGCACGCTGTCGCGCTACGCCGACATCGTCCACAATGGACTTCTCGAGATGCGCGGCGCGACGTCGCCGCGGCTCGTGCTCGAACTGCTGTGCGCGCGGATGCTGCTGCCTTCGGTCACGGAGTCGGAAAAGGCTTTGCTGGCCCGGATCGAGCGGCTCGAACGCCGTGCCGTCGTCGCCGGTGGCGGCGGTGAGGCAGGGGTCGAGCCGCAGCTGCGTTCGGCTCCCGCGGCGGATCGGGAGTTCCAGCGTCCTTCGCAGCGGCCGGCTTCCGCGGCGCCTGCTGCGCCTCCCGCCGAGCCGCCGGCTCGCGCCCAGGCTCCCGCGGCTGCGCCGTCGCGGCCCGTGGCTCAGCCGCCGGCTCCGGCGCGTCCGGTGGAAGAGCCCGCCGCGGCCGCACCCGCGGCCCCGGCTCCCTCCGACGACGGCTGGGGAACCCCGCGGACTCCGGGCGGCACCCCGGCGCCCGCACCCACACCCACACCTGCCGCCGAACCGGCTCCCGAACCGTCGGCCCCTGCCGCACCGGCTGCGTCCGAAGGCGGCGTCGACGCCGCCGCGATCCGCAACGTCTGGCCGCAGCTGCTGGCCGCGCTGCGCAAGCTGGCCGGTGGCCGCAGCCTCGAAGCGATGCTCACGCAGGCGACCGTCGTCGACGTCGAGGGCACGAGCGTCACGCTCACGCACAAGTCCGAGCCCCTCGCCCGGCGCCTGTCCGACCAGGACAACGCGCGCAAGATCGCCGGCGCCCTGTCCGACGTGCTGGGCGGCGACTGGCAGGTCCGCTGCGTCCACGGCGCCGCCGCGGCCGCCGCACCCTCCCGTGCCGCCGCGCCCCAGCGTCAACAGGCCGCGCCCGCGCCGGAGCGCTCGTTCACGCGCCCATCCGCCGCTCCGTCCGCCCCCGCCCCCGCGGCCCCCGCGCCGCCGCAGCAGCAACAGGCCGCGCCCGAGCCCCCGCGCGCCCCGGAACCGCCGGCGCGCCCGAAGGTCACCACCGCCGAGCCGGACATCCCGCTCCCGCCCGAACCCTCGGACGAGGACGACGACATCTACTCGGAGGACTCGAGCCCCGTCCCGCCGCCGCCCCCGCCGTCCCCGGACGAGGACCCGGACGAGATCGCCCGCAAGCTCATCTCCGACCACCTGGGCGCGCGTCCGCTCGACTGAGCTGTTCGATCGAGCGGCGGGTCAAGCGAGGTAGGCCTCGATCGCTTCGGCGATGGCAGCCGCGTACTTCGCGCGCCCCGCAGCCGACGACATCAGCGCGGCCTCCGCGGAGTTGCGCATGTTGCCGCACTCCACCAGCACCGTCGGGCGGGTCGAGAGGTTCAGCCCACCGAGGTCGGAGCGCGCGGACAGGCCCGCGCTGCCGATGTAGGTGGACGTGGTGAAGCCGTCGGCGCGAAGCCCGTTGCGCAGGGCGTGGGCGAGCCGCGTCGACGGGGCGCCCTGGGCCGCGTTCAGCGGCGGCGACGAGTACGCGACGTGGAACCCGTGCGCGCCGGCCGACGTGGAGCCGTCGGCGTGGATGGAGACGACCGCGCCGGCGCCGGCGTCGTTGCCGATCTCCGCGCGGCGGTCGACGCACGGGCCCACGCCGGTGTCGTTCGTGCGCGTGTAGACGACCTTGATCCCCTTGGCCGCCAACGCGTTCCCGACCTCCTGCGCCACCGCGAAGTTGAACGCGTGCTCGGAGTACCCCGCGTTGGTGGCCGTGCCGGTCGTGTTGCACGGCTTCATCTCGCCGCGCCCGGCCGGGACGCTGCGGTTGATGTCCTTCGGGTGCGACGCGTTGCCGCCGTTGTGGCCGGGGTCCAACACCACGACCTTGCCCGTCACCACGGGCACGGCGGGCTTGGCCGAAGAAGTCGACGGCACCGGTGGGGGTGAAGCCACCGAGGAGGAAGCCGCCGCCGACGTCGTGGTCACCGGCGCCGAAGTACTCGGAGCAGGAGCCGCGGCCGGTGTCCCGCCACCGCCGGAACACGCCGTGAGCAGCACCAGGCCGACCAGTAACGGGAGAGGGTTCACACGCACGGCGACCACCGTGCCACAGGCGTGCGCGTGGCGCCTGGGCAGGCAGCGCGGCGACGCGGCTACGCTGGGGAGGAACACCCAGTGGCGGAAGGATCGAGAGCGATCATGGTGCAACCCGGCGGCGGCTTCGACCTGTCGCAGATCATGCAGCAGGCGCAGCAGATGCAGCAGAAGCTGGTCGAGGCGCAGGAGGAGCTCGCGAACACCGAGGTCACAGGCACCGCGGGCGGCGGCCTGGTCACCGCGACGGTGTCCGGCGACAGCCAGCTCAAGAACCTCGTGATCGACCCCAAGGTGGTCGACCCGGACGACGTCGAGACCCTGGCCGACCTCGTGGTCGCCGCGGTGCGCGACGCGTCGGCGAACGCGCAGAAGCTCACCGAGCAGAAGCTCGGCCCCCTGGCCGGCGGCCTCGGTGGCGGCGGGATGCCGGATCTCGGCAGCCTCGGGTTCGGCGGCTGACCCTTGTACGAGGGTGTGGTCCAGGACCTGATCGACGAGCTCGGGCGGCTGCCCGGGGTCGGGCCGAAGAGCGCCCAGCGCATCGCTTTCCACCTGCTGGCAACGGATCCCGCCGACATCGGGCGGCTGCAGGACGTGCTCGGCAAGGTCAAGGAGGGCGTGCAGTTCTGCGAGATCTGCGGCAACGTCTCCGAGCAGCAGACCTGCCGCATCTGCCGGGACGAGCGCCGCGACCTCACGGTGATCTGCGTGGTCGAGGAGCCGAAAGACGTCCTGGCCGTGGAGCGCACACGCGAGTTCAAGGGCCGCTACCACGTCCTGGGCGGGGCGCTCGACCCGTTGTCAGGCATCGGGCCGGAGCAGCTGCGCATGCGTGAGCTGCTCAAGCGCATCGGTGCGGCGGACATCAGCGAGATCATCATCGCCACGGACCCGAACACCGAGGGCGAGGCCACGGCCACCTACCTGGTCCGCATGCTGCGCGACTTCCCGGGCCTGTCCGTCACGCGGCTGGCCTCGGGCCTGCCGATGGGCGGCGACCTGGAGTTCGCCGACGAGCTGACCCTCGGCCGAGCGCTGTCCGGCCGGCGAGCGCTGTAAGGACAAACGAAACGGCCCCTTCACCGCGGTGAAGGGGCCGTTTCGCGTTGCTGTGGTTCAGCAGTAGCCGAGCTGCGCCAGCGTGTCGACGATGATGTCGGACGGGTGGTACTTGTCCATCCAGGACTCACCGCGCCGGTTCTGGTACGTGTCCAGGAAGTTCTGCAGCTTGTCGCCGCGCATTTCCGTCAGCACCACGGTTTCGCCCAGGTGCTGCGGGGTTTCCGTGCGCTCGCGGTGCACCGCGCAGGGCAGGCCGAGGTAGTAGCACTCGGCCGAGAGGCCACCGGAGTCGGTGACGACGTACTCGGCGCGCGCCACCAGCGGCAGGAACTTCAGGTAACGCATCTTGGGCTGCGCGATGAACTTGTCGTCGAACAGGTTGTCCAGGCCCAGCGACCGGATCTTCTCCCGCTCCGGCGCGCCCGCCATGTACAGGATCGGCATCTTGCGGCTCTGCTCGCGCAGGATCTCCAGCGCTTCGCGGTACTTGTCCGCGCGCGACACGAGCTCGAAGCGGTGCAGCGTGGCGAGGCCGAACTTCTCCGGCAGGTTCGGCACGTCCAGCGGTTGGTTGATCGCGAGGCGCATCGCGTCGATCGCGGTGTTCGCCTCGGTGTCGACGACGACGCCGCGCGCGTGGCGCAGGTTGTTGACCTCACGCGAAGTGGGCGCGAAGTGGATGTCGACGATCTTCGCGGCGATCTTGCGGTTCAGCTCTTCCGGCAGCGGCGACAGGATGCTGCCCGACCGCGCGCCCGCCTCGACGTGCCCGACGCGCGACTTGAGGATGCGCTTCCCGATCAGCGAGCCGTACGGCGTCGTGAACGTGTCGCCGTGCACCAGCACCAGCGGCGGCCGTCCGTCCTCGACGAGCGCGGCGCGCAACTCGGCCCGCCGGCTCCACGCGGTGCGCAGCACCTGCGCCGCCCAGCCCGGCACCTGCGCGGGCGATTCCAGGTTGTGGGCCTTGTCCCGCGGCATGAGCCAGACGTCGGGCTCCGGCAGCTTCAGATCGGCCAGCGCGTCGGCGACCTCGTCCACGTGCTGCGCGGTGAACCAGATCTTCGGCCGCACGCCGCGCTCCGCGATCCCGTGGTAGACCGGCGCGATCTTGATCAGTTCCGCGGTGGTGCCGAGAATAAAGGAAATCACCGGAGGCCCGTTTCTGGTCGGTATGCGGTGTCCGAAGGATACTGGGCACGTCCGGCCCCGGGGCACAGGGTAGCCTCGGCCCGTGAGTGCGAACCCGCTCCTCCCCTCGCTCAGCGTCGTGATTCCGGTCTACAACGAGCAGGACTGGATCGAACGCAGCGTCGGCGCACTGGTCACGGCCGCGGAGGCCGCGGGCTGGCCGGCGGAGATCGTCGTGGTCGACGACGGTAGCACCGACGGAACGCCCGAGAAGCTGGCCGCACTCCAGCGGCGCCACGGCATCACCGTGCTGGCCCAGCCCAACAGCGGGCGCTTCGAAGCCCGTCGCGCGGGGCTCGCCAAGGCCTCCGGGCAGCAGGTCGTGCTGGTCGACAGCCGTGTGATCGTCGACAAAACCTCACTCGTGTTCCTGCGTGACCAGCTCGTGGCGTACCCGGAGCGCACGGTCTGGAACGGCCACATCAACGTGGACTCCGAGCGCAATCCGTACGCGGGCTTCCTCGCCGGAATGGTGAAGATTCCGTGGCGGCGCTACTGCGCGAATCCGCGACTGATGTCCTTCGGGATCGACGAATTCGACGTGTTCCCCAAGGGCACGGGGTTCTTTTCCGCGCCGCGTGAAGTTCTGGAGAACGCGAGCGCCGCATTCGAATCACTGTTCGACGATTCCCGCTTCGCGAGCGACGACACCGGCGTCCTGCGCTGGATCGCCGAGCGCCACCGCGTCTTCCTCGCACCGGACTTCTCCGCGACCTACCACGGGCGCGACTCCTTCAAGAAGTTCACCGCGCAGTCGTACTTCCGCGGCACCACGTTCGTGGACTCCTACCTCGCTTCACCCGGCCCCGCGCGCAACGGCCTCTTCGCCGCCTTGGCCGTCGGCCTCGTCGGCCTCGGCCTGGCCGCGCGCCGCCCGAAGACGGCCGTGGCGCTCGCCGCCGCCGGTTCCGCCGCCGCGGGCGCCGCCGTGACGCGCTTCGGCGCCACGAAGTCCGAAGCGCGCGCCGTCGCGCTGCTCGCCCCGGTCTTCGGCGCCGGCTTCGGCGCCGGTGCCGTGCGCGGTCTGGTCATGGCCCTGCGCGCCCGCCGCCGGTCCGCCCGATGAGCACACCGAGCACACCGGTGACCGACGAGGGACAGCGCGAACTGGCGAAGGAAACCGGCAGGTCGGCCGGGAAGATCGGCATCTCCCTGCTGGTCGCCATCGCCTTGGGCTACGTGCTGACCCTGCTGGTGGGCCGCTGGCTCGACCCGGCGGACAACAAGGTCTTCCTTTCGTTCTGGGGCATCCTGATGGGGCTGGGCAGCGCCCTGTCGCCGCTCGAACAAGAGCTTTCTCGCCAGTCGGCGGTCGGCGCGCTGGAAGGCCGCAAACCCGGGCGGCCCGCGCTGCGGGCGCTCACCGTCGGCGCCGTGATCGTCGCGGTGATCGCCGGGCTCACCGTGGTGGTGCCGGTGCTCAACGAGCGCCTGTACTCAGGCCACACCGAACTCGGGATCATCGTGTTCTGCGGTGCGCTCTCGTTCGCCTGCCAGTTCGCCGCGCGGGGATTGCTGGTCGGGGCGCAGAAGATTGCCCAGTACTCGTGGCTGGTATTCGCTGAGGCCGCGGTTCGCGTGCTGGTGCTCGCCGGCGTGTTCGTGGCAGGCCTCACCGGCATCGTCTCCTTCGCTATCGCCGCGGCCGTCGGCTCGTTCGCCTGGCTGCTGTTCGTGCGCCCGATCAGCAGCCTGATCGATCCCCACCTCGACGGCGAGGCGTGGCGGCCGGTCGCGTCCCGGATCGTGCTGCTCATGGCCGGCGCCGGGCTCACTGCGAGCGTCATCACGGGCTATCCCGCGTTGGTCAGCCTCCTCGCCCCGGCCGGCGACGACGCGCAGGTCGGTGTGCTGTTCGCGACGCTGCAGGTCTCGAGAGTCCCCTTGCTGCTGCTTTCGCCGTTGCAGGCGCTCGCGGTACCCACGGTGGTGCGGCTCTCCGGTACTGCCGAAGGCATGCACCGCCTGCGCCGTCTGCTCGCGCTCGGCACGCTCGGCACCCTCGTCGTGGGAGTCGCCGGCGCGTTGGTCGGACTGCTCATCGGACCGTGGCTGGTGCAGTTGCTGTTCGGGGCGAAGTACGCGTCCGCCCAGGGCTGGTGGGTCGCGGGCATGGTGTGGGGTGCCGTGCTGCTCACCGCGATGCAGTTGATGACCGCGGTCCTCGTCGCCAGGACGCAGGCGAACAAGGTGCTCGTCACCTGGGCCGTGGTCGCCGTTTCGACGGCGTTGGTGCTGTTGTTGCTGCCGGGTGACACGATCCTGCGGGCCGTGGTCGGGTTGGCCGTCGGGCCGACGGTGGGTCTCGTGGTCGCGGCGGCGTTCGTTTTGCGGCGACCGGGCAACGTGCAGGGCACCCCGGGCGTCTGAGTACTGTGCAGGCGAGCTCAGGCCGGCGGCCAAGTCGGTGTGAAGAGCCGGTAAGGGTTGGACAGCGAATCCGATGAACGTAGTACTGATCTTGCTCGCCTTCTGGGTGCCTGGGCTGGTGTTCGGCGCCGCCATCGGGCTGCGCGGGTGGACGCTCGCCGCCGCGGGGCCGCTGCTGACGTTCGGCATCGTCGCGCTCGGGGTGCCGGTGCTCGGTGACCTCGGCATCCGCTGGAACCTGCTCGACGTGGCACTGTGGACGGTAGTGCTGGCCCTCGTCGGCTTCGCGATCGGCTTCGGTGTGCGCCGCTTCACCGCGCGCCGTCACCCGGAGCGCGAGCCCGAGGAGAAGCCCGCGCGCTCGGTGCGCGACCACGTGTTGATCGGGCTGGGCGTGTTCGTCGGCATGGCCGTGGGCGCGGTCACGTTCTTCCGCGGGACCAACGGCATCGACCGCGTGCAGCAGGGCTGGGACGCGCCGTTCCACGCGAACCTGGTGCGCTGGATCGCCGAGCACGGCGACGCGCGGCCGTCCACTGTGGGCACGATCGCCAACCTGCCCAACCAGACCGACTACTTCTACCCCGACACCTACCACGCGCTGCTCGCCCTCGTGTTCGACAAGGCCGGGCTCACGATGATGCCCACGCTGAACCTCGCGGTGCTCGCCGTGATCCTCAGCGTGCCGCTCGGTGTCGCCGCCATGTGCCGGGCCTGGCACATGCCGCCGCTGGGCATCGCGGCCGCCGCGGCCGTGACGACGTGGTTCACCGCGTTCCCGTACGACTCGCTGTGGCGTGGTCCGTTGTGGCCGTACGTGGCGGGCGTCGCGATGATCCCCGCGATGCTGGCCATCGCCAAGCTGCTGCTCAAGCCGATGGGCATCGCCGGTCCCGTCGCGATCGGCGTCGGCGTGGCCGGGCTCACGGGCCTGCACACGAGCATCGTGTTCGTGATCGCCGTCTACTTCATCCTCATCCTGCTCGCGGTGCTGTTCCGCTGGGAGAAGATCGACTGGCGCCGCTCCGGCCCGTCGCTCATCGCGACCGTGGTGCTCGCCGCGGTGCTGGGCGTGCCGCTCGTGCTGCCTTCGCTCTACAACGTCGGCGGCGTGACGAGTGCCACGTGGGCTTCGGAAGCCACGGTCAGCGGTGGTCTGGGCGAGACCATCACGTTCTCCCCGATGGCCGACTTCCCGCAGTGGTGGATCGGCATCCCGGCCATCATCGGCGTCTTCCTGATGGTGCGTCACCGCCGGATGATGTGGATGGTCGGCGCGTACATCGTGTTCGGCGGCCTGTTCGCGGCCACCGTCTCGCTCGAGACGCCGCTGATCCACACGATCACCGGCGTCTTCTACAACGACCACTGGCGCATCGCGGCCCTCGTGCCGCTGGCGGGCAGCGTCGCGTTCGGCGAGTTCACCCACACGGTTTCGGGCTGGTTCGCGCGCAAGGTCGGCTCGCGCGTGAAGCTGCAGCCGGCCACGCTCGGCCTGATCGGGGCGGTCCTCATCGCCCTCGTCGTGGGCGGGCTGAGCCGCGGCGGCTACATCGGACGCAACACCGCGCGCCTGGAGATCAACTACGGCGACGGCCCCACCGTCTCGAAGGCGGAGGAAGCCGCCTACCAGTGGCTGGGCCAGCACACCTCGCCCGGCGAGCGCGTGATGAACGACAAGGCCGACGGTTCCGTGTGGATGTACGCGCTGGCCGGGGTCACCCCGGTGGAGTGGACCTTCTACGGGGCCGAGCCGGACACCGAGGCCGGCTACCTGTCCGTGTGGCTGGACGACATCGAGCAGTACCCGCAGGTGCGCAAGGACCTCACCGACCTGCACGTGCGCTACGTCATCGTGGGCAAGGGCAAGGCGACGCCCACGGCCGAGCAGTCCGTCGGGGTCGCCGACATCGTCGCCGGTCCGGACTTCCACGAGGTCTTCCGCAACGACGGGGCCACGATCTACCAGATCGAAGGCCAGCAGGGCGTCGTCGCGGCCGGTGCCTCTCCCGGGTCCGCCGCCCCTCACGGTCAGTGAGAAGTTAGAGTGATCTCCGTGTCCACCACTTCCGTGAGCACCCGACGCGTTCTGATCGTGATGCCCGCCCTCAACGAGCAGGCCAGCGTCGGCTCCGTCATCAGCCAGGTCAAGTCGTCCCTGCCGGGGATGGACATCCTCGTCGTCGACGACGGCTCGGTGGACGCCACGGCGCAGCTCGCGCGTGCCGCGGGTGCCGAAGTCGCCCGGCTCGCCGTGAATCTCGGCGTCGGCGGCGCGATGCGCACCGGCTTCCGGTACGCCGCCGCCCGTGGCTACGACGTCGTGGTGCAGGTGGACGCCGACGGCCAGCACGACCCCGAAGAGGTCGGCGCGCTGCTCGCGGCTCTGGACGAGGGCGCCGACATCGCGATCGGCTCCCGCTTCGCCGGCAAGGGCGCCTACCGCGCCGTCGGCCCGCGTAAATACGCGATGGTCGCGCTCTCGCTCGTTTTCTCGCGTCTGGCCAGGCGGAAGATCACCGACGTCACGTCGGGCTTCAAGGCCATGGGACCGCGCGCGATCCGGATGTTCGCGAACTACTACCCGGCCGAGTATCTCGGCGACACCGTGGAATCGCTCGTGATGGCGATCCGGGGCAAGCTCACGATCGCCGAGGTACCGGTCGTGATGCGTGAGCGTGTCGCCGGCACGCCCAGCCACTCGCCGGTGAAATCGGCTGTGTACCTCTCCCGCGCCGGGCTCGCGCTGCTGCTGGCGCTCGTCCGTCGCCGTCCGTCCGTCGACTCGTCCGACGCAGCGTAAGGGGAATTCATGGCCGGCTGGCGCGTACTGAGCATCGTCGTCGCGTGCCTGGTGCTGTTCGTCGTCCTCGAGATGATGCGGCGCCGGAAGCTTCGGGAGAAGTACGCGGGCGTGTGGCTCGTGGTCGCCGTTGGTGTCGTGGTGCTCGCGGTGATTCCGCAGGCCGCGGAGTTCCTGGCGAAGATCACGGGGGTCCAGACCCCGTCGAACTTCGTGTTCCTCCTGGCCGGCGTCGTCCTCGCACTCGTCGCGCTGCACCTGTCCACCGAGGTCGGGCACCTGGAGGAAGAGGTCCGGACCTCCGTCGAGGAGACGGCGCTGCTGCGCTGCGAGCTCGAGGACACCAAGCGGGAGCTCGCGGCCCGAATCGAGGCGCTGGAGGCCAAGACGGCCACGCCCGACGACGTCAAGGGCCTGCCCGAAGTGAGCGCCGCACGCGTTCGCTGATCTCCGCGCTGCTCGCCGCCCCGCCTCGGCTGGGCGGCGTTCGTGTGCTCGCGGTCGACGGGCCGTCCGGGGCCGGCAAGTCGACCTTGGCCGAAGTGGTGGTGGCCGAGCTGGGACCGCAGGCGGCACTCGTGAGTACGGACGCGTTCGCGACCTGGGACAACCCCGTGGCGTGGTGGCCGCAGCTCGAACGCGGCGTGCTGGAACCGCTTTCAGCCGGGCGGGCCGGGGAGTACCAACGGGTGGACTGGACCTGCGGGGAGCCACGACCGGGTGAGCTCGTGACCGTTGAGGTGCCTGAGGTTCTGGTGCTGGAAGGCGTGTCCAGCGGCCGCCGGTCGGTGCGTTCGCGGCTGTCACACCTGTGCTGGATCGAGGGCGGCAGCCAGTCCGAACGGCTGGAGCGCGCCGTGGCCCGTGATGGTGAGGCGTCGCGCGCCCACCTGCGTCGCTGGCAGTTGTTCGAACAAGGCTGGTTCGCCGTCGACGGCACACCCGAATCGGCACAAACCAGACTGGCTTGATCGTCACCGCGCGTCCGAAACGACCCGAAAACCTGCTTCGGTACTAGGCCATTAGAGTGGCCATAGTGCCACTCTAAGTACTAATGCGACAAAATTCGTCACGTTACGTACACAATTCTCGACACATTGCGGTGACTTTGGCCCTTACGTAGCGCGATCGTAACCTCACGTGCTTAAGTGCAAGCCGAGTTCCCGCTAGTGTCGGCGAGCACACCGAACGTCCGAGAGTTCCTGACCGACCGGACGGTTCTTGACACCGAACATCTCCCAAGGGGTGCCAGATGCAGCAATTGCGCCTGACCCGAACACGTCGAGCGGCCCTGATCGGGCTTGCCGGGGTGCTCGCGGTCTCGCTCACCGCGTGCGCCGAGTCGAAGCGCGACGAGGCCGGAGGCGGTGGCACCGGAGGCACGATGGTCTTCGGCGACACCGGCAACCCGAAGATGTTCGACCCGGTGTTCAACGACGACGGCGAGACCTTCCGGATCACGCGCCAGATGCTCGACACGCTGATCCAGAACAAGCAGGGCACCGCGGAGCTGGAGCCCTCGCTCGCCACGAAGTGGGAGTCGAGCAACGACGGCAAGACCTGGACCTTCACCCTCAAGCAGGGCGTGAAGTTCAGTGACGGCACGGAGTTCAACGCCGACGCGGTCTGCTTCAACTTCAACCGCTGGTACAACATGAAAGGCGCCGCCGCCCAGAGCCAGATGATCTACTACGGCGACGTCTTCGAGGGCTTCGCGAAGAACGAGGGCGACGCCGGCGGCGACCCCGTGTTCAAGAGCTGCGAGGCGAAGGACCCGGCGACCGCGGTCGTGAACCTGAACAAGGCCAAGGGCGCGTTCCCCGCCGCCTTCACGCTGCCGTCGTTCGCGATGCAGAGCCCGACCGCGCTCAAGCAGTACGACGCGGACAAGGTCACCCAGTCCGGCGACTCGTTCGCCTACAGCGACTACGCGTACAAGCACGTGACCGGCACCGGCCCGTTCAAGTTCGACAACTGGGACCAGGGCAAGGGCGAGATCACGCTGGTGCGTAACGACTCCAGCACGGAGCCGGCGAAGCTCGACAAGCTGATCTTCAAGGTCATCCCCGACGAGAACGCCCGTAAGCAGGCCCTGAAGGCCGGCGACATCCAGGGTTACGACTTCCCGGCGCCGTCGGACTACGGGCTGCTGCGCAACGAGGGTGAGCAGGTTCTCATCCGCCCCTCGTTCAACGTCCTGTACCTGGGCATCAACCAGTCCGGCAACCCGAAGCTCAAGGATGTGCGTGTCCGCCAGGCCCTGGCCTACGGCATCAACCGCGAGCAGTTCGTGAAGTCGAAGCTGGCCGAGGGTTCCGAGGTCGCCACCGAGTTCGTGCCGAAGGCCATCTCGGGCTACACCGACGACGTCACCAAGTACCCGTACGACCCGGCGAAGGCCAAGCAGCTGCTCGCCGAGGCCGGCGCCAGCAACCTGACGCTGAAGTTCTACTACCCGACCGAGGTCACCCGGCCCTACATGCCGAACCCGGCCGACACGTTCACCTCGATCTCCGAGGACCTGAAGAACATCGGCATCACCATCCAGCCGGTGGCCGAGCCGTGGAACGGCGGTTACAAGGACGACGTGCAGAAGTTCGGCAAGCAGGACCTGCACCTGCTCGGCTGGACCGGTGACTACAACGACGCCGGCAACTTCGTCGGCACGTTCTTCGGCCGCGAGAAGAAGGAGTTCGGGTTCAACAACCCCGAGCTGTTCAACGCGCTCGCCGCGGCCGACGGTTCGCCGGCCGGTGACGCGCACGCCAAGGCCTACCAGGGCGTGAACAAGCAGATCATGGACTACCTGCCCGCGATCCCGATCGCCTACCCGACGCCGGCGATCGTGGTCGGACCGAAGATCAAGGGTGTGGTGGCCAGCCCGCTCACCGACGAACGCTTCAACAACGTCACGATCGGCTGACGTGCTCCGCTGAGCAGCCGGGCTGGGGGGTAGGCGCTACCGCGCCTGCCCCCTTGCCCACGTTCCCGGGCTGTACACAAAGGACTACAAGTGCTCCGTTTCTTAGTGCGTCGGGTGCTACAAGCGATTCCGACGCTCCTCATCCTGTCCATCCTGGTCTTCGCCTGGTTGCGTTCCCTGCCCGGCGGCCCGGCGGCCGCGCTCCTGGGTGACAAGGCGACGCCGGAGAAGATCGCCAGCCTCAACCACGTGCTCGGTCTGGACCAGCCGATCATCCTGCAGTACTTCAAGTTCCTCGGCCGCGCCGTCACCGGCGACTTCGGCAACTCCCTCGTCTCGGCCCAGCCGGTGATGGGCGAGATCGGTACGTTCCTCCCCGCCACCATCGAGCTCGGGCTTTCCGCGATGATCATCGCGATCGTCGTGGGGGTGCCCTTCGGTTACCTGGCCGCGCGCTACCGCGGCGGCGTGCCGGACAACATCATCATCGTGCTGACGCTCGTCGGTGTCGCGGTGCCGGTGTTCTTCCTCGGCTACACGATGCAGGACCTGCTGGCCGCTCCGCTCGGCCTGCCGTCACAAGGCCGCCAGGCCGCGGGCATCGACGCCACGAGCATCACCAACTTCGCCATCCTCGACGGCATCATGACGGGCGAGTGGGACGCCGTCTGGGACGCGATCAAGCACCTGATCCTGCCGGCCTTCGCGCTGGCGACCATCCCGCTCGCGGTGATCACCCGCATCACGCGCGCGTCGGTGCTCGACGTGTTCAACGAAGACTTCCTCCGCACGGCCAACTCCAAGGGCCTGACGCAGTCGGTGATCCGGCGCCGGCACGTGCTGCGCAACGCGTTGCTGCCGGTGGTCACGACCATCGGCCTGCAGACCGGCGCGCTGCTCGGCGGCGCGGTGCTGACCGAGCGGGTCTTCAACTTCCGCGGCCTCGGCTTCCTGCTGGCCGAAGGCATCGAACGGCGTGACTACCCCCGGCTGCAGGCTCTGCTGCTGTTCGGGGCTCTGGTGTACGTGCTGGTGAACATGCTGGTCGACATCTCGTACGGGATCATCGACCCGAGGGTGCGTGTGCGATGAACACTTTGCTTGCCAAGAAGAAAGAACCGATCGACAAGCTCGCCGCGGCGTCGGCGGGTGGGCGCAGCCTCGGGGCCGAAGCGTTCCGGCGCATGCTGCGCAGCCCGGTCGCCATTACCGGTGGCGTGATCACGCTGCTGTTCCTGCTGCTGGCCATCTTCGCGCCGCTGATCGCGCCGAAGGACCCGCAGATCCGTTACCTGCAGGACCAGGTCGAGCTCGGCAAGGGCATCATCCCCGGCCCGAGCCCGGGCTTCCCGCTCGGCGTCGACGACTTCGGCCGCGATTTCCTGTCTCGGCTCATCGTCGGTGCGCAGCAGACGCTGCTGGTCGGCGTGCTCGCCACCGTGATCGGCGTGCTGATCGGGGTCATCATCGGCGGCCTCGCCGGTGCGTTCGGCGGCTGGGTCGACACCGTCCTCATGCGACTGGTCGACGTGCTGTTGTCGTTCCCCTCACTGCTGCTGGCGATCTCGATCGCGGCGCTGTTCGCGAAGCCGAGCCAGTGGACGGTGATCCTGGCCGTATCGATCATCGGTGTGCCGATCTTCGCGCGGCTGCTGCGGGGTTCGATGCTGGCACAACGGGAAGCCGACCACGTGCTGGCCGCGACGTCGCTCGGCGTCAAACGCGGCACGATCGTCTTCCGCCACATGCTGCCCAACTCGGTGGGCCCCGTGATCGTGCAGGCCACGCTCACGCTGGCCACCGCGATCCTGGAGGCCGCGGCGCTGTCGTTCCTCGGCCTGGGCGACCCGGACCCGACGCGCGCGGAGTGGGGGCTGATGCTGGGCAACGCCTCGCGCCAGTTCCTCGACATCCGCCCGGAGCTCGCCTACTACCCGGCCATCGCGATCATCGTGGTGGCGCTCGGGTTCACGCTGCTCGGCGAGTCCCTGCGTGAAGCCCTCGACCCGAAGAACCGGCGGTAACCCATGGCACTCCTCGAAGTCCGCGACCTCACGGTCGTGTTCCAGCGCCGCGGTGAGAAGCCGTTCGCCGCGGTCGACGGCGTCAGTTTCGACGTCGAACCCGGCCAGACAGTGGGGCTCGTGGGCGAGTCCGGCTGCGGCAAGTCGGTGACGTCGCTGGCGATCATGCGGCTACTGGCCAAGCGCGGTAACAAGGTCAGCGGTTCGGTGTCGTTCGAGGGCACCGATCTGCTGAAGATCTCCGACCGCGACATGCGCGACCGGCGCGGGCGCGACCTGGGCATGGTGTTCCAGGACCCGCTGTCCTCGCTCAACCCCGTGATCCCGATCGGGTTGCAGATCACCGAGGTGCTCGAACGCCACCGCGGGTTGTCGCGCAGCAAAGCCAAAGTCGAGGCCACCGACTTGCTCGACAAGGTCGGCATCCCCGACCCGACGCGGCGGCTTTCCGAGTACCCGCACCAGCTTTCGGGCGGGATGCGCCAGCGCGCGCTCATCGCGATCGCGCTCGCGTGCCGGCCGCGGCTGCTCATCGCCGACGAGCCGACGACCGCGCTCGACGTGACCATCCAGGCGCAGATCCTGGCGCTGCTGCGGGAACTGGTGCAGGACACCGGCACCGCGCTGATCATGATCACCCACGACCTCGGTGTCGTCGCCGGTCTGTGCGACGAGGTCAACGTGCTTTACGGCGGCAAGATCGTGGAGCGCGCCGAGCGTCACGCGCTGTTCGCCGAGCCGAGGCACCCGTACACCCACGGGCTGCTGGCCTCGATCCCGCGCCTCGACGTGGGGCGGGGCGAGAAGCTCGTGCCGATCCCCGGCTCCGTGTCCGACAACATCCCGTGGGACGGCGGGTGCGCGTTCGCGCCGCGCTGCCCCAACGCGTTGCAGGTGTGCGAGGAGCGCTCGCCGCAGCTCGTGCCCGACCACAACGGCCTGCTGCGCTGCCACAACCCGGTGAAGCCCGCCGTGGCCACCGCTGGAGGGACCCGATGACCGAGGTGATCAACGAGCCACAGGACGAGGTCCTGCTGGAGGTCACCGACCTCAAGGTGCACTTCCCGATCAAGCGCGGCATCGTCGTCGACCGCACGGTCGGGCACGTGTACGCGGTGGACGGCGTCGACCTGTCGATCCGCCGCGGCGAGACCTACGGCCTGGTCGGCGAGTCCGGCTGCGGCAAGTCCACGTTGGGCCGCGCGATCCTGCGGCTCAGCGAGCCGACGGCCGGCAAGGTCGTATTCGACGGCACAGACGTCGCCCAGCTCAAGGGCGAGAAGCTGCGCAAGGCCCGGCGCCGGATGCAGATGATCTTCCAGGACCCGATGTCCAGTTTGGACCCTCGGCAGCCGGTGGAGTCGATCCTGCTCGAAGGCATGCGCGCGCACGGGCTGGCCAAGGACAAAGCCGCCACGGACCAGCGGCTGCGTGAGCTGCTGGGCGCGGTCGGCCTGCCCGAGACGGCGCTGCGCAAGTACCCGCACGAGTTCTCGGGCGGGCAGCGCCAGCGCATCGGGATCGCGCGGGCGCTGGCCGTGGAGCCGGACCTGATCGTGGCCGACGAGCCGGTGTCCGCGCTCGACGTGTCCGTGCAGGCACAGGTCGTGAACCTGTTGGAGGACCTGCAGAACGAGCTGGGCCTCACGTACGTGGTGATCGCCCACGATCTCGCCGTCGTCCGGCACATCTCCGACCGCATCGGCGTGATGTACCTGGGCGCGCTGGTGGAGGAGACCACCTCGGCGGAGCTGTACGAGAACCCGCTGCACCCGTACACGCGCGCGCTGCTCTCGGCGATTCCCGTGCCGGACCCGGTCGTGGAGGACACCCGGGAGCAGATCCTGCTCGCGGGCGACCTGCCCTCGCCGGCCAACCCGCCCACGGGCTGCCGGTTCCACACGCGCTGCCCGTGGCGGCAGGCGAGCTTGTGCGACACCGACCGGCCGCAGCTGCGCGAGATCGGCGCCGGGCACCGCGTGGCGTGCCACTACGCCGAGGACATCCGCGACGGCCGCATCCAGCCGCACGACGTGGAGCCGGAGCTGGTGGAGCTCACCGGGGTGCTGAGCCCGGACGCGGCGCCGGACATCGGCACGATCACCGAAATCCTGTAACCGCTGGGCGGGAAGGGCACCTCGATCTCCTCGAGGTGCCCTTCACTGCGTTTTACGGCTGCAGATCGACGGCCGCGCGGAACGAGCCGTCCATGTGAAACGGCGTGGAGTTGTGCTCGTGCACGATCCGCCACGCGCCCTCGACGCGACGGAAGGCCAGCGTGGAGCGGAACCACAGCGTGAACGGTTCGCTCGTCCCCACCGGCACGGCCGACATCTTCGCCAGCGCCGTGGTGAAGGCCAGGTCGCCGGACTCGGTCACTTCGACGTCGGTGTACTCGTAGGTCACCGGGCCGTCGAACGTGCCGAACCACTTGGTGAGGAACTCCTCCGACGCGCCGGTGGTGCGCAGCGGCGGCGCGAGGTCGAACTTCACGGCTTGCGGCGCGTAGCCCGCGACCAGGCGCGCGGGGTCCTTGGCGGACATGGCGGCGGTGCGCTCGGCCAGCAGGTCACGGATCTCGTTTTCGGACATTCTGTGCTCTCCTTGGTTCCTTCGCCGGATGCGTTCACCGGGGACGTCGAAGCCGTCCGCGTGGCTTCGACATCCCGGGTGACGACGATTTCGAGGAGGCACCCGATGAAGTACCTGGTCCTGATCTACGGCAACCCGGCGTCGCGCTCGGTGTGGGCGGGCATGAGCGACGAGCAGAAGGCCGCGGGCCTGCGCGCGTACGTCGAGTTCAACGACGACCTCGACGGCTCCGGCGAGCGCATCGTCTCCGAACGGCTGGCCGCGCCCGAGCTCACGAAGCAGGTCATCGTGCGCGACGACGAGGTGAGCACCACCGACGGCCCGTTCGCGGAGATCAAGGAACAGCTCGCCGGCTTCTACCTGCTGGAATGTGACTCCGCGGACCGCGCGCTGGAGATCGCGGCGCGGATCCCGGAGGCGCCGTACGCGACGATCGAGGTGCGGCCCGTGATGGGCCTGACCGGCGATGTGGACTTCGACCTGGGAGACCTGTGATCGAGGGTCTCCTGCGCGAGCTGGCGCCGCAGGTTCTCACCGCGCTCGTGC
The DNA here is from genome assembly GCF_030285625.1 of Amycolatopsis sp. 2-15. NCBI lineage: Bacteria > Bacillati > Actinomycetota > Actinomycetes > Pseudonocardiales > Pseudonocardiaceae > Amycolatopsis > Amycolatopsis carbonis. The sequence continues at coordinate 2,204,200 of NZ_CP127294.1, forward strand.
GCCGCTACGGCGGGTTCGACACGTGCGAGGACGCCGTGCAGGAGGCCTTGCTCGCCGCCGCCGTGCAGTGGCCGCGCGACGGCGTGCCGGACAACCCCAAGGCGTGGCTCATCACCACCGCTTCGCGGCGACGGATCGAGCTGTGGCGCAGCGATTCCGCCCGGCAACGGCGTGAGGAGGCCGTGGCCGCACTGGCGCCACCCGACCCGGACCCGGCGCCGGCCGTGGACGACACGCTCACGTTGCTGCTGCTCTGCTGCCACCCGGCGTTGACGCGGCCTTCGCAGGTCGCGCTGACGTTGCGCGCCGTCGGCGGCCTCACTACGGCGGAGATCGCGCGGGCGTTCCTCGTGCCGGAGCCGACGATCGGCCAGCGCATCAGCCGCGCGAAGCAGAAGGTGAAGGGCACGTCGTTCAGCCTGCCGCCGGAGCACGAACGGCCCGCTCGCGTCGCCGCCGTGCTGCAGGTGCTGTACCTGGTCTTCACAGAGGGGCACACGGCCAGCGCGGGCTCGGCCGTCGACCGCGTGGAGCTCACCGCCGAGGCCATCCGGCTCACGCGGCAGCTGCACGCCGAGCTCCCCGACGACGGCGAGGTCACCGGCCTGCTGGCGTTGATGCTGCTCACCGGCGCGCGCCGGGCAGCGCGCCTCGGCGAGAACGGCACGATGGTCCCCCTCGCGGAGCAGGACCGCTCGCGGTGGGACGCCGACGCCATCGCCGAGGGCACGGCGCTGATCACCCACACGCTCGCGACCGCGCCCGTCGGTCCGTACCAGCTGCAGGCCGCGATCGCCGCCGTCCACGACGAGGCGGCGTCGGCCGAGGCCACCGACTGGCCGCAGATCCTGCTGCTCTACGACCTGCTGCGCCAGGTCGCGCCGGGACCGATGGTGACGCTCAACCGGCTCGTGGCGCTCGCGATGGTCGAGGGCCCGGCCGTCGCGCTGGCCGAGCTCGACGCGTCGGAGCCGCCGGACCACTACCGCGTCGACGTCGTCCGCGCGCACCTGCTGGAGCTCGCGGGTGATCTCGACGCCGCCCGGGAGTACTACGCCGCGGCGGCCCGGCGGACGTTGAGCCTCCCCGAGCGCAGACACCTGGAGGCGCGTGCTTTGTCTGATATGACCGGAAAACCCTGACTCAAGTCGGACCCCACCCCCGACTGAAGGGTGACGCCCGCGCACCAGGGCCCCGGTACTCTGCGGAAGCACGCAAAGACCGGCAAGCCGCAGGGGGTAGGGGTAGTGAACATCGACCACGTGCTGGAGGCGATCCCTCCGCTGTCGGTCTACCTCCTGGTGGGGCTCGTCGTGATGGTCGAGAGCCTCGGCATCCCGCTGCCCGGCGAGATCGTGCTCGTGAGCGCCGCGCTGCTCGCCTCCTCGCACAGCGGGCTCAACCCGCTGTGGATCGGCGTCCTGGCCAGCGCGGGCGCCATCATCGGCGACAGCATCGGCTACCTCATCGGCCGCAAGGGCGGCAAACGCCTCTTCGACTGGGCGGGCCGGAAGTTCCCCAAACACTTCGGGCCACAGCACATCGCGAACGCCGAACGGATGTTCCAGAAACGCGGCATGTGGGCCGTGTTCTTCGGCCGGTTCGTCGCCGTGCTGCGCATCCTCGCCGGCCCGCTGGCGGGCTCGCTGAACATGCACTACCCGCGCTTCCTCATCGCGAACGCCCTGGGCGGCATCGTCTGGGCCGGCGGCACCACCGCGTTGATCTACTACCTCGGCGTGGTCGCGGACAAGTGGCTCAAGGGCTTCCAGTGGGCAGGCCTCGGCGCCGCGCTGGTCATCGGCGTGATCGTGACGCTGGTGCTGAAGAAGCGCATGGCGCGCCACCACCCGGAGCCGGCGGAGCAGAAGGACGACGCCGTCGCCTAAGGCGCGGGCGGTGAGATCAGCGTCGCCGCGAGCCGCTTGGCCGTGTGGAATGGCCGCGAGGCCTGGGTGACCACGGACGTGACCGCGGCGCCCTCCAGCACCAGCATCAGCTCGTCGGCCAGGGTTTCGGCTTGGTTGGCGCCGCTGCGGTGCAGCTGCGTCAACAGGTAGCCGTGCAGCGCCGTCTTGTGGTGGCGGACTACTTCGCGCACCGGGTCGGCCGGGTCGGGGAACTCCGAGGTGGCGTTGAGGAAGCCACAGCCGCGGTAGCCGTCGCGGGAGAGCCAGGCTTCGTAGACGTCGAACACCGCCAGGACCCGCTCGGCCGGATCGGTGTGCGCGGCCGTGATGCGGTCGATCTCCTCCTGCCACTGCCGGTCCCGTTCCCGCAGGTAGGCGACGACCAGCCGGCTCTTCGAACCGAAGTTGCCGTAGAGCGCGGCCTTCGTCACGCCGGCCTCGGCCGCCACGGTGTCGACGCCCACGGCGTGGATGCCGTCGCGGTAGAACAACGTCGACGCCGCCTTGAGCACCTTGGCTCCCGCGTCGCCGGGCCGGGTCCGGCTCACGTCTCCTCCAGACTGTTCGGTCTCGGGTTTGACCAGTCCAGACCTTAGCACCGGTTGACAACAGACAGACCTGTCTGTTTGGTTGCGGACGTGGTCGGGATCAACGAAGAGACAACCGCGCGGTGGTGGGCCACCGCCGCGGTCGGCGCCGGCGTGATCGCGCTCTGCTACGGGTTCGCGCGTTATGCCTACGGGCTGTTCGTGCCCCGGTTCGGCGAGACGTTCGGGCTCACGACCGTCGGCGTCGGCGTGCTGGGCGGACTGTCGACCGCGGGCTACGGCGTCGGGCTGCTGCTGTCCCTGCGCACGGCCACGCGGTCCGCGCGCGGCACCGTGCTGCTGGCCGGCGCGTTGGCGGCGGCGGGGCTCGGGCTCATGGCGGCCGCGCCGAACGTGGCCGTGTTCGGCGCCGGAATCGTCCTCGCGGGCGGCAGCGCGGGCCTGGTTTCGCCCGGCGTCGCGCAGCTGATCGGGGAAACCGTCGGGACGCGCCACCGGGTCCGGGCGCAGACCTGGGCCAACACCGGGACCGGGCTCGGCCTGGCCGCGTCGGCGTTCACGCCGCTGCTGGCCTTCGGCTGGTCCTCGATCTGGGCGGGCTTCGCCGTGCTCGCCGCGGCGATGACGGTGCTCGCCTGGCGGACGTTGCCCCGCCCGCCCGCGGCCGCCGAGATCTTCGCGCCGGTCCACGGACTGGTCCCGCTCGTGGTCAACTCCGTCCTCATCGGGGCGACGAGCGCGCCGTACTGGACCTTCTCCAGCTCCCGGCTCACCGCGACGGGCCTCAGTCCGACTGCGGCGACCTGGTGCTGGTTCACCATCGGCGTGGCCGGGCTGCTCGGCGGGCTGGCCGGACGGGCCGCCGAGCGCGTCGGGCTGCGGACCGCCAACCTCGTCACGTGGACGCTGGCGGCGGCCGGCCTCGCGCTGCTGGCCTTGCCGCGACCGGGCTTGCCCGGCGCGCTGGTCTCGAGTGCGTTGTTCGGCAGCACCTACATGGCCCTCACCGGGTTGTGCATCCTGTGGGCCGCCCGCCTGTTCCCCACGCGCCCGGCTCGCGGGGTCACGTGGTCGTTCGTGGGTCTCGGTGTCGGGCAGACCGCGGCGTCACCGCTGGCCGGCGCCGCGGCGTCCGGAATCGGGCTGGCGGCGGTGTTCGGGCTGGCCGCGCTGGTGGCGCTGGCCGCGTGGAGCCAGCTCGACGCCCGCCTCGCCCCGCCGGCCTCAGGCCCCGGCGGGTAGCAGGTCTTCGTCGGGCAGCTCGACCGGCTTGCGCCGCAGGCTCCCGAGCAGCACCCCGCCGATCACCACGGCGGCGGCGACGATCTCGAGCACCGTCGGGACCTCGTCGAGCACGAAGTACGACGCCGTGAGCCCGACCACCGGCACGAGCAGCGAGAACGGTGCGACGACGCCGGCGGGGTGATGCTTCATGAGCGTGGTCCAGATGCCGGAGCCGACGACGGTGCCGAACACGATCACGTAGGCCATGCCCGCGACGCCGATGAGACCGGTGGTGGTGCCGAGCGTCGTGAGCGAGTGCCAGCCGGCTGTCGGGCCTTCGAAGACGAAGGACAGCGCGAGCATCGGCAGCGGCGGCACCACGGACATCCACAGCATGAGGTGCACCGGGTTGTCGGGCGTCGCGCGGCGCACCGCGAGGTTGCCGAACGCCCAGCTCAACGCGGCCAGCAGCGTCAGGATCACCGGCACCAGCGCGGCGTGCGAGGACTGCTGCCACGCGATCGCCGTCATGCCGGCGACGGCCAGCAGGATGCCGGCGAGCTGGCGGCCGGACACGCGTTCGCGCAGGAGCACGGCGCCGAGCAGCACGGTGAACGGCGCGGACGCCTGCAGCACCAGCGAAGCCAGGCCCGTCGGCATGCCGAGATCCATGGCGACGAACAGGAACGCGAACTGGCCGGTGCCGAACCCGAGGCCGTAGCCGAGCAGGTAGCGCAGCTTCACCTTCGGCCACGGCACGAACAGGATCGTCGGGATCGCGATCAGCGCGAACCGCAGCGCGCCGGCGAACATCGGCGGGAACTGGCCCAATGCGGCGTGGATGGCGAGGAAGTTGCAGCCCCACAGCACGGCGACGAGCACGGCGAGGAGACGGTCACGTGCGGGCATGTCCTCCACTGTGCAGCCGCGGATCGTGAAGGACCAGCGAGAAAAACTGCAACGACCATGTAGCCCTGCTTCACATAAGGTGGACAATGTGGACCTCGGAAGACTCCGGACATTGCGGGAGTTCGCGGACCGCGGCAGCGTGACGGCCACGGCGAGGGCCCTGCACTGCACTCCTTCGGCGGTGTCGCAGCAGCTGCGCGCGCTTCAGGCGGAGGTCGGCCTGCCGCTGACCGAGCCGGACGGCCGTGGTCTGCGGCTCACGGACGCCGGCCGGGCGCTCGTCGCGCGCGCCGACGAGGTGCTCGCGGCGCTGGATCGTGCGGAATCCGAGCTCGACACGTATCGCAGCGCGCCGCGTGGGCGGGTGCGGATCGCGATCTTCCAGTCGGCCGGGCTGATGCTGTTGCCGGGGCTGCTCACGCGCGTCGCGGCGTTCGACGGCCTGGAGGTGGACGTCCGCGATGTCGACATGACGCCTTCGGACGTGCCGGCGCTGGTCGCGGACTACGACGTGGTCGTGACGCACCGGGACGAGCACGCCGGCGAGTTCACCTCCGATCGGCTCGAGGTGGTGCCGCTGCTGCGGGAGCCACTGGACGTTGCGCTGCCGGCGGGGCACGTGCTGGCCCGGCGGCGCCGGGTCGATCTCGCGGACCTCGCCGACGAACGCTGGATCTCCGTGGACCACGGGTTCCCGGTCGACGACGTGCTGCGGTCGCTGACCGTGCGCACGGGGGTGCGGCCGCAGATCGTCCAGCGCATCAATGATTTCCGCATCACCGAGAGGCTCGTCGCGGCGGGGCACGGCATCGCGTTGCTGCCGCGCTACACGATGGACACGCGGCGGGGCAATGGTCTGGTCGGACGTCCGCTGGCCGGGATCCGCGTCGCGCGGCTGGTCGAAGTGGTGTGCCGGCGGGGTGCGTTGTCGCGGCCCGCGGTGGCGACGGTGATCGCCCAGCTGCGGGCGGAAGTGGCGGCGTTGACGGGTTAGCTGCGGGCTCCGCGGCGGACGCCGAACGTGATCGCCACGCCCAGCAGGGTCGCGACGCCGAAAGAGAGCAGCATGCTGACCACCGGTTCGTCGATGAGCTCGCCGCCGGCGTAGCCGAGGAAGGCGACGTATGACGTCCACAGCGTGATGCCGATCGCCGACGCGCTGAAGAACTCGCCCATGGGCCAGCGCAGCGAGCCGGCCAGCAGCGCCCCGACCGTGCCGCCCGAGGGCAGCCAGCGGGCGAGGACCAGGATCGGGCGCGGGTGGCGTTGGAGGCGGCCGTCGAGCCAGGCCAGGCCGGCGGCCATCTTGCGGCGCCGGCTGAGCCGTTCCAGCACCCGCGCGCCGCCGAAGCGGCCCAGCGCGTAGAGGGCCTGGTCGCCGACCAGGCACCCGGCGGTGGCGACGGCGATCACCACGGCCAGCGACGTCCCGCCTTGCGCGGCTGCGATGCCCATGCCGAGGATCGTCACCTCGGTGGGCAGCAGGGGCACCAGCGAGACGACGAACAGCACCACGAGCCCTGCCGTCGTTGCGTCCACACTCCCATTAACCGCGTACGCGCGCGGATGAGTCCGGTTCACCGAGTACTCACAGCAAGGCACAGGCGGCACACAGCTTGGATTAACCATGACAGCGGGTGTCATGGTTGACCGCGACGGTGGTCCGCATGAACCTTTCGGGAAAAATCGCCCTCGTCGCGGGCGGCACACGCGGTGCGAGCCGCGCGATCGCTGTCGAGCTGGGGCGAGCGGGGGCCTTCGTTTACGTGACCGGCCGTACGTCGGGCTCGGCTCGGTCCGAAGTGGACCGTCCGGAGACGATCGAGGAGACAGTTTCGCTTGTGGTCGAGGCAGGCGGCCAGGCCGAGGCTGTTCGCGTCGACCACCTCATGCCCGCCGACGTCGCGGCTCTGGCCTCTCGGCTGGACCACCTGGACATCCTCGTCAACGGCCTCTGGGGCGGCGACCGCCACCTGGAATGGGGTAAACCCGTCTGGGAACACTCCCTCGACGCGGGCCTGCGCATGATCCGCCTGGCGATCGACGCGCACCTCATCACCAGCCACCACCTGCTGCCGCTGATGATCGACCGCCCGGGCGGCCTGGTCGTGGAGCTGACGGACGGCACCGCCTCGTACAACGCGCGGTATCGGGAAGGGACCTCGCTGCCGTTCTACCTGGCGAAGTCCTCGGCCCACCCGCTGGCCATCGGCGAGGCGGCCGAGCTGGCCCCGTTCGGCTGCACGGCCGTCGCGTTCACCCCCGGCTGGCTGCGCTCAGAGGCGATGCTGGAGGTCTACGGCGTCACGGAGTCCAACTGGCGCGACGCGGTGGTGAAGGAGCCGCACTTCGCGATCTCGGAATCCCCGACGTTCTGCGGCCGCACGATCGCCGCCCTGGCCGCGGACCCGGCCCGGGCCCGGTGGTCGGGCCAAACGGTGAGCAGCGGCCAACTCGCGCAGGCCTACGACGTCGACGACGTGGACGGCAGCCGCCCGGACGCGTGGCGGTACCTGGTGGAAGTGGCGGACGTCGGGAAGCCCGCGGAGGTGAGCGGCTACCGCTGAGCGTTGCGGGCGGCGAGTTCGGTGCCGATGTCGGCGAGGGCGGCCCTAAGCTCCGGCGGGTCGAGGACTTCGACGCCGGGGCTCAACGCGACCAGTTGACCGAGGGCGATCTCGCCGCCTTCCAACGCGAGTTCGGCCAGCGCCCAGCCGTCGGCGTCCGGCTCGGCCAGTGAGAGGACGGTGTCCGCGAGGTGTTCGCCGCCGAAGACGCGGCGGAGTCCGCGGACCGCCGGCCGGTTGAGTCGGGCGCGCACCCGCACGGGGCGAGAGACCTGTTCGAAAGTCGCGGAGGAAGCGCGCCACCACGTCGGGAGGTCGAAATCGGCGGGACGGTCGAAGGTCTCGGCGAGCTCGTCGGCGTCAAGGATCCGGGAGACGCGATACGTGCGGTAGGCGTTCTCGACCCGCGCTACCAGGTACCACACCCCCGCCTTCAACACGAGCCCCAACGGTTCCAGCACCCGGGTGGCGACTTTGTCCTTGCGCTGATAGGAAATCGCGAGCCGGCGCTGCGTCCAGACCGCGCGCGAGACGGCCGAAAGACAAGCCGGCTCGTCAGCGCCACCGAACCACCCCGGTGCGTCCAGGTGAAACCGGCCGGCCACCAGCGCCGCGTGTTCCCGCAGCTCGGCCGGCATCCCCGCCGAGACCTTCGCCCGAGCGGCGCTGCCGGCGGTGTCCAACCCCAACCCGGCCAACGCTTCCGGCGCTCCCAAAGCGAACAGTGCCACGGCTTCCCGCGCGGTCAGCCCATCGAGGCCGGCCCGCCAACCGTCGACAAGGCGGTAGCCGCCGTGCCGCCCCTGCTCCGTCCACAGTGGAACGCCGGCGTCTCGCAAAGCCGCCAGGTCGCGGTGCATCGTTCGCTCGGACACACCCAGCTCGGCGGCGAGCTCGGAGGCGGTCGCACTGCGGCGGCGCTGCAGCGTGAACAGCAGCGCGACCAACCTCTCCGCTTTCACCGCAACAACAACGAAATCAGCGGTTCGCGCGGTTGACTGCGCTCACCACCGCGCGCAGCGACGACGCCACGATCGACGGGTCGATGCCCACGCCCCAGAACACGCGGTCGGAGATCGCGCACTCGATGTACGACGCGGCGCGCGAGTCGTCGCCCGGGGTCAGGGTGTGTTCGCTGTAGTCCAGGAGCCGCAGGTCGAAGCCGACGGTGGACAGGGCGTCGAAGAAGGCCGCGATGGGACCGTTGCCGCGGCCGGTGATGTCGTGTTCGTCGCCGTCGACGGTCACCGTGGCTTCGATGTCGTACTCGCCGCCGCCGTTGTCGGTCACGCGCTGGCGCACCAGCTGCAGCGGCGTGCGCGGCTCGAGGTACTCCGTCGAGAACGCGTTCCACATCGTGGTCGGGTCGACCTCGCCACCCTCGGTGTCGGTGTAGGCCTGCACCACCTTGGAGAACTCGATCTGCAGGCGCCGCGGCAGGTCGAGCTGGTGCTCGGCCTTCATGATGTAGGCGACGCCGCCCTTGCCCGACTGCGAGTTCACGCGGATCACGGCCTCATACGTGCGGCCGACGTCCTTCGGGTCGATCGGCAGGTACGGGACCTCCCACGGGTACTCGTCCATGGGCACGCCGGCCTTGTCGGCCGCGTCCTTCAGCGCGTCGAGGCCCTTGTTGATCGCGTCCTGGTGGCTGCCGGAGAACGCGGTGAACACCAGGTCGCCGCCCCACGGCGTGCGCTCGGCCACGGGCAGCTGGTTGCAGTACTCGACGGTGCGCTTGATCTCGTCGATGTCCGAGAAGTCGATCTGCGGGTCGATGCCCTGGCTGAACAGGTTCATGCCCAGCGCGACGAGGTCGACGTTGCCGGTGCGCTCACCGTTGCCGAACAGGCAGCCCTCGATGCGGTCCGCGCCGGCCTGGTAACCCAGCTCGGCGGCGGCGATGCCGGTGCCGCGGTCGTTGTGCGGGTGCAGCGACAGGATCACCGAGTCGCGGCGCTCCAGGTTGCGGCTCATCCACTCGATCGAGTCGGCGTAGACGTTCGGCGTCGCCATCTCGACGGTCGCCGGCAGGTTCAGGATCACCGGCTTCTCGGGCGTCGGCTGCCAGATCTCGGTGACGGCGTTGCAGACCTCGAGCGCGTACGACAGCTCGGTGCCGGTGTAGGACTCGGGCGAGTACTGGAAGCGGAAGTCCGTGTCCGGCTGCTTCGCGGCCAGCTCGAGGACCATTTCCGCGCCCTGTGTCGCGATCTTCTTGATGCCCTCGCGCTCCTCGCGGAACACCACGCGGCGCTGCAGGATCGAGGTCGAGTTGTAGATGTGCACGATCGCGCGCGGCGCGCCCTCGAGCGACTTGAACGTGCGCTCGATCAGCTCGGGGCGGCACTGCGTCAGCACCTGGATGCTCACGTCGTCCGGGATCGCGCCCTCGTCGATGATCTCGCGGACGAAGTCGAAGTCCGTCTGCGACGCGGCGGGGAACCCGACCTCGATCTCCTTGTAGCCCATGCGTACGAGCAGGTCGAAGAACTTGCGCTTGCGCGCCGGCGACATCGGGTCGATCAGGGCCTGGTTGCCGTCACGCAGGTCCACCGCACACCACAGCGGCGCGCGCTCGATGCGCTTCGAGGGCCAGGTGCGGTCGGGCAGGTCGATGTTCTCGATCAGCTCGTACCAGGGCTTGTAGCGGTGGACGGGCATCGACGTGCCGCGTTGCGGGTTCCACCGGGGCTGGTCCGCGGGTGCGGGGCGCGACGGCGTGCGAACGCGGGAGGTATTCGTGCGGGGGTCGTTCGTGGCCATGGGTGAAGACGTCTCCTGACGAGGTGGGTGCTTACGACCGGCACCACAAAGCCCCGCGACGAGGAGCCGGTCTGGTCAGGCCCCGTCGCGGCAGCGAAGCAGGAGAGCACGCGCCACGAGGTCACCTTAACCACGGAACGCGGCCGTTGTGAAGTCACCTCCGCGATCGAACTGTTACGTGCGGTGCCCACCGGGTGTTACCAGCGGGTAGCGGGCGGGGGTGTGACGTGTCAGACTGCCGGGCATGGGCGAGCACGCGGAACAGGCACCCGAGGCGGAGACCGAGCCGCGGCCGAAGCGCGCCGAGATCGATTGGCGACGCACCCGTGAGCAGGCGTTTTCGTTCCTCGCCACGCTCGTGCGGTGGGTCGGGCTGATCTTCGCCGCGATCCTCGTGCTGCACGTGATCTTCACCGTCGGCGAGGCCAATCCGGACAACGGAATCGTCTCGTTCGTCCGAAGCTGGGCCGACGGCCTCTCGATCGGCTTCAAGGACCTCTTCACCCCGAGTGACGCGAAACTCAGGGTGTTGGTCAACTACGGCATCGCGGCGATCTTCTGGCTCGTGGTGTCCGGGATCGTCGCGAAGATCCTCCGCCGCATCGGCGGCGGGATCTCTTCCTGACCGCGGTCACGGGCCGTCCCCGCCTTGGCGCGAACGGCCCGTTCGTACCGGGTCAGCTCCGGGTCAGCTCTGCCAGGTGATCGGCTTGCTGCCGTAGTCCGTGCCCGGCGCCTGGTCGCTGTACTCGCCCTCGTTGTACGACGCACCGGTCACCGTCGTGCCGGCCGGCGCCACCGCGAGCACGCAGCTGTCGTAGGTCGCGCCCTTCGTGGTGAAGGCCTTGCCCGCGTCTCCGCTGTCGCACTTGTCGAATGTGCCGATCACGGACACCCCCTGCGCTTCGGAACCGTCCGGGAGCAGGGCGTTCATCAGCCCGAGCGAGGTGTAGGAGAAGTCCGTGCCGCTCTCGTTCGAGACGGTGACGCGCACGTAGTACGGCGTCATGCCCTTCGCCTTGTCACCCAGGTCGAGCAGCGCGAGGTCGGCCTCGACGCCCTTGTCGATCGACTTCACGGTGACCCCGATCGTGCCGGTCTTGCCCTCCGACTTGAACGGCACGATCGCCTTGTCACCCAGCTTCAGCTTGGTGCCCTGCGGCGTGACGCTTCCGTCCGACGACGAGTTCTGCTGCGCACTCGGCGGCGCTTCCGGGCTCGACTGGGGAGCGCTGCTCTGACTCTGGCTCTGCGCGGGGGCGCCGGACGCGGCCGAAGGCGTGCCGTTCATCTCGCTCCCGCAGCCGGCCAGCGCCAGTACCGCCGCGGAGACCCCCAGGACCGCCAGCACACGACTACGCATGATCGTTCTCTCCTCGTGTCCACCCAGTGTGTTGCCGGCTTCGATGCGGTGCCCCGATCAGCGGTTCCCCAGTCGCGCGACATTACTTAGCGGTGCGAAGCGAATGCGATCAGTCGTCCGGCGGTTTCAGTCACCCAACGCGGGCGTGCCCCATTCACCGCTGAACGCGAACTCGCTCAGCGGAACGCGCTGCCGCGGCTTGAGCTCGCGCTCGATGCGCCGCTCGTCCTCCAGCACCTCGGCCTCGGCGGCGTGACCCACGGCGATGGCCACGCGCGGCACGGCGCCCTCCGGCAAGCCGAACGACGAGCGGACCGCGTCGGCGGAGAAGCCCGCCATCTGGTGCGCGATCAGGCCGAGGTCCACGGCCTGCAGCACCAGGTTCTCGCTCGCCAGGCCGAGCCCGTATTCGGCGTAGGGGACCTCGCCCTTCTCGTTCGTGGTCACCATCACGCCCACGAGCAGCGCGCCCGCGCGGAACGCCCACGCCTGGTTGCCGCTGTTCAGCGCGGCCAGGATCCGGGCGAACGTGGGGTCGCCGCGCCGGCCCACGAGGTAGCGCGCGGGCTGGGTGTTGCCGAAGGACGGCGCCCAGCGCGCGGCCTCCAGCAAGGTGGTCAGTTCCTGCGGGGACACCTCGGCGGTCGCGTCGAAGGCGCGGGGGCTCCAGCGCTCGGCGATGGCCGGGATCACGGGGACGCTCGTCTCGGCGGGTTTGCGCACGTCCCGCACCGTAGTACGGCGGGAGTGCTCTCCATCACTCCGGAGGAAGGGCTTCGAACATTTCGGTGGTGTTAAGGAAGATTTACTTCCGACACACCCTCGATCGGTGTGCGCCGCCACTCGATTGAGTGGCGAGCGCGGTCGGCCCCGGTAGAGTTTCGCCCAAGTGAAGGGACGCGGGGGCTCCTCGGTGCCCACCAGGAGCAGACCCGGCCCGTCAAGGAGGTTCGGGCTGTGGCCCTCGTGGTCCAGAAGTACGGCGGATCGTCGCTGGAAAGTGCCGACAGGATCAAGCGCGTCGCCGAACGCATCGTCGCCACCAAAAAGGCGGGCAACGACGTCGTGGTGGTGTGCTCGGCGATGGGTGACACCACCGACGAGCTGCTCGACCTGGCGCAGCAGGTGAACCCCGCGCCGCCGGAGCGGGAGATGGACATGTTGCTCACCGCCGGTGAGCGCATCTCGAACGCACTGGTCGCCATGGCGATTTCCGCGCACGGCGCCGAGGCGTGGTCGTTCACCGGTTCGCAGGCGGGTGTCGTCACGACGTCGGTGCACGGCAACGCGCGCATCATCGACGTGACGCCGAGCCGCGTCACGGAGGCGCTGGAACAGGGCTACATCGCGCTGGTGGCTGGGTTCCAGGGTGTTTCCCAGGACACCAAGGACATCACGACGCTCGGCCGCGGCGGGTCGGACACCACCGCCGTCGCGCTCGCCGCGGCGCTGGGCGCCGACGTGTGCGAGATCTATTCCGATGTGGACGGTGTGTACTCCGCCGACCCGCGGATCGTGCCGGACGCGCGGAAACTCGACACCATCCCGTACGAGGAGATGCTGGAGCTCGCCGCGAGCGGTTCGAAGATCCTGCACCTGCGTTCGGTCGAGTACGCGCGCCGCTACGGCGTGCCGATCCGAGTCCGCTCTTCCTACAGCGACAAGCCGGGCACCACCGTGACCGGGTCAATCGAGGAGATCCCCGTGGAACAAGCGCTGATCACCGGTGTGGCACACGACCGTTCGGAGGCCAAGATCACGGTCACCGGCGTGCCGGACCACGCCGGGGCGGCCGCCCGGATCTTCCGCGTGATCGCCGACGCGGAGATCGACATCGACATGGTGCTGCAGAACGTGTCCAGCACGATCTCGGGTCGCACCGACATCACGTTCACGCTGTCGAAGGCCAACGGCGCCAAGGCCGTGCAGGAGCTCGAGAAGGTCAAGGGCGAGATCGGCTTCGAGACCGTGCTGTACGACGACCACGTCGGCAAGGTCTCGCTCGTCGGCGCGGGGATGCGCTCGCACCCCGGTGTCACGGCGACGTTCTGCGAGGCGCTCGCGCAGTCGGGCGTCAACATCGAAATCATCAACACCTCGGAGATCCGCATCTCGGTGCTGATCCGCGACGCGCAGCTCGACGACGCCGTGCGTGCGATCCACGAGGCGTTCGAGCTCGGCGGCGACGAAGAAGCCGTCGTCTACGCGGGGAGTGGTCGCTGATGAGCAACGGTCTGCGCGTCGGAGTGGTCGGGGCGACCGGCCAGGTCGGCGGTGTGATGCGGAAACTGCTGGCGGAGCGCGGTTTTCCGGTGGACGAGATGCGCTACTTCGCGTCGTCCCGGTCAGCGGGAACGAAGCTTCCGTGGCAGGGCGAGGAGATCACGGTCGAGGACACCGCCACGGCGGATCCGTCCGGTTTGGACATCGCCCTGTTCTCCGCGGGCGGCTCGACTTCGCGCGAGCAGTCGCCGCGCTTCTCCGCCGCGGGCGTGACGGTGATCGACAACTCGTCGGCCTTCCGCCGCGACCCGGACGTGCCGCTGGTCGTGAGCGAGGTGAACCCGGAGGCCATCAAGGAGGCGCGCAAGGGGATCATCGCGAACCCCAACTGCACCACCATGGCGGCCATGCCGGTCCTCAAGCCGCTGCACGACGAGGCCGGCCTGCTGCGCTTGATCACTAGCACGTACCAAGCCGTGTCCGGCAGCGGCCTCGCCGGGGTCGACGAGCTGGCCGCCCAGGTCAACGCCGTCGCCTCCCGCGCCGCGGCCCTCACTCACGACGGTTCGGCGGTGGACTTCCCGGCCCCGGCCAAGTACGTGGCGCCCATCGCGTTCAACGTCCTGCCCATGGCCGGCTCCGTCGTCGACGACGGCTCGTTCGAGACGGACGAGGAACAGAAGCTGCGCAACGAAAGCCGCAAGATCCTGGGCCTGCCGGAGCTGCTCGTGTCCGGCACGTGCGTGCGCGTCCCGGTCTTCTCCGGCCACGCGCTGTCGATCAACGTCGAGTTCTCGTCGCCGATCTCGGTGGAGCGGGCCACGGAGCTGCTTTCGGTGGCGCCCGGCGTTCAGCTCTCGGACGTCCCCACGCCGCTGCAGGCGGCGGGCAAGGACCCGAGCTTCGTCGGCCGCATCCGCCAGGACCCGGGCGCGCCGGACGGCCGCGGCCTGGCCCTGTTCGTGGCGACGGACAACCTGCGCAAGGGCGCGGCGTTGAACGCGGTGCAGATCGCGGAGCTGGTGGCCAGCAACCGCTGATCTTCGGTGTGAAACCGGCCGCCTCACCCGGAACCCGGGAGAGGCGGCCGGTTTCGTTCAGCCCGCGACGACGTTGCGCGATGGCCGGTAGTCCAGCGGGACGTCCGCTTCTTTGAGCAGTGCCCGCAACGGCGCTGTATCCGGATCGGCGACGCACGCGGCGTCGAGGGCAGCCGACACGGCTTCCTGTCCAGGCCCACCGACGACCAGCTCGGGTGGCCCGGACCACGACACCCGCCAGCGAACGACGCCGGCGTCGGCGAGCGCCGCGGTGACCACAAGGGACAGCCGCCGGCGGATCGCGGCACCGAGGAGCGCCCGGCGCACCTCGGGCGCGGTGCCGGCAGGCGGTGTGGTGCCGGGGGCGGCGAGCGGACCGGGGTCACCGGCGTCGATCATTTCGAGCGCGTCGCCCAGCGTCCGCCCGCCCAGCACGCCCAGGGCGGCTTCGCGCGCCGAGTGGCGGGCGCCCAGGTCAGCCAGGGTGTCCCAGTCGGTGCGCTCTTTGGTGAGGGTCTCGTCGATGAGGCCGGTGAGCAGAGCGGCGTCGAGGGTTTTCTCGGCGTCGCACAGGATTTCGCTCGCGGGCCGCTCGCCGCCGGGCGGTGGCGGCACGACCGGCGCGGATTCGAGGGCGGCGATCCGCTCCGGCATCGCCGGGTGGTTGTCGAAGCGTTGGGTCTTCCGTTTCGCGAAGCTCTTCTGGACCTCGGCGATCTCGCCTTTCCGCGAGTCGTCGGCCAGCAATGCCCGGTAGCCCTCGGCGAGCCGGCCCGGGAAGAACCCGGCGGCCCAGCCCGCGGTCGCGTAGCGGTCGAGGAAGAAGTCCCAGGCCGTGTCGAGCGTCTCCACGTTGCGCAGCGCGCTCACCGCAGCGGACGTGCCGGCGAGCCGCACGGACCCGAGATCGGCAGCGAACTCCGCGTCGCGGCGGACCCGCGCCGAGACGGTGAAGTACAGCTTCGCGTAACTCTGGAGCAAGGGCCGGACGAACCAGTCGAGGCCCTGCGCGTGGTCGAGATCGGCCACGGTCCGGCCGAGCGACCGGTGCTCGCGGTAGGTCGCCGTCGCGAACCACGTGTCGCCGTTGTCGTAGTGGGCGAGTTCGTGCCCCAGGACCGCCCGTAGTTGATCGAGCCGGAAGGCGATGAGGAGCTGCGCGCCCAGTACCAGCTGCCGGTGCGGACGCCGAAGGAGCCGGGTCTTGTCCTGGACACCGGCGTTGGCCTCCGGGATCAGGATGATCTCGTCGGGCGCCCGCGTGCCGACCTCGTCCGCGAGCTCCCGGACGAGACCCCACAACCCGGGCTGCTCCTCGGGCGTCACGCCCAGGCCGTGCACGGCACGCGGCGTCCGCCCGAAGACCGAAACCGTCTTCAGCAGCACCCCGAAGCTCGGCACGGCGATGATGCCGAAGGAAAGCGCCCAATTCGGTGAGTGGAACAGCGCGTAGACCTCGACGCCCACGATCCCGACCACGATCACCAGGACCAGCAGCGGGAACCCCGCGAGCAGCAGGACCGCGAACAGTGCGCGCGGTGATGTCTTCATCCGGCCGAACCTCCCCAGGCGGACGCCCACGCGCCGCGTTCATCGTGCCGGAGATCGTTCCCCGGAACGAATTCGTTTCTGCAGCAACCGGTACGCCACTGCCAGGTGCCGGTGACCCGGTTCAGCACACCCCCGGGTCGCCTTGCCGGTATCGGCGGGAGCCTCGATTTCGGTTCGCTCGTGAATCGCCCACGGCGAAAACCCGTGGCGCCACCTCGTCCTTCCGGGGGATGCTCTTCGAAGAATCCCAGCCAGGAAAGGAAAGTCATGTACACGGCGGTAGACGGTGCTCGCGTCCCGATCCGGATGTGGGCCGACCCCACGTCGGTCGAGGAACAGGCCATGCGCCAGCTGCACAACGTCGCCAATCTGCCTTGGGTGCACGGCGTCGCGGTGATGCCGGACGTCCACTACGGCAAGGGCGCCACCGTGGGCAGCGTGATCGCCATGCGTGACGCGGCGTCGCCGGCGGCGGTGGGTGTCGACATCGGGTGCGGGATGAGCGCGGTGCGCACGTCGCTGACCGCGGCGGACCTGCCCGACGACCTCGCCCGGCTGCGGCGCCGGATCGAGTCGGCCGTGCCGGTGGGGTTCGGGCTGCGCAAGACGCCCGTGAACCCCGCGAAGGTCCACGGCGTGGGCGGCTGGGACGCGTTCTGGAAGTCGTTCGGCGACCTCCACGAGGGCGTGCAGGGCCTGCACGACCGCGCGGCGCGCCAGGTCGGCAGCCTCGGCGGCGGGAACCACTTCATCGAGGTCTGCCTGGAACAGGGCGGCGCCGACGAGGGCCGCGTGTGGCTGATGCTGCATTCGGGTTCGCGCAACATCGGCAAGGAGCTCGCCGAGCGGCACATGGCCGTCGCGCGCAAGCTGCCGCACAACGCCGACCTGCCCGACCGCGACCTCGCCGTGTTCGTCGCGGGCACGCCCGAGATGGCGGCCTACCGGCGGGACCTGTTCTGGGCGCAGGACTACGCGGCGCGCAACCGCGCCACGATGGTGGCGCTGGTCAAGCTCGCCGTCGCCGAGGTGGTCCCGGGGACCACGTTCGACGACTCGATCTCTTGTCACCACAACTACGTCGCCGAGGAGACCTACGACGGCGTCGATCTGCTCGTGACCCGCAAGGGCGCGATCCGGGCCGGCGCGGGTGACCTCGGGATCATCCCGGGCAGCATGGGCACCGGCTCGTACATCGTGCGCGGGCTCGGCAACACGGCGTCGTTCGAGTCGGCTTCGCACGGCGCGGGGCGGCGGATGTCGCGGACGAAGGCACGCAAGACCTTCACCGCGGCCGACCTCGCGGCCCAGACCGACGGCGTCGAGTGCCGCAAGGACAGCGGCGTGGTCGACGAGATCCCGGCGGCCTACAAGGACATCGACGCGGTGCTCGAGGCGCAGACCGACCTCGTCGAGGTCGTGGCGCACCTCAAGCAGGTCGTCTGCGTGAAGGGGTGAAGGTGCTCGCGGGGCCGGGTCGGGCCCCGCGAGCCCGCTACGCTGGGAACATGACGAGGTGGGGAGCGGTGGTCGCGCTGGCGGCCGCCGGAGCGTTGCTGGCCGGGTGCGACCAGGTCGACTCGGCGGTGGACACGGCCGATTCGACGGCCGACAAGGTCAGCGCGTGCACGCAGGCGCTGGGTCTGGCGGACCTCAACCCGCTGGTCGACCCAGACAAGCTGAAGGCCCGCGCGCAGGACAAGGAAGAACGCCTGCGCGCGCTGGCGGCCGACGTGCAGGAGCAGGACGTCAAGAACGCGCTGCTTGGCATGGCCGACTCCTACGTCGAGGTGCAGAAGGAGCACATCCAGGACGCCGGGGTGGTCGCCGCGTGGGCCAAGCGGAACGTCGCGAAGCTTGACGCGTTGCGCAAAGCCTGCAGCTGAGCGGGCCTCGCCCAAGCGCCCCAATGCGGCGTTCGGTGCGTTGAACGCAACCAACGCCACATTGGGGTGTGGGTCAGCGCCGTGCCTGTACGGCCGCTGCCATCGCCGGTGCCGCGGCGGTCCGGCGCCGGTGTGTCCACAGCAGGCCCGCCGCGGCCAGGACCAGACCACCGGCGCCCGCGGCGACGAAGCCCCACGCCGGGCTCGAGTGGTCGATCGCGAAGCCCACCACGGGGCTGCCCGCGGCCAGCCCGAGCCGGGTCGACGCGTCCTGCAGCCCCATCGCCTCGCCGCGCACGGCCGGGGGTGCGATGGCGCTCACTGTCTCCGTGGTGGCGGCCAGCGTCGGCGCGCAGAGCAGGTTCGTCGGGATCAGCACGAGCATCAGCAGCCACCACGGCTGGTCCGCCAGCCCCACCGGCAGCACCAGCGCCGCGAGCAGCAGCATCAGCACCCCCTGCGGCAACGACTTCTTCACGGCGCCGTGCACGATCCCGCCGAGCATCGACGCCGCGCACATCACCGCGATGACCAGACCGGTCCAGCCGACGTCACCGTGGGCGCGCAGGGCTGCCAGCGTCGCCACCTCCGTGCCGACCAGGCAGAACAACGCGCCCGCGGCCACCAGCAGCGTCGCGAGCAGCCGGCCGGTGAGCCACGACCGCAGCGGCGGCCGGACGGAGCCGACGGGGGCCAGCTCGTCCTCGTTCCGGATCGGCGGGTTGAGCAGGAAGATGAGCAACGCCGTGCTGCCGAAGAGCACGCCGATGCCGCTGAGCGTGAACGTGGCCGACAGCGACGTGATCGCCGCGATGCCGGCCGCCGGGCCGATCATGAACGACGCCTCGACCAGGATCGTGTCGAGCGAGTAGGCCGCGCGCCGGTGCTCGGCGGGTACGAGCGCCGCCAGGATCTGGCGTGCCAGCGAGCCCGCGGGCACGGACAGGAACCCGGCCGGCAGCGCGCACGCCACCAGCACCGCGTAGGAGAGGTGGGGCGCCGCGACCCAGAAGGCCGTGGACGCGACGCCGCAGACGGCGACCACCGGACGCAGGCCGTAGCGGTCGATGGTGCGCCCGAGCAGCGGCGCGCCCAGCGCCATGCCCAGCGTGGTGGCGGCGCCGACGACGCCGGCCGCGCCGTAGCCGTGGCCCAGGTTGGAGACCACGTACAGGGTGAGCGTGACGCCGGTCATCGTCATCGGCAGGCGCGCGAAGAACATCAGCACCATCGACGGACGGACTCGGGACAGGGTCAGCACCTGGCGGTACGGCTCGAAGGGCACGTACCTCATGAGAGCAAATCCTGGTACGCGCGTGCAACTTCTTTTGTGGCGATCTTCCTGACAGTTGCTGTCAAACGAGAGCGACCGCGACGATCGCCGCATGACCCCGGCTGAACCGACCGGCCTGCGCGAACGCAAGAAGGCCCGCACGCGCGAAGCGATCCAGCGCCACGCACTGCGGCTGTTCCAGGAGCACCGCTCGGGGTCGTCCGCGGCGCTGAGCGAGGTGTACGACCGCCTGCCGCCCGAGGTGTGGGCCGAGGCGGCGCCGGCAGCTGGTCGTGTTCTCCGTGCCGGAGCTGCGCGCGAAGGTGATGGACAACTACGTCTCGGGCATCACGATGCTCGTCGAGCTGGCGGCCGGACGGACCGGTCGCACCCCCGGCGACTTCGAGGTGCGCAACTGGGCGGGTGCGGTCGTCGGCGTCATCCTCTCCGCGGCGCCGGCGGCCGCGGCGGATCAGAGCGTCGATTTCGTGGCGCTGCTGGAACGCGCGTTCACGCACCTGGAAGAAGGCCTGCCGCTCTGAATCAGCGCAACTCGCAATCCTGACGCGAAACAATTCGCGAATGTTTTTGTGCATTCGTGGGTTGACCTCGGTGCGCGCGCTTGGGTGCGCATTCGTGCGCTGTTTCCGGTGCTCTTCGCGGCGGAGATCTGCCAGTGACCCGGCTACTCCACCTGTGGCGGTGCGTGCGTGGGGGACACCCTGACTGGAGCAGTGGTGACACGCGGTCCGACGGAGTGATGAGGGTAAACGATCACGCAATACACCTGTGTGGGTGATCGGTACGGCCATTCGTGGCGGACGGCTACTCCGAGTCCGATTCATGATCGGTCATGATGATCTTCAGGGGGATGGGCAAGCCGTCCACGTTAATCAATTGCGGGCATGTTCCCGAAAGACGGATTCGGCACGTAAGGGTTAGAAAACTTCCCTATCCGGTGATCGGCTGGTGCTGGGCCGATACGGCGGGTATCGATTTACCCGTCAGGTCTCCAGAGGCCAGGAGGTAAGGAATGAAAGGCAAGATTGGGCGGATCATCGCCTTGGTAGCCGCCGGCAGTCTGCTGGCCGTCGGCACCTCGGGGATGGCCTCGGCGAGCCCTGCGGGTGGCAAGGGCTCGTCGTCCACCGAGGCGGTCGGCGCACAGGTGCTCCAGATGCGGGACGACCTGACGAAGGCCGCGTACGCCGGCAACGTCGGTCTGACGCGTGCTGATCTGGACAAGCTCAGCCCTGTCCTCGGCGACCTCGCCGCGGGCAAGCGCTACACGATCCAGTCGGAGACGCAGCAGCTCTCGTCGGCGGCCAAGGGCCGTGCGGACGAGTCCAGCCGCCTGCTGTCCGACCCGTCGGCGTCGCCGCGTCAGCTCCCGCCGCTGCCGCTCCCGCCGATCCCGGACCTGCCCGGTCCGCTGAAGATCGTGAGCGACCTGCTCAAGGCCCTGCTGGGTGCCGTCACCGGCATCCTTGGCGGACTGCTCGGCTCCCTGCCGGTGCCGCCGCTGCCGGTGCCGCCGTTGCCCGTCCCGGGCGCGTAGTAACCACCCCCGGAACACGGGGTTTTCGGAGCCTGGTGCGGTTCGCCGCACCAGGCTCCGGTGGTTTCCGGGGCTATTTCTCCTTCTGCTGCCGTGCCAGTCCCAGCCGCAACGCGCCGGCCAGCTCGGCCGTCGCCTCGCGGAACCGGGAGCCGACGCCGGTGAAGTTCAGGAACCCGTGGATCAGGTCCGGCTGCCGGCTCACCGCGACGGACACGCCCGCTTCGCGCAGCTTCTCAGCGTACGCCTCGCCCTCGTCGCGCAGCGGGTCGAAGCCCGCGGTCATGATGAACGCCGGCGGAAGTCCACTGTGGTCGGTCGCGACGAGTGGTGACAGGCGCGGGTCGGCCTTGTCGGTGCCGGCGGGGACGTAGTGGCCCTCGAACCAGGTCATCGACTCGTCGGTGAGGAACAGCTTCTCGGCGAAGATCTCGCGCGAGCGGCGGCGCGTCGTGAAGTCCACCGCGGGGTAGATCAGCAGCTGGAACGCCGGCGCCGGTCCGCCGCGCCGCGCCGCCGCCAGGGTCAGCGCGGCGGAGAGGTTGCCGCCCGCGCTGTCGCCGCCCACGGCGATGCGGTCCGCGTCGGCGCCCAGCTCCGCCGCATTCGCGTGGGCGTAGTCGAACGCCGCCAGCGCGTCTTCGAACGGAGTCGGGAACGGGTGTTCCGGCGCCATCCGGTACTCCACCGACAGCACGCGTACGCCGGCGTGCTTCGCGAGGTAGCGCGCGGCGTTGTCGTGCGTCGCGCGGGAGCCGACCACCCAGCCGCCGCCGTGGAAGAACACGAGCAGCCCGGACGGTTCGGGCAGCCCCGCGGGTGCGTAGAGGGTGGCGTCGAGCGACGCGTCGCCGGACGGAATCACCACGTCGCGCACGGCCACGGGCTCGATCGTCTTGCCGCTCACCAGGTGGCGGCCGAGCTCGAGCCCGAGGCGCGAGCCCTCGACGGTTTCGCCGACGAGCGCGGTGCCGGTGAGCTGCTGCAGCCGCAGCAGGAGCTGCGCGTCGAGGGCGAGCTCCTGCCCATCGCGCCGCAGCGGCGGGCCGGCGATGAGCCGCCGGACGGGCCGGGGCAGCCAGAAGACCAGCTGCGCGGCGGCGGCCTGGGCGCGGACCTGGAGCGGGATCGCCATCGTTCCTCCTCGGCTGTGGACCCCGACGTTACTTGTCAGTAGATAGTGGGTCCAGCTGTGATCGAGAACTCCGTCCCAAATCCTGGTCCTCCACTTAAGTCGAGGGGTTAGCCTCGGGGACGTGACTTCAGCCAAGACGGTGCTCGGGATCGGCGGTTCGCTGCGCGACGGCTCGCAGTCCGAGCGCGCCCTGCGGATCGCCCTCGACTCGGCGGCCGAGCAGGGGGTGAACACCGAGCTGATCCCCGGGCCGGAGCTCGTGTTGCCGTTCTACGACACGGCCGCGGGCGAGCGCGACGAGCGCGCGACGCGGCTGATCGAGAGCATCCGCCGCGCCGACGGCCTGATCGTGGTCTCGCCCGGCTACCACGGCGCGCTGTCCGGGCTGGTCAAGAACGCCCTGGACTACGTCGAGGACCTGCGCGAGGACACCCGTCCCTACCTTGACGGCCGCCCGGTCGGCCTCGCCGCCGTCGCCTTCGGGTGGCAGGCCGCCGTCACCACGCTCGACCAGCTGCGCACGATCACGCACGCGCTGCGCGGCTGGCCCACCCCGCTGGGTGGCTCGATCAACTCCGCCGAGACCAAGTTCGACGAGTCCGGCGGCGCGTCCGACGACAAGAGCGTGCGCACGCTGCGCCTCATCGGCCGCCAGGTGGCCGAGTTCACCCTGTCGCGCTGAGGTTTCATCCGCCGGACGCCGGGTATTCCCGCCGTGATGCCTGCCATGCGGTGGCAAGGTTCCGCTGATGCGGAACGTTGTTATCGATGAGACGCTGAGCCAGGCGTCCCGATGAGGAGGTAGGCGAAGAATGGCTGACGCGATCTACACCGCGGCCGCGACCGCGCGAGGCGAGGGCCGCAACGGCGAGGTGACCTCGTCCGACGGGGTCATCGACGAGTCGCTGGCGATCCCGAAGGAAATGGGCGGCCCGGGCGGTGACAAGACCAACCCCGAGCAGCTGTTCGCCGCCGGCTACTCCGCGTGCTTCCACAGCGCTCTGCAGGCCGTGGCGCGTGCGGGGAAGGTGCAGCTGCCGGAGTCGACGGTGACCGCCGAGGTCAGCCTGTACAAGCAGGATGTGGGCTTCAAGCTGGGTGTGGTGCTGAACGTCGCGCTGCCCGGCATGGACAAGGCCCAGGCCGACGAGCTCGTGGCACAGGCGCACCAGGTGTGCCCGTACTCGAACGCCACCCGGGGCAACATCGAGGTCGCGCTCACCACCACGGTCTGACCCCGTTCCCGGCCTGCTTCCACCACCACGACACAGAAAGGACACCCCGATGGTCAACTCTCCCATCAAGAGCCCCCTGAGCGACGCCGACAAGGAGATCACGGGCAACGCCCTGCAGGCGACGCTCGTCGACCTCGTGGACCTTTCGCTGATCGCGAAACAGGCCCACTGGAACGTCGTGGGCAAGAACTTCCGCAGCGCCCACCTGCAGCTCGACGAGCTCGTGGCCACGGCCCGCCAGTACGTCGACGAGGTCGCCGAGCGCGCGAACGCCATCGGCATCTCGCCCAACGGCAAGGCGAAGACCGTCGTCGAGAGCTCGGGCATCCCGGAGTACCCCGACAACTGGCAGTCGGTGGAATCCACGGTCGCCGCCATCGTCGACATCCTGGCGGCGCTCATCGAGCGCCTCCGCAAGCGCATCGACGAGACCGACAAGAGCGACCTGGTCACGCAGGACCTGCTGATCGAAATCACGCGCGCCTTGGAAGAGGCGCACTGGATGTGGCAGGCGCAGCAGGCCTGACGGATCTTGCGCACCGGCCGCTCGCCCTTCGGGGTGGGCGGCCTTTTGTCGTTTCGAAGGCGCGTTGTGTGTTCGCGGCGTACGCGCAAGGTTGCCACGGTGCACGAACGGCCCGTTCACCTGGCTGTCGCGTCAGCTGCGGCTGGGTGCGTGGCGCATCGGTTTGCGGGCCGCCCAGGGCGGCTGGGCGTCAGTTGACACCACCGGGTGGGCACCAGCCAACCAGCCTGTCCATGAGGTCGAGCAAATGGTCTTCAGCCGGGTCGTCTTCGTCGCCCGCGCTTTGTCGGATCTCGTCCTGGGCTGCGTAGCAGGCGCGCAGGATGTCTTCGCGGTCGGTGCCGGCGGCGATCGCCGCGGTGACGATATCGGTGAGCTGTGAGTCGTCCGGGCGGCGAGCCGCGCCAGGAGGGCCGCGGTCATCTCGGGGGTCGGGTATGGAGCGCTTTCGCTCGGCGCCTTGTCGGGTGGTTCGAAGTCGTGCACCGGAGGATTCTCGCGGGTTCCCACGTGGACACGTCTTGTTTCCCGCTGGTACCTGGCGCGCGCTGTGCCGTTCGAGGCTCACGCATCGTTTCGCGGCGTACGCGCAAGGTTGCCGCGGTGCACGAACGGCCCGTTCGTGCCATTTCGGCGCTAGGGGACCGTTCGCGCCACCTGACACGGGCTTTTCCGCCCGCTTCCGTGTTCACTTGAGGACATGCCCGCTCTCCACCCGCCCCTGGATCGGCAGCAGCTCGGTCACCTCAGGCACTTCGACAACCTCTCCCGCCAGTTCCGCAACGACTGGTCCTTCATGCAGGGCAAGGGAACCAGCCAAGACGACTTCGGCGGCTACCGCTTCCAGCTCGCGTACATGGCCTACGCGCTGGCCCTGACGCACCGGCACCGGCTGCCCGCCGCGCCGGGGTTGTTCCGGCCGACGATGCGGCGGCTCGTGGAGAAGATCCTGCTGCCCGAGGTGTGGCTGTACTGGCGCGACGTGAGCCGTGGCGGGGCGGTGGTCAACGCGCACCTCGGGGACCTCAAGGAGGAGTGGGATCCCGTGGTGCGCGACAACATCATGTACAGCGCGTACGTGCAGTCGATGGCCCTGCTGCACGATTACCTCTTCGCCGCCGACGAGTTCGCGGCGCCGGGGTCGCTGACGTTCCAGCACTGGTCGTACTTCTGGGGCGGCGAGGAGAAGCGGTTCCCGTACGACCGTGAGTCGCTCAACGACCACATCTACTGGCAGATGGTCGAAAACGGCTACCTGGGCGTGGCGTGTGAGCCCAACTGCGTGTTCCAGATCTGCAACCAGCCGGCCATCCTCGGCTTCCGCCTCCACGACCTGATCAGCGGCGGCAGCCGCGCCGAGGAGGTCGTGGCCGGCTACGAACGCGCGTGGGCCGACTTCGGCCGGCTCGACGAATCGGGCCACTACAACATGATGATCACCGCCGACTCCAAACGCGTGCGGCCGAACGAAGCGCCGTCGCCGTGGGTGGACGCGTGGTGCGGCGCGCTGATGAACATGTGGAACCGAGACTTCGTTCACGACGGTTACCCGGAGCAGGTCAAGCGGTTCCTCGTGGACGGGCCGGACGGCACGCTGTCCGTCCGCTCGGCGCCGGCGCGGGAAGTGATGGGCCAGCCCGTCATCACCGACACGTGCGACTTCGGCTGGGTGGCGGCGTGGGCGTCGGAGATGGGCGACGCCACCACACTCGACAGCCTGCTCGCCCACGCCGATCGCTTCATGAACCCCACCTGGCGTGATGGCGGCCTGTACTACCCGCGCAACGACAACCCGGCCGACGCGGACGGCAACCGCACCGACATCGAGCCGATGAGCGGCAACGTCCTGCTCGGCTACGCGCGCCTCAACACCCCGGACGGCCTCTGGGGCCTCTACACCAACCCGTGGCCGGCGAGCCATTTCGAGGAGCCGGCGCTGACCGTCGTCGATCGCGACGTCGAGGTCAGCCAGGCGGAGGTCGTCGACGGTGTGCTGCGCGCCCGGCTGCAGCGCACTTCGGACGTGCCGGGTGACGGCACCGTGACGATCGGCCGTATCCCTGGTGCGTGGAGGGCCCGGCTCGACGGGGTTGAACTTTCAACGCTGGACCGGACCGAGGCCGGCCTGGTGTTCCGGTGTGGGCCCGAAGCGCACGTGCTGGAGGTGGAGCCGCTGGATTGACGGGCCGCCCGGGCGGGTGTCACGAGCTGTCGTGGGCGGGGGCGCGGCAGTACGGTCGCAAGCATGGTGCTGCACAGCGGGGAACAGAACGGATCCAACCGTCAATCGGGCACGAACCCCATGTACGCGGGGGCGAATCCCGCTCTGGCGGCCGACTTCGTGATGCCGCACAACAAGCTTCGCGACACGTCGCTGCCGCCGGACACCGCGCTGCAGCTCGTGCGCGACGAGCTGATGCTCGACGGCAACGCGCGGCTCAACCTGGCCACGTTCGTCACCACGTGGATGGAGCCGCAGGCGCGTGACCTGATGGCCGAGTGCGTCGACAAGAACATGATCGACAAGGACGAATACCCTCAGACGGCCGAGCTCGAGCGCCGCTGCGTGAACATCCTCGCCGACCTGTGGCACGCGCCCGACCCCACGGACATCATGGGCTGCTCGACCACGGGCTCGTCCGAGGCGTGCATGCTCGCCGGCATGGCGCTGAAGCGGCGCTGGACGAAGCTCGGGCGCACAGGGAAGCCCAACCTGGTGATGGGCGTGAACGTGCAGGTGTGCTGGGACAAGTTCTGCGAGTACTGGGAGGTCGAGCCGCGCCTGGTGCCCATGGACGGGGACCGGCTGCACCTCTCCGCCGAGGAGGCGGTGAAGCACTGCGACGAGAACACCATCGGCGTCGTCGCGATCCTCGGGTCCACTTTCGACGGCAGCTACGAGCCCGTCGCGGAGATCGCCGCCGCGCTCGACGATCTGCAGACGCGCGCCGGCTGGGACGTCCCCGTCCACGTCGACGGTGCGTCGGGCGCGATGATCGCGCCGTTCGTCGACGAGGACCTGGAGTGGGACTTCCGCCTGCCGCGCGTCGCGTCGATCAACACCTCGGGCCACAAGTACGGCCTCGTGTACCCCGGCGTTGGCTGGGTCGTCTGGCGCAACCGTGAGGCGCTGCCCGAAGAGCTGGTCTTCAACGTCAATTACCTGGGCGGCGACATGCCCACCTTCGCGCTGAACTTCTCCCGCCCTGGCGCCGAAGTGGCGGCGCAGTACTACAGCTTCGTCCGCCTCGGCCGCGAAGGCTTCCGCGCTGTGCAACAGGCCTCGCGCGACGTCGCCCTCCACCTGTCCGCCGCGATCGCCGACCTGGGTCCGTTCCAGCTCCTGACCCGCGGCGACCAGCTCCCGGTCTTCGCCTTCACCACCAAGCCCGAGGTCACCGGCTACGACGTCTTCGACGTCTCCCGCCGGCTCCGCGAACGCGGCTGGCTCGTCCCGGCCTATACCTTCCCGGACAACCGCACCGACCTGGCGGTGCTGCGCATCGTCGTCCGCAACGGCTTCACCCACGACCTGGCCGACCTCCTGCTGGACGACCTCCGCCGCGCTTTGCCGGAGCTGGAACGCCAAACCAAGCCGCAGCACGACCCGGCGACGTCGACGGCGTTCCACCACTGAGGAAATCAGAGGCAGGCCGCGTCGGCGAGGCGCGAGACTACGCGGGTGATCACCATGCAGCCCGTTGTCGAGGCGTACGCGCCTGACGGTTTCGCCCTCTGGCCTGTGTCCGAGACAGCACCGGACCGTCACCTCGCGCTCAGCGGCGAGCTCACGCCGCTCGAGGTCGGGACAGTGTTGAGGTACGTGGTCGGCTGTAACGACATCGATCCCGGGAACGACGGCCGGCCACCGCGGCCAGCCGACGCGCTGGGGTCGTTCCTGCACGGCTTGCTCACGTTCGACAGCCTCTTCGCGGCCGGAGGTCTCAAGGTGACCGACACCGCCACCGGCGTGGTGTTCCGGCCGGGCTGCTGCAATGGTCTGGAGGAATGGCGCGACTGGAACCAGGTTTTCGCGGTCGGCGGCTCAGCGTGCTTCGGGCACGATCCCAGTCCGTGCGCTGAACGCGACGGTGAAATCGTTCGGCTCACCGTCGACGCGCAGCGGATCGACAGCCCGGTGATCGACGTGCCGACCGTCGAGCTCCGGCACCTTCTGGCCGGCGTCGAGCGCGACCTCGCCGGCTTTCTCGCGCTGGCTACCGACTGGGCCTACCGGAATCTGCCCCGCCACGCCTTCCCGGTAATCTCTGCCCTCATTCGCGTTCTCGACCTCCCGGGGCCCGGCGACATCCACTCCGGGCAACCGGCCAGGCTTCAGCTCGAGCGCGGAACCGCCTCGGCTCCGTGAGGGGGGGCGCCGCACTCGCGGCGCGCCCCATGTGGATCAGCGGCGCGGCTTCGCCCGCAGATACTGGTCCGCCCACCGCACCTCGGCGCCCAGCGCGTGCGCCGCGCGTTGTGGCCAGTGTGGGTCGCGCAGGAGGGCGCGCGCGAGGAACACCGCGTCGGCCGAGCCGGTGGCGACGATTTGTTCCGCTTGTTCCGGTTCGGTGATCATGCCGACGGCGCCGGTGGGTACAGCCGTCTCGCGGCGGATGCGTTCGGCGAACGGCACCTGGTAGCCCGGGCCGACGGGGATGCGGGGGTGGAGCACGTTGCCGCCGGAGGACACGTCGACGAGGTCGGTGCCGCGGTCGGCGAGCAGTTTCACGAGGTGCACGGAGTCGTCCGGGGACCAGCCTCCGTCAGCCCAGTCGCTGGCGGAGATGCGGGTGAGCAGGGGCACGCCGGGGCCGATCTCCGCGCGCACGGCTTCGGTGAGCTCCAGCGCGAGCCGGGTGCGGCCCTCGAAGTCGCCGCCGTAGCGGTCGGTGCGGGAGTTGGACAGTGGCGACAGGAACTGGTGGCCGAGGTAGCCGTGCGCGAGGTGCAGCTCCACCAGGTCGAACCCGGCGTCGAGCGCGCGGCGGGCGCCGGCGGCGAAGTCGGCCGGGATGCGGGCGACCTCGTCGGTGGTCAGCGGACGTGCGGGGGCGTAGTCGCCGAAGGGCTGGTCGTCGGCGCCGACGCTCTGCCAGCCGCCCTCGGACGCGGGCACGCTGCCGCTGCCTTCCCACGGCCGGCGCGTGGACGCCTTGCGCCCCGCGTGCGCGAGCTGCATACCGATCACCGCGCCCTGCGCGTGCACGAAGTCGGTGACGCGGCGCCAGGCGGCGACCTGCTCGTCGTTCCAGATGCCCGTGTCCTGCGGGCTGATCCGGCCTTCCGGGGTGACGGCGCTGGCTTCCGTGAGGACGAGCCCGGCGCCGCCGACGGCGAACTGGCCCAGGTGGACGAGGTGCCAGTCGTTCGGCACGCCGTCGGTGGCGGAGTACTGGCACATGGGCGAGACCCACGCGCGGTTCGGCAGCGTCAGGCCCCGCAGGGAGAGGGGTTCGAAGAGTCGGCTCACGATTCGATGAAACACCCAGTGGTGGTGGTCTCGTCCCGGCGCGGTGGGTGTACTCGCGAGTAATGTCGATGGCATGGGTCTTGCCGCAGACGAACGCCAGGCGTTGAGCGCACTCTTCGAAGAGGTCGGCCCCGACGCCCCCACCTTGTGCGAAGGCTGGGCGACGCGTGATCTCGCGGCCCACCTCATCGTGCGCGAACACCGGCTCGACGCGTCGCCAGGCATCATGGTGCCCGCGCTCGCCGGCTACACGAAGCGCGTGCAGGACGGCTACGCGGCCAAGCCGTGGCCCGCCCTCGTCGACCAGGTCCGCCGCGGCCCGGCGTGGTACTGGCCCATGGCCCTCGGCCCCCTCAACGAGCTCACCAACGGCGCCGAGTTCCTCGTCCACCACGAAGACGTCCGCCGCGCCCAGCCCGGCTGGCAACCCCGCCCCGCCGACCCGTCGCGCGACGAGGCCGCCTGGCGCCTCGCCCGCCAGTCCGCGAAACTCAACCTGCGCAAAGCACCCGTTGGCGTCGTCCTGCGCCACACCGACGGCCGCTCCGCCCAGGTCAAGTCCGGCGATCCCGTCGTGACCGTCACGGGCGACCCCGTGGACCTCTTGCTCTTCGTCTTCGGCCGCGACGCCGTCCACCTCACCTTCGACGGCGACCCCGCGGCGGTGGACCGGCTGCAGGGGTTGAGCCGCGGCATGTGAGCCACGACGGCCGCTCAGCCTGAGGCCCCAAGGTGACCGCAAAGCCGGACGGCCGGGTAAGCACAAACATCTACTCAGGCCGAAGCCGCCTCGGCCACTCAAGCTCCAACGGCTCCGGCCGAAGACCCCACACCTCAACCAAACAACTCCACTGCATTTCCCCCGGCCGGGGGCCACAAGCGAAACCCCGGCCAGGGAGAAATCACCGCAAAGCGCGCAACGCGAAATCCACCTCGATCGACGTCTGCTTGATCGTCTCGGCGATCACCAGCGAGCCGTGGCCGGCGTCGTAGCGGTAGAACTCGTGGGGCGCGTCGCGGGCGCCCAGGCGGTCGAGGTAGTTCTCGATCTGCCGGATGGGGCAGCGCGGGTCGTTGTCGCCCGCGAGGATCAGCACGGGGGCGGCGACGGCGTCGACGTAGGTAATCGGCGAACATTCCTTGTACACCGCGGGCACATCCGAGGGTGCGCCGCCGAACAAAGCGCGATCGAAAGAGCGCAGCTGCTCCATCTCGTCCTCGTACGCGGCGACGTAGTCGGCCACCGGCACACCCGCGATGCCCGCCGCCCAGCGCGTGGGCTGGGTGCCGAGCGCGAGCAGTGACAGGTAGCCGCCCCAGGAGGCGCCGTTGACGACGCACTTGTCCTTGTCGGACAGTCCACTTTCGACAGCCCAGTCGTGCACCGCCGCGACGTCTTCGAGTTCCGTCAGGCCCGGCCGGCCCTCGATGGCGTCGCGCCACGCGGAGCCGTAGCCCGTGGAGCCGCGGTAGTTGACCTCGACCACGGCGAAACCGGCGTCGAGCCACGTGGCGCGGTAGGCGGAGAAGCGGTCTTCGTCGGCGGCGTGCGGGCCGCCGTGCAGGGAGAACACCGTGGGCAACGGGCCAGGCCCGGCATCCGCGGGACGCGACACCAGCGCATGGACCTGCCCGCCGACGCCCTCCACGAACGCGTCGGTGACCGGCGACGAACCCGGCGCCTGCTCACCC
Source organism: Amycolatopsis sp. 2-15 (assembly GCF_030285625.1). NCBI lineage: Bacteria > Bacillati > Actinomycetota > Actinomycetes > Pseudonocardiales > Pseudonocardiaceae > Amycolatopsis > Amycolatopsis carbonis. Next base: position 2,235,079 of record NZ_CP127294.1, read on the forward strand.
GGCGGCGCCAGCAGCACGGCGTCGGTGCCGTCGGCCGCGCGGCCGCGCACCGCCGTCGGCTCCGCGGCACTGGACCACGAATACTCGATGGTCCCGTCGGGCCGCACGCCTGCGCCGCCGATCCGGCCGGCCGGAGTGTCCACAGAGGACAACGAAGCCGTGTCCAGGTCGTAGCGGTGCAGCGAGCTGCGGCCCTGGTGGAAGTGCACCACCAGCAGCGCACGGGCGTCGGGGTACCAGTCGGCCACGACCTCGCCGGGCAGGTCGATCTCGAGCTCCGTCTCGGTGTCCGCGCGGACGTCCCAGATCAGCAGCTCCTCCCGGCCGCGCCGCTCGTGCAGCACGAGCAGCCGCTGGTCACCGGGCAGCGGGGAGAACTCCAGCGCCGAAAGGCCCTTGCCCTCACCGTCGTACTTCTCGGCGACGGTCGCGAAGCCGTCGGTCGCCAGCACGCGCAGAGCCGGATGGCGTGAGTCGCCGTGTTCGGAATGTGAGATAGCCACCAAGCTCTCGTCACGCGAGAGCGACGCGATGCCGGCGTCGTCGGAGTGGCTGTAGAAGCGCTCGGTCTTGTCGCCGATCTTCGCGAACAGCTCGCTGCCGTCGTCGGTCGAAACGCCGACCGCGATCACGCGCGAGCCGAGCTCGAGGCCGGCCGGGTAGCCGTCGTGGACCTCGGGCAGCGGTTTGGTGGCGGCCGAGCTGTCGCCGTCGAACGGCTGGCTCACCCAGGAGCCGAACTCGTCGCCGTCGGTGTCGTCGAACCACCAGACGGCCGAGCCGTCGGGGGCGGGGGTGGCGTGCAGGGTGCCGTTGGGCCGGTCGGTGACGCGGCGGTGACTGTCGGTGGCGCGATCCCAGGTGTAGACCTCCCAGACGCCGCTGGCGTTGGAGACGTACACGTTGGCGTCGGGGGCGTCGCGGGCCCATTCGGGCACGGAGATGCGGGCCGCGTGGAAGCGGGCTCGCCAGCGGGACTCGGCGTCGGCGTCGGCGAACAGGCGGTCGGGGACCACCGCGGGCGGATATTTGTTGCCTGACTGCGTGCTCACCCCTCGATCCTGCCACCCCGGTGGCCGTACTGTGTGCCGGGTGCTGGAGGGATACGCGCGGGACGCGGCGTCGAAGCGGGCGGCACGCACGGCGGTGGAGCGGGCGGCGTTCGCCCAGACGCTCTTCACGCCGGGCATGCGGGTGGTCGACCTGGGCTGCGAGCGCGGCACGATCACTCTTGGCTTCGGGAGCGGCCAGTCCATAGTGGACTACATCGTGACCGACCCGCTCGACCTGCCGTTTCCCACGTCGTCCGCCGACGTCGCCTTCTCCCACGCCCTGTTGGAACGCCTGCCCGACCCGGCGGCGGTGCTCGCGGAGCTGCACCGGGTGCTGCGCCCCGGCGGCCGGCTCGCGCTGTCCACTTCGGACTGGAGCCGCGCGCGGCTGCGCCCCAAGACGGCCAACGTCGACGCGGCGCTGCGTGGCTATTACCTCTTGCTGCGGCGCTCGGGAGGCAACCCGTTCGCGGGCCGGACCATCGCCGATCAGGTGTCCGACAGCGGCTTCACCGAGGTCGTCACGCGGACCCGGCACCGCTCCGACCTGGTGTATCGCGATCTGGCGACGTTCGTCGAGCAGGCGCTGGCCAAGGCCCTCGCGGATCTGGATCACCCGGACCGCGACCAGCTCACGTCGGCCGCGCGTTCGGCCTACTCCTGGACGCGCACCGCCGGCCCCGGCGACTTCCTTCAGTGCTGGACGGAACTCACCGCCACGAGGTGACCCCAGTGCACCGACGTGACCCACCACCGGGGGGCCAGGGGCGAAGCCTCCCTGTCGGGGCCTTGGGGGTTCGACCCCCAGAGGACACACAAGAGAGGCCCTGGATCCGCGTTTTCCGCGGATACAGGGCCTCCGGACTATCTTGTCGGGGTGGCGGGATTCGAACCCACGACCTCCTCGACCCGAACGAGGCACGCTACCAAGCTGCGCCACACCCCGAGGTACTGCTTAACGGGTCGTGAGGAAGTTTAGCCGACGGTCTTGGCGGGTTTGCGTGGGGTTGCCTTACGGGTATCGGACGCTCCGCTTCCGCGCGGGACCAGCGTCAACAGGCTCGCCTCCGGCGGGCACGCGAACCGCGCGGGCGCGTACGGCGACGTCCCCAGTCCGGCCGAGACGTGCAGCCACATGTGCGCACCCCAGCGGGAGGCGCCCCGGGCGCGGGTGCGGTCGAGCTCGCAGTTGGTCACGAGGGCGCCGTAGCCGGGCACGCGCAGCTGGCCACCGTGAGTGTGGCCGGCGAGGACGAGGTCGTAACCGTCCGTGGCGAACGGGTCTAGCACGCGCGGCTCGGGCGAGTGCGTGACGCCGAGGCGCACGACGGCGCCCGCGTCGGCCGGGCCGGCGATCTCGGCGTAACGGTCGCGGTGCAAGTGCGGGTCGTCGAGGCCGGCGGCGAACACGGCCTGGCCCGCGACGTCAACCGTGTGGCGCGAGTGGGTGAGGTCGGTCCAGCCGTGCTCGAGGAAGGCCGCGCGCAGGTCGCGCCACGGGAGCTTGGTGCCGTGGATGCGCTTCTTCTTGCCCTTCGGCATGAGGTAGCGGGCGGGGTTCTTCGGCTTGGGGGCGTAGTAGTCGTTGCTGCCGAAGACGAACACGCCGGGCCGGTCGAGCAGCGGGCCGAGCGCGCGCAGCACCGACGGCACCGCCGTGCGGTGCGAGAGGTTGTCGCCGGTGTTCACGACGAGGTCGGGTTCGAGCCGGTCCAGCGCGGCCACCCAGCGTTGCTTCGCGCGGTGCCCGGGGAGCATGTGCAGGTCGGAGACGTGCAGGATCGTGAACGGCTTCGAGCCGGGCGCCAGCACGGGCAGCTCGGCCGTGCGGAGGGTGAACCGCCGCCGTTCGACGCCCACGGCGTAACCGAGTGTCGCGGTCCCGAGCGCGAGGGTCCCTACGGCGAGCTTCTTGGCAGTGCTGGTGTTACTGAGCGTGCTCACAAAGCGAGGATACGTGGTCGGCGTGTTCCTGGGCTTGCGGGCAGCGACGATCACTGACCGTGCTTTTGGTATCCGATTGCGTGCTCAACAGTTGGGTGATACCAGCCGGTTCGGGGGAACGGGCTGGTTAGCATCTGCGTCGGCCCGCGTACGGGTGACAAGCCGGGGGCTTGGGGAGAACGATGGAACAGTTCGGGCCGTACCGGATCGAGGCGTTGCTGGGCCGCGGCGGGATGGGCGAGGTGCACCGCGCCTACGACACCGCGCACGACCGCGTTGTCGCTCTGAAGCGGCTTTCCGACGCGTACGTGGCCGACGAGGCGTTTCGCGCCCGCTTCCGCCGCGAGTCGCAGGTGGTGGCGCGGCTGCGCGAGCCGCACGTCATCCCGATCCACGCGTACGGCGAGATCGACGGCCGGCTCTACCTCGACATGCGCCTGGTCGAAGGACAGGACCTCAAGGACCTGATCGCTCCCGGGCCGCTGACGGCCTCGCGTGCGGCCGGCCTGGTCACACAGGTCGCGAGCGCGTTGGACGCCGCCCACGCCGACGGCCTCGTCCACCGCGACGTGAAGCCGTCGAACATCCTCGTCACCGACGGTGATTTCGTGTATTTGGTCGACTTCGGCATCGCCCGCTCGATGTCGGGCGCCGTGACGTCGATCACGGTCACGGGAAACGTCATCGGCACGCTGGACTACATGGCGCCGGAACGGTTTGGCGACAAGGCGCTCGACGGGTCCGTCGACGTGTACGCGCTGGCTTGCGTGTTCTACGAGTGCCTGACGGGACATCGGCCGTTTCCCGTTGACGGCGCGGTGGCACAGATGGGCGCGCACCTGACCGCTCCGCCGCCGGTTTTGTCCAGAGCGCGACGGGACCTGCCACGCGCTCTCGATGACGTGGTGTCACGAGGGATGGCGAAGGACCCAGCCGACCGCTACCCGACGGCGGGCGCCTTCGCGGCGGCGGTGACCGCGGCGCTGGCGGGCGCGTCGGGGCCGACGGCGTTGAGCGCGGGGCCGAGTGCGCCGGTCTGGCAGCGGGGGGAGCTTGGCGGCTCGGCGGGGTCCGCTGGGGTACCGGGCTCTGGACAGGCGGGCGCGGGGCCGGGGCCCGGCTTCGCCGCTGGCCCGGCCGAGCTGGGCGCTGGGGCGGCTGGGGTGCCGTCGGCGGGCGCTGGGTCAGGCTCCGCGGCGATGGGCTCCGGATCAGCTGGGGCGCCGGGTGTGCCTGGACCGGGTTCCGGCTCGGCCGCTGGGCCGGGCGCTCCTGATTCGGGGGCAGCTGCTGCGGCTGGGTTGGGTGCTGGAGCGCCGAGCACTCCGCCGCCGGGTGCGGTCCTTCCCAGCACGCTGGCCGGGCCGCCGAGCACTCCGCCGCCTGGGTTTTCGACTGGGCCGGGCACTCCGCCCGGCACGTGGGCCGGGCCGCCGTCGGGGGTGTTCACCGGTGGGCCCGCCTACCCGAACGGTCCCGCGACGTCCGGGGGCGTTCCGGCGACGTCGTTGAACACGCCGATCCCGTTGGCTGCCGGGGCGCCGTCGTTTCCGGGCGGGCCGCCTCCGCAGACGCGGCCGTCGCCGGTGCCGCCGCGGAAGTCGCGCAAGGGGGCGGTGATCACGGCCGCGGTGGCGGTCGTGGTGGTGCTCGCGGTCGTCGCGACGGTGCTGATCATCCGCAGCCAGGGCCAAGCCGAGGCGGGCGGCGGCACGTCGACCCCGCCACCGACACCGACGTCGAGTGCGTCGGGTCCGCCCAGCACGGACAACGAGACCACCGCCCCGAGTAGCCCGTCCAGTCCTCCGTCGTCGTCGAGCGGCCCGCCGACGTCAGCGAACGCGCCCAGCGCGAATGTGCCGGTGCCGGCCACCTACCAGGGCGGCGGTTGCACGTCGGCTCAACCTGTGCAGGGCGCCACCGGCGCGGCGTACTGCACGAAGTCGCTCGCCGGCGATTTCCGGTCCGGAAACGTCATGCTGCACCAGCCGACTCAGGCGCACTTCAACCAGTTCCCCGACGAAGCCACGATGGCCGCCTTCTTCGAAGGCATGGTCCAGCTCCGCGACCTCACTCGCGACGACGACCACGGCGGCTGCGACCCCGTGAAACACCCCGGAATCTGGGGCTCCTACAACCGGTCCGGTGCCAACGTTCCCCACGCCGGCGATTTCATCACCTGCTACGACGACACGTTCGTCTACACGGACGCCCGCACCCACACCCTCGGCGTCCTCGTCTTCGACGGCGTGTCGACGCCCCAGGAGCGCGACCGGATGTACCTCTGGTGGAACGAGGTCATCCTGCAAGACCTGCCGAAGTTCTGACGCCGCGCCGGTTCACCCGGTGACCCTTCGTCTGAGTAACCGTGGAGAACAGGGTGGCAGTCAGCCGGTGAGCTTGACTTCCCGATCCACCGGCACGCTGTCACTCGGGTCGGGCAAGCCAGGGGGGCAGGTCAGGTCGGCCATTTCCACTGAGCCGATTCGACCCACCTCGCCGGAGTAGGACACGCAGAGCCGCACCGCGTACTGCACGTACTGTCCGACGAAACCATCACCCACCAACGCGAGAAACGCAAAGCGGGCGGAGAACCGGCCGGTGACCGGGACGTCCTTCTCAAGCAGCACAGTGGCACCGCCAGTGTTCCATTTGAGCAGGACATTCGTGACGGCCCGCTCAATCGACTCCGGTGTGCGCGGAGTTGCGCCGCGCAACTCGCCGAGCGCGCCTGAAGCCTTCTCCCGCACGGCGCTCGTGGCAATCGGTTGTAGCTTGTCAGCCGGACTGCCACAGGCGGTACCGCATACCGCCAGCGCCATCAGGCCGCACGCGCCGGCCAGCATCCTTCGCAAGCGCATCACTCCGAAATTGTAGTGCCGCGATGTCTGGTCTGGTGACGATCGCGGCGCTCAAGGGGGCTGGCGCACCGCGGGCATTTCTCCGCCGTGGAAGGCGCAGAGGGCTGTTTCGCAGCCCGGGCAGCTGCACTCTCATCGCGACGTACAAGCCGGAAGGGGCCGCAGTTCGATGTCTGCGGCCCCTTCCGGCCGTGGAGCTTGGTTTCTAGTGCCGTATCAAGCAACGTTGGGTAGGTAATCGGGGCGGCGGATTTTGGAGTTGATGGCGAAGTGGCGTTTGGGGTGGCTGTGGCGGTTGCGCCAGCGGAGGTAGCCGGTGATGGCGGCTTCCTGGGCGGCGTGGCTGGGGTAGTCGCTGCCGTCGAGGGTGAAGTAGCGGACCGCGGTGAACTCGCACTCGATCCAGTTCAGCCAGGACGCGTTGGTGGGTGTGTAGATCAGTTCGATGTCGTTGGCCGCGCACCAGTCCCGGACCTCGGCCTTGCCGTGTGGTCCGTAGTTGTCGCTGACCAGGTAGAGCTTCCCGGTCGGGAAGCGGCGGCGCAGTTGCTTGCAGAAGTCGAGGAACTGCGGCCAGCGTTTGCGGTCGCGGAACCGGTAGAACATCTGCCCGGAGGCCAGATCGAGCGCAGCGAACATCTGCCGGACACCCTTGGTGCGGGTGTAGGTCGCGCGCTGCCGGGCCGGGCGGCTGCGGGGAAACCAGCCGCGGCCGGGGCGGGGTTGCAGGTTCAGCGGCCCGAACTCATCGACACAGATCACTCGCCCGTCGGCGGGTGGGTGATCGTAGAGGTCGAGGATGCGGTTCTTCTTGGCCACGAAATCGGGATCCTTGCTGGCTTTCCACGTCTTCGTCGCCTGCCATGACACGCCTGCCTTGCGCAGGATCTGCCGGACGGTCTCGGTGCTCGCCCTGATCCATGCGTGTTCGGCGAGGTAGGCGACCAGCTTGGTCAGGCTCCAGGTCGTGAACGGCAATCCCAGCTCGGCGGGCTTGCAGGCGGCGATGCGGCTGATTTGATCACGGGCGGCCGGCCCGAACTTAGCCGGTCGACCGCCCCTCCATTTTGGGGACAACGCCGCGAACCCGGACTCGTTGAACGCGTGGATCACCTCCCGCACATAGCCTTCGGTCGCGGCGAACATCGCCGCGATCTCCTTCGCGGACCGGCCTTGCGACGAGGCCAGCACAATCCCGGATCGTCGCAGCCGCACCCGATCCCGGGCGGACCTCGTGATCTTGACCAGCCGCTGGGCCTCCTCCGGCTCCAGCGACCGCGCGAACACCTCCGGCTGACGCGCCACCAGCCTCACCTCCACAGCCAGCCTCGCGATCACCGGCCCGGATGTCCACACGACACGATGACAACGTCAACGTTTCTTGATGAGGCACTAGCTGTGGATTACGCAGCCGCGAGCGTCGACGAAGCGACACTCGCGTAGACCTGAGCACCCTGGACCGTCGGATGCAGAGTCTGCTGCGATACAACCCCGATCGTCCCCAACTGGAAGATTGGGCTGTCCCCGCGAGTCAGCGACAACACGATCCGGTGGATTACCTCGGTGCCTTCTGGTGCTCCGGCGGCGTCGTCACCGCACGCACCTCGGCCCTTGAAAGCCGCTCGCGGATCAGCCCAGACCGCGTTTGTCCCGGCTGACTTCGCGCTCGCCACGGCCGAGCCGAGTACGTCGTCGAGACGGTTGTTCATCTCGGTGATCCACGGTGCCTCCTCGGTGCCGATGCCCGGAATGCATTCTCCAGACAGTTCGAACAAGATCGGGTAGCCCATTACCAGGATCCGGGCGTTGGGTGCCTTGAGCTTGACCGCGTCGAGTACGTTTCGCAGCTTTGCGCCGATCCCGTCGATCACCTTCGGTTCGGCCGACGAGAGTGGTTCGCCGTCGTTCTGGAAGACCTCGTCTTGGCACACCGAAATCGAAGTGATGCACTGCTGGAGCAGCGGCGTGAACCGGGCGTCGTTTCCACCGATGGAGAAGGTCACCAACGACGTGTTCTGGTCGAGGTAACCCTGGTCAAGCTGCCTGCCCTCTTGGTACTGGCCTGAATCACCCGGACCGTGAACCGGCAGGAGCATGTCTGTGGTCGCGCCGGAGCAGGCGGACATGTGGTAATCCAGCGAGACGTCAAACGAATCCATGCGTGACCCGACTGTGCGGCCAGGGTTGGCAGGAGTCACCATCTGCCGGGCCCACGCGTTTGGCGAGCGGTGGCACGCGTCGCGCAGCTTGGGGTCGTCGCCGTGGCCGTCACGGCCGTCGTGGTCGCTGGAACGGTAGTAGCTCCAGGCGCCGTTCACCGGGTCAGCGCTGGCTCCTTCACCCGAGGCGTAGGAATCGCCGAGCGCGACCAGTTGGTCGCCTGGCTTGCCCGGTAGCGGCTGGAAGGCGAGCGCGTCCCAGGGCACGTCCCGGATGTCGTCCTCCCAGGTGTTGTCGACTGGCGAGTGGATGAAGTTGTCCAGCGACACGCTCGGGGTGCCGTGGAAGTTGAACGCGCCGAGAGACTCCCAGTGTCCAGGCGCCGGGTTGCGCTCGTCGTCGAGATAGTTGCCTTCGACAATCGAGCGGGTGGGCGAAGTGGAGTCCGAGCCGTTTACCGTGTAGAACGCCTGCGGCGTACGTGCGCGGTGGTCTGGGATGTACACGAGCACACGGGCCCAACCGTTGATCTGGCGGTCGAGGGTCCACGTCCCGGTGATCCGGTGTATCGCATTATCGGGGTTGTTGATGTTCCAAGCGTGTGCGCTCCACATGTGCCCGCCGAACCCGCCGTCGATCTGATGGAAGTCGATCTTAGACGGGTAATGGCCGGAGTTGTCCGCTGCGAATTTGAAGGTGAGTGAACCTTGATTGGTCCAGTTCTTGGCGCAACTGCGGGCTGTTGTGACATCAGTCGGCACATCGTCGATGATCAGTGCGTTGGATGGCAACGTCGAGGCACCGGAGCAGTCCGGCCGATACAGCATCTGAGAGGCCGGGAGAGCCGGCTCGGGTGTACCGGGCGCGTAGTGCGCGTTCTCGCCACCGCATGCGGTCGGGCAGTTTGTCCAGCTCGTGGACGTGTGCCACCAGCAACGCAGGTCATCACGTAGGCAATGGCTGCCAGGGTCGCTGGGGTACTCCGTCGGCTTGTGGATCTGGTTCATGTCGCACTGCACTGATGCGGCGCAGAACGTGCCCAGCGGCGGTCGCTGGGGCGTGCCGCTGTTCGGCCAGAGCGCAGGCCGATAGGCGGCACCATACGTGCCTGCCTTCCAATCGAGCCGGAGCAGTGGGTGCTTCGCCCAACCGAGTACGCGCTCAGGATACGTCCAGTGGTTGGGGTATTTTGCGTCGTCGTAGCTGGCGTCGAGGAAGCCGTCACGGTCAGCGGGGTAATCCTCGTTGGTCATGTTGTTGCTCCAGCCAAGGCCGTAGGCGCCGTTTGAGCCTGCTTCACCCGGTGCGTGCCAGCCACTGTTGTAGGCCCAGAGTGCGTACCACCAGTTTTCGATCTTACTGGGGTCGCCGTCGTTGACGACGATCCCGAGCTGCTTCATCTGATTCCACTTGTCGATGAGGATGTTCAAGCCAGCGGCGATATTGGCCGCATAGTCGACAGTCAGCGCGACCTGTTCATTTGGCTGATACACGGAAGTGCCTTCGGCGATCGTCATGCCAGTCGTCACCTGGGTGGCGCCCTAGCCGCAATCGACGTTGCCGAAGTCGACTTTGTTGACGCCGACCCCTTTGCCGTAGAACCCACCCTGGTTGAAATTGCCGCTCTCACCATCGACGGTGTCCATGCCGGACTGCCAGATGTTCGACTCTTGCGCCATAACTCCAAGCAGCACCTGCACGGGAACTTGTCCGCCGCCGATGAGTTCGTGTTTTTTGAACATGACTCCCGGGCTGTATGCGGGCAACGTCGAACCGTTCCAGCCCGCGGGGCGTTGGACGGTCAACTGCCCCTTCACTGCCAGGTCGGCGGCCCACTCGCCCATCTCGGGAGTGGGCTGCAGTGACTGGATCTTCGGGTCGTTGCGGGGAATCGCGCACGCTCGGTCAGGGTCGGTCGTGGTGGTGGATGGATCAACCGCGGCGGACTTCTTTCCCCCTGTCGACGGTGAGCCGATTGCGGGCGAGACAGCTCGCCCAGCCGACGGCATCAGGGCGTTGGGGTGCACCGTGAACTGCGGTCGGGCGCCAGTTTTCAGTACCTGGGTGTTGATCGTGACTGGCGTCGGGTCGCCAGGATGGTCTGGCGCGCTCTCGACGTTGGTCGCCGACAGGACCGCGAGTGAGCCTGTCATCGAAAGATCGGCGTCGATCGGCACGTCGGCGGCCTGCCAGTCGCGTGGCAGCGGAACCCTCAGTCGCGTCGCTGCCGGACCTTGCACGGTCACACGTCCGGCGATCTGGCTCACCCGTACGGAGTCCAGTGGCGCCAGAGCGATCCGGGCGTCGCCGGTTTTGGTGTACCGGTGAATCTCAGTACCGGCCGGCGTTCGGATCTCGTAACCGACCCCGCCGTCCTTGTCCACACTCAGACGGAAAGGTGTGTCGGTGGTACCCGCGACATGCTTCAGCGTCCCGTCGGCGCTCACGGTGGTGAGGCCATCCGCGGCGGCGGCCAGAACGCCGTCCCCGAAGGGCACTGCGGACGTGACCTGGCCAGTCGCGTTGACCTGTCGGACCGTCTTCGCGGTGGCGGCGTTCACAGTGACGAGCTGCGACTTGTAGGTATCGCCGGCGGTGAAATTTCGGGTGAAGACGACCTCGTCGCCCGCGCCGCAGCCAGGGTTGTAATAGGCGAGGTTCACGGTGAAAGGCAGCTTGTGGACTCCGCCGCTGCTCAAGTCGACAATGGCGGTGAGACCTCCGGCCCGAAACAGGTCTTCGTGGTTGACCGCTTCACGCGGTGCGTACACGACTGCAGCGAACCGGCCAGACGCGGTGACGCAATCCTGTCCGATCCATTGGCCGGTCTCGGAACCTGGTTCAGTGAGCGTTGCGGCAGTGCGCCAGGCGTAGCCGTCTTTCGCGTCGGCCACGAGGACAGGGAACCCGGAGGTGTCGCCCGCAGTGGTCACCGCGCGGTCGGCTGATTCGGTCCAGCCCGTGCCGAGCACGGCGGACCGGTCGGCTGGAGGTACGGAATCGCGAATTTGGGCTGGCGTCTCGGTGGGCTCTGTTCGGGCGGGGGCCGCGGAGGCTTGCGGGCTTGCCAGCCCGCAGACCAAGCCGGCTGCCGCCAAGACGGCCGCCCAACGCGATCTCCGACGAGCACGGTTCATGGGATGCGCCTTCCTTGGTGGGTGTGCGGCGCGGGACGCGTCGCACACGCGATCGGGATTGTGCATCTGAGCCAATCCCGCTCGGGGTTGCTGGCCCTTGCACCTCAGGCGCGAAGGTTCGACTGTGTCCACGACTGCGATTTCACACGTGACGTTTCTTCGCGCGTGGCGGATGCATTCGGCGCGCCAAAGTGCCGGGCCGGGCGTCAGTTTGAGAATGCGAGGACTACCCGGCCTCCTCCCTAGGCCGGGTGTCATGTGGCTGCTGCGTGAACAGCGAGCTTGTCGAGTAAAGCCGCAGGTCGGGGTCTTGATCAAGAGTCAGTTGGAGTGATCAGCGTTGCGACTTTGGTAAGTTTTCGGACATTTTTCCGCCACCCGACTGGAGTATTGATCATGGACGTCCTTTATGGGTGAATCAGTTGGCGAAAGACGCTACATTGCTGCGCATTTGGTCTTCGCTCTCTTCGTGTGACGTCTTTTGCAGAATTTCATAATGTTGAAATTGGGAGGGATCAATGTCTTTTGGTGCACGTCTGACGCGAAGACTTTTGACTGCAATGGGAGTCGTTTCACTCGCGGCGGGGCTCTTGACGACTGCTGTTGTCGGTGAAAGCTCGGCTGACACGGCGGTGCCGCAATCTGCTCGATCGGTGAATGCCACGTACCACACTTGGGCGGCCGACGTGAACGCCCGTGGTGGTGGCGAGGTGCATTGGTCTCAGTGCGCGAACTACCCGTCGACAACCAATTGTGACTGGGTCATCGGTAAGGTCAGCCAGGACTGGGGTCTGGATGTGATCTGCCAGCGCGCAGGTCAGACGATCGGTGGAAATCCTTATTGGGTGTTGGTTGACACGCACGTTCCCGCAGGTGCGTATGCATATCAGGCCTGGATTGCGAGCTACTACATCGACTACCCCAGCAACCAGTTGCCCGTTCGCACTTGCAATGGTGTCGAGGGAATCTGACGTGAGATGAACGACGGCGACGGATCCGGGCCAGACATGCTCGGATCCGTCGCGTCAGCGGGGGAGTGATGCGCACTAGCGACCGGTGTACTTCGGATCCTCCGGTGGCAACGGCATGATCGGCTGGTCCGCCATGATGTTCTTCATCGCGCCGAACCAGGTTTGGGCCGGGCTGAGGCCACCGAACATATTGCCGTTGTTGCAGGCAGTGACGTTACCGACGCCGTTGTAGCAGAGGCCGCCGCTGCCGGCGGTGCGGAAGACCATGGCGACACCGGCAAGTTGTGGGGTTCCGGCGACGAATGTCGCGGAACCGCTGATCTGAGTCGTGCCGGTCTTGCCGAGGATCGGGCGGTTCCACCCGACTGCGGCAGCGGCCCTTGCCGAAGTTCCGCCGGCCTGGTCGTCCTTGCTCATGCCGACGACCATCGTGTTCGCCAGGCCCTCAGGCACGGCCTGGGTGCACGCTTCTTCCTTGTACGGCACCGCTTTCCCGTTCCGATCCGAGATACCCGCCAACGGCGTGGGCGGGCACCAGACACCACCGCTCAACAGGGTGGCTGCGACGTTCGCGAGTTCCAGACCACTCGTCGGGCTGAAGCCGAGGGTGAACGAACCGACGCCGGGGTAGTTGCCCTGAGGGCCGTACGCCTTGGACTGGGGCACACTGTCCGGGTTCTTGGGATCCACCGGGTTGCCGTTGGTGTCGCTCGCCATGGTGTTCTTCATGCCGAGCCGGGTCGCCATATCGATGCCGGGCGCGGTGCTGCCGAGCTTGTCCTGCAGGGCCACGAACGCGGTGTTCGGCGAGGTCGCCAGGGCGCCTTGCAAGCTGTTCGTCGCGCCGTAGTGTCCGGCGTTGCCAACGCAGTACCACCGGGTGCGTGGTGCTCCGGTCGGTGGGCACTGGGGCTGGCTGCCGGTGAACACGTGCGAGACATAGCTGTCCCCGACCGGGATATTGCTGTAGATCCCCGCGATTCCGCGATCCAGCACCGCGGCAGTGGTGAAGATCTTGTAACTCGACCCCGCCCCACCGGTGTTGTAAACGCCCGAAGGTAGTGCGTACGTGGTCTGGCCGGCATCCGCGTCGATCCCGTAATCACGGTTCGCCGCCAGCGCCACCACTTCATGCCGCGTCTTTCCCGGGCGCACCAACGAAAGCGTGTTCGCTACGTTCTTCTGCGTTTTCTTGACCTGTGTCTCCGCCGAGACCTTCGCCTCGTGGTTGGCCTTCTCGTCCAGGGTGGTCTTGATCGTGTACCCACCCGTGTACAGATCGTCCTTCGAGAAGCCGGCCTTCAGCAAGTAGTCCTCGACGTACTGGCAGAAGAAGCCGTTCTCCGGGCCGGCGCCGGTGCAGTTCGACGCGGGCTTCGCGGGCGTTTCGGGGACCACGCCGAGCGGCGAGGCCTTGAAGCGTTCCGCGTCGTCCTTCGCGAGCTTCCGGTTGTCCACCATGCGGTCGAGCACGAGGTTGCGGCGCGTGGTGGCCTTGTCCGGGTGCTTCCACGGGTCGTCGTTGATCGGGTTGTTCACCAGGCCCGCGAGCAGCGCCGCCTGCGGCACGGTGAGCTTCTCGGGTGTGGTGTTGAAGTACGCGTGCGCGGCGGCGCCGATGCCGAAGATCTGGCGCGAGAACTCGACGACGTTCAGGTACCCGGCCAGGATCTGCTGCTTCGACAGCTTCGTCTCGAGCTGGATCGCGATGCGGGCTTCCTTGAGCTTGCGCGCGAGCGTCTGCTCCTGCGCCTTCTCCTGGCCGACCTTGTCGCCTCGATACACGACGTTGATCAGGTAGTTCTTCACATACTGCTGCGTGAGCGTCGAAGCACCCTGCGTGTCGCCGCCCGTGCTGTTGGACACGGCCGCGCGCAGCGTGCCCTGCCAGTCGACGCCGTGGTGCTCGTAGAAGCGCTTGTCCTCCACCGACACCAAGGCCCACTGCATGGCCTCGTTGATCTGGTCGGCCGCCACCGGGATGCGGTACTGGTCGTACAGCGTCGCAATGGGCTTGCCGCCCGAGTCGGTGATCGTCGTCACCAGGGGTGGCGGGATGTCGGCGAGGTCGGACGATGTCTTCTCCACCGTCTCGCTCGCCTGGTTCGACGCGACGCCGGCCGCGCCCACCACGGGGAACAGGATTCCGGCGACGAGCACCCCCGCGAGCAGACAGAGGCCGATGAGCTTGAAGAGACCGTCCGTTTTGCGCACGAAGGCCAGGGTACTGAAGGCCTGTTGTGCTCCCGTTACCTCACACCCGCCAGGGGTCGACAGTCGTGACAAAACGGACCCCATGAGGTGACTTCCGGTAACGGAATGCATGCTAGGTCTTGGCGGGGGGAACCGAGGGCCCCTACAGTCCGTCAACGTCTCACGAAAGATTTGCCGACCGGACGGCCCAGTGCGAGTGGGAGCTCCTCTGGACCGAATGGCGGCAGCGGCACCGGGGAGGTGCCGTCACCGACGTGGGAGCAGAGGGAGACACGCTCGCGGGGGTGGGAGCGGGAGCTTCACCTTCGCTGGTGTCGAACACCAGGGTAGGGAGCTGGGGGTATGGAGACCAACCAGTCGAGCTGGCGCATGAGCGCGTCGTGCCGGGATGCGGATCCCGACGGGCTCTTCGTGCGCGGCGCCGAGCAGAACCGGGCGAAAGCCGTGTGTATGGGCTGCCCGGTTCGCACGGAGTGCCTCGCCGAGGCGCTCGACGGCCGGATCAGCTTCGGTGTCTGGGGTGGCATGACCGAACGCGAGCGCCGCGCGCTGCTGCGCCGGCGTTCCGACGTCACCAGCTGGACCGAGCTGCTCGAGGCGGCCAAGCGCGACGCGCTGGAAGGCGCGCAAGTCAGCTGACACCTTCGTGAGTGGCTGGGCCGGTCCGAGAACAGGCCCAGCCACTCACGAACTAGCCACTCACGAGCTTGGTTCCGATGTCGCGCAGACCTTCGAGGTCGTGCACGTCACCGGCCAACGCCGGCACTCGCACCAGCGGCACTTCGGGATGTGCTTTCGTGAACCGCGCCAGCAGCCGGTTCTCCCGCTCGGCCAGCGCCACGCGGTCGGCGTGCAGCCGCAGCACGGCCTCGGCCAGCGGCGCGCTCGTGTCGCCCTTCTGCAGCGACTCCGCGGCCGCGATCGCCTCCGACGCCGAAAGCGACGCGAGCACCGGGTGCGTCCGGTTCGCGACGAGTCCCGCGAGCGGCATCGACTCACCCGCGAGCCGCTCGACGAAGTACGAAGCTTCGCGCAGCGCGTCCGGCTCCGGCGCGGCGATCACGAGAAACGACGTGCCGCTGGAGCGCAGCAGCTCCGCCGTCTTGCGCGCCCGCTCGCGGAACCCGCCGAACATGCTGTCGAAGGCCTGCATGAACGCCGACGCGTCGGCCAGCAGCTGCCCGCCGATGATCGTCGAAACGGCCTTGGCGAACATCGAGAAGCCCGCGCTGACCACCTTGCGCAGCCCCCAGCCGCCCGCCTTCGCGGGGCCGGTCAGCAGCCGGATCATGCGGCCGTCGAGCGCGCTGGACAGGCGCGTCGGCGCGTCCAGGAAGTCGAGCGCCGAACGGCTCGGGGGCGTGTCGACGATGATCAGGTCCCAGTCGTCGGTGGCGGCGAGCTGGCCCAGCTTCTCCATCGCCATGTACTCCTGCGTGCCGGAGAACGACGTGGAAATGGTCTGGTAGAAGGGGTTCTGCAGCAGCTGCTCGGCGCGTTCGGGGCCGGCGTGCACGCGCACCATGTCGTCGAACGTGCGGCGCATGTCGAGCATCATCGCCCACAGCTCGCCCTTGGGCTCGAACCCTTCCACCTGCACCTGACGCGGATGGTTGCCCAGCTCACGCAGGCCCAGCGCCTGCGCCAGCCGGCGCGCCGGGTCGATGGTCAGGACCACCGTCTGCCGGCCGCGCTCGGCCGCACGCAACGCGAGCGCCGCCGCGGTGGTCGTCTTGCCGACGCCGCCGGAGCCGCAGCACACGATCACGCGGCTCTCCGGGTCGTCGAGCAGGGCGTCGACGTCGATCAGCGTCATCAGCGCACCCCCTGGTCCAGCAACGCTTCCGCGAGGTCGTAGAGCGACGCGACGTCGACGCCGTCGGTGACCTCCGGCAGCTCCAGTGTCGGCAGGTCCGCCTCGGCGAGCTGCTCGCGGGACCGCTGCTCCGCGGCCACTCGCACGGCGTGCTCCACGGTCTCCTCCACCAGAGCCTCGAGCGTGTCGTCCGGCAGCTTCAGCCCGGCGGAGGCGAGGCCGGAGCGCACGCGGCCGGCGTCGACGCGGCCGTCGGCGGCCGCCGTGACGGAACGCGCGGGCAGGCGCGGCGGGCGCACGCGGTTCACCAGCACGGCGCCCGGGCGCAGATCGGCGCCGTCGAGCTCCGCCACGGCCTCCACGGTCTCGCGCACCGGCATCTCCTCCAGCAGCGTGGTGAGGTGGATGGCGGTCTCGCCCGAGTGCAGCAGCCGCACGACGCCGTCGGCCTGGCCGCGGATCGGGCCGGTCTTGGCGAGGTCGGTCAGGGCCTTGGTGACGTCGAGGAACTTGACCACGCGACCGGTGGGCGGCGAGTCGACCACCACGGCGTCGTAGGTGTGGCGGCCGTCGGACTCCGTGCGGCCCACGCACTCCTTGATCTTCCCGGTGAGCAGGACGTCACGCAGGCCCGGCGCGAGCGTGGTCGCGAACTCGATCGCGCCCATCCGCCGCAGCGTCCGGCCGGCGAAGCCCAGGTTGTAGAACATCTCGAAGTACTCGAGCAGCGCGGCCTCGACGTCGATGTGCAGCGCGCGCAGTTCGCCCCCGCCGGGGACGGACGCGATGCGCTGCTCCGCGTACGGCAGTGGCTCCGTGTCGAAGAGCTGGGCGATGCCCTGGCGGCCCTCGACCTCGATCAGCAGCACCCGGCGGCCCTCGCGCGCGAGGGCCAGGCCCAGCGCCGCCGCGAGGGTGGTCTTGCCGGTGCCGCCCTTGCCGGTGACGAAGTGCAGCCGGGCCCGGGTGAGCTCGTCGGGCCAGCCGGCGGAGGGTGTGGTCACACCGTCAACACTAAACCGGCGCTCAGCTGGCGAGCACCATGACGCCGACCGCAGCCGCGACCACGGCGACGAGGATCCAGGTGAGCGCGCCGGGCAGCACGGTGAGCGTGAGCACGGCCACCACCACCAGCGCCGTGAACGTGATCGCGCCGGCGATCGCGACCCGGGCCGAGCTGTTCACGTGGTCGCGTACCTTGGCCATCACCACGAGCACGAGCGGCAGCCCGGCCGCGGCGAGCAAGGCGGTCGCGACGATCCGCCACGTCTCCACACCCCCACGCTAGCGAGTGCCGAAGGTGTGAAGTGGACCACATTCGCTGACGGTCGGTGAGTCGTTCACCTGGACGGGTGCACCTGTGTTCCCCTGAGCGGCCCTGCCGTTGGACGGCGGTGGCCATGACCGCGCTTGCCCGCTTGGCTACGCTCCCCGGTCATGAGCGCCACCAAATGGGAGTACGCGACCGTCCCCCTGCTGATCCACGCGACGAAGCAGATCCTCGACCAGTGGGGCGAGGACGGCTGGGAGCTGGTCACCGTGCTCCCGAACCCGAGCGGCGAGCAGCACGTCGCGTACCTCAAGCGCCCGAAGAACTGAGGGGACCCGTCGTGACCTGGACTTCCCGGCTCGCCGAGCTCGGCATCGAACTGCCCGGCGTCGCCGCGCCGCTGGCCGCCTACGTGCCGGCCGTGCAGAGCGGCTCGCACGTCTACACCTCCGGCCAGCTGCCTTTCGTCGACGGCACGCTCGCCGCGACCGGCAAGGTCGGCGCCGAGGTCAGCCCCGAAGAGGCCAAGGGCCACGCCCGCACGGCCGTGCTCAACGCGCTGGCCGCGGTGCACGCGCTCGTGGGCATCGACTCGGTGACGCGGATCGTGAAGGTGGTCGGCTTCGTCGCGTCCGCGGAGGGCTTCACCGGCCAGCCCGCGGTGATCAACGGCGCGTCCGAGCTCCTCGGCGAGATCTTCGGCGACGCGGGCAAGCACGCACGCTCGGCCGTCGGCGTCGCGGAGCTGCCCATCGGGGCGCCCGTGGAGGTCGAACTGATCGTGGAGGTGAAGTGATGGACCCCGACATCGAACAGTCCCTGCACGAGCTGCTGATCCGGCTCGCGGGGCGCACACCCGACCAGCTCCTGTGGCGGTTCCGCGACTGGCTGGGCGAGGGCGCGATGGGCACGCTCGCGCGCACCCTGCCCAGGTCTTTGCTTAAGCACAGGATCGATCTGGACCAAACCGAGTACCGCCTGCTCGTCGCCGGTCTGATCCCGCACGGCGCCGACTGGCACCAGGTGAGTTCCACCCTGGGGGTAGACGACGTCACCGAGACCAGGTACACATTCACACCGAGTGCGCCCGAATGGGTGAACTCGGTCGACTCTGTGTCCGTCTTGCTCCACGCAACGTTGCGAGGACGCGCGGATGTGGGGGAAGTGCGGCAAAGCTGGCGACACCTCGGTGTGGTCGGTGAGGGTGGGGCCAAGCGAGTCCTGCTGGTGACGGCGACGTCCGGGCTGCCGAGGCTCACCGGCGAACTGCAGCGCGTGCTGCGGGTGCTGGGGGACGAGGAACCGAGCGTCGAGGTCATCCCACCGCGCTTCGACCTTCCCGGGTACCACCGGGCCGCGCTCGCCAATTCCGAGCTGGTCTGCGTCGGCGCCGCGGGTTCCGGTAATCGACTCGTCGCCGCTTAACGCTCGAGCCGCCAGGCGAGCTGGGAGGAGCAGAGCAATGGTGGAGGTTCACGAAGGCCCGCCCATGGACGGGTTCTCGGTGCCCCTGCGCCTGCACAACTTGTTGCTGGCCCTGGCGGGCCGCATCGACGACAGCGCGCTCACCGAAGCGCGCGAGCTGATCGCCCGCGCGCACATCGACGAAGCGGTGGAACTGACGACCGGCACGCTCATCGCGGGCCGGATCTCCGTCAGCTCGGCCGAGCAGCGCGAGCTGGCACTGGTGCTTGAGATGAGCCGGTCGGACGCCACCCTCGCCAACGACCTGCTGGTCGACGAGGCCGAACAGGTCCACAGCCACCGCTTCACCGGCGACAACCAGCCGGAGTTCGGGCTGGCCGAGGCGCTCGATCGCACCCTGCAGGTGCTGCCGGACGTCCGCTCGGTGCACGCGGTGTGGCGCAACACCCCGGCGGGTTCCGTGCCGGGTGCGCTGCCGCAGCGCGTGGTGCTGGTGGAGCTGGGCCCGGAGGGCAACCCGCCCGCGGTTGCGTTCCGCGTCGACACCGCCCTGCGCCGCGCAGGCATCCGCTCCGTCGTCGAGGTCAGCGGCCCGGGTGTCGCGCGGTCGGCGTACCACCAGTCGGCCGCGTCCGTCGCCACTCCGGTGTGGGTCACCGGCGCCACGCACACGACGACCTCGGACTACCGGCCCGAGCCGGTCGTGACTCCGCCGCAGCCGGCGCCCGCACCCACCCCGGTGCCGACGCCCGTGGTGGAACCGGTGGTGATGGAGGCCCCGAGCCGGCACAGCATCCGGCAGGCGCCCGAGGCCGTCGCCCCCGTGGTGCCGATCGTGCAGAACGCGCCCACCCCGCCGGTGGACAACTCGCGCAAGTCGCGGTCGGAGACGCGCGCCGAGCGCACCGCCGACCTGACGCCGGCCGAGGTCGCCCAGCTGCGCCAGGCGCTCGCGGAGGACCCGGAGAAGGGCCGCGAGATCGCCGCGGGCAAGCCGAGCATGCACGAGGTCGTAGAGCTGCCGGCGCTGGATCTGGACGACCCGAGCCTGTCGGAGCGCGACCGCGCGCTGCTGCGGGAGCTGCACGAGGAGCTGGCCGAGCGCGAACGCGCCGAGGCCGCCCGGCTGCGGCTCAACGGTGCGTCCCGTTCGGGTGGCGACCGCTGGTCGTCGTCCTGAGGTTCTGACGTTTGATCGCAGCCCCGGGCCCCTTGTGGGTCCGGGGCTGCGGTGCGTCGGTGACATGTCACAACTTGTGGGCGTGAGGTCACGGGCGCGAGGTATGTTGCCTCGGTGGATCGGCCGCGTGAGTTCCTTTTCGACATCCCCGTGGGGGCCGGAGTCAGCACGAGGGCGAACGCCGACGGCCCGCCCGTGAAGCCCAAGGACGCCGCCACGGTGATCCTCACCCGCGACGGCGCGGACGGGCTCGAAGTCTTCCTGCAGCACCGCGTGAAGGGCATGCCCTTCGCCGGCGGCATGACCGTGTTCCCCGGCGGCGGGGTGGATCCGCGCGACGCCGACACGTCCGTCGCGTGGGCCGGACCGCCGCCGAGCTGGTGGGCCGGGCAGTTCGCGTGCGACGAGAGCCTCGCCCGCGCGCTCGTGTGCGCCGCGGTGCGCGAGACGTTCGAGGAGTCCGGCGTGCTGCTGGCGGGCACGCAGGACGCGGTGGTCGCCGACGTCGCGCCGTACGCCGAAGCGCGGAAAGCCCTGGAGAGCCGGGAAATCTCGCTCGCCGCGTTCCTCGCCGACGCCCGGCTGACGCTGCGCGCGGACCTGCTGCGGCCGTTCGCCCACTGGGTCACGCCGCCGCAGGAATCCCGCCGCTACGACACCCGCTTCTTCTCCGCGAAGCTGCCCGAAGGCCAGCGCGCGGACGGCGCGACGTCCGAGGCGCTCGCCACGGGCTGGCAGCGCCCGTCGGCCGCGATCGGCGACGCGCGCGATGGCCGCCGCATGCTGATGCCCCCTACTTGGCTCACGCTCGTCGAGATCGACGAGTTCGCCACGGCCGAAGCCCTGCTGGCCGCACCGCGCGAGATCGTGCGGACCATGCCGACGCTCATCAAGGAAGGTGACCGCTTCCGCGTCGTCCTCGACCCGACGGAGGTCTGACCGGTGACTGCTCCCGCGTACGGTGTGCTTCGCCGCGTCTCCGAGACCGCGCAGGTGCTGCTGGAGAACAACCCGTCCACGATGACGCTCGAGGGCACGAACAGCTGGGTCCTGCGTGGTCCGGACGCGTCGGCCGCCGTGGTCGTCGACCCCGGCTACCGCGACCTGGAGCACCTGGAGAAGCTCGCGGCCGTCGATGCCGTGGAGCTCGTGGTGCTGACCCACCACCACCCCGACCACGCCGAGGGCGCGCCGTGGTTCGCCGAGGGCGTGGGTGCTCCGATCCGGGCGTTCGACGCTTCGCTGTGCGTCGGCGCTCCGGCCTTGGCCGACGGTGAGGTGTTCACCGCGGGCGGGCTCGAGTTCCGCGTGCTGCACACTCCCGGGCACACCGACGACTCCGTGTCCCTGCATGTCGCGGGCCAGATCCTGACCGGCGACACGATCCTCGGGCGCGGCACGACCGTGCTCAAGGACCTCGGCGACTACCTGAGGTCGCTGCGCAAGCTCATCGAGCTGCCCGACGGCACACCCGGCCTGCCCGGCCACGGCCCGGAGCTCGCCGATCTGCCCGCGACCGCGCGCGAATACCTGGCCCACCGGGAACAGCGGCTGGATCAGGTGCGTTCCGCCTTGAAGGTGCTCGGGGCAGACGCGTCGCCGCGACAGGTGGTCGAGGTGGTCTACGCGGACGTCGACCGGGCGCTGTGGGCGCCTGCCGAACTGAGCGTGCGGGCGCAGCTGGACTACCTACGTGCTTCGGAGGACGGGCGATGAGTGACGTCGAGGTCGAGTTCTACTGGCGGCCGGGCTGCGGCTTCTGCGCGGCGCTGCGGCGGCCGCTGATGGCGAGCGGCCTGAACGTCAAGGAGATCAACATCTGGGAGGAGCCGGGGGCGGCCGAGCGCGTGCGCGAGGTGGCCAACGGCAACGAAACCGTGCCGACGGTGATCGTCGGGTCGACCGCGATGGTGAACCCGTCGTTCGCCGAGGTCGAGGCGGCGGTGAAGGCGGCTTCGGCGGCCTGACGGTTGGCTCAGGGCCGCTCACCGGGACTGGTGAGCGGCCCTTTTTCGTGGTCAGAACCCAGTGAGCAGCGGGGTGTCGATCGTCGGGCGTTCGCCGTGGAGGAACGCGGTCCAGATCCGGCGGAGATCGTCGACATCGGTCAGGTCGGCGGGGGCGCCTTCGAGCAGCGCCGCTCCCCGCGCGCGGTCCTGGGTGCCGAAAAGGAACCCGACATCGACGCAGTGGCTGGCGCCGTAACGGTTGCCCGGGGCAGCCCAGTCGAAGCGCATCAGCGTGGCGTCCGGGCCGAACTGCTTCGCCAGCCGTGGCAGGTCGCCGCTGAAGAACTTGGCCGTGTACTCGTCGACCTCCTCCTGCGGCGCGGTCACGTTGTAGATGCGGGTCTCGTCGCGGGTCCAGCTGATCAGTGCCGGTCCGGGACGCACGGCGGCGACGAGGTCGTCGGCGACGAGGTCGTGGTCGGCGACCAGCTGGAACGGCGGCGCGATCCGCCACGGCCCCCGGTGCCGCACGGCGAGCTCCGTCATCCCGCTGAGCAGCTGCTCCGCCGGCAGGGTGATGAGCGCGGGCGCGCGGCTCGGCTCGAGGCCCAGGACCTCGAGGTACTCGGCCGCCCACCCCGCGGCTTCTTCGGGCGTCTGCGGCGGCATTCCCACGGGCGTGCTCTGCAGCGCGACCTGGTGGACCAGGCCCTGCGCCCGCGGTGCCGACCAGAGCGCGAGCGCCGACTGCGCGCCCGCCGACTGGCCGCCCAGGGTGACGCGGCCGGGGTCACCGCCGAAGGCCGCGATGTTGTCGCGCACCCATTCCAGCGCCGCGAGCTGGTCGGCGATCCCGAGGTTCGGCCGGCTGACACCGTCGAGCGCGAGGAACCCGAACACGCTGAGGCGGTAGTTCACCGTGACCACCACGACGTCGGCCTCCTGCGAGAGCCGGGTGCCGTCGTACCAGTCCTGGCCGCCTGAGCCGGTCACGAAGGCACCGCCGTGGATCCACACGAGCACCGGGCGCGAACCGGTGACGGACGGCGTGAAGACGTTGAGCGACAAGCAGTCCTCCGACTGCGCCAGCGTCATCGGCCCGACCACCGCCTCGAGCCGGGACAACGGCTGGATCGCCGCCGGGCCCGGTTCCAGCGCGTCGCGCACGCCCGTCCACGCGGGTGCTTTTGCCGGCGGCTGGAAACGTTCCTGGTGGGCGTAAGGGATGCCGCGGAACGCGCCGTTCGCGCCGCGGACCTTGCCGTGGGTGGTCTCGACGATCATTGTGTTCACCTTTCCACGAAAGCGATTGCCGCACCGCCGGCGTGAGCGGCGGGGACGAAGAAGCCGCCGCCGCGCAGGTCGACGGTGGGAAGGCCGGCGTCGGCGGCCAGTTTCCTTGCGGGAGTGAGGGTTTCGACGGCGACGGTCTGCGCCGCGAAGTACGGCAGGCGGGGTGCTTGTTCGCCCGGGAGGACGTCGTCGAGCCGGGTCACGGGGACGAGGTCGAGGCGGCCGGTGCCCATGGCGAAGGAGTTGTTGGCGGGCTTCTGGCCGAGGATTTGTTCGTAGCGCCGGGTGTAGGCGGACAGGTCGGCGTCGGCGACGACGAGCTGGACGCTGTCGAGACCTTTCGCCGTGTTGGCGTGGCTGAGGAACTGCGGCTGGAACACGTACTCCGGCGTGAGGTGCTCGGCCGTGTGCAGGATGCCTTCCGGCGTGCGGTCGCGGAGCAGGTGGACGCTGCGGAACCGCGCGGTGCGGGGTCCTTCGGGGGTGTCGACGTCGCGTTGCAGGGAAAGCACGCCGGACTTCGACAGGCCGGCTTCACGTAGCCGGCGTTCGGCCGCCTCCGTGTCGGGGACGCCGAAGGACACGCCGTGCAGGCCGTCGCCGCGTGCGACGATCGGCAGCACGTGCCACGGGTCGCCCGCCTTCGCGTCGACGATGCCGATCAGCTCGACGAACGAGTCGCCGAAGTAGGCGCAGCGGTTGGCCGTGCAGCCGAGCGTCGGCTCGCTGCCGCTGGTGCCCGCGGCGAAGTGGCGCGACGGCGGGCTGAGGGTGAAGCCGAGCTGCTCGTAGAGCTGCCAGACGCGCTCGTAGCGCTGGGCCAGGAAGACGGTGTGGTCAAGGTTCATTCGCGGCTCCTTTCCGGTGAGTTCGACTCTCGTCTTCGCTGGCGATTCGGGGTGCTCATCCGCCTGCATTGCTCGAAATCCGACGCTGGCTAGGCTGATCCGGTGGATTCACCTCAGCTCGACGACCTCGACCGCCGGCTGACGCACGCCTTCCAGCTCGACGGGCGGGTGCCGTTCAGCCGCTTGGCCGAGGTGCTGGGCGTGTCGGACCAGACCGTGGCGCGGCGCTACCACCGGCTGCGTTCGACGGGGGTGCTGCGGGTCGTGGGCGTGCCGGAGGCGACCAAACTCGGGCGCGTGGTGTGGCTGCTGCGCGTGCGCTGCATGCCCGACGCGGCGAGCGCCATCGCCACGGCCCTGGCGCGGCGCGACGACACGTCGTGGGTCAACCTGACGTCCGCCGGCACGGAGATCACGTGCTACACCTCGGCGCCGCGCCAGGAGGCCGACGAGGGGCTGCTGCTGGGCCAGCTGCCGCGTACGCCGCGCGTGGTGTCCGTGACGGCGCACCGGTTGCTGCGCCGCTTCGCTGGTGGCCCCGCGGGCTGGCCGGGGCGGGCGAGCGCGTTGGACGCCGCTCAGGTCGCCGCGCTGACCACCGCCTGGGAGGGCAGCGCGGTGTCACCGCGCCTGGAACCCGGCGACGACGCCCTCTTCACCGCCTTGGCCCACGACGGCCGCGCCTCGCTGGCCACGCTCGCCGCCGTGTCGGGTCGCTCCGAAACGACCGTCCGGCGCCGCCTCGAGCACTTGCGCTCCTCGGGCGCCCTCTACTTCGACGTCGAGGTCGACGCAGCCCTGCTTGGCGCGTCCCTGTCGGCCTTGCTGTGGCTCAGCGTCAGCCCGTCCCGCCTCGACGCCGTCGCCCGCGAGGTGGCGACCTACCCGGAAGTCGCGCTCGTCGCGGCCACCACCGGCCCGACCAACCTGACCCTCAGCATCGGCTGCCGCGACGACGACGCCCTCTACGACTTCCTCGCCACCCGCCTCGGCGCCCTCCCCGGCGTCCACCAGGTCGAGACGGCGCCGATGATCCGGACGATCAAACGCTCGGGCAGCTGGGTCGCGCCCTGAGCTCGCCCGCCGATCGGACCACTTTTGCCAGGGGAGGGCCGAAACTGTGTCCGGTGAAGCCCCGGACACTGACAGGCATCGAGCGCGCCATCCGCCGGTCCTGGAGCGAGGACACCTGCGCACCGGAGGATCGGATCGGCTGGCAGCCGGGAAACCCGGCCCGCGGACAGTGCGGCGTGACCGCGTTGTGGTCAACGACCTGCTGGGTGGTGACCTCGTGCGCGGTGAGGCCACGTCGACGGGCGGCGCGCTGACTTCCACTGGTGGAACCGCTTGGCCGGTGGCATCGACATCGATCTGACGCGAGACCAGTTCGCCGCGGATGAGGTTGTGAGCTCGGGAGTGGTCGTTCCGCGGCAGCCGAAGCTCAAGCGCCTCGCCGCGGAGTACGAACTGCTGCGCAGCAGGGTCTACACCGTCCTCAGGGACGGCTGACAGGAGTTTCGTGAGCCCGGCCTCACGGCCGTGAGGCCGGGCTCCTCAGCCGTGGCCGGCGGCCATTGACGGCCCGTTCGCAGCCGTCGACGAGGTCGCGGAAAGCCTGCGGCGGCCGCGTCCCCCTCCGTTTCACCGGGGCAGCATCGGCATCAGGTAGTACGTGAGGCTCACCTCCCGGGCCTCCGCCGCCGTCAGGACGCATGCGCGCAGGCCCGGCTGGATCGACAGCCGCACGGTGGAGTCCGCGAAGGGCGCCAGTGCGTCGAGCAGGTAGCGCGCCTGGAACGACGGTGCGGTGCGGCCGCCGCAAACGTTTGCCTTCAGGGTTTCCTCGGCTTCGCCCGTGTCGGCGCGGGTGCTGGCGAGGCGGACGTGCGCGTCGCCCACTTCGAGGGTCAGGACGCGGCGGTCCTCGGCGTAGACGCCGACGCGGCGGATGGCCGCGGCGAGGGCGTCGGCGGGCAACTCGACCTCCGTGTCGACGTCGCCGCTCGGAATCGCGTCGGCCGACAGGAACCCCGCGTCGAGCACGGCGGTGGTGACGGTGCCGCCGGCCCAGGCCAAGCCGAAGTGGCCGGTGTCGGCGTGGAGGGTCAGGGTGCCGGTGGCGTGGCGCGTGGCCTCGGTCAGCAGGCGTGCGGGCACGAGCACGTCGAGCGGCCCCCACGCCGCTCGCAACGGCACGCGCGCCACGGCCATGCGATAGCGGTCCGAGGCGGTGAGCACGAGCGTGTCACCGCAGCTCTGCACGCGCACGCCCGTGAAGACCGGCAGCGGATCGTCCTTGGCGGCCGTGCCCGCGACCGTGCGGACCGCGGCCGCCAGCAGCTCCCCGTCCACTTCGGACAACCGCGGTGGCTGCGCGGGCTCCACGCGCGTACCCCGGTCCAGCAGCGGCAAGGCGAAGCGCGCCCCTTCCACGCGCACCGCCAGCCGGCTGCCTTCGACGACCAGGCGCACCTGGTCGTCGTCCAGCATCTTCAGCGTCTCGGCCAGCGGCGCCGCCGGCACGAGCACCTCCCCGTCGGTGTGGGACGTCGCCGGACACACCAAACGCACGGACAGGTCGCGGTCGCTGCCGGCGACCTCGAGCCCGTCCGCGTCGGCGCGCAGCCGCAGCGCGGCCTGCCTCGGCAACAGGCGAGCGGCGGCGTTCACGGCCGTGGACAGCGGCCGTGCCGGTGACGTCAGATCCATGCCCGCGAAGCTAGCGCGGGCCACCGACAAAATCCGGCCACGATCTCGCTGAACTGCGGAAACGTCAGTGGCCGGCGCCCACGAGCTCACCCGATTCGGTCGGCTCCGCGGCCGGTGCGCGCACGGTGTCGCGCATCAACCACACCACGATCGCCAGCGCCACCCCGGCCACGCCGGCGGCCAGGAACGACGCGCTCGGGCCCGAGTGCTCGACCAGGTAACCGCTCACCGACTGGCCGGCGGCCAGCCCCAGCGTCACCGCCGTGAGGACCCAGCCGAAGGCCTCCGCAGCCGTACCGCGCGGCGCGACCGTCTCGATCGCCGTCGAGTGCGTGGTCGACTGCGGCGTGATCAGCGCGCCCGCCAGCAGCATCAGCAGGGCCAGTGCCCACAGCGACGACGGCAGCGCCAGCAGTGCCACCAGCGCGCCGAACCCGCCCAGCAACGCGGGCAGGCGCAGGCCCAGCCGGCGCGGCCACGGGTGCAGGCTGTACGCCACGCCGAACGCCACCGACGTCAGCGACCACGCCGAAAGCAGCAGCCCGCTCAGCGCCGCGTGCCCGGACTCCGTCGCGGCGGCCGGCACGGCCACCTCGACGAACCCGATCACCACACCGAAGCCCAGCGCGGCCACGGCCAGCGTCCGCATGCCGGGGCTCGCCAGCGCACCCAGCAGCCGCGTCTTCGCGCGCGGAGCCGGGCCCCAGGCGCGCACGGCGGGGCTCAGTGCGAACACCATCGCGCCGGTGACCATCGCCGCGGCACCCGCGACCATGCCCGTGCCGGCCCACGGCGCCGTGATCAGCAGACCCGCGATGCCCGGGCCGAGGATGAAGAACACCTCCATGCTGATCGCTTCGTACGAGAAGGCCGCGTTGCGTGCAGGGCCTCCGGGAAGCAGTTTCGTCCACAACGCACGCGAGGCCGACCCGATCATCGGCTCCGACAAACCCGTGGCGGCGGCCAGCGCGACCAGGAGGACCGTCGGCGCGTGCGCCTCGATCGCCAGGGCCAGCGCGACCATCGACAGCGCGAACAGTCCCACCGTGGCCAGCAGCGGCCGGGTGGGCCCGTAGCGGTCGATGAGGCGCCCCTGCACCACCGCGCCCACGGACACCCCGGCGAGCGAGCTGGCGGAAACCAGTCCGGCGGCGGCGAACGAGCCGGTCTCGCGCTGCACGTAGAGCAGCGCCGAGATGCCGATCATCGCGATCGGCAAGCGGGCGAGCACCGACGCGACGACCGGGCGGCGAGAACCAGGGGCCCTCAGCGCGGCACGGTAGTCGGCGAGTGTGGTGCGGCCTTCGGAGCGAGCAGAGTGGGACACGCGTACCAGTATGCCTGCGAGTGGTACGGAAGTACCAGTTGTTTTGCGGTCGGGTGCGTCACCTCGCATCGAACGCTTCGGTTACGCCGCAGAGGTCTCGATCCCGTAACGCTCTATGGATTCTCAGTGAACTCGTGCAACGAAACGGCCGAAGCGGCGTCCTTGAGAGTGAATGGCCTTGAATTCGTGGGTAGTGGCCATGATGGTTGAGAAACAGCACATCCCAGCTCCCTCCGGCATACGGGTCGGGGCCTGAACCGGAGGGCGGGGAGCGCGGGTCGTCGGGGGATGGTCCGCGCGAGGCAAGGAGCCGGTGCGCCACGTCGGGGGTGGCGCCCGGCTCCCTGTCTTTGGCCTCGGCTTCGCCGAGGCGTGCGGGATCGCTGTGTTGTCTGCCTCAGCTTCGCCGAGGCGTGCGATCCCGCCGGTGGGTGATCTCCAAAGCCGCACTCAGTTTCCCTGTTGTGGAGGAAAAACGCCCTGCGACACGACGGCGGCACCGGGATGCCGCTCGTGTGGGGGACGCCCACAAAGCCTGGATCCCAGCTCCAGCCCAGAAATGACGAAGGCCACCCGACACCGGTGTGGTGAGGGGTGGCCTTCGGAAAGCCGGGAGCTACCGCGCGCGGCGGGCGAGGCGCTCCGGGTCCAGGATCAGGACGCTCTTGCCTTCCAGCCGCAGCCAGCCGCGGTGGGCGAAGTCGGCGAGGGCCTTGTTGACGGTCTCGCGGGAGGCGCCGACGTACTGGGCGATCTCCTCCTGCGTGAGGTCGTGGGTCACGCGCAGGAGGCCGGCCTCCTGGCTGCCGAAGCGCTGCGCGAGCTGCAGGAGCGCGCGGGCCACGCGGCCGGGCACGTCGGTGAAGATCAGCTCGGCGACCATGTTGTTCGTCCGGCGCAGCCTGCGGGCCACGACGCGCAGCAGCTGCTCCGCGATCTCCGGGCGCGTCGAGATCCACTGGCGCAGGGCCGGGCGGTCCATGGTGACGGCGCGGACCTCGGTGACCGTGGTCGCACTCGACGTGCGCGGGCCCGGGTCGAAGATGGACAGCTCGCCGAACATGTCCGACGGGCCGAAGATGCCCAGCAGGTTCTCGCGGCCGTCGGGCGACTTGCGGCCGATCTTCACCTTGCCGGACTGGATGATGTACAGCTTGTCGCCCGGCTCACCCTCGCTGAAGATGACATGGCCGCGGGGGAACTCCACGGATTCCAAGGTCTGGGCCAGAGCCTCAGCGGCTGCCGGCTCAACACCCTGGAAAATGCCCGCACGGGCCAGGGTTTCGTCCACCTCGGGTGCCTCCTCGTCGAGAAACGATCACTTCCTTCGAAGGTCGAAGGCCGTGTCGCCGATCACTTTCGCGTCAGTCTAGGGCGTGTCGGCGAGATCGCCCGTCGGCTCGCCGCGCGGGGCGCGGCAGCCGGAGACGATCTCGCACGAACAGGGAGCCTAACTCCGCACGCGCCGCGCGCGTAGCCTGGCTGCCCGTCCGCCCAGCCTGCGGAGCCGGAACAGCTCCAGAGCACGGCCGATTCCGTGGCCGTAAAGGGCCCTGACCTCGTTGGGTTGTGCCTGCTCGAGGAACTCCTCGACCTCGTTCTCCTGCACCGCGACGTGCTTGAGGCGGCTTTCCACCCGCTCCATGAAGAGAGCGAAGAACATGATCACCAGTGGGACCAGAATCACGAACCACGCGGTCATGACGCACATCCACTACGGAAAGTAAGCATCGACTCCAGATCCTCGCTCCTCGCGGCACACGGTGCGCCGAGGTGGTGCTCTGGCGTGTCGGACGTCCACCGGCGGGTGCTCCCGCCCGGCTCGTCCGACGCGCCCGTAGGCTATCGGGGTGCCACCTGCCGTCACGAACGCCCCCCGCGAGGGCGCCGGTGAAAGCCGGCTCGCCTTGGTGAGACGCGCCCGGCGTATGAAGCGTTGCCTCGACGAGGTGTATCCCGACGCGAAAGCCGAGCTGGACTTCACGAATCCGCTGGAACTGCTGGTCGCGGTGGTGCTTTCCGCACAGACCACCGACGTGCGCGTGAACCTGGTCACGCCCGCACTGTTCAAGCGCTATCCCACGGCGGCCGCCTACGCGGGCGCGGATCGCACCGAACTCGAGGAGTTCCTGAGGCCCACCGGTTTTTTCAGGGCCAAGGCCAACTCGGTGATGGGCCTGGGCGCGGCGCTCGTGGAGCGCTTCGACGGCGAGGTGCCCAAGAAGCTCGACGACCTCGTCACACTGCCCGGGGTCGGGCGCAAAACGGCCAACGTCGTGCTCGGCAACGCGTTCGACGTGCCGGGGATCACTGTGGACACCCACTTCGGCCGCCTCGTGCGCCGCTGGGGCTGGACCGCCGAGGAAGACCCGGTGAAGGTCGAGCACGCAGTGGGGGAGCTGATCCCGCGCAAGGAGTGGACGATGCTGTCCCACCTCGTGATCTTCCACGGCCGCCGCGTGTGCCACTCGCGTAAGCCGGCGTGCGGCGCGTGCCCGCTGAAGAAGGACTGCCCGTCCTACGGACTGGGACCCACCGAGTTCGAGGTCGCCGCGAAGCTCGTCAAGGGCGAGGAGCGTGAGCACATCCTCGAGCTGGCGGCCCGCGGGTGACCACGGTCACCAAGTGGGCACTCGGCGTCGCGGTCCTGGTGGTCGCGGTGCTGGTCGCCGTGCTCACGACGCGCGGCGGCTCGAAGGACGCGCCCGCGGCGACGGGTGACCTCGCCGGCGTGCGCGCGAAGGCCGCGCTGCAGGCGTGCCCGCCGCCGTCGCCCGGACCCGCCGTGGGGCAGCTGTCCGGCATCCAGGCCGACTGCCTCGGCGACGGCTCGCGCGTCGACGTCGGCAAGGTGCTGGCCGGCGGCCCGACGCTGGTGAACGTGTGGGCCTCGTGGTGCGTGCCGTGCCGCACCGAGCTGCCCGTGCTGCAGAGCTACGCCGTGGAGCCCGGCGCCGTGCGTGTGCTGGGCGTCCAGACGGCCAGCCCGGCCGCCGACGGACTCGGCCTACTGCAGCAGCTCGGCGTGCATCTGCCGGCGATCTATGACGGCGCTGGGGACACCGGCCCGATCCGCACCGCGCTCAAGGTGCCGTCGCTGCCCGCGTCCTACCTCGTCACCCCCGACGGTCAGGTGCGCTTCATCTCCAGCCCCCGCACGTTCGAAAGCACCGACCAGGTGCGCGCAGCCGTGAAGGACTTCTCATGACCGGTCCCCTCGTCGACCCCGATGCCGTGCCCGAATGGCTGCGGCCGCTGGTCAAGGTGTCCGGGGAGGTCGACAGCCGCGCGTTCAGCCGCTTCACCGTCGACGACTCGCTCACGCGCTCGGCCGCCGTGCTGATCCTCTTCGGCGAGCGCGCCGACGGTCCCGACGTGCTGCTGCAGCGCCGCGCCGACACGCTCGGCTCACACGCGGGCCAGGTCGCGTTCCCGGGCGGCGGCGCGGAGGACGGCGACGGCGGGCCCGTCGGCACGGCCCTGCGTGAAGCCGAGGAAGAGACGGGTGTCGACCCGACCGGGATCCTGCCCGTCGCGATCCTGCCGGAGCTGCCTGTGCCGGTGTCGCGCTTCGCGGTGACGCCCGTGCTCGCGTATTGGCACACACCCTCGCCCGTGCACGCCGTGGATCCCGGTGAGACGGCCGCCGTCGCGCGCGTCGCGCTCGCGGACCTCGCCGATCCGGCCAACCGGTTCCGGGTGCGGATGCGCGGGCGCTCGTGGACGGGTCCGGCGTTCGACGTCGCCGGTCTGTTCGTCTGGGGTTTCACCGCCGGGCTGCTGTCGGCGCTGCTTTCACTCGGCGGCTGGGAGCGCGAGTGGGACACCGGCGACGTGCGCGACCTTGACGTAGCGTTGGCCGAACACCGGGCCCGCAACGCGGCGCGGGGAGAGGCGAACGAGGAGTGACGGCGTGAACTGGGTCGATGTCCTCGTGCTGGTGCTGGCGGTGCTGGCGGCCGTTTCGGGGGCGTTCCAGGGCGTGATCGTCGCGCTGCCCGCGCTTGTCGGGGTCGCCATCGGGGCGGTGCTCGGTGTGAAGCTGGCGCCGTTCGTGATCGAGCTGTTCGACAACCCCGTCGCGAAGGTGGCCTTCGCGCTAGCCGTGGTCGTGTTCCTCGTGGTGCTCGGTGAGACGCTCGGAGTGTGGATCGGGCGCAAGCTGCGCCAGAAGATCAATCCCGACAAGTTGTCCGGAGTGGACAAGACGCTCGGCGCGATCGTCCAGGCCGCAGCGGTTTTCGTGGTGGCGTGGCTGGTGGCGAACCCGCTCACCACCGTGTCGGCCATTCCGGGGCTGGCGAAGTCGATCAACTCGTCGGTGGTGCTGGGCGAGGTCAACGACCTGATGCCGGCCGAGGCCCAGGGCCTGCCGAGCGACCTGCGCAAGCTGCTCGACGCGTCGGGCTTCCCGTCGGCGCTCTCGCCGTTCGAGAAGGCGCCGGCCGCCGACGCCGCGCCGCCGGACACGTCGATGAACATCACCGCGGTCGCGCGCCGGGTGCGCCCGAGCGTGGTGAAGATCCGCGGCAACGCGCCCTCGTGCTCGAAATCGCTGGAGGGCAGCGGTTTCGTGATCGCGCCGCAGCGCGTGATGACCAACGCGCACGTGGTCGCGGGCACCAGCGAGGTCGGCATCGAGTCCACCCGCGGCGACTACCGGGCGCGCGTTGTGTACTTCAACCCCGAGGTCGACATCGCCGTGCTGGCCGTGCCGGGCCTGTCCGCGCCCGCCCTGCCGTTCGCGCCGGAAACCGCGCGCGCCGGCGACAACGCCATCGTGCTCGGCTACCCGCTCGACGGCCCGTACACCTCCACCGCCGCCCGCGTGCGCGGCCGCATCAACCTGCGCGGCCCGGACATCTACGACGCCAACACCGTGCAACGCGACGTGTTCACCATCCGCGCCGGCATCCGCAGCGGCAACTCCGGTGGCCCCATGATCACCCCCGACGGCGACGTGATCGGAGTCGTCTTCGGCGCGGCCGTGGAAGACCCGGACACCGGCTTCACCCTGACCGCGGAACAGGTGCGCGCGGAGGTCGGGGCGGCGCCGTCGCAGACGACAAACGTGAGCACGGGCGCCTGCGCGAGCTGAGTCGGGCTTCTCCGGTTGCCGAACAAGCCGGGCGCAGTAGACGCCACATCCGACGTGGGAATGGGCATCTTCGACGAACTGGCTTCCGAGCCGGTGGAGCTGCCGCAGCCGGTGTTCGACCGCTCGCGCGCGATGGCGCCCCGGTCGTCGGTGCTGGCGGCGAGCCTGCCCTGGGAACGCGTGCTCCACGAGTCCGAGGGGCTTGTGGTGGCCCTGCGCTCGGCGCAGGTCTGGCGCGAGCACCTGCCTCTCGAGATCACTGCTTTCACCGCGGGTGCGCAGGAGGAGTTCCGGTTCTTTGCGGACAGATATTCAGACCACGATGACCGAGGTGCGCGGGGCTCGGTGCCTTGTTACACGACGGCCGCGTCGCCGCCACGGTGCGGCCGCCGCGGTATCCGCGACAGCACGATCGCGGGTTGTCGGCGCCCGCTCGAAACACCAGCGAACGCCGAGCCTCCCACGACCTCGAAGGGCTCAGGTCCGCGCATTGCCGCGTGGTTGACCTGTTCCCCGCGAGCTGAGTCAGCTCACGAAGTCCACAACGGACTTCGTCACCCGGTCCGGCTCCTCCAGGTGCGGGAAGTGCCCCACGCCGGGCCAGATGCGGGGCTCACCGTGTGGTCCGGCCCAGTGCACGGACGCGCGCGCGGTTTCCGGGACGATGCACGTGTCCACGGCGCCGTGCAGTTGCAGTACGGGGGCGGCGACGCGTTTGCCCACGGCGTCGGTGAAGCGGCGGCCCTCGCCGCGGAACTGGGCGCGGAAGGCCCAGCGGTAGTACTCCAGCGCGGAGTGCGCGACGCCCGGGATCAGCATCGCCTGGCGGAACCGGTCGACGGTGGCGGTGAAGTCCGAAGAGGACTGCCAGGCCGGGCCGGACCAGCTGCGGAACAACGACTCCACGTTGGCGGCGTCGTCGCGCACCAGCCACTTCTCCGGCGCCATCGGGACCTGGAAGCGGAACAGGTGCCCGACCGCGCGGCCCTGGCGCCGGGGCGAGCGCAGCACGGCGGACTTCAGCGCCAGCGGGTGCGCGGCGCCGACGGCCGTCACGGACGACACGAGCCGGGGGTGCAGGGAGGCGACCGTCCACGCGAGCAGGCCGCCCCAGGCGTGGCCGACGAGGTGCGCGCGGCGGGCGCCGAGGGCCTTGATCAGGCCGCCGACGTCACCCGCCAGCGTCCACGCGTCGTAGCCGCGCGGGGGTTTGTCGGAGTCGCCGTAGCCGCGCAGGTCCACGGCGACGGCGCGGAACCCGGCGTCGGCGAGGCCGCGCAGCTGGTGGTGCCACGTCCACCAGAACTCGCCGAAGCCGTGCAGGAGCAGCACCAGTGGTCCGTCGCCGAGTTCGGCGACGTGCAGGCGGATGCCGTTGGCGGAGACGTCGCGGTGCGTCCACGGGCCGTCGATCCGGACGATCGACGGGTCGGGCGTGAGCTGCACTGCGGGCTCCGCTTCAGCCGGTACTGTGCCGATCGTTTTGGCAACTCAGCCTGGGTGCGGTGCCGCGTCAGGGACGCGTCGCGGGCAGGTTGTCTTCTTCGGCGGCGCGCCTCGGCTTCAGGGCCGCGGCCGTCTCCTTGAAGCTGTCGATCGTGCGCTCCGGCGCCTTCAGCTTCTTCACCTTGCGCCAGCCGAGGAACGCCGTGGCGGCGGTGGTGAGCAGCATCAGGCCGAACACGGTGAGGAACGCCGGCCAGCGGACGCCCCACCAGTCCGACAGGATCTCCGCGATGAAGAGGAACAGGAAGTACGAGCTGTAGAGCCCCACCGCGAGGGCGATGAGGAAGTAGACGCCCCCCTTGAGCCCCTTCTTCATCTCGCCGACGAGCTCCGACTTCGCCAGCTCGACCTCGGCCCTGACCAGCGTCGACAGGTGCTGGGTGGCGTCGCCGACGAGTTTGCCGATGGACTGTTCCGCCGCCGCGGCCTCCTCGTCACTCGACAGGGGCAGGTAGGGCACGGCCCCCACGCCGTCGGGGCCGGTGCGTTCGTGTTTGGGGCTGGTCACCGGGTCATCGTGCCACGTACCCGTTCCCCAGGCGCGGCGGACCGGCGGGAGTGTCGGGATCAGTCTGCTCTCGCGTGCGCCCGGTTACGCCGCAGCAGCAGCGCGGCCGACGCCAGCGAGGCGATGGCCGACGCGATCAGCACCGCCGCCTTCGTCAGCTCGCTCTCCGCGCTCTCGAGCGCGAGGTCGGAGATCAGCAGGCTCACCGTGAAGCCGACTCCGCCGAGCAGCGCCAGAGCCGCCAGATCACGCCACCCCGTGCCGGTGGGTTTTTCCGCCACGCCGAGCTTCACCGCCAGCACGCTCGCGCCGAGGATGCCGACGAACTTGCCCACGACCAGTCCGATCAGGACGGCCAGCGGCAGCGCCGTGGTGAACACCTGGCCCAATGCGTGCCCGCTCACCGAGATCCCCGCGGCGAACAGCGCGAACACCGGCACCGCGACCGCCGCAGACCAGGGCTGCAACCGGTGCTCCAGCCGCAGCGCCGGCGCCTCGGCCTCACCTTCGTCAGGCTTCACGCGCGTGAGCAGCCCGAGCGCGACGCCGGCGATCGTCGCGTGGATGCCCGTCGCGTGCACTGCGACCCACGTGACCAGCGCGAGCGGCACGTACAGCCAAGGCGTGCGCACGCGTTTGTGCTGCAGGAACCAGTACAGCGCCAGCGCCACCACGGCGACGGCGGCGGCCACGAGGTCGAAGCCCGTGGTGAAGACGATCGCGATCACCAGGATCGCGCCGAGGTCGTCGACCACCGCCAGCGACAGCAGGAAGATGCGGGCGCTGCTCGGCAGGTTCGACGCCGTCAGCGCGAGCACACCGAGAGCGAACGCGATGTCCGTGGCCACCGGGATCGCCCACGCGCGGTCGATCCCCGGCGTGCCCCAGCCGACGGCCAGCGCGATCAGCGCGGGCACGACCATGCCGCCGACGGCCGCGATCACCGGCAGCACCGCCTGCCTGAACCTCGAGAGCTCACCCACCACGAGCTCACGCTTGAGCTCCAGCCCGGCGACGAAGAAGAACAACGCGAGCAGGCCATCCTTCGCCCAGTCGCCCACCGACAGGTTCAGGTGCAGGAACTCGGGGCCGAGGTGGAAGTCTCGCACGGCCCGGTAGACGTCACCGGCCGGCGAGTTCGCCCAGATCAGCGCCACGGCCGTGGCGGCCAGCAGGATGATCCCGCCGGTGGTCTCCGTACGCAGGTAACGGGCGAATTCGGCGGCGGCTTGACGAGCGGCGAGCACGGGCTGACCTCCGGGTACGGCGACGAACGCAAACTCTTGCCGACCAGACTTCCCGGCGCACCTTGATATGACCTTAACAAACGCGAAGAGCCCGTGAGGGCTGTGGATGACGCTTCCCACAGCAGGTCAAGTGTCCCGTTCACCCGTTTGCCTTCTAGCATGCGAATCGGAAACGACAACGTTGTCTAGGACAAGGACGAGACAGTTGTGAGTACCTCTACCGAGGCGGCGCAGCACGACACGAGGTTCTTCGGGCACCCACGAGGGCTGGCGAACCTCTTCGGCGTGGAGATGTGGGAGCGCTTCTCCTACTACGGGATGCTCGGCATCCTCGCCATCTACCTGTACTACAAGGCCGACCAGGGCGGTCTCGGCATCGACCAGGGCGACGCGCTCGGCGTCGTCGGCGCGTACGGCGGCACGGTCTACCTCGCCACCGTGATCGGCGCGTGGGTGGCCGACCGCCTGCTCGGCTCCGAGCGCACGCTGTTCTACAGCGCCGTGCTGGTGATGATCGGCCACATCGCGCTGGCACTGCTGCCGGGCCTGACCGGCATCGGCGTGGGCCTCGCGTGCGTCGCGATCGGGTCGGGCGGGCTGAAGGCCAACGCCACCGCCGTGGTCGGCACCCTCTACGCCGAGGGTGACGAACGCCGTGACGCCGGCTTCACGATCTTCTACATGGGTATCAACCTGGGTGGGTTCATCGGCCCGCTGCTCACCGGGCTCGCGCAGTCTGAGGTCGGCTTCCACCTCGGCTTCGGGCTCGCCGCGATCGGCATGGCGCTCGGCCTGATCCAGTACACGATCGGCCGCAAGAACTTGGGCGAGAAGGCGTCGGAGATCCCGAACCCGCTGCTGCCTTCGCAGCGCTGGATGGCGATCGGCGTCGCCGTGGTGATCGTGGTCGCGGTGGTCGCGCTGATCATGTCCGGGGTGGTCGGACCGTCGAACCTGGCCGACGTGGTCGTGTACGTGGTCGTCGCGATCTCGGTGGTGTACTTCGTGGTCATCCTGACCAGCAAGAAGATCACGTCCGACGAGCGCAGCCGCGTGTTCTCGTTCATTCCGATGTACATCGCCAGCGCCGCGTTCTTCTCGCTTTACCAGCAGCAGTCCACGGTCGTCTCGGTCTACAGCGACCAGCGCCTCGACCGGAGCCTGTTCGGCTGGGACATGCCGGTGTCGTGGGTCAACTCGATCAACCCGGTGTTCATCATCATCTTCGCGCCGATCGTCGCCGCGATCTGGACGAAGCTCGGGCCGAAGCAGCCTTCGACGCCGATGAAGTTCGTGCTCGGCACGGTGCTCATGGGCCTGGCGTTCCTGCTGTTCCTGCCGATGACCGGCACCGGCGTGAACGGCAGCCCGCTGATCGCGCTCGCCGGGATCCTGCTGGTGTTCACCATCGCCGAGCTGATGTTGTCGCCGGTCGGGCTGTCGCTGTCGACGAAGCTCGCGCCGAAGGCGTTCCGCACGCAGATGGTGGCGTTGAACTTCCTGTCGGTCTCGCTGGGCACTGCGATGTCGGGCAAGCTCGCCGAGTCCTACGACGTGCACGACGAGACGCCGTACTTCAGCATCATCGGCGGCGTGGCCATCGCGATCGGCCTGATCCTGCTGGCGCTGATCCCGTTCATCCGGCGGCTGATGAAGGGCGTGCACTAGCTCCTAGGCGAAGGTGGTGCCGAACAGCACTCCCACGAAATAGGTGACGAGCATGGTGAGGGCGCCGACGCCCACGTTGCGCGCGATCGCGCGCCCCACCTGCGCGTTGCCCAGGCGCGCGCTCACGAACCCGGTGAGCGTGAGGCCCACGACCACGGCCAGCGCGCACGCCCACACGCGCACCGACACGGCCGTCCATGCAATGGACAACAGCGGCAGCAGCGCGCCGACGGAGAACGCGATCAGCGAAGCCCAGGCCGCCTGCCACGGGTTGGTGAGGTTGTCCGGGTCGATGCCCAGCTCGGCCTCCGCGTGGGCGTGGAACGCGTCCTTGCGGGTCAGCTCGCGCGCGACCTCCGCGGCGAGTTCCTTCGACAGGCCCTTGCCCTCGTAGATCTCGGCCAGCTCGCGTTCCTCGGCCTCGGGCATTTCTTTCAGCTCTTGCTTCTCGAGCTGCAGCAACGCGCGTTCGGTGTCGCGCTGCGTGCTCACGCTCACGTATTCCCCGCCGGCCATCGAAAACGCGCCGGCCACCAGTCCGGCAATTCCGGCGGTGAGGATCGCGGTGCTGTTCGTGGTCGCGCCCGCGACGCCCACCACGATGCCCGCGACGGACACGATCCCGTCGTTGGCCCCGAGAACCCCGGCGCGCAGCCAGTTCAGCTTGCCACCCACGTCCTCGTGGGGCTCGTGGGAGTGGGAATCAGTCGCGTCCACCGTTTCGGTCACGGGAATAGTGAAACACGGAATTCGGGTGCGCGCTGCTGTCTTGTTGGCAACATTAAGGAAGGGTTTCCTTATTTAATTGTGCCTAGCCTTTGAACGTCAGAAGATCGGCGCCGGTGGCTGCTCGACGGTGCAGGCCGGCTCGACCGCGTCGCAGTGGCAGCCATTGTGGACAGTTGCAGGCTCGAGTTGAACGCGCCGCTGCCGGAAACCCGCCGCGGACATGAAAAAGCCCGGCACCACGAGGATACCGGGCCGTTTCAGGGAAACCTCAGACGTCGAGCTCCACTCAGGCGTCAAGCTCCGCAAGAGCCGCCTTGGCGGCTTCCAGCTCGGCCTCGAGCTGCGCGACCTTCGCGGCCTGCGCCTCGCGGGCCTGGTTGATGACCTCGTCGATCGGGCCCGACAGGTCCGCGTGCAGCTCCTTCGCCGCGCGCGAGACGGCGGCGGCCGGGATCTCGAGGCCCTTCGCGACCCACTTGCTGCCGTTCTTGAGCTCGGCCTGCCACTCGCCGTCGGCCGTGCCGGTGACGGTGAGGATGAGCTCCACGGTGCGGGTCTTCTTCGCGGTGGACGCGGCCGCGGCCTTCGGGCGGCCGCGCTTCGGCTTCGGCGCCTCTTCGGCGGCCGGAGCGGCCGCGTCTGAACCGGAAGACGACGCAGGTGAGGCGGTGGTCTCGGTGGGCTCGGTGACCTCCGGGGCGTCGGCGGCCTGGGCCGAGGCAGGGGCTGCCTCAGTCGTCGCCGCTTCGGCCGCGGTGTCCTCGTCGTGCGTCAAGGCTTCCACGGTCATTCGTGTCGTCTCCTTGCCCGGATCTGGGGTGGGTACAGCGGCACATCTTAGAACATGCGTTCGATGTCCGCCATTCGGGGTAGTCATGAAGGAAGGGGCCCTCCCGGCGGGAGAGCCCCTTCCTCGCGGACAGAATCTACCCCGCGGTGCCTACTCTTCCTTGCCCGACTGCAGACCGGAGGAGATCAGGTCCATCACCGACGAGTCGGCGAGCGTTGTGACGTCACCGATCGCCCGGTTCTCCGCGACGTCGCGCAGCAGGCGCCGCATGATCTTGCCCGAGCGCGTCTTCGGCAGCTCCGGCACGACCATGATCTGGCGCGGCTTCGCGATCGGGCCGATCTCCTTCGCGACGTGGTTGCGCAGCTCCTGCACGGCCTCGTCACCACCGTCGACAGCGTTGCCGCGCAGGATCACGAACGCCACGATGCCCTGCCCGGTCGTCGGGTCGGTCGCGCCGACCACGGCCGCCTCGGCCACCGTCGGGTGGGAGACCAGCGCCGACTCGACCTCGGTGGTCGAGATGCGGTGGCCCGACACGTTCATCACGTCGTCGACGCGGCCGAGCAGCCAGATGTCACCGTCGGCGTCGTACTTGGCGCCGTCACCGGCGAAGTAGAAGCCCTGGTCGGCGAAGCGCGACCAGTACGTCTCGCGGTAGCGCTCCTCGTCGCCCCACACGCCGCGCAGCATGCCCGGCCACGGCTTGTCCAGCACGAGGTAGCCGCCGCCACCGTGGGGAACCTCGTTGCCCTGGTCGTCCACGACCTTCGCCGAGATGCCCGGCAGCGCGCGCTGCGCCGAGCCCGGCTTGGTGGAGGTGACGCCCGGCAGCGGCGAGATCATGATCCCGCCGGTCTCGGTCTGCCACCACGTGTCGACGATCGGCGCCTTGTTCGCGCCGACGGTCTCGCGGTACCACATCCAGGCTTCGGGGTTGATCGGCTCGCCGACGCTGCCGAGCACGCGCAGCGACGTGAGGTCGTACTTCGCCGGGATGTCCGCGCCCCACTTCATGAACGTGCGGATCAGCGTCGGCGCGGTGTAGTAGATGGAGACCTTGTACTTCTGCACGATCTCCCAGTGCCGGCCCTCGTGCGGGGTGTTCGGCGTGCCTTCGTAGACCACCTGCGTGACGCGGTTGGCCAGCGGCCCGTAGACGATGTAGCTGTGGCCGGTGATCCAGCCGATGTCGGCCGTGCACCAGTACACGTCCTCGCCCGGCTTGTGGTCGAACACGTTGTGGTGCGTGTACGCGGCCTGCGTGAGGTAGCCGCCGGAGGTGTGCAGGATGCCCTTCGGCTTCCCGGTGGTGCCGGAGGTGTAGAGGATGAACAGCGGGTGCTCGCTGTCGAAGGCCTCGGGCGTGTGCTCGGCCGACTGGCCGTCGACGAGCTCGTGCCACCACAGGTCGCGCCCGTCGGTCCACGGCACCTCGCCCGCGAGGTCGCTGCCGGTGCGGCGGACCACGATGACCTTCTCCACGGTCTC
Source organism: Amycolatopsis sp. 2-15 (assembly GCF_030285625.1). NCBI lineage: Bacteria > Bacillati > Actinomycetota > Actinomycetes > Pseudonocardiales > Pseudonocardiaceae > Amycolatopsis > Amycolatopsis carbonis. Next base: position 2,276,272 of record NZ_CP127294.1, read on the forward strand.
GGCGCCCTCGAGCGCCTCGTCCACGTTGGCCTTCATCGCGGCGGCCTTGCCGCGGCGGTACTGGCCGTCGGAGGTGATCACGATCTTCGCCGCCGCGTCGTCCACGCGGGCGCGCAGCGCGTGCGGCGAGAAGCCGCCGAAGACGACGTTGTGCAGCGCGCCGAGGCGGGCGCACGCGAGCATCGCGAAGATCGCCTCGGGCACCATCTGCAGCTGGATCGCCACGACGTCGCCGGCGGTCACGCCGAGCGAGGTCAGCGCGTTGGCGGCCTTGGAGACCTCGTCCTTCAGCTGCGCGTAGGTGATGTCACGGGTGTCGCCGGGCTCGCCGACCCAGTGGATGGCGACCTGGTCGCCGTGGCCGGACTCGACGTGCCGGTCGACGCAGTTGTAGGCGACGTTGAGCTTGCCGCCGACGAACCACTTCGCGAAGGGCGCATTGGTCCAGTCCAGTACTTGGGTCCACTTCGTGTCCCAGCTCAGGCGCTCGGCCTGCTCGGCCCAGAACTGCTCCCGGTCCGCATCCGCCTTCTCGTACGTGTCGGCCTTGGCGTTGGCCTGAGCGGCGAACTCGTCGCTCGGTGGGAAGGTGCGGCTCTCGGTGAGCAGGTTGTCCAGCGCTGGGGACTGCTCGGTCATGGTGCAAGGCCTCCTGTAGTGCGAACCCGCGGCTCACGGCACGCTAGCGACGTTAGTCCGCTCGCGACAAGGATGCAGCCGTGTGGGCGCGCCCTCAGTCGAGGCGGGCCAGCAGCCGGGCGCGTGCGCCGGGCCATTCAGCTTCCGTCATCGAGTACACCACTGTGTCGCGCGAACTGCCGTCCGGGCGGATCCGGTGGGCCCGCAGCACGCCCTCGCGCAGTGCGCCGAGCCGCTCGATGGCGCGTTGCGAACGCAGGTTGCGGCTGTCGGTCTCCCACGCCACGCGCTGGGCGCCGAGCACCTCGAAAGCGTTGCGCAGCAACAGGAACTTGGCTTCGGTGTTGAGCGCGGTGCGCTGCCAGCGGGGGTTGATCCAGGTGTGCCCGATCGAGAGGATCCGGTGCTTCGCCACGACCTGGTAGTACGACGTGGTGCCGGCGACGAGGCCGGTGCTGACGTCGATCTGCGCGAACGCGCGGCGGTCGGGATCGGCCGTGGCCGCCTCGACGAAGCGCTCGGCGTCGGCCGGTTCCTCGAACTGCCGCAAGCTCAACCAGGCCCAGATCGCGGGGTCCTGCCCCGCCTCGAACAGGCCTTTGGCGTGGTCAGGGCCGAGAGGCTCGAGGCGCACGTGGGTGCCGGACAGGGTCGGGTGGTCGTTCCAGTCGCTCACGAAACCCAAGCTACGGCGTCAAGTGGTCGTCCTCGATAGCCAATTCTCGATCATTTACCCAGGCCACTTGCCGGTTGCTTATGCTCGCGGGAACGATAGAGGAGAGGCAAAAGCATGGCTGAAGACGGCGCGGCGCGGGAAGAGCTCACCTGGGAGTTGTTCGGCGCCGCCAGCAGGGAGCTCGCCGAGCAGATCGCCGCCGACGGTTTCGAGCCCGACCTCATCCTCTCCATCGCCCGCGGCGGGCTCTTCGTCGCCGGCGCCCTCGGCTACGCGCTGGACGTGAAGAACCTGCACGTGATGAACGTGGAGTTCTACACCGGCGTCGACCAGCGCCTCGACCTGCCGGTGATGCTGCCGCCGGTGCCCAACGTCGTGGACCTGAGCAACAAGAAGGTGCTCGTCGCCGATGACGTGGCCGACACCGGCGCCACCCTCAAGCTCGTGCGCGACTTCTGCGCCGACCACGTGGCCGACGTGCGCTGCGCCGTGATCTACGAGAAGCCGCATTCCATCGTCACCAGCGAGTACGTGTGGCGCCGCACCGACCGCTGGATCAACTTCCCGTGGTCGGTCCTGCCGCCGGTCGTCAAGCGCGCCGGGCAGGTGCTCGACGCATGAGGGACCCGCTCAAGCCGCTGCTGGAGCTCGACGGCGTCGCCGCCGCGGCCAAGGCGGCGCAGGACGCGGTGTTCGCCGTGCACCGCCTGCCCGCCAACCTGCGAGGCGGCGCGGAGACGGCCGCCGAGGCGTCGGTGCGCGCGGCCCGGGCGTCGGCCGGCATCGACGGCGCGAACCCCGAACTGCCCGCCGACGGCGCGGTCGCCGACCCGCTGCTCGCCGGCGCCCTGCGCGTGGCCGAGTCGCTGGAACCGCTGCTGCCCACCTGGCGGCGCGCGCCGTTGCAGGCGCTGGCGAAACTGCACGTCCTGGCCGCGGCCGACGTCGTCGACGATCCCGACGCACTCGGCCGGCCCCTCGCCGGCGGCGAGCGCCTGGAGCTGCTGGCCCAGCTCGTCACGGGGGCGACGTCGGTGCCCGGGCCGGTCCTCACGGCCGTCGTGCACGGGGAGCTGCTGGCGCTGCGGCCGTTCGGCTCGGCCGACGGCGTGGTCGCCCGCGCGGCGGCGCGCCTGTCGATGATCGCGACGGGCCTGGACCCCAAGGCGCTGACCGTGCCGGAGGTGGCGTTCTTCCGGCGCGTGCCGAAGTACGTCGAGCTGGCTGCCGGCTTCGCGGCCGGGACTGCGGACGGGGTGCGGGAGTGGCTGCTGTTCTGCTGTGAGGCGTTCGAAGTGGGTGCGCGGGAGGCGCGGAGTATTTCGTCTGCCGCCGGTTAGGGGTGTGGTCAGGCCACACTGGATCTTGCCGGGCTGTGGTGGCCTGACACATGGTCGGCGAGGTGGGTGAGTCCTAACCTCGTAGCCCATGACCAGTGGGGTAAGTCACAGCTCACCGGGCGCCCTCGACGGCCGCGTCGCTCTCGTGACCGGCGGCGCGAGCGGAATCGGGCTCGCTTGCGTCCGGGCGTTGGCCGCGGCCGGCGCGAAGGTGCACGTCGTGGACGTCGACGCGCGCGGTGCTGAAGCGGCCGCGGCGGAGATCGGCGGCTGGGTGCACGTCGGTGACCTCACCGACCCCGCGGTGATCGACACGTTGCCGGCCGAGCTGGACGTGCTCGTGAACAACGCCGGGTTCCAGCACGTGGCCGCGCTGCAAGAGTTCCCGCCCGAGCAGTTCGCGCGGATCCAGGCGCTGATGGTGACCGCGCCGTTCCTGCTGATCCGCCGGTCGCTGCCGGCGATGTACGCGCGCGGCTGGGGCCGGATCGTCAACGTCTCCAGCGTGCACGGCCTGCGCGCCAGCCCGTTCAAAGCCGCGTACGTCACGGCGAAGCACGCGCTCGAGGGACTGTCCAAAGTGGCTGCTCTCGAAGGTGCCGAGCACGGCGTGACGTCCAACTGCGTCAACCCAGGCTACGTGCGCACGCCGCTCGTCACCGGCCAGCTCGACGCGCAGGCCGCCGAGCACGGTCTCGACGCCGACGAGGTCGTGGAGCAGGTGCTGCTGCGGCGCGCGGCCATCAAACGGCTCATCGAACCGGCGGACGTCGCCGACCTTGTGGTGTGGCTGTGCGGCGAGCACGCCGGGCACGTCACGGGCGCGTCGCTGCCCCTAGACGGCGGCTGGTCGGCCGCCTGAAACCCCGTCCCCACAACGAAGTGGAGTCTGCAGTGACAACACCAACCCGGGCCGGCCTGCTGCGCGTGGTCGGCGCGAGCCTGATCGGCACCACCGTGGAGTGGTACGACTTCTTCCTCTACACCTCCGCCGCCGCGCTCGTGTTCAACAAGCTGTTCTTCCCGAACGCCGACCCGCTCACCGGCACGCTGCTCGCGCTGCTGACCTACGCGGTCGGCTTCCTCGCGCGACCCGTCGGCGGCCTGGTGTTCGGCCACTTCGGTGACCGCATCGGGCGCAAGCGCCTGCTCGTGGTGAGCCTGGTGATGATGGGCGGCTCGACGTTCCTGATGGGCGTGCTGCCCACGTACGGCGCGGTCGGCGTCCTCGCCCCGGTCCTGCTGACGCTGCTGCGGCTCGTGCAGGGTTTCGCGCTCGGCGGCGAGTGGGGCGGCGCGGTGCTGCTCGTGTCCGAACACGGCGACGACCGGCGGCGCGGCTTCTGGGCGTCGTGGCCGCAGACCGGCGTTCCGGCCGGGAACCTGCTGGCCACGGCGGTGCTGGCGATCCTCGCGTCGGTGCAGTCCGACGCGGCGTTCAACGCGTGGGGCTGGCGCATCCCATTCCTGCTGTCGGGCGTGCTGGTGGCGATCGGGCTCTGGGTGCGGCTGGCCGTCGCGGAGTCGCCGGTGTTCCTGGCCGCGAAGGCCGCGGCGGGGGAGGAGGAAGCCACGCCGATCGTGGACGTGTTCCGTGGGCACCTGCGCGGGCTCGTCGTGACGTTCGGGGCGCGGCTGGCGGAGAACGTGTCGTACTACGTGATCACGGCCTTCATCCTCGTCTACGTGACGACCGGGCTCGGCCTGCCGAAGGCGACCGGGCTCACGGCCGTGCTGGTCGCCTCGGCCGTGCACTTCGTGACGATTCCTTTGTGGGGCTTGCTTTCCGACAAGATCGGGCGCAAGCCGGTGTACTTGTTCGGCGTGGTCGGGATGGCCGCGTGGGCGTTCGGCTTCTTCTGGCTGCTGGACTTGCGCACGACGGGCGCGGTGATCGGCGCGGCGACCATCGGGCTCGTCGTTCACGGCGCGATGTACGGGCCGCAGGCCGCGTTCTTCGCCGAGCAGTTCCCGACACGCGTGCGCTACACCGGCCTTTCGGTGGGCGGGCAGCTGTCGTCCATCGCGGCGGGCGCGATCGCGCCGATCATCGCCGTGGCGCTGTTCCAGGCGTACCACTCGACGGTGCCGGTTTCGATCTACGTCGCCGCGATGTGCGTGCTGTCGGTGCTGGCCCTGCTCGGCGCGCGCGAGACGCGCGGCGAGTCGCTGCAGGAGGCTCCCGCCGAACGGCGCTCAGTGACAGCATGACCTGTGTGGATCCCTACCGCCGGTTGCTCGAGCTGCTCGCCGCCGGAGCGAGCAGCGAGCAGCTGGCGCACGCCGCGCGTGAGTCCGGCGCCGATGCGACCGAGCTCGCGCTGCGCGTCCGCGAGACGCTCACCGAGCACCAGCGGCGCGAAGCCGAGCTCACGGCGTTGTTCGACACCGCGAGCGACCTCGCGCGGCTGCGTGACCCGGACGCGGTGCTGCGCTCGATCGTGCGGCGGGCACGGACCCTGCTCGGCGTCGATGTGTCGTACCTGAGCCTGAACGACGAAGCCGCCGGCAAGACCTACATCCGAGTGACGGACGGCTCGGTTTCCGCGTTGTTCCAGCAAATCGTGCTCGGGATGGGCGAGGGTCTCGGCGGGCTCGTGGCCCAGACCGCGCGGCCGTACGCGACGGCGGACTACTTCGCCGACGCCCGGTTCCGCCACACCTCGCCCATCGACACCGGCGTGCTGGAGGAGGGACTCACGGCGATCCTCGGCGTGCCCCTGGCGATCGGCGGCAAGGTGCTGGGCGTGCTCTACGCGTCGGATCGCGCGCCGCGCGAGTTCTCGACGGCGGAGGTGGCGCTGCTCTCGTCGCTGGCCAACCACGCGGCGATCGCCCTGGACAGCGCGCACCTGCTCGACGAGACGCGCCGCTCGGCCGCCGAGCTCAACGCCGTGAACGCGACCATGCGCCGCGCCGACGAGGCCCACGACCGCCTGATGGACCTCGTGCTCCGCGGCGGTGACCTGCCGGAAGTCGCCGCGGAGGTGGCCGGCGTGCTGCGTGGCGAGATCGCCGTCCACGACGCTTCCGGTGACCTGCTGGCGGGCTCCGTGCTCTCGTTCGACGCGCCGGCGGTGGCTTCCTCGCGCGGCAGCGGGCGTGCGGAGTCCACATCGGACATCTGGGTGTGCGCGGTGCGGGCCGGTCAGGAACTGCTGGGCAGCCTCACGCTGGCGGGCCGGCCGGAGCTGGCGGGCGCGGACCGGCGGTTGTTCGAGCGCGCGGCCGTGGTGACGGCGTTGCTGCTGATGCTGCGCCGGTCCGTCGCGCAGGCCGAGGACGAGGTGCGCGGCGAGCTGCTCACGGACCTGCTGACGGCGCCCGCGCGCAACCCGGCTTCGCTGACGGCCCGCGCGCGACGGCTGGGTGTCGACTTGGCGGCGCCGCACGTGGTGCTCGTCGCCCACGCACCGGGGATCTCCCGGCGTGGCCTCGCGTCGGCGTGCGCGCGGTACGGCGACCTGGTCGGGGTGTACGCGGAGCAGGTGGTGGCCCTCGCGCCCGACGGCATCGCGGCGGCCAAGGTGGCGCGGGAGCTCCAGTCCGTTGTGGACTGTCCGGTGACGGTCGGTGCCGCCGGCCCCGTGAAGGGTCCCGCCGCGCTCGCCCACGCGTACGCCGAGGCCGTCCGCTGCGTGAGCACGTTGCTCGCACAGGGCCGCGAAGGCGACGGCGCGGCGATGGCCGACCTGGGCTTCCTCGGGGTGCTGCTGGGCCACCACGCCGACCTGCCCGCCTACGTCACGGCCACGCTCGGTCCGGTCCTGGACTACGACTCCCGCCGTGGCACCGACCTCGTCGGCACGCTGCGCGCGTACTTCGCGGCCGGCGGGAACCTGGCCCGCGCCAAGGACGAGCTGCACGTCCACGTGAACACCGTGGTGCAGCGCCTCGACCGCGTCTCCGCGCTGCTCGGTGATGACTGGCGTGAGCCGGAACGCGCGCTGGAGATCCAGCTCGCGCTGCGCGTCGACCGGCTCAGTGGTCGGTGAGGCGCGCCGACCACTTCTCCTCGATGCGGCCGAACCGCCACACCGCGAGCGCGATCAGCCAGGTGAGGATCAACAGCCCGACGATGGCGAAGCCGACGTAGTCGAGGTTCACGTCGGCGATCGCGGCGAGTGGGCCGTGGGTGATGTCGAGTTTCTCGGCGAGGATCGACACGAGCTCGATGGTGCCGATGACCAGCGCGACGGCCACGGACAGTGCTGTGACGGTGATGTTGTAGTAGATCTTGCGGATGGGCCGTGAGAACGCCCAGCCGTAGGCGAAGTTCATGAACACGCCGTCGGCGGCGTCGAACAGGCTCATGCCCGCGGCGAAGAGCACGGGCAGTACGAGGATCGCGTACCAGGGCAGGGCGAACGCCGCGGCGCCGGCCGCGAGGACCAGCAGGCCGATCTCCGTGGCGGTGTCGAAGCCGAGTCCGAAGAGGACACCCACCGGGTAGATGTGCCACGGCTTGCGCACGGCCTTGGTCGCGCCGCGCAGCAGGCGGTTCATGAAGCCGCGCTTGTCGAGCTGGTGTTCGAGTTCGGCTTCGTCCAGTTCGCCGTGGCGCATCCGTGTGAAGACCCGGACGATCCCGACGAGCGCCACGAGGTTGATGATCGCGATGAGGTAGAGGAAAACGCCCGAGACGGACGTACCGATGAGGCCGGTGGTCTCGTGCAGTGTCGACGAATCGTCCTCGAGCTGCCCGGCGACGGCGCGCACGCCGAGTGAGAGCAGCAGGCAGAGACCGAACACGATCGTCGAGTGCCCGAGCGAGAACCAGAACCCGACCGACAGGGGCCGCTGGCCTTCGGACATCAGCTTGCGCGTGGTGTTGTCGATCGCCGCGATGTGGTCGGCGTCGAAGGCGTGGCGCATGCCGAGCGTGAACGCCGTGACCCCCAGCCCGATCCCGAACACACCCGACGCGCCCAGGTCGTAGTGGTGCGGTGCGATGAACAGCACGAGCACACCCCAGCCCACAAGGTTCAGCAGCAGGATCACCGCCGCCATCCCGGAGAGCGACCACCACTCCCGCCTCGACAACGGCTGCCTCGCGCGGGTCGGTTCCTGCACCCCGGTCATCGACAGCCCCTCCCTCAGCGCAACACCTGAGAGGGTAGGCAGGTGAACAGGTGAACCGCAATAAGCGCAGATTCACAAAAGAGCCCCTCACCAGGAGATGAGGGGCTCTTCGCCCGAATTACGTCATTGGCGTTCGGCCTACTGCCCTGCCACCACGCGAGATCGCGGGCTTGAAGCGATCTCGCGCGCCTCGGCGGAGCCGAGGCCGAAGACGCAGCTCAGCCCGCGCGCAGGTGCAGCGAGTCGAGCGCCTTCCGTACGTGGCCCCCATTGGCCGTCAGCGCCGCCGCGGCGTGTTCGACGTCGGAGCCCGACAGCAGGTGCACGAGGGCCGTTTTGAGGTCGCCGCCGGCCTCGGTGAGGGCGTCGGAGCAGTCGGCCATGGTCAGGCCCGTGGCTTCCTGCAGGATGCGGATCGTGCGGCCGCGCAGCTTCGCGTTCGTGGCCCGCATGCTGACCATCAGGTTCGAGTAGGTCTTCCCCAGCTTGATCATCGTGGCCGTGGAGAACGCCGTGAGGATCAGTTTCTGCGCCGTGCCCGCCTTCATGCGGGTCGAGCCGGCGAGCACCTCCGGGCCGGTGGCCACGGCGATGAGCACGTCGACGCCGGCCGGCTTCGACGCCCGCGGATTGGCCGAAACCAGCCCCGTGTGCGCGCCGAGGCCGCTCGACGCCTCGAGTGCGCCGAGCACGAACGGCGTGCGCCCGGAGGCGGCGAGGCCGAGCACGAAGTCGCCCGGCTGCACCACGGCAGCGAGCTCGGCCGCGCCGGCCTCGTCGTCGTCCTCGGCGTTCTCCACCGCCTGCCGCAGGGCCTTCTCGCCGCCCGCGTGATGCGCGACGAACAGGTCCGGCGGCACGTTGAACGTCGGCACGAGTTCGGCCGCGTCCAGCGTCGCCAGGCGGCCCGACGTGCCCGCCCCGACGTAGTGCACGCGGCCGCCGCCCCGCAGGGCTTCCACGGCGTAGTCGACCGCGCGCGCGAGCTGCGGCAGCACCGCGGCCACCGCGTCGGGCACCCGGCGGTCCTCGGCGTTGATGGCGCTGAGGATCCCCATGGTGGACATCAGGTCGATGTCCACCGTGCGGGGGTTGCGTTGCTCGGTCGGCGAATCGACGTGCACCGCCTGGCAGGGGACGGTCATCATGCGCCTCGTTTCTGAGTTCATTTACCGGTTTCCCGCGGACGGCGGCGACCGTCGGGCCTGACCCCGAGCCGGTGCGAGCCGACCGCGTCCCTCGTCGCGTCCAACGCGTTGACGGAGGCGTCCATGTGCCGCTGCGCGACCCCGATGAACAGGCAGTCGATCACGGTGAGCTGAGCGATGCGGCTCGCCGTGGCCCCGGAACGGAAGGTGGTTTCGCGCGCTGCCGTGGTGAGCACGAGGTCTGCGACCTCCGTGATCGGCGAACGCGGGAAGTTCGTGACGGCGACGGTGATCGCGCCGTGCTCGCGGGCGACGCGCAGCGCCTCCACGGTGTCGGTGGTCGCGCCCGTGTGGGAGACGCCGATCGCGACGTCGCCGGGGCTGAGCACCGCGGCCGAGGTGAGCATGATGTGCGTGTCGGACCACGAGAAGCTCACGCGGCCGATGCGGTGCAGCTTCTGCTGCAGGTCGGCGGCCACGAACGCGCTCGCGCCCACGCCGTAGACGTCCACGCGGCCGGCCTCGGCCAAGAGGTCGATCACCCGCTGCATCGTCGCGACGTCGAGCTGGTCGGCCGTCTCCTCGACGGCGCGCGCGTCGGCGAAGCTGACCTTGCCGATCACGGCCGCGAGGTCGTCCTCGGGGCTGATCTCCCCGCCGAGGTTGCGCGTGGTTCTGGCCTCGGTGCGCGCGGTGTCCGCGGCCAGCGCGATGCGCAGCTGCGGGTACCCGCCGACGCCGACGGCCTTGCAGAACCGCGTGACCGTGGTCTCGCTGGTGCTGGCGGCGAGGGCGACCTCGGTGATGCTCCGGCGCGCGACCGTCGCGGGGTCCTCGAGCACGACCTTCGCCACTCGCTGCTCGGCGCGGGCGAGCCCGGGCAGCAGCGAGCGGATGCGGACCAGCGGGCTCGCATCGGCGTCACGGACAGTGGTCTGAGCTGGGGTTTGCTCGGACGGTGCCGGGATGGTTACGGAATCGGCATCGTCCACCGTCGGAAAGTTACTAACCGTTGGCATTTGCGACAAGGCTACCCACATCCTTCGGCAGGATCGCAACCCGTCCGTGTCTGCGGACTTCGTTTTGCGATTAATCGTTGACCAGAAAGTCGCTAACCAGGTCGACCTTGTTAACGAGCTCAAGCTAACGACTTGGCAACTTAGTGTCGCCCCGCAAAAGGCTTCGGATCGCTGAGTGGGAGGGCCAGTTCGGCGCTGGGCGACAGGCCGGTCACCGAGCGCTCAAAATCCACCCGGTCGCGGTGAGTGCCGACGGATTCCGCTCACCATCGAGAACTGCCCGGCCGCGTTCGGTGACTTTCACACCGTCGACAGAAACTCCGCGTCCGGTGTAACTCGGGTCGGTGTTGTAACGCCAGCGCAGGGTCGTAACGCCCGACGTCGGTACTTCTGCCGTCACCCACCACCAGGCCCGGTGTCCGTGACCTGAGAGCGACGTCACCTGTCCGGGGGGTGCGCCCGGTCCGGTCGCGTGAACCGCGACTGGTTGCCAATAAACGCCGTCCGAGGACGATTCCAGCTGAAGTGGATCAGTAGAACCTTCGGTATCCACGAAAGCGTAGAAGGAGACCTGCAGCGGGCCGCCGGATCGCGGTGTCAAGGGCTGCGTACTCAGCGTAGCCGCTGACTTGTCGCCGAGGCCCGCGAACCACGCGTCACGGCCCTGTGCGGGCTTCACAGTCATGGCTTGGGCCAACGAAGTGGCCCAGACCTGGCGGGCTGTGTTGATGGAACCCCAGTTACGGCTCGGGTGCACTCGGTTGGTCAGCAACAACGCGAAGGACCGCGATTCCGGGTCGATGACCAGCGTCGTACCGGTGAATCCGGTGTGGCCCGCCGTCACCGGTGAGGAAAGCGCACCCATGTACCAGGGCTGGTCGAGCTCGAACCCGAGGCCGTGGGCGTCGTCGGGGAAGCGCTGGTTGTAGTTGGTCAGCATCGTCTCGACGGTGTCGGGACGCAGGATGTGCTTGCCCCGGTAGGTACCGCCGTTGAGGATCGTTTGGCAGAGGATCGCCAGGTCGCTAGCCGTGGAGAACACGCCGGCGTGCCCGGCGACGCCGCCGAGCGACCACGCGTTCTCGTCGTGCACCTGGCCGCGCACGAGCCCGCGCGGCGGATCGGCCTCGTACTCGGTGGCGGCGACGCGGTCCAGCTTCGACGCGGGCGGGTTGTAGCCGGTGTCGACCATGCCCAGCGGCGCGGTGATGCGGTCGTGCACCACCTTGTCCAGCGTCTGCCCGGTGAGCTTCTCGATGACGAAGCCCAGGGTGAGCATGTTGAGGTCGGAGTAGAGGTAGGTCGTGCCCGGCGCGTTCTTCAGCGGGCTGTCGAGCACGGCCTTGCGGCGCGACGGGATGTCCGGGTAGCCCTGCCACAGCGACGGCACGGGGTCGGCGTCGAAGCCCGACGTGTGCGTGAGCAGCTGCTCGATCGTCACGGCTTCCTTGCCGTTCACGCCGAACTCGGGCAGGTAGCGCACGACCGGTGCGTTGACGTCGAGCTTGCCCTGCTCCACCAGCTGCAGCGCGGCGATCGAGGTGAACAGCTTCGAGACCGACGCCATGTCGAAGATCGTGTCGTTCCGCATCGGGACCTGCTGGTCCTTCGGCAGCTCGGTGCCCGCGGCGTCGGCATACCTCAGCGCGCCGCCGACGGCGTAGCGGTCGACGACCACGCCGTCGTGGGCAAGCAGACCGACGGCGCCGGAGAGGTGCGGGTGGCCCGACGCGTCAGGCTGCGTCCAGCTCGCCAGGAACTGCTCGGCGGACTTGATGGGGCCGGCGTCGAGGCCGACGTCGGACGGCTTGCCTTCACGCAACGTCGTCGACGGCGCCGCGAAGCCGTGTCGCACCACGTCGAAGCGCCCGGCGAGCGGGTCGTGCTGCGTCGTGGTGGCGATGGCGGCGGCTCCTGCGGTCGTCGTGGCCGCGAACAGCACGATGACTGTCGCGGCGAGCACCTTCCTAGCACGCATGACCGCTCTCCTCAGCGATAGATCAGGTAGGGCCGGCGTTGGCGATCGAAGGCGGCGAGCTCGGCGCGCCAGGCGCCGGTGACCTCGTCGACTCCGGCGCCGGCGTCGATCATGGTGCGCAGCCGGTCGGAACCCGACAGCAAGTCGATCGCGTGGTCGGGCCGCCAGCCGAACGTCTGCGGCGCGACCTGCTTTGCCGTCACGAGCATCGCGACGGCGGTGGTGATCGCGTCGAACGCCTGGGGATCGGTCACGGTGAGCTGCACGCCGCCGCAGGTCTCGTTCACGAACTTGCTGAACGTGGGGACGAAGTACGTCTCGCGGAAGCGCGCGCCCGGCAGGTCGAGCGCTTCGAGCTTGTCGCGCCAGTGCCAGTCGACGCCCGGCGCGCCGATGATCTCGAACGGCCGCGTGGTGCCGCGGCCCTCCGCGAAGAGCGTGCCTTCGAACAGGCAGGTGCCGGGGTAGACGATCGCGGTGTCGGGCGTCGGCATGTTCGGGCTCGGCATGACCCAGTCGAGACCGGTTTCGGCGAAGAGCATGTCCCGCCGCCAGCCGCGGACCTCGACGACGTCGAGCTTCACCGGCTTCACGCCTTCGCCCGGCAGGAACTCGGCGTTGAACAGCCGCGCCAGCTCGCCGACGGTCATACCGTGCTGTTGCGCGATCGGCTTGCGCCCGACGCCGGAGGCGAACTTCGGGTCGAGCACGGGCCCGGCGAGGCGACCGCCGATCGGGTTGGGCCGGTCGAGCACCACGAAGGCCGCACCGACCTTCGCCGCCGCGACCATCGCCGTGTAGAGCGACCAGATGTAGGTGTAGAAGCGGGCGCCGACGTCGGCGATGTCGAACACGACGGTGTCGAGGCCGGCCTTGGTGAACAGCGTGGCGAGCTTCGCCGCGTCGGCGCCGTACGCGTCGTACACGGGGATGCCGGTGCGAGGGTCCGTGTAGTCACCTTCGGAACCGCCGGCCTGCGCGCTGCCGCGGAAGCCGTGCTCGGGGCCGAAGGCGGCGACCGGCTTCACGCCGGCGGCGACCATGTCGTCGACGATGTGGTCGCCGGTCGCGAGCACACCCGTCGGGTTGGAGAGGACGCCGAGCTTGCGCCCGGCGAGCGGGCGCCAGTGCTGGGCGGCGAGTTGTTCGGCGCCCGTGAGCACTCGTTGTTTTGCCGGCGTGGCTTCCGCGACCGCCGACGCGCTCGCGAGGACCGGCACCGCGAGCGCGGGGACGGCGAGGAACTTCCTGCGGTTGACGTTCACCAGCTCAGCCCATGTCCGAAGGGGTACTTGACGGTGTTCACGTCGGCGCCCGCGGGGACGTCGACGGGCAGCTTGCCGCTGGGCTTCGTCTCGCCGAGCACGACCTTGGCGAGCGCCTCGAGCGACGGCGTGATGTAGCCGTAGGTCGCGAGCCAGGTGGGCACGGGGTTGGCGTACCCGGCGTCGTACGGGATCTGCGCGGCGACGGCGACCACCGGCTTGCCGGTGTCCATCAGCGCCTGCAAAAGCTCGTTCTGCAAGGGAAATCCGCCGACGTTGTTCGTCAGCACCACCACGAGGTCGGTCTTCGCGGCGGCCGCGGCGGCCTGGGTGATGAGATCGTCGGACGGGGTCTGCCCGGTCTGCAACGCGGTCGCCTTGGTGCCGTGGGCGGTGAGGCGTTCGGCGAGCGTCTGCGTGCTGGCCACGCCCCAGCCGGTGACGAGCGCGGTGGCGGGCTTCTGCTTGAGCGGCAGCACGCCCGCGTCGTTGGCGATGGCGGTGATCGAGCGGTCGGCGATGCCCTGCGCGGTGGCGAGGTGCGCCGGTGTGCCGACCTTCTTCGCGACCAGCGCCGGATTGTCGAACGGCGAGGTGAGGATGCCGCGCTTGAGCTTCAGCTTGAGCACCCGCAGCACGCTCTGGTCGATTCGCTGCATCGGCAGGTCGCCGGACTTCACGGCGGCGATCACGGAGTTGATCGCGAGGTCGAGGTGCACCGGCATGAGCAGCTGGTCGATGCCGGCTTTCAGTGCCAGCACAGGGATTTCGGCGTCGCTGTGCAGCTCGCGCACGCCCTGCATCTCCAGCGCGTCGGTGATCACCACGCCGTCGTAACCCAGCTCGTTGCGCAGTTTCCCGGTGATGATCGGCTTCGACAGCGTGGCCGGTTCACCCGACGGGTCGAGGCTCGGAAACTGGATGTGGGCGCTCATGATCGAGTCGATCCCCGCGGCGATGGCGGCCTTGAACGGCGGCACGTCGATCTTGCGCCACTCGTCCTCGGTGCGGTCGATGCGCGGCAGCCCGGTGTGGCTGTCGGTGGCGGCGTCGCCGTGGCCGGGGAAGTGTTTTGCCGTGGAGGAAACGGTTTCGAAGGCCGGCCCGGAGTTCTGGTAGCCCTTTACCTCGGCCGTCACGAACTGGCTCGCGAGCCCGGGCTGCCCGGCGAACGAGCGCACGCCGATCACCGGGTTGGCCGGGTTGGAGTTCACGTCGGAGTCGGGCGCGAAGTCCTGGTTGATGCCGACGGCGCGCAGTTCGTGGCCGATGATCGTGGCCGCCTGGGTCGCGCTGTCGGTGCTGCGGCCGGCGGCGATGGCCATGGAGTTGGGGAACTCCGTGGCGGGAGCGCCCATCCGGGTGACGGTGCCGCCCTCCTGGTCGGTGCCGATCTGCAGCGGGATGTGGGCGCCGCTGGAGATCGCGGCCTGCTGCAGGCCGTTGGAGAGCTTCGCGACCTGCGTCGGGGTGTCGAAGTTGTCGCGGGTGTCGTTGTTGAAGTAGATGACGCCGCCGAGGTGGTACTTGCGGACGACCTCGGCGGGCGTGTCGACGCCGAAGTCCGTCTGGTTCTTGGGGTTGACCTCATCGGCGGACTTGCCGTTCACCCACGTGACGAACAGCTGCCCGACCTTTTCCTCGAGGCTGAGGCCGTGGAGCGCCTGCTGAGCGGCGGCGTCGAGGGACGTCATCGCCCTCGCTTCCGGTGTGCTGCCGGAAGCGGTCGCGCCGATTCCGGCGACGGCGAGGAGCCCCGCGAGGGGGACGGCGAGCGCATGGATCCTCCGCGGGCGCGTGCGCGCGAGTCGGGTCGTCACGAAAAGGCCTCCCAGTGTCGTGCGCCGCGGGGTGGTGAGAAGTCCACCTGGCAGCGCCGGTATCGGGAAGCTACTCACCGGCTTGGGCGTTGTCCATCGGCCGAGCGCAGGAACATGGGGGTTGTGCTGGGATTTTTGGGAAGATTACCCCGGAAACGCTGGCGGCGCCCGTCGGCCGAAGCCGGCGGGCGCCGCCTGCTAGCGCGGAACATCTCGGGCGACCAAGCGTGCAACTCTGGTCGTACCTTCATGGACTCGGCGTCCGGCGTCCCGGTACGCAGTCCCTAGACGACGAGCCTCCCGCGGCGCGCTGCGCGTGGGTACCCGGAGTCCGCGCACGGAGGTTGCCCGGGGTGGCAGAGGCTTCTCTTCTACCTCTGCCCTGGCCGGCTCAACGTCCGCACCTTCTTTCTACGCCGTGAGCCCGGTCACTTCAAGAGTGTGGACGGGTGCACCGGGAAAAGAGGCTCGATCCGGTGATGCACACACCCTGAGCAACGGCCGATTCCGCTCTACGCTTGAGAAAACGGGTCGCGGTACCGCCGTGTGGGTGCCTAGCGCGGGGGCGTTCGGAACCGTCGGCGACGACTCAGGCTGTACCAGGTGGCGCCCGCCGCGAAGGCGCCCACGCCGAGGGCGACCATGCCCGCGGACCGGGCGGGGATCCGGCTGCGCAGTGACATCGGGCGTTCGAACGCGAGGATCGGCCAGCCGCGTTCGCCGGCTTCGCGGCGCAGGAGCTTGTCGGGGTTCACCGCGTGGGGGTGGCCGACGGTGTCCAGGAGCGGGATGTCCGTACTCGAATCGGTGTAGGCGAAGCACTCGGCGAGGTCGTACCCGTACGTCGCGGCGAGCTCCTTCGCGGCGACGGCCTTGTTGTCGCCGTAGCAGTAGAAGTCGATTTCGCCGTTGTAGCGGCCGTCGGTGGCACCCATGCGCGTGGCGACGCAGCGCGTGGCGCCGAGCATCGCGGCGACGGGTGCGGCGACCTCTTCGCCGGTGGCGGAGAGGACGACGACGTCGTGGCCGTCGGCGAGGTGGCGGTTGATCAGATCGGTGGCCTCCACGTACACGAGGGGGTCGACCACGTCGTGGAGCGTTTCACGCACGATCGCGGAAACCTGGGCGACATCCCAGCCCGCGCAGAGCTTCGAGACCTCGGCGCGCATGCGTTCGGTCTTGTCGGCGTCGGCGCCTGCGAGGGAGAAGACGAGTTGTGCGTACGCGCTACGCAAAGCGGCTCGGCGGTTGATCAGCCCTTCTCTGAGTAATGGTTTGCTGAACGCCAGCGCGCTGGAAGAAGCGATGATGGTCTTGTCGAGATCGAAGAACGCGGCGACGGTGCGCCGAGGTTCTTCGGGGTGGGATTCGCGCGGCGGCGCGGTGCTGGGTTCGGCCACGTGATCAGGATAGGAGAAGCGGCGCCCGCGTTCTCGCGTTGATCGAACACCGGCGCGCCCGTCCGGCGGAAAATCCATGACAGGACAGTGCATCCGCCTCTGGATGCCGTTATCGAATCGTAGGTGTCGCTCGCGGCGCCAATCGGTGCCCTGCGGAGTTACAGTGGGGGAACCCGGTGTCCAACCGGGCCGGTTCAGTCCGACCCCCGGGGCTGAACCCACGGTGGCCCTCGTCCCTCCCCCCTGGCGAGGGCCACCCTCTTTTCCAGGATGGCGCATTTTTTCCTCCGTGTTCGCGGGTCGCCAGGATGTTTTTCGTGGCAATTACGATTCTGCCTGGAATTCCCCGGTTCAGGGGCGTCGGCGGGTCGCGCATTGTGCCTCATCGGTCCGACCGGAACTCCGCGCCGAGCCGTTTCGCGTGCGAGTTGTCCACAAGCCCCGGGTTATCCACAGGCCGGGCAGTTGGCCATTGCCGTCGACGCTCGGGCCGGGTGATCTTGGTGGGACCCGGTCCACGTGGCCCGGGTCCGATCCGCCAGGGGGAGGCCTTCATGACAACCGCACGTCCACTCGTCGTCGCCGAGGGCGCGGTGCTCGACGAGATCCTGCGCGTCGCCGCGGTCGCCGGCTGCGAACTCGACCGCGCACCCGATCTCGCGGCTGCGCGTTCACGCTGGACGCGGGCACCGCTGGTCGTGCTCGACGAGGACTGCGCCGACGACCGCGTGGTTTTACCCCGCCGCGACGGCGTGGTGGTGGTGTCGAAAGGCGCGGTCGGCGTCGACTCCTGGCGCCGCGCGGCGTTGGTCGGCGCCCGGCGGGTCCTGTGCCTGCCCGACGACGAATCCGACCTGACCGTGGTTTTGGCCGACGTCGCCGACGCCCCCGCCGAACACCCCGGCCCGGTCCTCGCCTTCATCGGCGGCCGCGGCGGCGCGGGTGCTTCCGTGCTGGCCGCCGCGACCGCCGTCGAAGCGGACCGCGCCGCTCCAGCCCTGCTGGTCGACTGCGACCCCTTGGGCGGCGGCCTGGATCTCCCACTGGGCTTGGAAAACACCCCCGGCCACCGCTGGCCCGACGTCCGCCTGTCCGGCCGCGTCTCACTGCCTACTTTGGTCGACGCCCTCCCGCGCCGCGGCACTCTGCCCGTGCTGGCCTGCGGCCGTACCGGCCCCGGTCCCGCCCCGCGCGCGTTGTCCGCAGTCGTGACCGCCGGCCGCCGCTCGGGCCGCAGCGTCGTCTGCGACCTGCCCCGCCACCTCGACGAGGGCGCCTTGGCCGTCGCCTCTCTCGCAGACCTGGTGGTCTTGGTCGTGCCGGTCGAATTCCGCGCCTGCATGGCCGCGCGACAGGTCCTCGACCTCCTCACGCCCCACACCGACCGCCTCGCCATCGTCGCAAGTGGACACCCCCACGCCGGCGCGCCCCCTTCCCGCACCACGGCGCTCCTCGGCCCGCCCCTGCTCGCCACCCTGCCACCCGAACGCCGCGTCGCCGCCACCCTCGAAACGGGCGAGTTCGACCTCCCACCCAAGGGCGCCCTGGCCACCGCCGCCCGCGCCGTCCTGGCCGAACTCCGCCCCGCCCCGGCCGCCGTCCCCGCGGCGGCTTGAGATGTGGCCTCGCACCGGTTCCTCGGCCACCTTGTCGGGCGGCGGCGTGGTCGATCGACATCACGACCGCGTTGGCCGACCTCGACCCCGCCTCGTTCGCCGTTCCCATGGCGGCTTGAGATGCGACCTCGCACAGGTTCTTCGTCCACCTTGTCGGGTGGCTGCGAGGTCGATCGACATCACGACCGCGTTGGCCGAATGTCACCCTGGCCGCTCTTCCCATGAGGGCTTGAGATGTGGCCTCGTATCGGTTCCTCGGCCACCTTGTCGGGTGGCGGCGTGGTCGACCGACGCTACGACCGCGTTGGCCGAACTCCACCCCGGCCGTCCTCCCCGCGGCGGCTTGAGATGCGGCCTCGTACCGGCTCGTCGTCGACTTCGTCAGGCTGCGGCGTGGTCGACCGGCACCACGACCGCACTGACCCAACTCCTACCTCAGTTCCTCCGTCTTGACGCCGGCGGCGTGGCCTTGCCAGCCGAACTCCGGTTGCGGCACTCAATACGGTGCGGGCCGTAGGCCGAGCTGCCGAGTGAATTAAGTCTGCCTTCGTTCCGGCCGGCCGAATGCGTTGCGGGCCGGGGTCGACCATCGCTCGCCTGCACTCGCGTGGTCGTTGTTCTTTCCCTTTAGCGCCAGCCCATCCACCGTACGTCTGGAGCCAGCCATGCCCACTCGTCCGAAGCCGCCGACATGACCACCGAATTCGTCGAGCGCGTCCGCAATCGGCTCGCCGGTGAGAGCCGTCCGGCGGATCCTGTCGCCGTCGCGGAGGCCGTGCGGGCGGAAGCCGGCGGCACCCTCAGCCACGACGCCGTCCTCGACGCCGTCCGCCAGGCCCACCACGAGTTCGTCGGCGCGGGCCCGCTCGCGCCGCTGCTGGAGGACCCCACCGTCACCGACGTCCTCGTCACCGCGCCCGACCAGACCTGGACCGACGGCGACTCGGGCCTGACCCGCACTGACGTCCGCTTCGCCGACGAAGAAGCCGTCCGCCGCCTGGCGCAGCGTCTCGCGCTCGCGGCGGGCCGGCGACTCGACGACGCACAGCCCTATGTGGACGGTTGGCTCCCCGTCCCGGGCGGGCACGTCCGCGTCCACGCCGTCCTGCCGCCGATCGCGCCCAACGGCACCTGCCTGTCCCTGCGCGTCCTCCGCCCGGCGACGCACACCCTCGACACCCTGACCTCGCTCGGCGTCGTCAACGAGGAAGGCGCCGAGATCCTCCGCTCGATCATCACGCGCCGCCTCGCGTTCCTGGTCACGGGCGGCACCGGCGCCGGCAAGACGACCCTCCTCAGTGCACTCCTCGCCGAGGTCAGCCCGCGTGAGCGCATCATCTGCGTCGAGGACGCCGGCGAACTCCGTCCCGCGCACCCGCAGTTCGTGAGCCTCGTCGCGCGCCCGGCCAACGTCGAAGGCGCCGGCGCCGTCGAGCTGCCCGAGCTCGTCCGCCAGGCGCTGCGCATGCGCCCGGACCGCCTGGTGGTCGGCGAAGTCCGCGGCGCCGAAGTCTGCTCCCTGCTCAACGCCCTCAACACCGGCCATGACGGCGGCGCCTGCACTCTCCACGCCAACTCACCCTCCGAGGTCCCCGCGCGCCTCGAAGCGCTCGCCTCCCTGGGCGGCCTCACCGGCGACGCCCTCCACAGCCAGCTGGCCGCTGCCATCCGCGTCGTCCTCCACCTCCGCCGCGACCCCACCGGCGTCCGCCGCCTCACCGAAATCGCGACCCTCCACCGCACCACCGCGACCACCCACACCACCCCCATCTGGCGCGACGGCCACTGGACCCCCTACCGCCCCCTCTTCGAGGAGGCGACCGCATGACTCCGACCCGCTCGCCCGTGCGACCCGCGGCCCTTCACACCACGCGACCCTGCCTCGGCGCGCTGCCTCCGCAATCCGCGCGGCGCGCTTCGCGCAGCCGGCCCGAGTCTGGAGCCCTCCGCCGCCCCGCCGTCCCGTCTCACAGTCGCCGGCGCGATGCCGACTTGGCGCCCATCGGCGTTCCATGTCGCCGCTGGCGCCGAGGCGTCGGCTTCAAGTGGCGATACGTGCCCCGATCCGTGGTTGCCGCGGGGGTCGGTCGCCGGTGGCGCAGGGGTGGCGGTTGCGTGTGGTTGTACGTGGCTGGGTCTTTGGTTGCAGAGGCGGCGGTCCTGTGCTGGCGCCGAGGCGGCGGCTTCAAGTGGCGATACGTGCCCCGATCCTTGATTGCCGCGGAGGTCGGGCGCTGCCGGCGTCGAGGTAGCGGCTTCGCGTGGTTGCACGCGACCCGATCCGTCGTCACCGAGGAGGCGACCGCATGATCACCGCCTGGCCTTTCCTCTGCTTCGGCACCGCCATCCTCGCCTGGCCCACCCTCCCGACCCGACTGCTCTCACCACCGCGGCGACGGCTCACCATCCCCACGCCGCCGCGGCAGGCCGTCTGGGTGCTGCCGACACTCCTCGCCCTCCCGCTGGCCGGAGTCGGAGCCGCGGTGGCGACCGCGCTGATCACCGTCGCGGCAAGGCAGGAATGGCGCAGCAGAAGGGAAACCACCGCGGCGCTCACCCGAGCCGAGCAGACTTCCGCCGCGCTGCGCACGATGGTCGCCGAGCTGCGGGCCGGGGCTCACCCGGTGCTCGCGGCCGAGGCGGCGGCCGAAGCCGTCCCCGCGCTAAGCGGCGAGCTCACCAACCTCGCCACCGCCGCAAGACTCGACGGCACGCTCGAATCCAAAGAACTCCCGGAACTCGCCGCCGCCTGGACCCTCGCCGGCCGGCACGGCCTCCCCATCGCCGACGTCCTCGATGCGACCCGCCGCGACGTCGACGCCGCCACCACCTTCGCCCGGCGGCTCCACGCCAAGATGGCCGGTCCGCGGATGAGCGCGACCGTGCTGACCGGGCTGCCCGTCCTCTGTCTCGCCATGGGGCAGGCCATCGGCGCCGAACCGCTGACCGTCCTCACCCACACCGTCCTCGGTCAGCTGTTCCTGGTCGCCGGCGCCGCACTGCTCTGGGCGGGCACCGCGTGGTCCCGAGCGCTCACCGGCCGCCGGGAGGTCCGATGACGCCGTACGTTCTCGCCGCCGTCGCGCTGCTCGTCTGGCCGAGTGGGCCGAAGCCGCGGAGCCTCGCGCCGCCAACCACAAGGCGGCCGACGCTGCCGAGCCTCCGCACGAGACACGCCCTCGGCGCGGCGGTGGCCGGAGCGTCGGTAGCCGTCGTCGCCGGACTGACGGGCGGCGTGCTGGCGGGAGCAACAGCCTGGTGGCTCCTCCACCGCTCCCGCCGACCCAAACCCCGCGACGACGTCACCGAACGCCTGAACTCCGCCGCCACCCTCGACCTCCTCGGCGCCTGCCTCCGCACGGGCTTGCCGGTGCCGACTGCTCTCGAAGCCGTCAGCGCCGCGGCACCCGAGCAGACGTCGACCGCCATGAAGGCCACCGCCAACCTCCTCGCACTCGGCGCCGGACCGGCCGAAGCCTGGGCCCAGCTCAAAACCCGGCCCGGGTTCGAGGAGCTGTCGGTCGCCGCGACCCGCACGGCCCGGTCCGGCGCCGCGCTGGCCGCGACGGCCGGAGAAGTCTCCCGCCGCCTGCGCGACGGGATCGGCGTCGAGGCCGAGGAGCGCGCGGAACGGGCCGGGGTCGCGCTCGCGCTGCCGGTGGGGCTCTGTTTCCTCCCCGCGTTCTTCGTGCTCGGCGTGCTGCCGGTGGTGCTCGGCCTGGCCGAGCGGATCGGGAGCGTGTTGTAGATGAATCCACAATGGACAGAAAGGACCGATCATGCACTTCCTCCCCGGAGACGAGGGCACCACCACGGCGGAGTACGCCATCGGCACGGTGGCCGCCGCGGCGTTCGCGCTCGCGCTGTTCGTGCTGCTCAGCGGCGATTCGATCAGCACGGCGCTGTCAGGTCTCGTGCAGCGGGCCCTGACGGTGGCGACCTGATGGCCGGCCGTCGCCGGGACGGCGGGATGGTCACGGTCGAAGCCGCCCTTTCGCTGGGCGCGCTCACGGCCGTGGTGGCTCTGCTGCTCGCCGGCCTCGCCGCGGTGCTCGGGCACATCCGGTGCCTCGACGCCGCCCGCGAAGCCGCGCGCCTGGCCGCCGCCGGACAGCCCGGTGCGGCCGAGGCCGTCGTGCAGACGATCGCGCCCCGCGGCGCGCGCCTCACCATCCGCCGGTCCGGCGACGGCATCACCGCCGAGGTCACCACCGAAACCCTCACCGGCTTTCACTTGGACGCCAGTGCTTACGCCGTCGCCGAACCCGGAGCACAGCAATGAGGGGCAACGACGAAGGCGTCGCCACCGTGTGGACGGCCATCGTGATCGCCGCGCTCGTCGGCCTCGCCGCGGCGGGGTGCTGGCTCGGCGCGGCCGTGGCGGCGAGGCATCGGGTGGAGGCCGCCGCCGACCTCGGCGCGCTGGCCGCGGCCGCGCACGCCGCCGACGGGCCCGCCCGGGCCTGCGACCGCGCTCGTGAGGTGGCCGATCACGAGGGCGCGGTCGTCACGGCTTGCAGTTGGCGCGAGCGCGACGCCCTCGTCGAGGTGCGAGCTGCAAGTCCACCCGTTCCCGGCTTGCCGCCGCCCTCGGCGCGGGCCCGGGCCGGGCCCGTTGGCCTCCCGGAGTGACGCCCGCCACCGCTCGTCCCCGAGTGGTCACGACGAGTGGCGGGCGATGTGGATCATCACCGGGGCAACCAGACGCACTGTCTCGACGAGCGGCGAACAGCCACGAGCAGCGGTAGCTGACGCACGGCGAGCGGTTAAAGCGGCTGGTCAGAGGCGCAAACGACCTGGTGCGCCTCAGTGGCTGCGAAGGGCGGCGAAAGTGTCAACCCGCGTGCTGGAGGGCCTCAGCGGGGGCTCAACGGCCGATCATCGGCTGTCCGTTATCGGCCGAGCGGTGCGGTACCGGGCGTTCATCGCCCAGTAACCACCGGTTGTCGCGCGGCTCTTCCGCGCAATGTGCAAATTGCCGTTTAGTGAGACGTGCGCCACCAACGGCCCCGACCCGGGTGGCGCGAAACCGGACCTTGAAGGCAGGAAAGCAATGTTGGACGCGAATTGGCCGGACAGCTGGCGGAGTGCCTTCCGCATCGAACTTCGTGCGGAGGCGATCGGCCTCGCTTGGCGCGGCTGGCCGGTGCTCCCGGGGGCGACCCCGGCGCCGATCACCGGTGAGGGCGACGACCTCACGTGGCGCCGGCCGGTGCCGGTGCGGGACGACTGGCGCGAGCTGGTCGGCACCCACGCCCACGAGGTCGCCACCTGGTTCTCCGCCCGCACCCACAGCCTGCTCGTGGCCACAGGCACGGTCGTCGACGCCATCGAGGTCGACGACGAGCTGGGCAAGCGCGCCGCTCGCCTGCTGCGTGCCCTCGGGCACCCGGCGCCGATCGTCGCGATGCCCAACGGCCGCTGGCTGTTCCTCACCACGCCCGCCGACCACATCCCGGCCGAGCTCGCCGAGCAGGCGTCCGTGCAGTGGCACGGTGCCGGCAGCTACATCCCGCTGCCGCCGTCGCCGTTCCAGCACGGTGTCGTGCACTGGCGCGTGAAGCCCGAGGTGTGCGGCTGGCAGCTGCCCGACCCGGCCGAGGTGCACGACGTGCTCATGCGCGCCCTCGCCGACGAGCACGCCCCGCTGCTCGTGGAGACCACCGCTGCCTGACCGGTTCGACCCCGGCAAGCAGCGTCGACAACTGAAGAGATTTCACGCACCACTGTGGCCGCACTGCTCCCCGTGCTGACGCAATGCCCCAAGCACGGTATCCAGTACGGCCACCGCCCCTGCCTTGTCCAGTGGTTCGTTGCCGTTCCCGCACTTCGGCGACTGAACGCAGGACGGGCAGCCCGTCGGGCACTCGCAGGAGACGATCGCCTCCCGCGTTGCGGCCAGCCACGGGACAATCGCGGCATAACCGCGGTCGGCAAATCCCGCACCCCCGGGATGCCCATCGTGCACGAACACCGTTGCCTCCCCGGTGTCCTCGTGCCACGCGGTAGACACCCCGCCGATGTCCCAGCGGTCGCACGTAGCGAACAGCGGTAGCAGGCCGATCGCCGCGTGCTCGGCGGCATGCAGGGCACCGGGGACGCGCGCCGGAACCAATCCGGCGCCCCCCGGTGCTCTGCCAGCACCCCCGGTCCCCACCGGCGCCTCACCCTCGGCCCCGACCCGAGCGCCCCCGGTCCCCACCAGCGCGACGGTCTCGGCCCGAGCATCAGCACCAGCCCCGCCCTCAGCACCCCCGGTCCCCGCCGACACGACGGCCGCACCCGCGGCGTCACCCAGAGCACCCCCGGTCCTCGCCGACACGACGGCCGCACCCGCGGCGTCACCCAGAGCACCCCCGGTCCTCGCCGACACGACGGCCGCACCCGCGGCGTCACCCAGAGCACCCCCGGTCCCCGCCGCCTCCACGCTCTCGGCCCCGACCCGAGCGCCCCCGGTCCCCACGGGCGCGACGGCCGCACCCGCGGCGTCACCCAGAGCACCCCCGGTCCCCGCCGCCTCCACGCTCTCGGCCCCGACCCGAGCGCCCCCGGTCCCCACGGGCGCGACGGCCGCACCCGCGGCGTCACCCAGAGCACCCCCGGTCCCCGCCGCCTCCACGCTCTCGGCCCCGACCCGAGCGCCCCCGGTCCCCACGGGCGCGACGGCCGCACCCGCGGCGTCACCCAGAGCACCCCCGGTCCCCGCCGCCTCCACGCTCTCGGCCCCGACCCGAGCGCCCCCGGTCCCCACGGGCGCGACGGCCGCACCCGCGGCGTCACCCAGAGCACCCCCGGTCCCCGCCGCCTCCACGCTCTCGGTCCCGATCCGGGCGCCTTCGGTCCCTGCCGGCACGACGGCCGCAACCGCGGTGTTGCGCAGCGCGCCCTTGGTCCCCGCCGATTCCATGCTCTCGGCCCCGACCCGCGCGCCCCCGGTCCCTGCCGGCGCGATGGTCGCAGTCGCGGCGTCGCTAGGAGCACCCTCGGTCCCGATTCGAGCGGCTCCGGTCCCCGCCGGCACGACGGCATCCGCACCCGCGGCGTCGCCCAGCGCACCGTCGGTCTCTACCGACTCCATGCTCTCGGTCCCGATCCGAGCGCCCCCGGTCCCCACCGGCGCGACGGCCCCGGCCCGCGCCGCGCCCAGGGCACCGGTCCCCACCCGATGCGACGGGCCGAGCAGATCGCTCGTCACCGTGTACCAGACGGCGCGCGTGCGCAGGCTCTGTTCCGGCAGGTCGAGCGGCGTGTGGTCCAGCACCTCACCCGACGGGCGGCGGCGCAGGTAGCCGACGACCTGCGACGTCACCGCCACCTCGCCGAGGCTCACCGTGACACCGCCGTGGGAGCACTGTTCCTGCGTGGACAGCACCGAGATGTCCACGACCTCCCTCGGCGACGTGTGCCAGTCCGGGTCCTCGGCGTGCACGAGGGCGAGGCCGGTCTCGAGGTCGAGCTCGTCGACGACGTATGACGAACCCTGGTGCAGGTACACCGCACCCGGGTGCACCGCGTAGCAAGCCGACCCCGGGTCGACGGTGCCGAGCATGCGGCCGGAATCGGCCTCCACCACGGCGATCTGGTCGCCGCCCGAGCCGCGGATGCCGACTTCCGCGTGGGGGCGCTCGCGCGCGGTCCAGTACCAGCCGCTGGACCGGCGGCGCAGCAGTTTCTCCTCCGCCAGGTCCGCGAGCACCGCGCGCGCGGCCGGACCGCCGAATGTCTCCAGCTCGGGTTCCGTCAACGGCAGCTCCGCGACAGCGCACGCGAGCTGCGGCCCGAGCACGTACGGGTTCGTCGGGTCGAGCACGGCCGTCTCCACCGGACGCTCCAGCAACGCCGCCGGGTGGTGCACGAGGTACGTGTCGAGTGGGTCGTCGCGGGCCACGAACACGACCAGCGCCTCGTCGCCCGAGCGGCCCGCGCGTCCGGCCTGCTGCCAGAACGACGCCAGCGTGCCCGGGTAGCCGGCGAGCACCACGGCGTCGAGGCCCGCGATGTCGACGCCGAGCTCCAGCGCGTTCGTGGTCGCCACCCCCAGCAACCGGCCGGAGAGCAGCGCAGCCTCCAATGCCCGACGCTCCTCAGGCAGGAAGCCAGATCGGTACGCCGCAACGGTTTCCGCCAACGCCGGGTCCACTTCGGACAGTAGTCGTCGTGCGCCCAAGGCCGTGAGCTCCGCCCCGCGCCGCGAGCGCACGAAAGCCAGCGAAC
The DNA here is from genome assembly GCF_030285625.1 of Amycolatopsis sp. 2-15. Classification (NCBI taxonomy): domain Bacteria; kingdom Bacillati; phylum Actinomycetota; class Actinomycetes; order Pseudonocardiales; family Pseudonocardiaceae; genus Amycolatopsis; species Amycolatopsis carbonis. The sequence goes on from NZ_CP127294.1 coordinate 2,302,469, forward strand.
GCGCGCCCTCCATCACGAGGTCCGTGAGGATCCGCGCCGTCTCCACACCCGCCGAACGTCGCACCGGTGCGCCGTTCTCACCCGTCAGCTCGTCGAGCAGCGGGGGCTCCCACAACGCGACCGTCCGGGCGCCCCGCGGCGAAGCGTCCTCGGTGACCGCCGCGCACGGCAGCCCCGTGAGCCGTGAAGCGAACTCCGCCGGTGAAGCTGTGGTCGCCGAGGCCAGCACGAACACCGGCGACGCCCCGTAGTGCGCGGCCACCCGCCGCAGTCGGCGCAGCAGCAGTGCGACGTGCGAACCGAACACCCCGCGGTAGCTGTGGCACTCGTCGACCACCACGTAGGCCAGGTTCTTGAAAAACCGGGTCCACCGCGAATGCGAGGACAGGATGCCGCGGTGGAGCATGTCCGGGTTCGTGAACACCCAGTTCGCGTGTGCGCGCACCCAGTCGCGCTCGGTCATCGGGGTGTCGCCGTCGTACGACGCCGCCCGCACCGCGGGGACGTCCAAAGAGGACACCGAACGCAGCTGGTCAGCGCCCAGCGCCTTGGTGGGCGAGAGGTACAACGCGGTCGCCGCGGAGCCCGTGGCCAGTGCGGACAGCACCGGCAGCTGGTACGCCAACGACTTCCCCGAAGCCGTGCCCGTCGACACCACCACATGGGACCCCGCGTGAGCCAGCGAAGCCGCCTCGACCTGGTGTTTCCAGGGAGTCTCCACTCCGGAACCCGCGAACGCCGACACGACCGACGGCGCGGCCCACTCCGGCCACGCCGCGAAACCGGCTGCCCGCGCGGGAAGCTCGGCCACGTGCGTGACCGGGTTCTCGCTCACCGGGAGCCCCGCCGTGACCCGGCTCAACAGCCTCCGTCCTCGCTCGACCACGTGCCGAAGCTTCGCACAAGGCACCGACAGAACCGGGGCGAGATCGATCAAGTGAGCAATCACACAAGGTCACGGAACGTACCGTGACCGGGACGCGTTGCGGGCCCGCTGAGCACTACCAATACACTCCCGCAATCCACACCCTCTGTGGCGATCGTCATGTGAGACGTGCATTGCCCGCACGGCTAGCGTGTCGCTCGGTACAGATCCCACGCCAGTGCAGGCACGCCGGGTACGACGAGTCCGCATTGGCCTACGGCGTTCCCAGGAGGACGAATGTCCCGGCAGTTCCTCGCGGAGGGCGGTCTCACGCTCTCCGGGGGTGGCTACACCATCGTCGGTGTGGTCGCCGTGGTCGCCCTTGCCGCACTCGCCATCGGTTACGTGCTGCTCAGGGAGGTGCTGGCCGCGGGCCAGGGCACCGCCAAGATGCAGGACATCGCCAAGGCGGTGCAGGAAGGTGCGGCCGCATACCTCAAGCGGCAGCGCAACACCCTCGCCATCTTCGGCGTAATCGTGTTCCTGCTGCTGTTCGCGCTCCCCGCCGACGACTGGAACGAGCGCATCGGCCGCTCGATCTTCTTCCTCGTCGGCGCGGTGTTCTCGTTCACCATCGGCTACCTAGGCATGTGGCTCGCGACGCAGGCGAACCTGCGCGTGGCGGCTGCGTCGCGCGAGGAAGGCGGGCGCGAGATCGCGATGCGTGTGGCGTTCCGCACCGGCGGCGTGGTCGGCATGATCACCGTCGGCCTCGGCCTGTTCGGTGCCGCGGTCGTGGTGCTCGTCTACACGGGCCAGGCCCCGAAGGTGTTGGAGGGCTTCGGGTTCGGCGCCGCGTTGATCGCGATGTTCATGCGTGTCGGCGGCGGCATCTTCACGAAGGCCGCCGACGTCGGCGCGGACCTCGTCGGCAAGGTCGAGCAGGGCATCCCCGAGGACGACCCGCGCAACGCCGCCACGATCGCCGACAACGTCGGTGACAACGTGGGCGACTGCGCCGGTATGGCGGCGGACCTCTTCGAGTCCTACGCGGTCATGCTCGTCGCCGCGCTGATCCTGGGCAGCTCCGCCTTCGGTTCCAGTGGCCTGATCTTCCCGCTCATCGTGCCGGCCATCGGTGTCATCACCGCCGTCATCGGCGTCTACATCACGAAGGCGCGCGCGGGCGAGGGTGGTCTCGTCACGATCAACCGCTCGTTCTACATCTCCGCGGTGATCTCCGCGGTGCTGTCGGCCGTCGCGGCGTTCGTGTACCTGCCGAGCAGCTTCTCCGACTTCGGTGCGGAGTTCGCGGGCAACAGCGGCAACCCGGCTGTCATCGCGACCGTCGCCGTGATCATCGGCATCGTGCTCGCCGCGATCATCCTGAAGCTCACGGGTTACTACACGGGCACCGAGAACAAGCCGGTGCAGGACGTCGCCAAGACGTCGGAAACCGGTGCCGCCACGGTGATCCTGTCCGGCATCTCGGTCGGTTTCGAGTCCGCCGTGTACACCGCGCTCGTGATCGGTGCCGCTGTGTTCGGCGCGTACCTGCTCGGTGGCGGCATCGCGCTGTTCGCCGTCGCGCTCGCCGGCACCGGCCTGCTGACCACCGTCGGCGTCATCGTCGCGATGGACACCTTCGGCCCCGTCTCCGACAACGCGCAGGGCATCGCCGAGATGTCGGGCGACGTCGACGAGAAGGCCGCGCAGATCCTGACCGAGCTGGACGCGGTGGGCAACACCACCAAGGCCATCACCAAGGGCATCGCGATCGCCACGGCGGTCCTCGCGGCCACGGCGCTGTTCGGGTCCTATTCGGACGCGATCACGAAGGCCGTGGGCGGGACGGGCGAGTTCGTCGCCAACATCGTGAACCCGTCGACCCTCGTCGGCGTGATCGTCGGCGCGGCTGTGGTGTTCCTGTTCTCGGGTCTGGCCGTCAACGCGGTTTCGCGTGCGGCCGGTGCGGTGGTGCAGGAAGTGCGCCGCCAGTTCCGCGAGATCGCCGGGATCATGGAGGGCACCACGCGGCCCGAGTACGGCAAGGTCGTGGACATCGTCACGCGCGACTCGCTGCGTGAGCTCGCCACGCCGGGTCTGCTCGCGGTGTTCGCCCCGATCGCCGTGGGCTTCGGCCTCGGCACGGGCGCTCTCGCCGGCTACCTGGCCGGTGCGATCGCCACCGGCACCCTGATGGCGATCTTCCTCGCCAACTCCGGTGGTGCCTGGGACAACGCCAAGAAGCTCGTCGAAGACGGCAACCACGGCGGCAAGGGCTCCGACGCGCACGAGGCCACCATCATCGGTGACACCGTGGGCGACCCGTTCAAGGACACCGCGGGCCCGGCCATCAACCCGCTGATCAAGGTGATGAACCTGGTCTCCGTGCTGATCGCGCCGGCGGTCGTCAGCCTGACGCTGGGCGGCGGCGCCGACACCACGTGGCGCATCGTGATCGCGGTCGTCGCGCTCGCGGTCATCGTCGCGGCGGTCATCGTGTCCAAGCGACGCGGCACGGTCATCGAGAACACCCCGGCGGAGGCGAAAGCCTGATCCGCCACTTCAGTTCGCATACCGTCCGGGGCCCGGCGCGCTGCTCGCGTGCCGGGCTCCGGCGTGTCGGGAATTCTTCCCGCACTCCGGTGGGTGACTTGCGAATGATTCTCGGATCGGTACGGTCGGGGCACCTGGACGTCGAAGGGCAGGAGGTGTCGCGGTGCGGCCGCGGTCGACCGTTCTAGCCGCGCTGGTCACGGCACTCGGGATCGGCCTTGCCGGCTGCGGGCAGCAGCCGCCGGTGTCGCAGACCCACAGCGGTGGGCAAGCGGACACCTCCAGCCAGGCCGATCCGGCCGCGAGATGGGCGGACGGCTACTGCTCGGCGGTCACCCACCTCGTGCGCACGCTCGCGAACCTGCCCGAGATCGACCCCAGCTCGCCCGAACAGGCCTCCCGCACGTCGAGCCGGCTCCTGTCGTCCGTCGTGGACGGCATCGACCAGACCGTCGAGGGCCTCGACCGCGTCGGCCCCCCGCCGCTGCCCGGCGACGACCAGGCCCGCGGCGACCTGCTCAAGCAGTTCTCCTCCGTCCGTTCGCGCGCCGACACCGCCCGCGAACGCCTCGACACGGCCACCGACGCCTCCACCACCAAAACCGCCCTCAGCGACGCCCGGGCCACCCTCGACGACGTCGCCGCGCTCGACGTCCTCCAGGCCCTCAACGCCACGCCGGAGCTCTCGGCCGCGGGGAAGCGGGCGCCGGACTGTCAGCAGCTTGTCGTGCCGCCGGCGCCGCGCTGACTAGTTCTCCAAGTCGAGTGCGCTCGTCACCCGAATGAGGTAGCCGGCGAAGCGTTGCCGATCTGCCGCCGACCACGTGGCGGTGAGGTCGTTGAACGTCCTGCGCTGCCATTGGTGCGAGGCGTTGAGCAGGTCGCGTCCGCTGGCCGTGAGCTCCAGTGATGCTCGACGCCGGTCCTGGCCCGAGGTGCCGCGTGTGACGTAGCCGGCTGCGGTCGCGTCGCGGACCATGCGGCTGGCGCCGGAGTGGTCGAGGCCGAGGTGGTGCGCGACGGTCGCGACGGTCACCTCGTCGGTGTGCTCGCTGCCCGTGTCGACGGCCTCGACGGCGAGGATGTGATGCACGTGGCGCATCTCGCCCGTGAGCTCGGTCGACGTGCGCAGGGTCCAGCGCCGAGACCAGTGCCTGACCAGGCGGAACAACGCGGGGCCGGCTTCGGTGAGGGGTGTCGTCACGGGTTCCATTCTACCTTGACTGTGTGCGATTCGCATGCATAACGTGTGCGATATGCATGTACTTCTCCGTGGCCGCGACGCCGCGTTCGCCGCGCTCGTGCTGGGGCGGCTGATGGCGTCGCTCGACACGAACGTGGTGGTTGCGGCGCTGCCGTCCATCGGCGCTGATTTGGGCGATCCAGGCTCGGTGGGCGGGGTGACGGCGGCGTACCTGTTGGCGGTCGCGGTCGCCACGCCGGTGCACGGCAGCCTCGGTGACCGTTGGGGACGGCGGCGCATGTTCGTCGGCTCGGTGACAGCGTTCGCCGTCGGGTCGGTGGCGTGTGCGCTGGCGCCGAACTTGGCCGCGTTGATCGGGTTTCGCGCGGTGCAGGGGCTGGGTGGGGGTGGGCTGATCGTGGCTGCCGTTGCGGCGATGGCGGAGCTATTCGACCGCGACGAGCTGGTGCGGCGGCAGGGCTGGCTGACGGCGGTGTTCGCACTGTCGTCGATCGGTGGTGCGCCGTTGGGTGGCCTGCTGGCGGCCGTCGCGGGCTGGTGGTCGATCTTCCTCATCAACCTGCCGATCTGCGTCGTGGCTTTGTTTCTGGGGGCGCGTTCTGTGCCCGGCTTCCGGCGAGTAGACCGAATCCGGTTCGACTCCGCGGGAGCGGTTCTGGTCGCGATCGCTGGAGGCTGCGTCGTCGTGCTCGGCAGCGGTGAGGCGCTGGCACGCGACGCGGTGTGGGCACCCGTGCTGGTGGTCGCCGCACTAGCCGCGACCGGGGCCTTCGTGCAGGTCGAGCGACGTACGGCTGCTCCGCTGGTCCCGCCCCGGCTGTTCGCCGATGCCGGGTTGGCGCGGGTTGTCGCGGTCACCTTCCTCACGGGTGTGGCGTTGTTCGGCAGTTTCACCTACGTGCCATTGGTCATCGGCGCCGCGCGTCCGGAAGCCACGGCCCTGCTCCTCGTGCCGATGAGTGTGGGTCAGGTGCTGGTCACGGGCGGGTTCGCGCTGCTTGCCCGCAGGTGGTCGCGGGTCTCCGCCTGGGGCCGGTTCGGGTTGGCTCTCGGCGTGGTCGGGCTTCTCGTGACCGCGGCGATCCCGCTGCTGGCGCCTGGTCCGGCGCGGTTTGCAGCCGTGGTCGTGGGGCTCGCGTCCAGCGGCGCCGCGCTCGGACTGTCGATGCAGGCCTACACGCTGCTCGCGCAGTCGTCGGCGCCAAAGGACATCCTGGGCGCCGGCTTGGCCACACTCACCTTCGCGCGCCAGATCGGCGGTTCCCTCGGCATCGCCGTCTTCAGCCTGCTCGCGCTGCCTGTGGTGTTCCTCGTGGCCGCTGCCGCGATGCTGGTGGCCGTGGTCGTCGCGCCTCGGCGTGCGCATGACCGCCTGTCGCCACGATCGCTCGATCGGCGAAAATCCGCCGCGTAACCCTCGCGTCCGATCGAACTTGTGTTCTATCATGATCCGCGTGGAGCGGACGATCTCGCTGTTCTCGGCAGAGGCGAGCGGCCCGGGGCTATCGGACCTGGCCGGCCTGCTGTGCTGCCAAGGGCAGATCACCGGCTTCGGGCGCACGGCGGCTCGGCTGTCCGTGAATGTCGACGAGCAGTGGCGCGCCCGGGTGCTGGCACGCGAGTGCCGCCGGCGTGGGGCCGATGCGCAGGTGGCGGTGCGGGAGTGCGGGCGGCCGCAGGTGCGCACGTCGTTCCGAGTCGACCTGCTTCCCCTGTCCGTGCAGTGGCTGCGCCGGGGCTGCTCGGGTCCGTCCGAAGACGATTCGGGCAAAGCGCTCCCCGACGGCTTCCGGCTGAGCGGCGCGATGCTGCGCATGTGGGCGCTGGCCGCGGGGCGGCAGGGGTCGTCGGGCTACCTGCTCGGGATGGACCCACTGGCGCCCCACCTGCACGACGACCTGCTGGCCGCGCTGGCGCCGCTGGGCGTCCACGCCCGGTTGCTGGGGCCGAAGGCCGAGGAGCCAGCCGCGCGGTTGACCGGGCGGCGCAAGCTCGACGGGCTGCTGGAGCTCATCGGCGAGGCGCCCGCGGGCGCGGAGGCCGCGTGGCCCGAGCTGCCCGAACCCCGTGAGGAAACCCGGCCCGAACGCACTGAAGGGGACTCCCGCCGCGACAGAGGCGGCGGGAGTCCCCTTCAGTATTTGCTGGGCGACGTCCTGGAGGCCGTCGGCTAAGGCTTCGGCAGTGTGCACCCGGCCCAGTTGAGGTCGATTTCGCTCGCCGCCGTCAGGCACGCGGGAATACCGAACGTCTCCTCGCCGTACTTGGTACCGGGATGCACGGTCACGTTCCCGGACCCGTCGATCTCGCACGGGTTGTCGAGCGTGCAGCGCTGGCCGTCGTCGTTCGACGTGTTGTTCACGCCGATGACCTTGCCGGTCGCGGTCTCGACGATCGGGGAGCCGGACGTGCCGCCGATGGTCTTGCACTCGGGTGTGTAGCGGATCGAGTCCTTCCAGACCCAGCCGTTCTCGTGCAGCTCGTGCACGAACCCGTCGATCGAGCAGGAGTAGATGGTCTTCCAGTAGCCCGAGACCACGTCGATGTGCGTGCCCGCGGTCGGGTGCGTCGCCACGAGCTCGAGCGGGGAGACCCGGTACTTCTGCTTGATCGCCGCGTACGTCGTGTCGAGCTGGTAGAGCGACACGTCGGTGTCGGTCATGGTCGCGTACACGACCTTTTTGGCCTTCAGCGTCCCGAGTGAACTTTTGCCGTCCGACGACAGAAGGCTGAAGGTCCGGGTGGACTGCTGACCGACGATGACCTCGCCGGGATCGGGGAAACCCGACTCCAGGCAGTGACCGTTGGAAAGTACGAGTGCGGGTGCTGTGTCGGGCGTACCGGCCGGTTTGACGACCGAGCCGGAGCAGTTGGACAGCGCCACCGTGCCGGAGAACGTGGTGGTCGCGGCGCTCACGGCGCTCGCTGCGGGGGCGGTGACCAGGGCGAACGCGGCCACTGCCGCGAGCACGCCACCGAGCAGGCGTCGGGTCATGGTGGTTCCTTTCGCCTCGACGAGGTAGTAAGTGAAGCGGTGCCAACGTCGGGTCCACCACCGTCGAACGGAGGGTATCGGCGTGATCACGAGCTACCCTGCACGGCACGTGTCCGGAATCACGTGCTAGGTGTGGAGAGGAAACATCGCCGAGGTCAAAGGCGATCCGACGGGCAGGGGCCCGGCGGCGTGTCAGGCCACCTAGCCGCTGCGCGGCCGGTGCGGGCGTGCACACTGGCAGGTCGAAGACGCGGGCGCAGCACCCCTCGTCGAGGGGTTATAAGGAGTGCCGCCGCCATCGAGGGCGATGGTGCGGGGATGACTGGAGAGCAGGGCAGCGTGGCAGGAGCACGGACCAAGAAGGACGGCACCGGGACGAACGGCGCCGCGACTCGGCGGCTGGTGATCGTCGAGTCGCCTACTAAGGCCCGCAAGATCGCCCCGTACCTCGGCGGCAACTACGTCGTCGAGTCCTCCGTCGGGCACATCCGCGACCTTCCGCGCGGTGCGGCCGACGTGCCGGCCCAGTACAAGGGCGAGTCGTGGGCGCGCCTCGGCGTGGACATCGACAACGACTTCAAGCCGCTCTACATCGTCACGCCGGACAAGAAGTCCAAGGTCACCGAGCTCAAGGGCCTCCTGAAGGACGTCGACGAGCTCTACCTCGCCACGGACCCCGACCGCGAGGGCGAAGCCATCGCGTGGCACCTGCTCGAGACGCTCAAGCCCAAGGTGCCCGTGCGCCGCATGGTGTTCCACGAGGTCACCGAGCAGGCGATCCGCGCGGCCGCCGACTCGACCCGCGAGCTCGACGTCGACCTCGTCGACGCGCAGGAGACCCGCCGCATCCTCGACCGCCTCTACGGCTACGAGGTCTCGCCGGTGCTGTGGAAGAAGGTCATGCCGAAGCTCTCGGCGGGCCGCGTGCAGTCCGTCGCGACGCGGATCGTGGTCGAGCGTGAGCGGGAGCGCATGCGCTTCACTTCGGCTTCGTACTGGGACATCTCCGCGACGATGCAGGTGAACACAGCCGCCGGCGCTTCTGAGGACACAGTTTCGCCGCAGACGTTCCCGGCGCGCCTGGTCGGCGTCGACGGCGCCCGCCTGGCCACCGGCCGCGACTTCGACTCCGACGGTCAGCTCAAGGGCACGGCCAAGGAGATCCGCGTGCTCGGCGAGGCCGAGGCGCAGGCCCTGACGCAGGCGCTGGCCGACCGCGACTTCACCGTGTCCAGCGTCGAGGAGAAGCCGTACACGCGGAAGCCCTACGCGCCCTTCATGACCTCGACGCTGCAGCAGGAAGCGGGCCGCAAGCTGCGCTTCACGTCCGAGCGCACGATGCGGATCGCGCAGAAGCTGTACGAAAACGGCTACATCACCTACATGCGTACCGACTCGACCACGCTGTCGGAGTCGGCGATCTCGGCCGCCCGCAGCCAGGCGACGCAGCTGTACGGCAAGGAGTACGTGTCGCCTTCGCCGCGGCAGTACACGCGCAAGGTGAAGAACGCGCAGGAGGCGCACGAGGCGATCCGCCCGTCGGGCGAGGTGTTCCGCACGCCGGGCCAGGTCGCGGGCGAGCTGGACTCCGACGAGTTCCGCATGTACGAGATGATCTGGCAGCGCACGATCGCGTCGCAGATGGCCGACGCGAAGGGCACCACGATGTCGGTGCGCATCATCGGCACCGCGACCTCGGGCGAGGAGTGCACCTTCGCCGCTTCGGGCCGCACGATCACCTTCGCCGGCTTCCTGAAGGCCTACGTCGAGGCAGTCGACACCGAGGCCGGCGGCGAGGCGGACGACAAGCAGAGCCGCCTGCCGGTGCTGGTGAAGGACCAGGGGCTGACCGCGTCCGACCTGTCGGCCGACGGCCACACCACCTCGCCGCCCGCGCGCTACTCCGAGCCGAGCCTCGTGAGCAAGCTCGAAGAGCTGGGCATCGGCCGCCCGTCGACGTACGCGTCGATCATCAAGACCATCCAGGACCGCGGCTACGTGTGGAAGAAGGGCTCCGCCCTGGTGCCCTCGTGGGTCGCGTTCGCCGTGATCGGCCTGATGGAGCGGCACTTCGAGCGCCTGGTGGACTACAACTTCACCGCCGGTCTCGAGGACGAGCTCGACCGCATCGCCAACGGCGACGAGCAGCGCGTGGAGTGGCTCTCGAAGTTCTACTTCGGCGGTGACTTCGGCGTGGAGGGCTCGGTCGGGCGGCTCGGCGGGCTGAAGAAGCTGGTCGACGGCAGTGTCGAGGGCATCGACGCGCGTGAGATCAACTCGATCCCGCTGTTCAACGACGCCGACGGGCACAAGGTCGTCGTGCGCGTGGGCCGATACGGGCCGTACCTCGAGCGCGAGGTCGACGGCCAGTCCCAGCGCGCCAACCTGCCCGAGGACCTGCCGCCGGACGAGCTGACGTCGGAGATCGCGGAGAAGCTGTTCGCCACGCCGCAGGAAGGCCGTCAGCTGGGCGTCGACCCGGTGAGCGGGCACGACATCGTGGCGAAGGAAGGCCGCTTCGGCCCGTACGTCACCGAGGTGCTGCCCGAGCCCGAGCCGCTGCCCGAGGGCGCGACGGCCGCGCAGAAGAAGGCCGCCAAGGCGAAGCAGCCGAAGCCGCGTACGGGCTCGCTGTTCAAGTCGATGGCCATCGACACGATGACGCTCGAAGACGCCCTGAAGCTGCTGTCGCTGCCGCGCGTGGTGGGCAAGGATCCGGAGTCGGGTGACGAGATCACCGCGCAGAACGGGCGCTACGGGCCGTACCTGAAGAAGGGCACGGACTCGCGTTCGATCCAGACCGAGGACCAGCTGTTCTCGATCACGCTGGAAGAGGCGCTGAAGATCTATTCGGAGCCGAAGCAGCGCGGCCGGTCGGCCACGGCCAAGCCGCCGCTCAAGGAGCTCGGTGACGACCCCGTGTCGGGCAAGCCGATGGTGGTCAAGGACGGGCGCTTCGGCCCGTACGTCACCGACGGTGAATACAACGCGACGCTGCGGAAGTCCGACAGCATCGAGGAGCTGACGGCCGAGCGCGGCGCGGAGCTGCTCGCGGAGAAGCGGGCGAAGGGCCCGGCCCCCAAGCGTCGCACCACCACGACGCGCAAGGCGCCGGCGAAGTCCACGGCGGCGAAGTCGGCTTCGGCCACGAAGTCGGCCGCCGCGGCGAAGACGACGACGGCCAAGAAGGCGCCCGCCAAGAAGGCGAGCACCGCGAAGGCCAAGTAGCAGGCGGAGTTTCCGTCGGGGCCACCCGAGACTTTCGGGTGGCCCCTTCTTCGCGTCTGGGGGCGTTTTCGATGCAGGAGACGCTGCGTGCGCGGGCAGCCGTCTCGGTGGTGTTCGCGGTGTGCGGGGCGGCGTTCGCCACGTGGGCCGCGCGGATCCCGGCGGCGCAGGCCCACGCGGGGCTGAGCGCCGGGCAGCTGGCGATCGGCCTGTTCGGCCTCGCGGCGGGGTCCGTGGTGGCGCTGGTGGCGGCCGGCCCGATGCTCACGAAGATCGGCAGCCGGCGAGGTGTCGTGATCGGTGCCACGGTGCTGTGCGCGGGCCTGCCGCTGGCCGCGCTGGCGTCGAACCTGGTTGCGTTCGTGGGTGCGCTCGTGGTGCTCGGGGTGGGCAACAGCCTGCTCGACGTGTCGATGAACGCCCACGCCGCGCGCGTCGAGGAGGCATACGGGCGGCCGATCTTCGCGGGGTTCCACGCGTTCTGGAACATCGGCGGGCTGCTGGGTTCCGGCGTCGGCGCGCTGCTGGAGCACGTGCCGATCGGGGTGCACTTCACCGTGACGGGCGTGGTGCTGCTGGTGATCACGCTGGCGGCGTCGACGCGCTTCCTGCCGGGCGCCGACCGCGGCCAGGGCGACGCGGCGTTCGCGCTGCCGGGCAAGGCGCTGATCCCGCTGGGAGTGATCGCCTTCTGCGGCTTCGTGGCCGAGGGGACGGTGAACGACTGGAGCGCGGTTTACTTGCGGGACGTCACGGTCGCGTCGGCTGCGTTGGCGTCGCTGGGGTACTTCGCGTTCTCGATCACGATGATCGCGGTGCGGGTGGTGGCCGACCGGCTGGTGGCGCGGTTCGGCGTGGTGCCCTTCATGCGGGTGGCGACCTTGGTGACGGTGGTCGGGTTCGTGCTGGTGGTGGCCGTGCCGGTGCCGGGTTTCGCGGTGGCCGGGTTCGCCGTGGTGGGGCTCGGGGTGTCCGGCATGGTGCCGCTGGCGTGGAGCGCGGCCGGCCGCAAGCAGACTGCTGCGCCGGGGCGCGCGATCGCGGCCGTGGCGGCCTGCGGCTACTTCGGTTTCCTCGTCGGCCCGGTCCTCATCGGCGCCCTGGCCGGCGGCATCGGGCTGCACTGGGCGCTCGGCGTGGTGGGCGCGCTGGTGGTGTCGGTGTACTTCCTGGCGCCGACCATGCGGGCGGCCCCGGTTCCGGCCCGCTGACCGACCGTTCGGCGCACAGTGGCGGCGAGTCGAACAAAAGTTCGAAAAATTGTCGGTGCCAGGGTGTTCAATGCAGAGGTGAGTTCAGCGACCGCAGTCTTCGACGTCATCGACGAAGTCATCGCGCCGCTCCGGGCCGAGGTACCGGAGCGGCCGTCGGTGATGGAGTTCTACGACCCGCAGTTCACGGTGCCGCCGGTGCTGGAGGGGGTGGGTGGTTCTGGTTCCGGTGGTTCGGGGCCGCCTGGCTGGGGGCCAGGTGACTCGGGCTACCGGGATCTGGGGGACGCGGAGGGCTCGGGGCGTGCTCGCTCGGATCCTGAGGACGGCTCGGGCGCTCGGGATGTCTCGGATCGTTCGGGCGAGGCCGGGGTGCGGGGTGACTCGGGAGCTTCCGGGGGTGCGTCGGGCTCTTCGGACTCGTCGGCGTCTTCGGGCTTGTCGGGCTCTTCTGGGTCTTCGGGGGCTTC